>JALOKU010000222.1 GCA_025456345.1 Vicinamibacterales bacterium | reverse complement strand
AGCAGTCAATCATCGCGTTCAGCCAGACGTCGGCGACGTCGCTGACCGGGTACTCAGGCGCCGTTCCGACCGGGCGGTACATGACCCGGCGGAGCAACCTGGACTGCGCGGCCTACCTGGCGGGCGACTGCGGCCAGCCCGAGGTCCTCATCATCTCGGGGCCGTGGTTCGGAAGATCCGACTTCAGCTTCGTCAAGCGGTTCGGGATGGGCAGGAACCGCTTCATCGAGGCCCGGATGGACCTCTACAACGTGTTCGACAACATCAACTTCATCCCCGTCAGTTACAGCACGGGAAGCTCCACCAGCAACTGGGAGGTGACATCGGCGGCACGCGACGTGAACGCATCGCAGGACGCGGGCGGGCGCATCACGAGCTTCGGGCTGCGGTTCACGTGGTAATGGTGTGATGGAGCCCCGGGGCTGAAGCCCCGGGGCTCCATCCGACACACAACGGGCGGCCGGGCACCTCGCCCCGCCGCCCGTATTTTTTGCCTCAGAGCACGTTGGTGTCGGCGCGGCCGATGAGGTCGGACCCGAAGTCGTAGACGACGAAGCGGATGTTCTGCGCGCCGCGGATGGCGGGGAACGAAATCCTGTACGGGAGCCCGCCCTTCAGGAAGCGCGCGTACTCCTCCTCGCTGAGGATGGACACGACCGTCGGCCGGGCCTATTATGACCCGGCTGGCGGCCCGCTACTCAGACCTCTTCCCAGTTGGCGACTTCCGGGGCGCGGGCGGCGGCGGCCGCGGCGTGGCGGTGGGGCTTGAGGACGAGCGCGGGACCGGCGACGACAGGGTCGGCCAGCGGGAACACGCGGCTGGTGGTGCCGTACCGCTGTTTCAGGCCGTCGTATTCGCCATAGTCGAGCGCGCGGCTGGGGCACGCCGCCACGCAGGCGGGAGGCTGGCCGGCGTCGAGGTCCTCCGCGCAGAAATCACACTTGCGCACGGCGTTAGCGTCGGCGTCCCAGCGGATCGCGCCGTACGGGCAGTCGTTCTCGCACTTGTGGCACTTCGTGCACTTGCTCTCGTCGATGAGCACGATGCCGTCGGGGCGCTTCCAGATGGCGTCCGTCGAGCATTGCTGGCCGCAGACGGGCGTCTGGCAGTGAAAGCACGACACGGAGAGGTAGTACGCGGCCACTGCCGGCACCCACGCGGCGTCTTTCTGCTGCCAGCCGCCGGCGGTCACTTCGTAGACGCGCCGCAGTTGCACGCCGGCCCTGGTGTCGTGCCGATCCTTGCACGCCACCTGGCACGTCCGGCATCCGGAGCAGGCGTCCGAGTTCACGAAGAATCCGAATTGCCTCACCACTCCCCTGCCCTCACAGCTTCCTGACGTCGACCATGATGGTGTGCTGCGCGTTGGCGAACGCCATCGGCGTCCACCGCTCGCTCGTGAGCACGTTGACCGAGCCGCGCGTATCGACACCGTTCGCGCCGGGCGTCCACCACGCACCCTGCGGAATCGCCACGACGCCGGGCATGATCCGCCGGGTCACGCGGCAGCGGAGGCGAATCTCTCCGCGCTCGTTGAAGACCCTGACGGTATCGCCGTTCGAGATGCCGCGGGCGGCGGTGTCCACCGGGTTGATGAACACCCGCTGCGGAAAGGCCTCTTCGAGCCAGTCCACGCCCTCCAGTGTCGAATGGGCGCGCGCCATCGAATGATGGCCGACGGCCTGCAGCGGGAACGCTTTCGCTTCGGGGCCGAACGGGCTCTCCCATTCCTGGAGGTACTTCGGGACCGCGGGGATCTCCTTCGGCTTGCCGAGGGCGTGGAGCGCCGCCGAGAAGATCTCGATCCGTCCTGATGGCGTGCGAAGCGGGTTACTCACGGGATCGCGGCGGAAGTCCGCGAGCGCGACCGCGGGCGCCTTGACGGGGACCGCGTAGACACCAGCGTTGCTGGACTCGAACTCCCCCACCGTCGGCGCGCCCGGGTAGCGCGCCTCCCTGTAGCGCGTGAGCGACCACTCCACCCAGTCGCGCTCGGTCCGGCCTTCCGTGTAGGCCGGCCCGATGCCGAGCTTCTCCGCGATGTCGGCCGAGATGCGGTAGTCGCTCTTCGCGTCGCCCGGCGGCTCAACCACCTTCGGCGAGATGAACACCTCGTCGCCGTACTTCCATCCGTCGGCGACGCCCCACGTTTCGAACTGCGTGCAGGCCGGCAGGACGAGGTCCGCGAAGCGCGCCGTGGGCGTGAGGAAGTTGTCCTGTACCGCGATGAACTCGACCAGGCGCTCGTCCTGCAGGATCTTCGTCGTCTTGTTGATGTTCGCGTGCTGGTTTATGAGCGCGTTCGAGGCGACGGCATAGATGAGCTTGATGCTGGCGTCGAGGCGGTCGGCCCCTCGCACGCCCTGGTCGGGGCCCAACTCTTTGCCGCGGGTCACGGCCTCGGTCCACAGAAACGTCGGGATTGAGGTCTTGACGGGGTTCGACCCGGTTGGAAACACGCTCCAGAGCGGCCCGCCATCGGGGGCCTGGAAACCCATGCCGCTCGCCCACCCGCCCGAGACGCCCACGTTTCCCGTGAGGGCGGCGAGCACGCAGCCAGCCCGTACCACCTGTTCGCCGTACGCGCGCCGCTGCATGCCGTAGCCCTGGTAGAGCATGCCGGGCCTGCGCGTGGCGTACTCGCGGGCAATGCGCGCGATCGTGTCGCGCGGCACGCCGGTGATGCGCTCGGCCCAGGCTGGCGTCTTTGGCGTCCCGTCCCGCGTGCCGAGGATGTAGTCCTTGTAGCTTTCCTCGCGTTCGAGGCCCGCTGGCATCTGGGTGGCGTCGAAGCCGAAGCAGTGCGTCTTCATGAACGCGGCGTCGAACAGTCCCTCCGTGACCATCACATGGGCCATCGCCGACATCATCGCGGCGTCGGTTCCTGGCCTGACGGGGATCCACTCGTCGGCCAGAGCCACCGCGCTCGGCGTCATCCTCGGGTCGATGCACACGATGCGGGCGCCGCTGTCGCGCGCAGCCCGGAGGAAGTACTCCGTGTTGGTGCCGTCGCGCATCTCGCTGGGGTTCCATCCCCACATGAGGATGTACTTCGCGTTCACCCAGTCCTGGCGCTGATTGCCGGTGACGTTCGTGCCGTACACGGTCTCGGTCGCAGCCGCCATCGCCGCCCACGAGTAGTTGTTGTAGTGCCCCAGCGAGCCGCCGAAGAGGTTCATCAGGCGTTGGGCCGTCTGGCGGCCGTTCGTCTGGCTGTAGCTGCCGGT
>JALOKU010000221.1 GCA_025456345.1 Vicinamibacterales bacterium | reverse complement strand
CCACGGCAAGGCTCGCCAGCACGCTCTTCTCGAAACTGATTTTCGTGATCTGCCTTTTCATCGCCTCTCCCTCCGCTCGTCTCGTGAGTTGACCCTGTCATGCATCCTGGCGCGCGGGCGTAACAGCCCGATGTCGGCTGCGTTACTTCGTGTATCTGTTTGTAGCGCCTCGGTTGCCCTCTCGATGTTCTGGACCAGTCGGATGTGGAGGGTTTGGCGCATTGGCGTTGGAACGCTGCAGGCCGAATTAGTGATCGCAGTCACTGCCTGCTGATCTGCGCGTAACGGCAATGCAATCTCATCTTTCGCGGATTGCGCGGGCTCGTCGGTGGAGTAGCGTGGGTCCGAACATAACGCGGGTTCTGCCGGCGTCCAATCCCGTGCGGGCCCCGCCAAGGAGGCTCGTATGTCCAGGACGACAGTCGGGCAGCCGCTTTCGCGGCCAATCGCCCGGTTCTTAACCGTCATTCTCGCTCTTCTGTTCACCGTGATCGCCGCCTGTGGCGACGACAACAACAACAAGAGCAAGAACCCCGTGCCGGTACTGACTGGCCTGTCGCCCACCTCGGCAACGGTCGGCGACGCGGCGTTCACGCTGACCGTGACAGGGTCCGGGTTCGAAGTGGGATCCACCGTGAACTGGAGCGGTGCCGCACGGGCCACGACGTTCGTCAGCAGCACACAGTTGACCGCCGCGATCCCGGCGGCGGATCTTGGCAGTGCCGGTACCGCACAGGTCACGGTTGTGAACCCGGCGCCAGGCGGTGGCACCTCTCCCGCCGTGAGCTTCCTGATTGCGGCGAGGAATCCTGTGCCGGTCGTGACGTCGCTGAGCCCAGCCAGCATTGTGGCGGGCAGCGCCGCGTTCGAACTCAGCGTGAACGGCAGTGATTTCTTGCCGTTCGCGACCGTGCAGTGGAACGGCGTGGCACGGCCAACGACGTTTGTCAGCGGTAGCGTCCTGAGGGCTACCATCGCCGCGGCAGACGTGGCGACGGCCGGAACGGCCCAGGTCCGGGTCGTGCATCCGGCGCCCGGTAGTGGCACGTCGGCATCCCTGCCGCTCACGATCCAGAACGCTGCACCCGTGTTGTCGGCACTCAATCCGTCTGTCATCCAAGCCGGCAGCCAGGCATTCACGCTGACCGTGACCGGTGCCGGCTTCGTGCAGGGTGCCCAGGTTCAGTGGGCGGGCGCAGATCGCGCGACCACTTTCCTGGGCGCCACGCAACTTTCCGTGGCGATCTCTGCGGCCGATGTCGCGCAGGTGGGTTCCGTCAATGTGACCGTGCGCAATCCCGCGCCGACGGTCGGGCCGAGCAACGCGCTTCAGTTCGCTGTGACCGTTGTTCCCGCGCCACCGCCCAGTGGATATCCGGTCCGGATCACCATCGGGCTGGACGGTTCTTCCCCGAACGGCCCGAGCGTCAACGGCGGCATGGATTGGGATGGCAACCACGTCATCTTTGCGTCGAAGGCCTCGAATCTCGCCGCAGGCGACTCGAACGATGCCTACGACCTGTTCATCCGTGACACCTGCAACTCCGTCGCGGGGGCAGCGTCGTGCACACCGGCGACGCGGCGCATCGTGATGGCAGCCGACGGGTCCCAGCCGAACGGCGATAGCGGTTCGACGGCAACCAGTCCCGAGAACTCGCTGGCCGTAAGCTTCTTCGGCCGGCACGTGGCGTTCGTGTCGTCGGCGAGCAACCTGGTCGCGGGCGACACCAATGGCGTCGACGATGTGTATTTCAAGACTTGTCTCGTCCAGGTCGGTCAGTCAGCGTGCACGCCGGCGATGGTCCGGGCCTCGGTCCGCGCGGATGGGTCGCAGTCTCCGTTCCCCGCCGGCTACCCTGCAGTGGCCGAGGATGGTCGCTACGTACTGTTCGTGAGCGCGGATCCCAACATGGTGGCGGGTGACGCGAATGGCGTGGCCGATGTGTTCCTGCGTGACACTTGCGTCGGCGCAGAATCTGGCTGTACCCCGAGCACGACGCGTGTCTCGGCGCCGGCCGGCAGCGGCGACGCCAACGGCGCGAGCGGCGAGCCGGTGTTCACGGGGCGTTACGTCGCGTTCACGTCCACGGCGAGCAACCTGGTGCCCGGCGACACCAATGGCGTGTCCGACGTGTTCCTGCACGATACCTGCATCGGCGCGGCCAGCGCCTGCACGCCGTCGACCGAACGCATCTCGGTCGGCATCGGGGGCGAACAGGCGAACGGCGCCAGCTTCGATCCGCAGGTGAGCTACCCGATGGCGGCCTGGGGCGGCTACGACGAGCACGGGCGTTTCGTTGCGTTCACGTCCGCTGCCAGCAACCTCGTGGCCGGCGACACAAACGGTGCCACGGACGTGTTCGAACGCGATACCTGCCGCTGGTGGCCGGGCTGCGTGCCGTCGACCACGCGTGTCTCGGTGACCAGCACGGGCGCGCAGATCGACGGGGCGTCGTGGGGACCCGACTTCCTGAGGTGGGACGGGGAAACCCTGCCGTTCGTCACCGCCGCGAATGGTGTGGTGCCCGAGGACACCAATGGCGTCGAGGATGTCTACGTCCGACACGCCTGCCCGTTCGGCGCACCGGACTATTGCGTGAGTTCCACCGCGCGCTATTCAGTGGGTACCGGCGGCGTGCAGTTGAACGGCGCCAGCTTTGCGCCGCGACTCAGCCACGATCCGTGGGGTGCGTGGCTCGTGACGTTCATCTCGGAGGCCACCAACGTCGTGGCGGGAGGCGCGTCGCCGTCAGGTCACCCCAGCATCTACATGATCGTGCGGTGACCGTTGGCGGGCCCGGGCGAGGCGGCGTCCACGAGACGTCGCCTCCGCGTGGTGGGCAGCGGCCCGTGAGCTGGATGCCGCGAAGCTGCCAATCACCCTCACTTTCTCGCAGGCGCCGGACCCTAGGATGGAATCCTGCCCTGTTGACGTATTCGAGTGTCCTTCGATCTCGAATTGGTCCGTCGATCGAGGAGGCTACGAGGGCTACGGCATCAATGCAGCGTTTTGTGCCGGCCCCGCTCTGCGAGCATCTCTTTGAGCAGCAGATCCGGCGTTCATGAGCCAGGAGGGACGGCATTTCGTCCACCAATGCTGCCCTTAGACACTCGGGTTTCCGCCGTGGCTCGTGGCCGTTGGACGTGAAGTGATACGCGAATGGGGAACGCGAGCCGTCGGAGCGTTGATCATTCAGATCCTGACGCCAACCCAGTGCGTTATGCTGAAACGCGGGTCCCCGCAGTCTGACGCAAGGTCGCCCGCCACGGGACCGCGCGCGCGGGATCAGTCTTCCACGGTGCGCGGCGGCCCGGTGGCGCTGGAGCCTGGCGTCCGGCCGCGGCCTTGATTCTGCTTCCAGGTCCACACGACCCTCAATGCCAGCGCGGCGACCGCGACCACCAGCACGAGGCAGAACGCTGCGTAGCGCCCGTACGCCGCGAGCCACTCGTTCATGCGCTCGAAGAATACGGCCCAGATTGCGACCGCTGCATATGTCGCGGAGAGCACGATCGGCAGGTTGTGCCGCGCCTTCAGTCCGATGAGGAACCCGATGACCGAACCGACCACCGGCCCCGTCATCCAGAACGGCAGGAACACGAAGGCGAACAGCCCGATCATTCCGTAGCGCGCGACCCGCGACTGGCTGGCCTCGGCGGAGCGTCGCACGCCCACGAGGAGGCGCTGCATGCG
>JALOKU010000104.1 GCA_025456345.1 Vicinamibacterales bacterium | reverse complement strand
GCGCTCGTAGGGGTTCTCAACGCCCGCGGGGCGCAGGGCATTCCCAGCTACTCCATCATCGGCGACAACGCGGTCCAGGACGAGGCGAAGGCCAAGGCCGCCATCGAGAAATCGGGTGCGGTCGCCGTCGTGGTGATGCGTCCCGTGGCCCAGGAGAAGGAAGTCAGCGCGACCTCGTCGATGTACATGGGACCGAGGTACGGCGGCTACTGGGGCGGGTACTACGGCTACGGCTGGGGCGGCGCCTATGGCGGAGGTGTCGATATCCGCACCGACACGATCGTCATCGTCGAAACGCTGGTCTACTCCCTGAAGCAGAACAAGCTGATTTGGGCCGGCCAGAGCAAGACGACGAACCCGTCGAAGGTTGACGCGTTCGTGAAGGAAGTGGCGGCAGGCGCGGGCAAGGAGATGAAGAAGGCCGGGCTGCTGTAGTCAGTGAACGGGGACACGTTCCATGTCGCGTGTTCTCGCGGCATGGAAGGTGTCCCCGGCCTCTCTTACCCGCCCGCTCCGGCCCGCTTCGGCGGATCGATGACGAGGTTCTCGATGAAGAACTCCATCATCCGCTGCTGATTGACCCCTGAATGGCCCGCGTCGGGGCCGACCTGCACCTCGAAGCTCTTGCCCGCCCGCTGCAGCGCCTGGATGAGCTGCATCGCGTTGTTCGGGTGCACGTTGTTGTCGGCCGTGCCGTAGTAGACGAGGAGCCGGCCGTCGAGCTTGTCGGCGAACTTCATCGCGTTGGCGGCGTCGTAGCCCGCCTGGTTCTCCTGCGGAATCCACATGTAGCGCTCGGTGTAGATGGTGTCGTAGTGCTCCCACGCCGTGACGGCCGAGGACGCCGACGCCGCGCGGAACGCGTCGGGATGGCGCAGCAGGCACATGGCCGACGCGTAGCCGCCGTACGACGTGCCGAAGATCCCCACGCGATCGCGGTCGAAGTACGGCCGGTTCCACAGCGACCTGACGCCGGCCGCCATGTCGTCCATCTCCACCTGGCCCAGCTTCTCGTAGATCGCGTCCAGCGTCCGCTTGCCCATGCCGGGCGCGGCGCGCGAGTCGAGCGACAGGACGAGGAACCCGTACTCGGCGAGCGGGCTCGGCCGCACGAAGTTCTCGCTGGTCGCCGCCGAGGCGGGCCCGCCGTACACCGACGCCAGCGCCGGGTACTTCTTCGACGGATCGAAACCCGACGGGAAACTGATCATGCCGCGCAGCCGGGTCTTCCCGTCGGCCGCGAGGTAGGTGAACATCTCGGCCTTCTTGAGGCCCAGTTCGTTGTACTTCGTGAGGTCGCTCGCCGCCAGCTCCGCCACGACCTTTCCCGACCCGGCGTCGATGAGCCGCGTGGCAGGCGGCGCATCGTGGGTCTGGTAGACGACGACCGCGTGCCTGTTGTCGGGTGAAATCCCGCAGGCGCCAGGCCCGCCAGGGCCTCCAGGAGGCCCGCCGCCGCGTCCGCCGGCCCCGGCCATGCACCCGCCGACGCTGTTGTTGAAGGCGGGGTCGGTGAGGCGCACGTCTCCCTTGCCGTCGAGCCCGACGCGGTGCAGTTGCTGCTTCAGAAAGTTGTCGCCGTCGCGGGCCATCAGGAAGACGACCTTCGCGTCCTCGTCGACCTTGACGAGATTGCCCGCCTCGAACGTCGTGTAGCGCGTGAGCGGCGTGACCAGCGTGCCCGAGAGGTCGTAGAGGTAGTAGTTGCGCCAGCCGGTCCGCTCCGACGCCCAGATGAAGCGGCGGCCGTCCTTGAGGAAGACCTGCGTCGGGCTGGTCTCGACCCATCCGGTGGGCCATTCCTCACGGACGATCGTCCGGCACACGCCGGTCTCAGGGTTCGCCGCGGTGAACTCGAGGATGTTCTGCCGGCGGTTCGCGCGCGTGAACAGCAGTTCCCTGCCGTCGGGCGACCACGACACGCGGTAGGCGTAGTGGCCGACGACGTCGTTCTCGAAGGGCCTGCCGCCGCGGACATCGATCCTGGCGCTGGTCTTCGCCGCGACGTCGTACACGAAGAGGTCCACGAGCGGGTTCGGCTTGCCGGACTTCGGGTACGCCTCGATGTCCATCCGGCTGAAGAGCTTGGTCTGGTCCAGTTGCAGGTAGTAGTCCGGCACCTGGCTCTCGTCGAACCGGTAGTAGGCGAGCTTCCGGCCATCGGGCGACCACCACATCGCCGTCGTCTGGGCCAGTTCCTCGCCGTACACCCAGCTGGCCGTGCCGTATTTGATCCGGTCCTTCTCGCTGCCGTCGGTGGTCACCGCGACGTCGTTCGCACCGGCAGCGTCGGTAATGTAGATGTTCCGGTTCCTGTAGACCGCGATCAACGACTTGTCGGGCGACTCGGCGGAGGCCACCTGGCGCCCGCGCTCCGGCCCGCCGGCAGCGAATCCCGCGCGGATGCCGGGCGCGGCAGGCGCGGCCTCCGCGGACGGCAGTTCAGTGGCGGCCTTCGTGGCGATGTCGAAACGCCAGGTCTTGCCGTCCTTCGTGTACTCGAACGCCTTGCCGCCATCCTTCCAGGAAACCGAGAGGGTCCCCATCCTGACGGCGGCCGGCAGCTCCTTGCTCATCCGCAGGTACTGCTCGTACCCGGGCATGGTCTTGAGGCGGTCCTGCGCGCCGGCGGCGGAGGAGATCATGGCGGCGCCGGTCACGGCCGCCAGCGCAAGGCGGAACGTGCCGTTGAAGCGTGTCGTGGACGTCATGGATGCGGGTTCTCCATCAGGGGCCGTCTCTCCAGCCCCGCCAGGCGCAGTCGATCGCTTATACCACAACGCCGCTCCCAGATGGCCGCCTCCACCGCGAGACGATATAATCGAAGCGGATCGCGCCCCACAGGAGACGCTTGCACATGCTACCGGTCACCGGCACGGTTCCCATCGACGACACCGCCATCGCCGCCGCCATCGAGCGGCACCGGCACGCGGACGCCGCGCGCGTCCGTGCGGTGCTGGCGAAGGCCCGGGAGATGAACGGCCTCGAGTCGGACGACATCGCCGCGCTCATGAACGTCAGCGACCCGGACCTGCTGCACGAGCTGTTCGACACCGCCCAGCACATCAAGCAGGCCATCTACGGCCGGCGGCTCGTGGTGTTCGCGCCGCTCTACGTCTCGAATCTGTGCGGCAACGAGTGCACCTACTGCGCCTTCCGCGCGCGCAACACCGAACTCGAGCGGCGCGCGCTCACGCAGGACGAGATCGCCACGGAAACGCGGATGCTCATCGACCAGGGCCACAAGCGCGTGCTGCTCGTGGCCGGCGAGTCCTATCCGCGCGAGGGGTTCTCGTACGTCCTCAAGGCGATCGACACCGTCTACGGCGTCACCCACGACAAGGGAGAAATCCGCCGCATCAACGTGAACGTGGCGCCGCTCACCCTCGAGCAGTTCCGCGAGTTGAAGGCCGCGAAAATCGGCACGTACCAGCTGTTCCAGGAAACGTACCACCGCGGCACCTACGCCAGCGTCCACCTCGCGGGCAAGAAGATGGACTACGACTGGCGCGTCACGGCGATGGACCGGGCCATGGAGGCCGGGATCGACGACGTGGGGATCGGCGTGCTGTTCGGGCTCTTCGACTGGCGCTACGAGCTGCTGGCGCTGATGCAGCACGTCCGCCACCTCGAGGCGCGGCACGGCGTCGGCCCGCACACGCTGAGCGTGCCCCGCCTGGAACCCGCCACGGGCTCCGACGTGGCCACGCACCCCCCGCACGCCGTGTCGGACATCGATTTCCGGAAGATCGTCGCCATCCTGCGGCTGGCGGTGCCGTACACCGGCATCATCATGTCCACCCGTGAATCCGCCCACATCCGCCGCGAGACCTTCGCCCTGGGCGTGTCGCAGATCTCCGCCGGCAGCCGCACCAACCCCGGGGGCTATGCCGACAGCGAGCGCGAAAACGCCAGCCAGTTCTGCCTCGGCGACCACCGCCCCCTCGACGAGGTCATCCGCGACGTGGCGGGGCTCGGCTACATCCCCTCCTTCTGCACGGCCTGCTACCGGCTCGGGCGGACCGGGCGCGACTTCATGGACCTCGCCAAGCCGGGCGAGATCAAGGAGCACTGCGACCCGAACGCCCTGGCCACCTTCGTCGAGTACCTCATCGACTACGGATCGGACGAGACGCGGGCGGTCGGCGAGCAGCTGGTCGAGCAGGTGCTGGCGAGCATGGACCCGGTTCCGCAGCAGATGGCCGTCAGCATGGTGAAACGGGTCCGTGCCGGCAAACGGGACGTGTTCTGTTGACGCGCAGGAAACGGGACCTGGTCCAGACCCGGCCTTTCGCGGGGCCGGGTCCCACCGTTTCAAGGAGCGGGGCGTGGTCGCGCTTCGGTGATTTTCCGAGTATCTAACTCGGGTATAGAAAGTTGACATAGGGCGATTGGCCGTAATAACCTATCTGTGAATGGATTCACAATGTGAGTCTAATCACAGATATGGCAGAACCCATCCCCATCCGCCAGACCGCACACCGCATCCCCGTCCAGACCATCGGGCGCCTCAGCCTTTACCGCCGGCTGCTGCTCGAGCTCTCCGCCGGCGGCATGCGCCAGATCTACTCCCACCAGCTCGCCTCGGCCGCCGTCGCCACCCCGGCCCAGGTGCGACGCGACCTGATGATGATCGGCTTCACCGGCAGCCCCCGGAAGGGGTACGCCGTGGACGAACTCATCGCGGCGGTCAACGGCGTGCTCGCCCAGTCGGTCGAGACGTCGGTGGCGCTGGTCGGCGTCGGCAACCTCGGCCGCGCCATCCTGGCCTACTACACGAACCGTCAACCCTGGGTCCGGTTCGTGGCGGCCTTCGACCGCGACCCGGACAAGGCCAATCGCATCATCCACGGCTGCCGCGTCTACCCCTTCGAGCAGGCCGAAGAGGTGCTGGGCCGCGAAGGCATCCGGGCCGCCGTCATCGCGGTGCCGGCCGCCGAAGCCCAGCGCGTCGCCGACCGCCTGGCCCTGGCGGGCGTACGCAGCTTCCTCAACTTCGCCCCCGTCCGGCTCCACCTCCCGACCGGCGCGTTCGTCGACGACATGGACATGTCGACGGCTCTCGACCGGGTGGCCTATTACGCACGTCAGCAGCGGCAGACCTAACTCCAGGAACTCCAGCATCATGATCGCGCCAGACATCGAACCCATCGTCGCCAGGTATCACGCCGGCCGCCGGGACGCGCTGATCCCGCTGCTGCAGGAGGTCCAGACCAGCTGCGGCTACCTGTCGCGCGAAGCGGTGGTCCGGATCGGCCAGCACCTGCGGCTGCCCGCCAGCAAGGTGTACGGCGTGGCGACGTTCTACAACCAGTTCCGGTTCCAGCCGCTCGGCCGGTATCACGTGCAGGTCTGCCGCGGCACGGCCTGCCACGTGAAGAAGTCGCAGCAGACGCTGACGGCGCTGCAGCGGACGCTGAACATCAAGCCGGGCCAGACGTCGCGCGACGGGCTGTTCAGCCTCGAAGTCGTGGCGTGCCTCGGCGCGTGCGGCCTGGCGCCGCTGGTGGCGGTGAACGGCGAGTTCCACGCCGGAGCGACGCCGGATGTGGTGAACCGCCTCGTGCGCAACATCCGGAAGGAGGCGAAGGTCAAGTGAGCGACACCGCCTTTCCCCGCTGCTGCGCCGGGTGCTGGCACTCGCCCGACCGCCCGTGTCCGGATCTGGTCGCCTGCCTCGAGAAGGGTCCCGTCTGCCACGAGAGCGACGCGTGCGCCGCGCAGGTCGGCGCGCGGAACCGGGCGCGGCGCCGCGAATCGCCGGCACGGCCGGTGGTCTTCGTGGGCACGGGGACGTGCGGCCTCGGAGCCGGTGCGGGCAAGACGCTGGCGGCGATCCACGCGTGGCTCGCCGCGGGCGCCGTCGACGCCGAGGTGGTCGAAGTCGGTTGCATCGGCCTGTGCGTGGAGGAGCCGCTGGTCGACATCCAGCTGCCCGGGCGGCCCCGCCTGAGCTTCGCGAAGGTCACCGACAAGAAGGTCGCGCCGCTGCTGAGCGCGGTGTTTTCCGATCAGCCGCCCCCATCGGAGCCGCTGGGCCAGTTCCGGCAGGACGGCGCCGCGCCCTGGCCCGGCGTCCGGCCCCTCGACGAGCATCCGTTCTTCGCGCCGCAGACGCGCTGGGTACTGGCCAACTGCGGGGTCGTCGATCCGTCGAGCCTCGACGAGTACCTCGCGCGCGGCGGCTACGGCGCGCTGGCGAAGGCGCTGCGGACGATGACGCCGGCGGACGTGTGCCGTGAGGTCGAACTGAGCGGCCTGCGCGGGCGCGGCGGCGGCGGCTTTCCGACCGGCACGAAGTGGACGATTGCCCACAAGCAGGCGGCCGAGCAGAAGTACATGATCTGCAACGCCGACGAGGGCGACCCCGGCGCGTTCATGGACCGCGCGGTCATGGAAGGCGATCCGCACCGCGTGCTCGAGGGCCTGGCGCTCGCGGCGTACGCCATCGGGGCGAGCAGGGCCTACATCTACACGCGCGCCGAGTATCCGCTGGCGATTGCGCGGCTGACGGCGGCCATCGCGCAGGCGAAGGCCTACGGCCTCCTGGGATCGAACCTCTTCGACTCCGGCTTCTCGCTCGACATCGTGGTGAAGCAGGGCGCCGGCGCGTTCGTCTGCGGCGAGGAAACCGCGCTCATCCACAGCATCGAGGGGCGGCGCGGCATGCCGAGGCCGAGACCGCCGTTCCCGGCGGCGAGCGGGCTGTTCGGCAAGCCGACCATCATCAACAACGTCGAGACGCTGGCCAACGTGCCGGGCATCGTCGCGAACGGCGCGGCGTGGTTCGGCAGCGTGGGCACGGCGTCGAGCAAGGGCACCAAGGTGTTCGCCCTCTCGGGCAACGTGGCGCGCACGGGCCTGGTGGAAGTCGCCATGGGCACGCCGCTGCGGCAGATTGTCTTCGACATCGGCGGCGGCATCCCCGGCGATCGGGCCTACAAGGCGGTCCAGATCGGCGGGCCGTCGGGCGGCTGCATCCCGGCGTCGCAGCTCGACATCGACATCGACTACGAGTCGCTGAAGCAGGTCGGCGCCATGATGGGCTCGGGCGGCCTGGTCGTGATGGACGACGGGAACTGCATGGTGGACGTGGCGAAGTACTTCATGGACTTCATCCAGAAGGAGAGCTGCGGCAAGTGCATCCCGTGCCGCGAGGGCACCCGCCGCATGCTCGAAATCCTCGAGAGCCTGAGCCGCCGCCCCTCGACGTCGCTCGGGGCGGTCGTGAGCCCGTCGAACGACCGGCGGATCGAGCAGCAGTTCGAGGCGCTGGAGCGCTTCCGCTCGGTGATGAACCTCGAGCACCTGGCGAAGGTCATCCAGGACACGAGCCTGTGCGGCCTCGGCCAGTCCGCGCCGAACCCCGTGCTGAGCACGCTGCGCTGGTTCCGCGACGAGTACGAGGCGCACGTCTACGATCGGCGCTGTGACGCGAAAGCCTGCCGCGAGCTGCTCGTGTACGAGATCGACACGACGCTGTGCAAGGGCTGCGGCATCTGCATCAAGCAGTGCCCGTCGGACGCGATCGTCGGCACGCCGAAAAGCCCGCATCACATCATCCCCGAGCGCTGCGTGGCGTGCGGGTCGTGCGTGGACGTGTGCAACCTGGATGCGGTCTTGGTGCACTAGGCAGGGACAAGGGGCATGGGGCATGGGACATGGCCTGCCGCGCCGAAGCCGTGAGAGGAACGGGCGAGCCGGGCCACGGCGAAGGCGGGGGCGAGGGGCGAGGGGCGAGGGGCGAACGATGACACTCGAAATCAACGGGCGCAAGGTGGAGGCGCAACACGGTGACACGGTGCTCGGGGCGGCGCGGCGGGCCGGGATCCGGATTCCCACGCTGTGCCACTACGAGGGCTTGCCGCCGAGCGGCGCCTGCCGCATGTGCGTGGTCGAGGTCGAGGGGCAGCGCGGCCTCGTGCCGAGCTGCGCGTTCCCGGCCGCCGCCGGCCTGAAGGTGCAGACCCACTCCGCGCGGGCCGTGGACGCCCGCCGCACGCTGGTCGAACTGCTCCTCGCCAACCACCCGGACGACTGCCTGTACTGCGCCCGGAACAACGAGTGCCAGCTGCAGGACCTCGCCGCGCAGCTCGGCGTCCGCCGCCGGCACTACTTCGGAGGCAGGACGCCGGCGCGCATGGACGTGGCGAGCCCGTCGATTGTCCGCGACCCGGCGAAGTGCATCCTGTGCGGCAAGTGCGTGCGCGTGTGCGAGGAAGTCCAGGCGGTCGGGGCGATCGACTTCATCGGGCGCGGCAGCAAGACGCGGATTGGCCCGGCGTTCGACGAGGGCCTCAACGTCAGCAGCTGCATCAACTGCGGCCAATGTGTGGCCGTGTGCCCGGTGGGCGCGCTAATCGAGACCAGGGCGATCGACGAAGTCCGCGCCGCCCTCGCGGATCCGAAACAGATCGTTGTCGTCCAGCACGCGCCGTCGGTCTCGGTGAGCCTGGCCGAGGAATTCGGGCTCAAGCCCGGCACCGACGTCGACGGCCCGTTCGTGACGGCGCTGCGACGGCTCGGCTTCGCGTGGGTGTTCGACACGGCGTTCACGGCCGACCTCACCATCATGGAGGAGGCGTCCGAGCTGGCGCACCGCCTCGCCCACGGCGGCGTGCTGCCGATGATGACCAGCTGCTCGCCCGGGTGGGTGAAATTCGTGGAGCAGTTCTATCCGGATCTCCTCCCGAACCTGTCCACGTGCAAGAGCCCGCAGCAGATGCTGGGCGCGGTCGTGAAGACGTTTCTGGCCGGCCGGATCGGCGTCGATCCGGATAGGATCTTCAGCGTGGCGATCATGCCCTGCACCGCCAAGAAGTTCGAGGCCGGGCGGCCCGAGATGGGCCGCGACGGCCGCCAGGACATCGACGCCGTGCTGACCACGCGCGAGGCGGCCGAACTCATCCGGATGTACGGCCTCGATCTCGCCGCGCTCCCGCCGGACGCCGCCGACACGCCCTTCGGCGAGCGGACCTCGGCGGGCAAGCTCTTCGGCGCCTCGGGCGGCGTGGCGGAAGCAGCCCTGCGCACGGCGCACTACCTCCTCACCGGTCACACGCCGGACGATCTGAAGATCCAGGCCCTCCGCGGCCTCGACGGCATCAAGGAATACCGGGCGACGGTGGCCGGGACCGAGATCGGCGTGGCGGCGGCGTCGGGACTGGGCAACGCCCGGAAGATCCTCGAACAGATCCGCGCGGGGCGCAAGGACCTGCAGTTCATCGAGGTGATGAGCTGCGCCGGAGGCTGCGTGGCCGGAGGCGGCCAGCCGCGGTCGGCCTCGCCCGACGCCGTCCGCGCCCGCATGCACGCGCTCTATGTGATCGACCGCGATGCCGCCGTGCGCGCGTCGCACGAGAACCCGGGCGTCCAGCGGCTCTACGCCGAGTTCCTCGAGAAGCCGCTGTCGCACAAGAGCCACGAACTCCTGCACACGCGCTACGAACGCCGTGCGCCGGTCATGTAGGAGGCGAAGGACCCGCCGGATCGAGCGATCCGGCGTGCACTGATGGAGCCCGGGGTCTTCAGGCCCGGGGTTGTGAGGCCCGCGTGACGCCACTGACGCAAGAACCGCTCGTGTCGACCATCGGCGAACGCTGCCGCGTGTGCTACCAATGCGTGCGCGAGTGCCCGGCAAAGGCGATCCGGATCGCCGATCACCAGGCGCAGGTGCTGCCCGAGCGGTGCATCGGCTGCGGCGTCTGCTTCAAGGTGTGCACGCAGGACGCGAAGCGGATCCTCTCGGCCGTCGAGGCGGTGGAGACGCTCCTCGCGGGCCCGGCGCCGGTGGCGGCCATTCTCGCGCCGAGCTTCCCGGCCGAGTTCATCCGCTACGAGTACACGCAGGTGGTGGGCGCCCTGCGGGCGATGGGGTTCGCCTCCGTCCACGAGGTCGCGTTCGGCGCCGAGCTGGTGGCGAACCAGTACAAGCGGCTCGTGGCGGAAGACGCCGACCGGCTGTGGATCGCCACGACGTGCCCGGCCGTCGTCGGCTACGTGCGCCGCTATCACCCCGACCTGACCGGCTCGCTCGCGCCGGTGGTCTCGCCGATGATCGCGATGGCGCGCCTGCTCCGGGCGGTGCGCGGCGACGCGATCCGCGTCGTGTTCATCGGGCCGTGCATCGCCAAGAAGCGCGAGGCGGTGTCGCCCGACCTGGACGGCGAGGTCGACGAGGCGCTGACCTTCACCGAACTGCGCCAGATGATGACGGCGCGGGGCATCGATCTCGACGCGGTCGCCCCCGGCGATTTCGACCCGCCCCACGCGCGCGGCGGCGGCCTGTTTCCCATCAGCGGCGGCATGCTGCAGGTGGCGGGCATCCAGGAAGACCTCGTGTCGGGGCACGTGATGGTGGGCGAGGGCCCGGCCGAGTTCGCGCAGGCGATCAAGGAAGCCGAAACCGGCATCATGGAGACGCGGCTGCTCGAGCTCCTGTTCTGCAAGGGCTGCACGATGGGCCCCGGCATGAGCTCGGACCTGCCGCACTTCGGCCGGCGCGCCCGGGTCAGCCAGTTCGTGCGTCATCGCATCGCCTCGGTCGACCCGGCGGCGTGGGAGCGCGATCACGGCAGATGGGCCGGCCTCGATCTCATGCGCCCGTACTCGCCCTTCGACCTGCGCATGCCCGTGCCGTCGCCCGATGAGCTGTCGAGGCTGCTCGGGGACATCGGCAAGTCCGACCCGCGCCACGAGCTGAACTGCGGCGCGTGCGGCTACTCGTCCTGCCGCGACCTGGCCGGCGCGATCTACACGGGCCTGGCCGAACCGGCGATGTGCCTGCCCCACAGCATCGAGCAGCTCCGCAGCACCGTCCGCGAACTGGCCCATTCCAACGAGGAGCTGGCCAGCACGCAGGAGGCGCTCGTCAAGTCCGAGAAGCTCGCGAGCATGGGCCAGCTGGCCGCCGGCATCGCCCACGAGGTGAACAACCCCCTGGGCGTGGTCATCATGTACGCGCACTTCCTGATGGAGCAGATCGGCAGCCGCCCTGAGCTGCGCGACGACCTGACCATGGTGGTCGAGCAGGCCGACCGACCTGACCATGGTGGTCGAGCAGGCCGACCGGTGCAAGAAGATCGTGTCGGGGCTGCTCAACTTCGCCCGCCAGAACAAGGTGGAGCACGATCGGGTGAACCTGGTCGATCTGGTGCAGAAGGCCCTGCGCAGCGTGCCGCCGCCGGTGAACGTCGCGCTCGTCTTCGAGGACCAGATGGCGGACGCCGCGGCCGAACTCGACGCCGATCAGCTCACGCAGGTCCTCGTGAACCTCGTCAGCAACGCCTATGCGGCGATGCCCGACGGCGGGGCGCTCGCCGTCAGGCTGAGCGACGACGGTCCGGGCAGCGACCGCTGCCGCCTGGCGGTGTCCGACACGGGCATCGGGATCCCGGCCGAGAACATCCCGAAGCTCTACGAACCGTTCTTCACCACCAAGAAGGTCGGCCAGGGCACAGGGCTCGGGCTGGCCGTCACCTACGGCATCGTCAAGATGCACCGCGGCGACATCACCGTGACGTCCAACGCGGACCCGGCCAGGGGGGCGACGGGCACCACGTTCACCGTCAACCTGCCCCGCCGCCGCCCGGACGCCGTGGCGGACGCGCTGCCCCGCGCCACGCCCGAGACCCGAGGCGTGCATTGATCCCGGCAGGCGGTCTCGCAGCCCGTGCTCGCGGCGCGGCCAGGCGGCGCCACGCAGGTTGCGACACCGTCCCTGAGGACCCGGCACCATGACATTCGAGCCGACAGCCCCGCACATCCTGCTCGTCGACGACGACGAGGACTTCCTCTACCAGCACAAGGTCCAGCTCGAGCACGCGGGCTACCGGGTGACAACCGCCACCACCAGGGCAGACGCCGAGGCCCTCGCCGCAGACGCGAAGCCCGACCTCGCGATCCTGGACCTGATGATGGAGCAGCACGACGACGGTTTCGTGCTCTCGCACCACCTGAAGCGCCTGCTGCCGGGCCTGCCGGTGATCCTGGTGACCGCCGTCACCGCGGAGACGGGCATCAGCTTCTCGCCGACGTCCGGCGCGGAACGCGTGTGGGTGGGAGCCGACGCGGTGCTGGCCAAGCCGATCCGCTTCGAGCAGTTGAAGCGGGA
>JALOKU010000103.1 GCA_025456345.1 Vicinamibacterales bacterium | reverse complement strand
GGCGCTAGCGGACACGACGCGGTGGCTGGGTCCAGTCCTCGACACGGAGGCCCGTGACGCGACTGAACTCCGCCGTGTTGTTGGTCACGAGCGTCAACCCGAGACTGCGTGCGTGCGCGGCAATGAACAGGTCGTTGGCGCCGATGGGCGAGCCGCGTTTCTTCATGTCAGCACGAATCTGCGCCGAGTGCGACGCCGCGTCGTCCGGGGAGTCCAGCACGACGACGTAGGGGGAGGAACGCGTCAAGCGCCGCCGCATCCTTCGCTTGTCACGCCTTCCCGGCGCGTGCTAGAAAGAGGGGATTCCCCGCAACCTCGATGCGTCTGTAGTCAGGAGATAGCTGCATGAGAAGAACGCGAATCGTGGCCGGCCTGCTGTGTGCAATCGCAGCGGCCGCCGTCCTGGCCGCTCCGGTTCTGAAAGCCGGTACCGAGCCCCTCAACTACGTCGACATCAACAAGATCAAGGGTGAAGGCCTGCAGCGATCACAGGTGATGGACCTGGCGAGCTGGCTCACCGACGTGTACGCGCCGCGGCTGACCGGGTCGCCCATGTCGCAGAAGGCGGCCGAGTGGACCGTCGCGAAGCTGAAGGAATTCGGGCTGGTCAACGTGAAGATCGAACCCTGGGCGAACCGCAACGGGTTCGAGCGCGGCTGGACCAACGACAAGTTCTATCTCGCCGCCGTGGCGCCCGAGAAGTTCCCGATTCCGGGGACGCCGACGGCGTGGACGCCCGGCACCGACGGCCTCGTGAGCGGCGAGGTGGTGATGGTCACGGCCACGACGGAAGCCGATCTCGCGGCCTATAAGGGCAAGCTGCAGGGCAAGTGGGTGCTGACGCAGGCGCCGCCGGACGTGGCGGCCTACTGGAAAGCTCCGGCGACCCGCTACACCAGGGAGGAACTCGACGCCCTCGAAGCCTGGCCGGCCCCGCAGCCCGAGTTCGGCGCGGCACCTCCGGGCGGCCGAGCCGGCGGGCCGGGTGCGCCCGCGCCCGGGGCTCCGCCGGCCGCCGGCCGCGGCGGCATGGGCTCGATGGCCGCGCGCAACGCCTTCTTCAAGGCCGAGGGCGCGCTCGGGACGTTCACCACGGCGCCGCGCGGCCACGGCATCTATACCGTCGGCGGCAACCGGGCGGCCGATCCGGCCACGACGCTGCCGGCAATTGCCATCGGCGCCGAGTACTACGGACGCATCGCCCGCATGCTCGCGAAGAACATCCCGGTCACCATCGAGGCCAACATCGCGAACACCTTCCACCCCGACCCGCCGGTCTTCAATATCGTCGGCGAGCTGCCCGGCACGGACAAGACCGACGAGATCGTCATGCTCGGGGGCCATTTCGACACGTGGCACGCGGCGACCGGCGCCACCGACAACAGCGTCGGCGTCGCGGTGATGATGGAGGCGATGCGCATTCTCAAGACGTCGGGCGTCAAGCTGCGCCGCACCGTGCGCATCGGCCTGTGGGGCGGCGAGGAGCAGGGCCTGATTGGCTCCCGCGAATACGTGGCCGCGCACTTCGCGCGCCGCCAGCCCGCCCCGGCCCAGGCCGGACAGCCGGGTCCTCCGGGAGGCCGCGGCGGCATCGGCCCGCAGGGCCCCCTCGAGTTGAAGCCGGACTGGGACAAGTTCTCCGTCTACTTCAACATCGACAACGGCACGGGCGCCCTCCGGGGCATCTACCTCCAGGGCAACGACGCCGTGGCGCCGATCTTCCGCGAGTGGATGGAGCCGTTCCGCAGCCTCGGCATGACGACGATGACCATCCGCAACACGGGCGGCACCGATCACCTGGCCTTCGATGCGGTCGGCCTGCCCGGCTTCCAGTTCATCCAGGACGAGCGGCTGCAGCCGGGCGACCTGCAGAAGATGGCCACCATCGCCGCCGGCTTCGCGTACTTCGCGGCGAACCGCGACGAAAAGCTGCCGCGCAAGCCGCTCACGGTGCCGGTGGCAGGGCGGCCGGCAAAGTAGGGACAAGGGGCAAGGGGCAACCCGCCGCAGGGCGTGGGTGACCGAGGCGCTTTCCATTTGCGCGCAGCGAGGACTGGCGAAGGTCACGCGAGCACAAATGGAAACGGCTCGGGCAGGACCCGCGCCCGAGGACGGGACGAGGGGCAAGGGGCTCGGGACTCGCAAGATAGAAAGGGCCGGTTGGGGAGGTTCCCCGACCGGCCCGATGTGTTCTGCAGACTTCTGGCTTCTTGATTCTTGCTTCTATCTTCCCGCGTGCTCCTGCTCCCGCGCGCGCAGCCGCTCTTCCCTCGCCGTCTTCGCGACGCCCGCCAGGTCGAGGTCGGTTTGCGTTCCGGCCGAGAGGGCGTCCTGGGCCACGACCAGCGAGTGCTCGGTGGTCGGGAGCGGCACCGAGTGCCCGCCGGTGTAAATCTCGTGGCGTCCCTCTTTGCTGTACCACTGCGCCAGCGTCGCGGTCTGGTGCTTCTTCTCGACGATCTGCCGCCACCCGACGCCGGTGTTGTAGGCGCAGAAGGAGATCTCCCCTTCCTGCGTGCCATAGGGAATGCTGCACTGGTGCCCGCGGCTGAAGTCGTAGGTCCACAAGTCCTGGAACCACATGCCGGCGACGAAGAGGAACATCCAGCTGTCGCCGCGCCGCTTCGCCACGTCATCCAGCGTCCGGCCCTTGCCGACGTGCCCGTAGTTGCGGCCGGTGGCGCCGAACGCCTTGTCGAACTTCTTGAACAGGTCGGCAATGCGGAAGCGCGACGGCGTGTTGAACGAGTTGTAGTTGCGCATCAGCGACACGACCATGCCCAACTGCGACAACCGCTTCCCGCGCGCGGCGTCGTTGATGACGGTCAGGTCCTTCGCCAGCTGCCATCCGTCGAGGAACGAGGACACCGGCGCCCGTTCCTTGGTTTCCTTGTCGATCATCACCGCCATGCCCGCGCCGCAGTCGGGGTGGCACCCGCAGTTGAGCTGGCCCCACTCGTAGGTCGGCCCGTGAAGCAGATCGGCCGAGTCCGCGAACGTCGTCATCATCGAGATCGGGAACCAGTCACGCAGGGGCTCGCCAATGCCGGTCTGCCGCTTGATGTCGTGGGCGAGGTCGGCCAGCGTGTAGCGCTGCGCGGCCCGCCGCTCGTCCGAGATTTCCTCGTCGCGGCCTGTGAACGACACGGGCTGGAACGACAGGAAGGAGATCTTCTTCGGGTTGTCGAGGGCGAACTCGACGATGCGCCCGACCTGCTCGTTGTTGATGCCGTTGATGATGGTCGTCACCGGGACGATATCGACGCCGGCGGCGTGCAGGTTCTCGATGGCCCGCAGCTTCACGTCGAAGAGATTCGGCACGTGCCGGTGCTGGTTCGCGGCGTTGCCGATGCCGTCGAACTGCAGGTAGACGAAGCGCAGGCCCGCTTCGCGCGCCTTGTGGCAGAACCCGGGGTCCTTGGCGAACTCGATGCCGTTGGTGGCCGCCTGGACGCTTCGGAACCCGAGCTCCATGCAGTACGCGACGGCCTTCAGGAAGTGCTTCGAGATCGTGGGCTCGCCGCCCGAGAACTGCACGGACATCTGGCGGTGCGGCTTCTTCGCCGCCGCCCGATCCAGGATGCCCTTGATCTCCTCCCACTCGAGCTCGTGGACGAAGCCGACCTGGTTGGCGTCCGTGAAGCACGGGTCGCACATCATGTTGCAGCGGTTGGTCAGGTCGACTGTGAGGACGGCGCCACGGCCGTAACGCAGCGAGCTCAGGCCGTGGTCGTGGAGGCCGTCCGGCCCGTGGACCGGGATGTCCGCTCCCATGAACTGCTCTTCCGTCCTTCTGAAGAACGCCGGGTCGGTCGAGAGCACGTCCTCGAAATGACCGTGCGTCGGGCAGTCCTTCACCATCAGAATCCTGCCGTCGCGCTCGATGATCTGCGCCGGGATCTCACCCGCGTGGTGCCGGGTGAACAGTTCCGGTGTGGCCTTGTTGTCGACGATCGCCTGGCGCGCCTCCCGCGTACACGTCGGGCACAGTGAGGTCGCGTCACGCGGCACGCCGAGCGTCGGCCGGAACTTCTCGTGCGACTTCAGCAGCGGCTTGTCCGACCAGGCCGGCGTGATCGATGGGCTGGGAGCAATGCGGTAGAGGGGCTGAATGGCGTACCAGAGACCATTCGCCAGCCAGGAGAGGCCCTTCTCCACATACTTGGCCGGTGCGTGCATGAAAACCTCCTGCCCGATTCGGCCGGCGGAACACACGCGTCCCACGCGGCGGACCGGCCGGTGACCGGGGGCGACCGAATTGTGGCGGAAGCCGGTACGCCGGCCAACGAGGATCCGGCCGATGGGCAATCCGGCCCCCGAGCGGGCGTACGCCGCGTTCAACGGTCGGGCGGATGGGACACGTCGGGCCGCGATCAGGCCCGCATGAGGTTGGCGCCCCAGCTCATGCCCGCGCCGAAGGCGACGGTGAGGACGAGGTCCCCGGGCGCGATGCGCCCCGCGCGGGAGGCCTCGTCCCACAGGAGCGGAATGGTGGCGGCGGTCGTGTTGCCGTACTTCTGGATGTTGTGGATGACCTTGCTGTCGGGCAGCCCGAGCAGCTTCTGCACGTACTCGTTGATGCGGCGGTTGGCCTGGTGCATGAGCACGAGCGACAGGTCGTCGGGGCGCACGCCGTTGCGCGCGAGAATCTGCTGGGCGGCCTCGGCCATCTTCGTCGTCGCCATCTTGAAGACGTACCGCCCGTCCATCTGCGGCCACTGCTCGTTGCGGTCGAGCAGCGCCTGGTCGATGTAGGGGCGGTTGCGGGTGCCGGCGCCCGGGATATAGAGCCGGTTGAAGTCGGTCCCGTCGGCGCCAATGAGGTGATCCAGCACGCCGCGGCCCTCGCCGTCGAAGGCCTGAACGACGACTGCCGCTGCGCCGTCGCCGAACAGCACCTCGAGGTGACGGTTCTGCGTGTTGAAGTCCCACTCGTGCTGGGGGATGGGCGTGTCGACAGCCCCGGCCAGGCGCGCCCAGCTCGCCTCGCCAAACGGCATGAACGCCGAGTGCACCTCTGCGCCCACGAGCAGGACGTGCTTCGCGAGCCCGGACCGCACGTGCGCGTCGGCCAGTTGCAGCCCGTAGACGAACCCGCTGCACTGCTGGCGGATGTCGAAGCAGGGCACGCTTCTCAGGCCGAGCGCGGCCTGGAGCAGGCACCCGTTGCCTGGCATGTAGTAGTCGGGGGTCATCGTCGCGTAGACGACCATGTCGATGTCGGACGGCGTGAGGCCGGCCGATTCGATGGCCTGGCGCGCCGCCGGGATCGAGAGGGCGAGCGTGGACGTGCCTCGCTCCACCCACTGGCGGACCTCCACGCCGCTCCGCTCGCGAATCCACTCGTCGCTCGTCTCCATGATGGTGGCGAGCATGCCGTTCGTGATCCTGATGGGGGGGATGTGCGCGCCGCTGCCGGCGATGACCGCTCGTGTCACGCAGAAGGCCCTTCGTTGGTGGCGTCAGCCAATGGACGTATAGGCGATTGTAGCCCGAAGGGGAGCGATTACGGCGGGCCGAGACGCGCGAGCAGCTGCTCGGCGAGGCTCCTCATCTCGGGGTGCGCCGCGGCGCGCTCGGCGAAGGGCCGCGCCTTTGCGGCGTCGCCGAGGTTCGCGTGGGCCACGGCGGCGTTGTAGCACGAGCGCGCCTGCTGCAGGCGCAGCTTGAGGATCTCCCGCTCCTTGGACGCCACCAGCCGGTCCTGGCGGTCGTCCGGCAGGTCCGAGGCCCTGATCGTGGCGATGCGCTGGCGCACCGCGTTCTCGTCGAGGGCGTAACAGGGTTCGGCGCGCTCGAAGCGCGGCGCGGCCTCGGCCCATTTGCGCTGCATCACCAGCGTGCTCGCCAGGTAGTAGCCCGAGTCGCAGTCCCGCTCGCCACGGCCTTGGTAGTGCTCCACGGCCAGGCGGAATTCCCCCTCGGCCCGTTCCACCTCGTTGCGCGCGATCGCGATGAATCCGGCCAGCGCATCCACCTTGGGGTCCATCGGCATTCGCTGCCGCGACGCCAGCACGTCGTCGTTCGCCGCGTCGTGCTGCGCGAGGCGGTGGCGGTTCCACGCCCGCCAGTAATACATCTCCCCCATGTACCAGGTGCCGAGCCGCTCCACCTCGTCGAGGATGGCGACCGCCGCCTCGTGGCGGCCGAGGTAGCTGAGGCTCTTGGCCTCGCCGAGCATCGCGTCGCGCTGCCCGGGAACCGCCGCGTTGACGCGATGGTAGGCGTCACGGGCCAAGTCGAGTTCCTCGATCGCCAGATGGACGTGCCCGAGCAGCAGCCACGCCGGCGGGAGTTCGGGCATCGCCCGGACGGCCTCGGCCAGGTGCTTCTCCGCGGTGCGCAGCGTGAGCGCGCTGAGGGCAAGCTCTCCGAGGAACAGGCGGGCCTCCGCAAACGGCGGCGCGCTCGCCACGACCTGCTCCAGGGCCTGTCGGTCGAGCGCGAGCGGGCACACCGCTGCGCGGTAGCGCAGCAGCGGCGGCGCGTGCGCGGGAGGCTGCCAGGGTGGCACGTCGCCATCGCCCTGATAGGTCCGGCGGGTGCAGTCCAGGGCGAGAAGGTAATACGCCCGCAGCAGGTCCTGCTCCGCGCCGGGTGCCAGTTGCGCCCGCCACGCCGGCCACGACGTGAACAGCGTCCGGAGCGACGGCAGCAGGTCATCCTGCCGCTCCTTCGACACGCCGCCGGCGTGCCACGGCTGCGCGTCCGCCAGGGACAGGAACACGCCGATGTCGAAGGGCGCAGGCTGCCGGCCCGCCAGAGCGATCGCGTGTTCGAGAGCCGTTCCACCGCCCAGGCCGAGTTCGCGCTCTCTGAGGGCGAGAAGCAGGGCGGTGTCGACCGCCCGCAGTCCGGCGGCGGGCGCCATGCCCGTCGCCGCCACGCGCTCGTAGATGGCGAGGGCGTCCTGCAGGCAGCGGTAACACCCCTGCCGGACGAGGCCGTCCGCCCGGGTGAGGTCGGCCGTCAGCTCGATGCCCGGCCTGGGGTCGAGCTTCGGCCGGGGTGTGCAGGCGGCAGTCCCGAGCGCGATGGCGAGGACGACGATGGCTCCGATGCTGAGGCGCATGCCGTTTCGCCAGGGTTAGACACCGACCGGCGCAACCCGGCGCCAGCCGATTCCGTATTCCTGGCAGGCACATGCCGCCGGCATCTCACTCCTTGCTTCCGTCTTCTGTCTTCTGTCTTCTGCTTCTGTCATCTTCCCGCTGCCCTTTCCCGCTGGCACTGAAGGGGCGGAGCGGCGATAATACGCGCGCGGCGCGTTTCGGGCTTCACGCGCGGCTTCCGGGAGCGACCTCATGAACTGGTGGATGTGGGCGGCGCTGGGGCTGGTGCTCGCGGCGGGAGAGATCCTGACGCCGGGCGGTTTCTTCGTGATCTTCTTCGGTCTGGCCGCGCTCGTGGTGGCCCTCCTGGCGTTTGTGGGGCTTGCCGAGGCGCTCTCGTTCCAGATCCTCCTCTTCTCGGTCTTCTCGGTGGCGTCGCTGCTGCTGTTCCGCAACCCGTTGCTCCGCTGGATGGCGCGCCACACCCCGAAAACCGTCGACGTCAACAGTTTCGTCGGCGATCTCGCCGTCGCATCGTCGGCCATCCCGCCGGGCGGCGTCGGCCAGGCGCAGCTGCGCGGAAGCGCGTGGAACGCCCGGAACGCGTCGCAAGCGGCGATCGCGGCCGGCGGCCGCTGCCGCGTGGTGCGGGTGGAGGGCCTCGTAGTCTGGATTGAACCCGAGTGAGGTGAACCAATGACCGGTTCCGTCATCGTCTTCGCTGCTCTCGCGATCCTCGTCCTCATCATCATCGCGAAGACCGCGGTCGTCGTGCCGCAGCAGAGCGCGTTCGTCATCGAGCGCCTGGGCAAGTTCTCGGGCACGCTGTACGCCGGCTTCCACGTGCTGGTGCCGTTTATCGACGTCATCCGGTACCGCCACACGCTGAAGGAACAGTCGAGCGACATCCCGGCGCAGGTCTGCATCACCCGCGACAACGTGCAGGTCGGCGTCGACGGCATCCTCTACCTGAAGGTCCTCAACCCCGAGCGGGCCTCCTACGGCATCGGGGACTATCACTTCGCCATCTCGCAGCTGGCCCAGACGACGCTCCGAAGCGAGATTGGCAAGATCGATCTCGACCGGACCTTCGAGGAGCGCACCAACATCAACACCTCCGTGGTCACCGAGTTGGACAAGGCGTCCGAATCGTGGGGCGTGAAGGTGCTGCGCTACGAGATCAGGAACATCACGCCGCCGGGCGACATCCTGGCCGCGATGGAAAAGCAGATGCGCGCGGAACGGGAGAAGCGCGCCGTGATTCTCTCGTCGGAGGGCATGCGCGACGCGGCCATCAACACCGCCGAAGGCGAGAAGCAGCAGGTCATCAAGGCCTCGGAGGCGCGCAAGCAGCAGCAGATCAACGAGGCGCTCGGCCAGGCCGAGGCCATCCTGTCGGTCGCCACCGCCACCGCCGAGGGCATCAAGCGCGTGGCCGCGTCCATCACTGTCGACGGCGGGCACGACGCCGTGCGGCTGCGGGTGGCCGAGCAGTACGTCGCGCAGTTCGGCCAGCTGGCCCAGGGCAGCACGAATCTCGTGCTGCCGGCCAACGTCGGCGATGTCGGCGCCATGATCGCCCTGGCGATGAACGTGTTCAACCAGCAGAGCGCGAGGGGCGTGCCCGCCAAGTCCTGACCTCCGGCGGGTCCGGTCGGGGTCAGACCCGGGTCTGACCCCGTAACCCCGCACGGCGCTTGCAGCCGCCGTCTCCGATCGCCGACAATGCCAGCCGTCATGGCCCACGTCACGGCCAGGTCCGCCTACGCCCACCTTGTCGACCGCCTGAACCAGTTCCCCCAGGGCGCGCCTCCATCGGATCTGCTCTACCGCATTCTCGGCCTGCTCTTCACCGAGCGGGAGGCCGAGCTGGTGGCGCAGCTGCCGATCCGCCCGTTCACGGCGGCGCGCGCGGCCTCCGCCTGGAAGATGCCCGTGGCCGAGGCGCGGCACATCCTCGACACCCTGGCGTCGAAGGCCATTCTCCTCGATCTCCAGCAGGGTGACGAGCAGCGGTACGTGCTCGCGCCGCCGATGGCCGGGTTCTTCGAGTTCTCGCTGATGCGCGTGCGGGACGACGTCGATCAGACGCTGCTGTCGGAACTGTTCTACCAGTACCTGACGGTGGAGGAGGACTTCGTCAAAGCGCTCTTCACCGCGGGCACGACGCAGCTGGGCCGGGCTTTCGTCCACGAGCCGGTGCTCACCAGCGACCAGGCCCTGCACGTGCTCGATGACGAGCGGGCGAGCGCCGTCATCGCGTCATCGCCGGACATCGGCGTCGGGCTGTGCTACTGCCGCCACAAGAAGCAGCACCTCGGCACGGCCTGCGACGCGCCGCTCGACATCTGCATGACGTTCGGCGGCACGGCGCGGTCCCTCATCAAGCATGGCTACGCGCGGCGCGCCGACGCCGCCGAGGGACTCGACCTCCTGCAGGAGGCGCACGGCCGCCGACTCGTGCAGTTCGGCGAGAACGTGCGCCGCAACGTCGCGTTCATCTGCCACTGCTGCGGCTGCTGCTGCGAGGCGATGATCGCCGCGCAGCGTTTCGGGAACCTCCGGCCGGTGCACACGACGAACTTCGTCCCCGTCGTCGATCAGGCGGCGTGCAACGGCTGCGGGACGTGCGTCAACGCGTGCCCGGCCGGTTCGATGGCGCTCGTGTCGGCCCAGGACCCGAGGCACCCGAAGAAGAAGCGCGCGCACGTGGATGCGGCGACGTGCCTCGGCTGCGGCGTCTGCGTGGCCGCCTGCGACAAGGCGTCGCTCTCGCTGACGCGGCGGCCGGAGCGCGTCATCACACCTCTCGACTCGACGCATCGCGTGGTACTGATGGCGATCGAGCGCGGCAAGCTCCAGAACCTGATCGCCGACCACCAGGCACTCGCCAGCCATCGCGCGATGGCTGCCATCCTCGGCGTCATCCTGAAGCTGCCGCCCGTCAAGCAGGCTCTGGCCAGCCGCCAGCTCCAGTCACGCTATCTGGAGCGAGCGCTTGCCTCATCCCACGCCTGATCTGCCCTATTCGTGGATTTCGACGATGTCGCCTTCGGCGAGGACGTGCTCTTTCTGGACGGCCTGGCCGTCGAAGGCGCTGGGGCCCCACACCCGCGCAAATCTCATGGTGCCGAGAAGATCCTTGTGGATGCGCTCGGCGAGATCGCCGACGGTGGACCCGAGCGGGAGCGCGAACGGCGCCGAGCCGTCGCGCGCCTTGCCCGGTTGCTTCGTGTAGACGCGCATGATCGCGAACGCTTCGAAGGTGCGCCTGGCGAGTGCCTCGAGGCCGGCGCCCGAACTGGCCGACACGCCTGTCACCCGCCAGCGTCCCTCCAGCAGTTCCTCGACCACCGGCAGCGCGTCGGCGACGCCTGGCTTGTCGAGGCCCGTGACGGCCACGATCGCCTTCTTCTGGACGGCGGCCGTGAGGTAGCGCGGCTCGGTGCCGGCCGGATAGAGACCGACGTTTCTCGCCTCGAGCACCCGCCGCGCCTCGTCGAACCCCTCGATGGCCCGCTCTCCGTCGAGCACCACCCAGATGAGGTCGGCGTGGCGGACCAGGTCGAACACCCACGTCTCGACGTGCTGCTCGGAGAGCGGCGGCAGGTCGACGAGCTGAAAGGCGATGTCTTCGAAGGGCATCATGCCCGGGATGGGTTCCCGGGTCGTGAACGGGTAGTCGCCGACGGCCGGCGTGGCGTGCGTGAGCGCGCAAACCAGCGACGACTTGCCGCTGTTGGGCGGCCCCGCCAGCGCCACCTGGCCGGCGCCCTCGCGGGGGATGATGTAGCTGAACCCCGCCTTGCCGCCCTTCTTGCCGCCTTCCTTCCGCAGTTTCGCGATGCGCGACTTCAGATCGGCCTGCATGTGGTCCGTCCCCTTGTGCTTGGGGATGACCCGCAGCATTTCCTCGAGGGCGTCGACCTTCTCGCTCGTCGACTTCGCCGTACGCAGCCGTTCCTCGGCGCGATGATATTCGGGACTCAGGTTGGCTGGCATGGCGCGCTCGGTGCTCCGGCGGACTGATCATGCGAAATCGCCGCGCGGGATGCAAGGCTGCGACACGGACACGGGACGTGGGATCAGGGATTGGGGATTGGGGCTTGGGGATTCGATACGGGAGGCGCCGACGGGGTTTCTCGCGAGGCGAGCGATCGGGCGCCCGTTGCGAGCGGGTCCCTCGAAGCGGGACCGCCACGCGAGGAACACCGCCGGCACCGACGCTCCGGACTCGGGACTAGTGACTCGGGCTGCGCAAGGTCTTCCATCCGGACGGGCAGTGAAGCAGAATACGCGTGCCCGTCCGAGGAGAGGCCCGATGACGCCAGGATTGAGACCGCACGGAAGCCGACGCCTGACCATGGCGGCGCTGCTCGTGGTGATCGTGGCCGCCGCCGCGGCGGTCGCCACCCAGGATCGTCAGGCGACCGGCTGGAAGCCCGTCGAAGGCAAGCTGCTCTCCAGGTTCGCGCGCGACGTGTCGCCCGCGAATCCCCTGCCTGAGTATCCGCGGCCGCAGCTTGTGCGGTCGGCGTGGCTCAGCCTGAACGGGCTGTGGCAGTACGCCATTCGCCCGAAAGACGCCGAGGGCCCGGGCGCGTCGTACGACGGCGCCATCCTCGTGCCCTTCGCGCCCGAGTCGTCGCTCTCGGGCGTTGGCAAGACGGTCGGCCCCGACAACCGCCTCTGGTACCGGCGCACGTTCCGCGTGCCGCCAGCGTGGGCGGGCAAGCGCGTCTGGCTCCGCTTCGATGCGGTGGACTGGGACGCCACGGTCGTCGTCAACGGGAAGAAGGTCGGCTCGCACACCGGCGGATACGACCCGTTCGCGTTCGACATCACGGATGTCCTCGCGGCGGGCGGCGGCGACCAGGAGCTTGTCGTCTCGGTGTGGGACCCGTCCGATGCCGGCCCCCAGCCGCGCGGCAAACAGGTGCTGAAGCCCCGCAGCATCTGGTACACGCCGACCACGGGCATCTGGCAGACGGTGTGGCTCGAGCCGCTGCCCGCGCAGGCGATCGATCGGCTGAAGCTGACGCCCGACGCCGACGCGGGCACGATCACGCTCGACGCGCGCCTCCGTGTGCCCGGCGACGGTTACACACTGCGCGCCTCGGCGCTCGCGGGCAGCCGGGTGGTGGCATCGGCGGACGGCCCGGCCTCCGCGCCGCTTCGACTCACCATCCCGCGGCCGCACCTGTGGGCGCCCGGCGACCCGTTTCTCTACGACCTGAAGGTGGCGCTCGTCGGCAACGGCGCGGTGGTGGATGAGGCGGCCAGCTACTTCGGCCTGCGCAAGATCTCGCTGGGCCCGGGCCCCGACGGCGCCGCGCGGCTCCTCCTGAACGGCAAGCCCCTCTTCCAGTTCGGCTTCCTCGACCAGGGCTTCTGGCCGGACGGGCTGCACACCCCGCCGACCGACGACGCGATGCGCTTCGACATCGCCTCCACGCTGGGCTTCGGCATGAACCTCGCCCGCAAGCACATCAAGATCGAGCCGGATCGCTGGTACTACTGGGCCGACAAGCTCGGCCTCCTCGTCTGGCAGGACATGCCGAGCGGCGGCAACAACACGCCCGAGGCGCGCAGGAACTACGCCTCCGAATGGCAACGCCTGATCGACGCCCGCTACAACCACCCCTCCATCGTCATGTGGGTGCCGTTCAACGAAGGCTGGGGACAGCCCGACAGGGACGGCACGCGCGCCGTGGCCGAGTGGACAGCGCAGTACGACCCGACCCGCCTCGTCAACAACGCATCCGGATGGAGCGATGCCGGCGCGGGACACGTGACCGACGTGCACCAGTACCCCGGTCCGTCGATGCCGGCCCTCGAGCGCAGCCGCGCCGCGGCGCTCGGCGAGTTCGGCGGCCTCGGGCTGCCGACGCGCGGCCACACGTGGCAGGACGAGAAGAACTGGGGCTATGTCAGCTTCAAGAGCCCGGCCGAGCTCCAGCAGGCCTACCAGGACCGCATCGCCGAGCTCAGGCTGCTCGTGGCGAGGGGCCTCAGCGCGGC
>JALOKU010000220.1 GCA_025456345.1 Vicinamibacterales bacterium | reverse complement strand
CGAGCGAAGTCTGGCTGGGAGGCAGGGATTCGAACCCCGATAACGTGGTTCAGAGCCACGTGTCCTACCGTTGAACGACCTCCCAGTATCGATGGTCGCGGCGGGACGAACCTCTCAAGTCTATCAAATCAAGGTGCGCAGTCCAAGACGGGTGCGGCCAGACGGCTGTCCTGCCGGCTGTATGGCGGCGCATCACGCGGCTTCCCAGAGCGACCGGATCGGCACGGCGAACAAGCCATCGCCGAAACTCGTGGCAATCTCGCCGTCGTACAGCACAACCCCGCCGGCGAAGTTCCGCCCCACCGTCGCTTTCAGTTTGCGAATGCCGTTGAAGTCTGCGGCCCTGACCGTGGCCGACGCCTTCACTTCGACCGCGGCCACCGCGCGCGGGCCGCGCTCGATGACGATGTCGACCTCGACGCCGTCCTTGTCGCGGAAGTGGAAGAACAACAGCGGATCCTCGTGCCACGAGGCTTGGCGCCGCAGCTCCTGGAAGACGAACGTCTCGGTGAGTTGCCCGAGAAGCTGCCGGTCGGCGTCCAGCGCCTCCGCGTCCACTCCCAGCAGCGCACTTGCCAGACCGGTGTCTCCGAGGTGAAGCTTGGGGGACTTGACCAGCCTCTTCAGCCTGTTCGAGTGCCAGGCGGGCAGTTCTTCCACCAGGAACACGCGCTGCAACAGCGTCATGTAGTCCGTGATCGTCGGCCGGCTCACGCGGAATGGGGCCGCAAGCTCCGACACGTTCAGCAGACGGGCCGTCTGGCCGGCGGCGGCTCCAAGCAGCCGCGGCACGGCGTCGAGGGCGCCTATGCGGGCGAGATCCCGCACGTCGCGCTGGACGATGGCGTCGAGATAGTCCCGGTACCACGCAGCCCGTCGTTTTCCCTCCTGCCGCACCAGCGCCGCCGGGTAGCCGCCTGCGGCCACACGTGCCGGCAGCTCTCGGGCCAGACGGTCGGTCCGCCGCGCCTTGAACGCGCCGCCGAACAGGGTGTCGAGAAACGACGGCCGGCGGCGTTCTAGCTCCGCCTGGGACAGCGGATGCAGGCGCTGAATCGCCATGCGTCCCGCCAGCGAGTCTGCGAGGCGCGGCACGAGCAGGACGTTGGCGGATCCGGTCAGCAGAAAGCGGCCGGGGTCGCGCCGGCGATCGACGGCCGCCTTGACGGCCGTGAACAGCCCGGGCACGCGCTGCACTTCGTCCAGAATGACGCGCGGCGGCAGGCGATCGACGAAACCGGCCGGATCGCTCTCCGCCCCCTCCCTCGCCACATCATCGTCGAACGTGATGTAGGCGTAGCCCTTCCTGGCGCCGACGAGTTTCGCCAGGGTCGTCTTGCCGCACTGACGGGGCCCGTGCAGCAGGACAACCGGAGAATCCGCCAGGGCATCCAGGACGCCAGCCTCGGCGAAGCGCGGGTAGAGAGCGCCTTCCGGCATCGGCCAATTGTAAGCTTACATATCGGCCAATTGCAACCTTTGTGTCGTCCGCTTGAAACTTTTATGTGCGGCCAATCGAAACGTTTCGAACGGCCCGTTGAAAGGACGGCCTTGCGGGCGCCCGATCAGCCCTGCGGCCGGACGGCCTGCAGCGCGCGAGTCATCCTGTCCAGCGCCCGTTCCCGGCCGAGCAGTTCCAGCACCTCGAAGATGCCGGGGCTTTCCGCGCGGCCGACAACCGCCACACGCGTCGGGTGGATGAGGACGCCCGCTTTCACGCCGCGCGCGTCGGCCAGGGCGCGGATGGCCGGTTCGAGCGCAGCCGCGGTGAACGCCTCCGACGCGGCACAGGTGTCGCGCACGGCGGCGAGATGCGCCAGGGCCTCCGGCGACGAGAGGTGCTTCTTGACGGCGTCCGCGTCGTACTCGACCTCATCGACAAGGAACGGGCGTCCCTTCTCCACGAAGTCCGTCAGACGCTTCGCGCGCGGACGCAGCAACTCGATGAGGCGGGCCAGCCATGCCCCCGGGTCTAACCTGTCCTGAGCGAGCGAGGCGTCCACGTGCGAGTCGAAGGAAGACCCGGGGCTCCATTTGACGGGCCACAAGCCGGCCTCGCGCAGCCGCGGTTCGATCCGGCGCACAAGCTCCGCCGCCGGCATGCGCGCGATGTGCTGCGCGCTGAACCACTCGAGCTTCTCGGGGTTGAATACGGCGTCGCTGCTGCTGATGCCTTCGAGCGAGAACGCCGCCACCAACTCGTCGCGCGAGAACAGCTCCTGGTCGTTGCCCGGCGACCAGCCGAGCAGCGCGAGGAAGTTCATCATCGCTTCGGGGAGATACCCCTGCCGCGAATACTCGGTCACCGAGGTGGCGCCGTGGCGCTTGCTGAGCCGCCTCTTGTCGGGCCCCAGGATGAGCGGCACGTGCGCGAAAGCCGGCAACGGCTTGCCGAACGCCCGGTAGAGGAGCACCTGCTTGGGTGTGTTGGAAATGTGATCGTCGCCGCGCACGACGTGCGTAATCGCCATGTCGATGTCGTCGGCGACCACCGACAGGTGATAGGTCGGGTGCCCATCGGATCGGAGCGCAACGAAATCCTCGATGTGCGCGTTGTCGAATGTGATGTCGCCGTGCACGAGATCGTGAAAGGTCGTTTCGCCGGTCGGCACTCTGAACCGGATCGCGCGCGGCATCTTCGCCGCTTCGCGCGCAGCCACTTCCTCGGGCGTCAGCCGCGAACAACGCCGGTCGTACGTCCACGACTCGCCCCGCGGGGTGTCGCCCTCGTCCCAAGCCGCATCATCCGCAGCGGGCGGCTCGGTCTCGCCGTAGCTGGTCGATTGTGCGCCGCCAGCGGAGCCGGACCCCTCCTGACTGGACCCGCCTTTGTCGCCTCCGCAGTAACAGTAGTACGCGTGGCCGTCGCGCACGAGTTGCTCGCCCAGTTCGCGGTACCGCGCCAGGCGCTGCGACTGGAAGTACGGCCCGTAGTCGCCGCCCACTTCCGGCCCTTCGTCCCAGTCGAGGCCGATCCAGCGCATCCCGTCGAGAATGCCGGTCACCATGTCGGCCGAGGATCGCTCGACGTCGGTGTCTTCGATTCGAAGGACGAACACGCCGCCCATGCGCCGCGCGTACAGCCAGTTGAACAGGGCCGTCCTGGCGCCGCCGACGTGCAGGTAGCCCGTGGGAGACGGGGCGAAGCGGAGGCGGGGGGTGGGCATGGGAATAGGCGCTAGGGCCTGGGCCCTAGCCCTTGACAATGTGCAAACAGTGGCGGTGAGGCAGGGCTTCGTCCGCCGTCGCGGCGGTCCGGCCCGAACCTCTCCTCCCGCCGCTATGGCGGGACTTCATCCCACCAACCGGAGCCATC
>JALOKU010000219.1 GCA_025456345.1 Vicinamibacterales bacterium | reverse complement strand
CATGGGCGTCGAGCGCGGCCCCCAGCAGCAGCGCGAGACACGCGCCGCGCCCGCATCGCGAGCGAGACGAGGCACGCCGAGGCGTCATCGCGGATCCCCCACCGGGTCGCCGACGGGTGCCGCCAGGGCGTCCGCGACGAGGGCGTCGGTGCCGCTGCCGGTGAGCGACTCCAGGAAAGCGACCAGGTCCCGACTCTCCTGCTGCGTGAGCCCAAGCGGCCGGATCAAGGGGTCCAGCACTTCGTTCGGGACGCCGCCCCGGTCGTAGAAGCCCACGACCGCCTCGAGGGTCGGCAGCGACCCGTTGTGCATGTACGGTGCCGTCAGGGCCACGTTGCGCAGCGTGGGCGTGCGGTATTTCCAGCGGTCGTCGGGGTCCTGGGTCACCTCGTAGAGGCCGAGATCGGCCGCGGTCTCTTCGGAGACCGACGCGATGACGCTCGTCGGTACCTCCACCGTGACGCCCGGGGCGATGGTCACCGGCCGGCTCGCCGGCTCAGGCCCCATCGATTCGCGGTAGCCGACGCCGGTGTTGTGCAGTTCACCGTCCGTGAACAGCGCGTGGTCCGGGCCGATGGTGTGGCAGGCGGCGCAGCCGGCCCGGCCGGTGAACAGCGTGAACCCCCGCCGCGCGGACGGACTCAGGGCGTCCTCGTCCTTTCCGTAGTACCAGCGGTCGAAGGCCGAGCCTCCCGACACCAGTGTTCGCTCGTAGCTGGCCAGCGCCTCGCCCACGGTGTGCATCGACGGTCCGCGCCCGGCGAAGGCCGTCTCGAACAGGCCGCCGTAATCCTCGAGCTCCTGGAGCCTGCGGATCACCCGGCCGACGGACGGGTTGCCCATCTCGTTCCGGGCCAGGAGGGGGCCCCAGGCCTGCTGCTCCAGTGTGTACTCGCGGCCGTCGTGGAACAGGCGCGCGAGATAGGCCGAGTTCAGGATCGTGGGGGTGTTGCGGCGCACGCTTCGACCTTCGATGCCGACGGCCGTTGCGAGCTCGTTGTGCGCGAAGCCCTGCTCGGGGACGTGGCACATGGCGCAGGACATCGTGTTGTTGAGGGACAGGCGCCGGTCGTGGAAGAGCTTGCGGCCGAGGGCCACCTTCGCGGCCGTGATCGGGTTGTCGACCGGCACGGGCACCGGCGGCAGACCCAGGGGGGGCGCGTGCACGAGCTCCGGCAGAACTGCCGGTGCCTCCAGGCGGTCCCGCACGCTGCGGGACCGCGTCGCGTAATCGGTGTCCCCGTAGCCCTGCCTGTAGTCACCCGGGCCGGCAAGCGCCGCGCGGGGCGAGGGCGAGTGGCTCGGGGGCGTGGCTTCCGGTGTCGGGTTCCGCTGTTCGAGCAGCAGCGTCCTGACATCGGCGACCAGCAGGTCAGGGTGGAGATAGGAAACGCTGTAGACGTTGCGGACCCGCCTGTCGCGGTCGATCAGGAACACGCGCAGGAGATGAGTGAAGCTGCCGAGGGGCGCTCCCGCCTCGTCGTAGTCGACGTCGATGGACTGGCCATAGCCGGCCAGAATCGGGGCCAGGGCCTCGGGCGAAGCGGTCGTTAGGAAATGCCAGTCGGGCGCGGAACCGCTCAGGCCCCGGCTGTAGAGGCGCATGACCTCCGGCGTGTCGTGCCTCGGATCGAAGCTCAGCGTCACGAGACGAAGCCTCGGCGCGATCCCCGGCTGCTGGCGAAGCTGCTGCCTGACGCGGTGAAACACCGCCATCGCGAGCGGGCAGCCCGCGGCGTCGTCGCACGTGCTGTACACGAAGCTCAGCAGCACGACGTGATCGCCGAGGACGTCGTGCAGTCTCGCCTCGTCGCCGTTCTCGGCGAGAACAGGCCCGTCGGCGGCCGGGAAGAGGACGGGCAGGCTGTAGCTCCCCGGTTCCGGCGGCGAGTAGCCGAGCGCGCCGTAGCCTACGGGCAGGTCGGCGCCCGCCGGCGTCGAAACGCCCAGCAGCACCGCAGCCGCGACGAGGACCGGCATCCGGGCTGCGCGACACCCGCCGGGTCCGGGTGTGACCCGGCGGGTGTTTGGCCTCGCATGCGTCGAGGGCGACGGCAACGGGCTGGCCTGCCGGAGGTCGCTCGGCGATCACCGGGTCTGGGCAAGCCGCGCGCCGTCCGGTTGTGCCGGGGCCTGCGCATACAGCGCGTGCGCCCCGAAGCGCATCTGGTGCGGGCGTCCCAGCTTCTCGGCCGTGAAGTCCAGGGCGAATCGGGCTTTGAGCTGCCTGCCGTCCCACTCGTAGGCCTTGAGGAACTGCTCGTTGTCCGTGCCCTTCTTGTCCCAGTTCGCAAGCAGCGACGACGTGAAGTAGACCCTCTTGCCGTCCCAGCTCTGCGAAACCATGTTGATCTGACGGCCGATGTCTTTCTCATAGATCTGCTTGGGCTTGAACGGGTCGGAGATGTCGAACAGCCGGGTCTTGCCGTCCATGAAGGTGTCGACCCACAGGTGGCTGTCGTCCGCGCTGATCGAGATGTCCACCGGCAGAGGGACCTTGGACGGCTCGCCGATGTCCGCCACGGCCGTGGCGTGCCAGTCACCCTCGGCGTCCTCGTGGATCAGCCAGATCTTCGAGGTCAGCGCGGTGGTGGTGAAGCAGTAGTTGTGGTGCGGCTGCCAGGCGCAGCGGATCTCGAGCGGCGAGCCGGGCACGTCGAGAACCTTCTTCGGCTGGCGCGTGTGGAGGTTCCACACGACGACCGTGTTGCCGAAGCGCTTCATCGCCTCCCCGTCCTTGAGCATCTTGCCGAAGTCCATCATGTAGTTGGACCAGCCCGTGAAAGAGGAGGTGAACATGGCGTTGCGGCGCGGCAGCACCCTGACGTCGTAGCCGTAGCCGTCCGCATACTTGCCGGCCTTCACGGCACCGTGGAGGCTGTCGTCCGTGGGCATCCAGTGCGTGGCGACGTAGCGGCCGTCGTTCGTGTATTCGACGAGGGCCGTGCGTCCCCCGTGATCGCGGTTGTTCGAAAGCCCGGTGATCATCATCCGGCCCGGGAGTGCGTAGGTCGTGTGCGGTCCGACCACGCCGCCGCTCGCGGCCACGAAGTCATCGATCGTCTTGTGAAGCTTCGGCTTCGCAGGGTCCGCATGGACGTCGAAGACGAAGACCTTGCTGGTGTCCAGCCCGGCTGCCCACAGATACCGCCGGTCGTCCGTGAAGCCCGAGTGGTGCGCTTCGTTGCGTCCACCCACCGACAGCGTGTGCACGACCTTGCCATAGCTGGCGGAGCGGGGGTTGACGTCGACGGTCACCAGCTTGTCCTGCCCGTCGCCGAGCCCTTCGACACCGAGCGTCCACACGTACACGAAGTCTTCC
>JALOKU010000218.1 GCA_025456345.1 Vicinamibacterales bacterium | reverse complement strand
AGATCAAGGCGTTCGGGAAGGAACGTAAGTAGCGATGGTCACAGGCATCATCGGCAGGAAGGTGGGCATGACCCAGCTGTTCGGCCCCGACGGGACCGTCCAGGCGGTCACGGTGATCAAGGCCGGGCCCTGCGTGGTCGTGCAGGCCAAGACGGCGGACAAGGACGGCTACGAAGCGGTCCAGCTCGGGCTGGTCGAGGAGAAGCCGGCCAAGGCGACCAAGCCGCTGGCGGGGCACTACAGGAAGGCCAATGTGCCGCCGACCCGCGTCCGTCGCGAGGTCGCGCTGGCCAAGGGCGCCGACGCGTTGAAGGCGGGCGACCAGGTGCTCGTGGCGAGCGTGTTCAAGAACGGCGAACGCGTGGACGTCATCGGCAAGAGCCGCGGCCTGGGGTTCCAGGGCGTCGTCAAGCGGCACCACTTCGCCGGCGGCGCCGCGACCCACGGGTCGATGTTCCACCGCGCGCCGGGATCGATCGGCGCCTCGTCGTATCCCTCGCGCGTCATCAAGGGCATGCGGGCCGCGGGCCACATGGGGTCCGAACGGGTCACGACGCTGAACCTGTTCGTGGAGCGGGTGGACGGCGAGCAGCACCTGCTGATGGTGCGCGGCGCGGTCCCCGGCGCGCCGGGGACGTACGTGGTGGTCCGGAAGGCCGTGGCGGCCAAGCCTGAGCCGAAGCCGCAGGTCGAGAAGGTGAAGAAGGGCAAGAAGTAGCCATGACGGTCGACATCGTCAACGCACAGAACGAGAAGACCGGCTCGCTCGAGCTCCGCGACGAGGTGTTCGGCGGGCGGGTGAAGGCGGACCTGATCTGGCAGTCGGTCGTGCGCGACAACGCGGCGGACCGCCGCGGGACGCACGCGACGAAGACCCGGGGACTGGTGAGCGGCACGGGCAAGAAGCCGTACAAGCAGAAGGGCACGGGGCGCGCGCAGGCCGGCGAGGTCCGCAGCCCGCTGTGGCGCAAGGGCGGCACCGTGTTCGGCCCGCAGCCGCGCAGCTACGAGTACGCGATGCCGCGCAAGCAGGAGCGCGGGGCCCTGCGCGAGGCGCTGGCCTCGAAGCTGCAGTCCGGCGCGGTGGTGGTGGTCGAGGCGTTCGCGCCGGTCGAGAAGACCAAGGCGGCGGCCGAGATGCTGGTGCGGTTCGGGGCGGTGCGGTCGGCGCTGGTCGTCGACGTGAAGCCTGCGGACACGCTGCTGCGCGCGGTGCGGAACATCCCGGGGACGGTGTGCCTCGAGAGCGGGCGCCTGAAGGCCCGCGACGTCATGCGGGCGCAGCGGATCATCGCCACGAAGGCGGCCGTCGAGCGTCTGCAGGAGGTGCTGGGGTCATGAACCTCACAGACGTGATCCGGCGGCCGCTCATCACGGAGAAGACGTCCATCCTGCGCGAGGATGGGAAAACGATCGTCTTCCACGTGGCGGCGGGCGCCAACAAGATCGACATCAAGCGCGCGGTGGAGCACCTGCTTGGCGCCAAGGTCGCCTCGGTGCGGACGTCCATCTCGCATGGCAAGGTGAAGCGGCAGGGCCGGTTCGTCGGGCAGCGCTCCGACTGGAAGCGGGCCTACGTCCGGCTGCGCGACGGCGAGAAGCTGCCGGAGTTCCTCGAAGGCGCGTAGAGCGGGGTGGATCGATGGCTATCCGCAGTTACAAACCGACATCACCGGGGCGGCGTTTCCAGACGATTCAGGACTACGCCGAGATCACCACGGCGAAGCCGTTCAAGCCGCTGACCGAGTCGTTGAAGAAGTCGGGCGGGCGCAACAACCACGGCGAGATCACGATGTGGTGGCGCGGCGGCGGGCACCGCCGGCTGTACCGCATCATCGACTTCAAGCGGGACAAGATCGGGATCCCCGGGAAGATCGTCACCGTCGAGTACGACCCGAACCGCTCGGCGCGGATCGCGCTGGTGCAGTATGCGGACGGGGAGAAGCGCTACATCCTGCAGCCGGCCGGGCTGAAGGTGGGCGACAGCATCGTGGCCGGCGACACGGTTGACATCCTGCCGGGGAACACGTTGCCGCTGAGGAACATCCCGCTGGGCACCGAGATCCACAACGTGGAGCTGCGGCCGGGCAAGGGCGGGCAGATCGCCCGCAGCGCGGGGTCGTCGGTGCAGCTGGTGGCGAAAGACGGCCCGTACGCGTCGGTGAAGATGCCCTCGGGCGAGCTGCGGCGCATCAACATCGAGTGCCGGGCGACGGTGGGGCAGGTCGGCAATATCGATCACGAGAACATCTCGCTCGGCAAGGCCGGCCGGACGCGGTGGCTGGGCAAGCGCCCGCACGTGCGCGGCGTCGCCATGAACCCGGTGGATCACCCGCTGGGCGGCGGTGAGGGGAAGACCTCGGGCGGGCGGCACCCGGTGTCGCCGTGGGGCGTCCCGACCAAGGGCTTCAAGACCCGCAACCGGAAGGCGACGGATCAGTTCATCATCACGCGGCGGCCCAAGTAAGGGCGGCGGAGCGGTAAAGGCGTTATGAGCAGATCCCTGAAGAAAGGCCCGTTTGTTGACACCCACCTGCTCGAGAAGGTGGAGGCGATGAACCGGGCGAACGAGAAGAAGGTGACGCGGACGTGGTCGCGCCGCTCGACGGTGGTGCCCGAGATGCTGGGGCACACGCTGGCGGTACACAACGGGAAGAAGTTCATCCCGGTGTACATCACGGAAAACATGGTCGGCCACAAGCTCGGCGAGTTCGCCCCGACCAGGACGTTCAAGAGCCACACCACGAAGACCGAGAAAGCGGCGGCGGTGGCGGCGGCCGGCGCGGCGGCGCCGAAGGCGGGTAGCTAGCCATGATCGCAGGTCAGGCCACGGCCAAGTACGTCCGCACGTCGGCCCAGAAGGCGGGGCTGGTCCTCGCGCTCATCCGCGGGGGCGACGTGAACCAGGCGCTGTCGGCGCTGCAGTTCTCGCGGAAGAAGATCGCGCGGGACATCGAGAAGGTGCTGCGGTCGGCGATTGCCAACGCGCAGCAGAAGCCGGGGTTCAGCGGCGACGTGGAGCGGCTGTACGTCTCGGCCTGCTACGCGGACCAGGGGCCGTCGCAGAAGCGGGTGCGGCCGGCGCCGATGGGGCGCGCCTACCGCGTGGTGAAGCGCACGGCGCACCTGACGGTGGCGGTGGCGGAGCGGCCCGAGAAGAAGGCCGCGCCGGCGCCGGTGGAGGCGGCCCGGGGCGCCGGTGCCGCGGAGCCGAAGGCCCCGCGGGCGCGGAAGTCGACCAAGACGGGCGGCGCGACGGCCGCGAAGAAGAAGTAGGAGCGAGACGTGGGTCAGAAAGTCCACCCGTACGGGTTCCGGCTGGGGTTCAACAAGACCTGG
>JALOKU010000032.1 GCA_025456345.1 Vicinamibacterales bacterium | reverse complement strand
GGCCACCGTCTTCGCCATCGTGGACGCGAAGCGCGACGAGGCGGGTTTCTACCGCTCGGATGACGGCGGCACGACGTGGGCGCGCATCGGCCGCATGCCACCGGCGGCGGGTCGTGGCGGCGCGGCCGCAGGCGGCCGGGCTGCCGCGGCGCCACCGGCCGCTCCTCAGGCCGCGGCACCGTCCGGCGGACGGGCGGGGGCACCGGCGGCGGGAGCGGCGCAGGGCGCGGCCGGCGCCTCGCCTCAGCCGACACCGGCTGGCGCCACGGCCGTCGACGACTGTACCACGAGATCTTCGTCGACCCGTACCGGCCCGACACGATCTACTCGATGAACGTCAATGTGGAGCGCAGCACGGACGGCGGCAAGACGTGGGGCCGCACCAACTGGGAGAACTACGGCGTCCACGTCGACCACCACCACTTGACGTTCGACCCCTCGGACAGGCGCCATCTGCTGCTCGCCAATGACGGCGGGCTGTACGAGACGTACGACGAGGGCGCGACGTGGCGCTTCTTCGCCAACCTGCCGATCTCGCAGTTCTACCGCGTGTCGGTGGACAACGCGAAGCCGTTCTACAACGTCTGCGGCGGCACGCAGGACAACTGGTCGTTCTGCGGCCCGTCGCGCTCGACGAACCGCTGGGGCGTGCGCACCAGCGACTGGTTCGTGGTCGCGGGCGGCGACGGCTTCCAGACGCGCAACGACCCTGAAGACCCGAATATCATCTACGCCTCGTCGCAGGACGGGAACGTGTCCCGGTACGACGTGCGGACGGGCATCTCGAAGTCGATTCGCCCGCCGCAGTCGCGCTCGGGCCGGGGATTCGGGGGCGGCGGCGACGATGCGATGGGCGGAGGCGTGCCGGCGGGAGCGCCGCAGGCTGGAGCGCCTCAGGCCGGGCGTGGCGGGCAGGGCGGAGCCCCGGCAGGGGGCGGCGATCGCGCCAACTGGGATGCGCCGTACATCATCAGCCCGCATGCGCCCAGGCGCCTCTACTGGGCGAGCAACCGCCTGTACCGAAGCGACGACCGCGGCGACTCCTGGACGGTCATCAGCCCGGATCTGTCGCGCAATCTGAACCGCGACGACATCCCGATCATGGGCAAGCTGTGGCCGGCCGACTCGATCGCCCGCAACACCTCGACCACGGCCCTGAGCAACATCGTGTCGCTCGACGAGTCGCCGCTGTTCGAAGGGCTGATCTACGCCGGCACCGACGACGGCCTGGTGCAGGTCACCGAGGACGGCGGCAAGACCTGGCGCCGGATCGAGGACTTCCCCGGCGTGCCGAAGTGGACGTACGTCAGCGACGTGTTCGCCTCGCCGCGCGACGCGAACACGGTGTTTGCGACGCTCAACAACTGGCAGCGCGGCGACTACAAGCCGTACATCGTGAAGAGCGCCGACCGCGGCCGCACATGGACGAACATCGCGGGCAACCTGCCGGACCGCCACGACGTCTGGTCGGTCATCCAGGATCACGTGAATGGCGATCTGCTCTTTGCGGGGACCGAGTTCGGCCTGTTCGCGTCGTTCGACGGCGGCCGGCAGTGGGTGCAGCTCAAGGGCGGCATGCCGCCCATCCAGGTGCGCGACATGACCGTGCACCGGCGGGAGAATGATCTCATCCTCGCCACCTTCGGCCGGGGGTTCTACATTCTCGACGACTACAGCGCCCTGCGCGAGGTGTCCGCGAAAGCGCTGGCTGAGGACGCGCGGTTGTTTCCGCTCCGCGACGCGCCGTTCTTCAACCAGACCGGCATGGCGCCGGCCGGCACGGCCGGCATCGGCCCGCTGGCAGGCAACTGGACGGCTCCCAACCCGCCGTTCGGGGCCGTCTTCACCTACTCGGTGGCGAAGGAACCGGCCGCCGATGCGAAGCTCGTGCTCACGATCACCGATGAAACGGGCAAGCAGGTCCGCAGGCTGGATCTCGACCGGACCGTCGGCCTGCGCCGGGTGGCGTGGAACCTCCGGGCCGACGCGCCGGCGCCGGCCTCGGGGACGGCCGGCGGCCCGGGCCAAGCGGCGGGCGGCTTTGGCGGCTTCGGTCGAGGGCAAGTGCCGCCGGTGCCGGCCGGGCGCTATCGCGCGACGCTCGGCACGCTGGCGGGAGACAAGGTGACGCCCATCGGCGCGCCGCAGTCGTTCCAGGTGTTCGTCATCCCGCAGTAGGACCGGTTTCACCGCCGGTGTTCGGCGGCCCGGTCGCACGCTCTCCCCGGCCTCGCGGCAGGCGCTGCGGGGCCGGGGCCGTTTCGCGACAGCCTCACGGGGCCGCATGTCCCGGCGGTCCCGCCCCGGCTTCCCCGCCCGCACGCGATCGACGAATGCCGAGGTCCATTCCAGGATGTCGGGCATCGCGTCCGTCGGCGTGCGCGGCGCGTCCGCGATGTTGGAAGGCAGCAGTTTCATCTGTGCCCTGTCACGAACCAGAGAGGAAATTGGTCGGTCCTATCTCGCCTCCAAGCCTCGGCACGAGTCCCGCTTCGCGCATGACGCCTGGTCCCGGCCGCGCCTAGCCGCCGCTACCGATCGAGCCATTTTTACGGGACGATTCTGCGCGCACTCAAGTCCTTGACAGCACCCCCGCTTGCCGCATAAGGTGTGCGAAGTGGATTTGCCTGTACCGTTGGAGACAGGCTGCGGTAAGACCAAAACCATTCCGGGCACCCCTCAGCCCTACCATCAGGCCGCCTCGATCGGCCACCGGAGATTGCGATGACCGTCGCACAACTCGACCGCGCCCACGACTTCACCGGATCCACCGTGGCCATCACCGGGGGCACGGGCGCGCTTGGCGGAGAAATGGCGTGCGCGCTGGCGTGTCTCGGGGCCAACGTCGCGCTGCTCGACAAGAACGTGGCGCGCGGCCCAGCCCTGCTCGAGCGCATGGGCCCGCACGCGAGCCGCGCGGCCGTGATTGAAAGCGACGTCCTCGATGCCGCCAGCCTGGCGGGTGCGCTGGACGCCATCGTGCGGCGGTTCGGCCGGGTCGACGCCCTCATCAACGGCGCGGGCGGCAACCACCCGAAAGCCACGTCGAATGCGGACACCAAGTTCTTCGATCTGCCGGCAGACGCCCTCCGCTGGGTGTTCGATCTGAATCTCCTCGGCACGATGCTGCCCTCGCAGGTTTTCGGCCGCCACATGGCGCAGGAAGGCGCCGGCACCATTCTCAACGTCTCGTCGATGAACGCCTTCAGGCCGCTCACGCGCATCGCCGCGTACTCGGCCGCCAAGGCCGGCGTCAGCAACTTCACGCAATGGCTCGCGGTGCACATGGCGCAGGAGTACTCCCCGCGCATCCGGGTGAACGCGATCGCGCCCGGCTTCTTTCTCACCGATCAGAACCGCTTCCTGCTGACCGACGAGAAGACCGGCGAGCTTACCGCCCGGGGCCGCGCTATTATCGGCCACACGCCGATGGGCCGGTTCGGAGAGCCGGAAGATCTCCTGGGCGCGGTGCTCTGGCTGCTGTCACCGGCGTCGGCCTTCGTGACCGGAATCGTCCTCCCGATTGACGGCGGGTTCTCGGCCTTCAGCGGAGTCTAGACGCAAGGAGCCAGCGTGATGGTCATCGGGCAGGGGGATACCACCCGCTTTCTTTCCGGCGCGGACGTCCGCCGCATCGTCGCCGAGGGGTTCGCCTCGGCGGCCATCGACGGCAAACGTCTGCTCGTGCTCATCCCCGACGCCACGCGGACCATGCCGATGCCGCTGATGTTCGAGGCGCTCGCCGGGACGCTGGGCCCTCGCGTGGCGGCGCTCGACTATCTGGTCGCGCTCGGCACGCACCAGCCGATGTCGGACGACCATCTGAGCCGCCTGGTCGGCCGCCCGGTCACGGAGGGGCGGGCGGGCAGCAGCCGCGTGTTCAACCACCGGTGGGATCTCGACGGCACCTTCGTCACGCTGGGCACGATTCCGGCCGCCGAGATCGGCCAGTTGTCGGGCGGGCTGCTCGACGTTGACGTCCCCGTGTCGCTCAACAGGCTCCTGCTCGAGTACGACCACATCGTCATCTGCGGCCCGGTGTTCCCGCACGAGGTGGTCGGGTTCTCGGGCGGCACGAAGTATCTGGTGCCCGGCGTCGCCGGACCCGACATCATCAACTTCACCCACTGGCTGGGCGCGGTCATCACGAGCAGCGCCGTGATCGGCGCCGGCTACACGCCCGTGCGTGCCGTCATCGACCGCGCCGCGGCGATGGTGGACCGGCCGATGAGCTGCATCAGCCTCGTGGTGACCCACGACGGCATCAACGGCCTGTATGTCGGATCGCCGCGCGAGTCCTGGGAGGCGGCCTCGGCGCTCTCGGCGCGCACGCACATCGTGTGGGTCGACCGGCCGTTCGTGCGCGTGCTGTCGATCATGCCGACCATGTACGACGACTTGTGGACGGCGGCCAAGGGCATGTACAAGCTGGAGCCGGCGATGGCCGACGGCGGCGAGATCGTGATTTACGCGCCGCACATCACGGAAGTCAGCTACACCCACGGCGCAATCATCGACGAGGTCGGCTACCACTGCCGCGACTACTTCCTGGCGCAGTGGGACCGTTTCGGGCATCATCCTGGCGGCGTCCTCGCCCACTCGACGCACGTCAAGGGGCTCGGGACGTACGACGCGGCGACCGGCGTGGAACGGCCCCGCATCCGGGTGACGCTGGCCACAGGCATTCCGGAAGATCGATGCCGCCGGATCAACCTCGGCTATCTGGACGCGGCCGGCATTCGCGTCGAGGACTGGAAGGGGCGCGAAGCCGACGGCGTCATCGTCGTGCCGCGCGCCGGAGAGATGCTGTACCGCCTGGCCCCGGCGGCCACCACGGGAGCTGCGTATGCCATGTGACATCGGTGTGGTCGGCCTCGGCGTGATGGGGGCCAACCTGGCCCTCAACATGGAACGCAACGGGTTCCACATCGCGGGTTACGATCTCGAAGCCGCCAAGGGCCAGGCCTTCGTCGCCGGGCCGGCCGCGGGCCGCCACGTCGAGCTGGCGCCGTCGCCCGACGCGCTGATGGCGATGCTGAAGCGGCCGCGGCGCGTCCTGATGATGGTGCCCGCCGGCGCCGCCGTCGACAGCGCCATCGCGCACTTGAAGCCGCACCTGCAGCCGGGCGACATCCTGATCGACGGCGGCAATTCGTGGTTCCTCGACACCGAGCGGCGGAGCAAGGAACTCGCCGGCGGCGGTTTCCATTTCATCGGCACCGGCGTTTCCGGGGGCGAACAGGGCGCCCTGTGGGGGCCCGCGATCATGCCAGGCGGGCAGCGCGAGGCCTGGGACGCGCTCGCGCCGATTCTGAGGGCGATCGCGGCGAAGGCCGACGATGGCGAGCCGTGCGTGGAGTACATGGGGCCCGGCGGCGCCGGGCACTACGTGAAGATGGTCCACAACGGGATCGAATACGGCGACATGCAGCTCATCGCCGAGGCGTACGATCTGCTGTCGCGAGGGCTCAGGCTCCCGGCGAAGGAGCTGAGCGCGATCTTCGAGGAATGGAACACCGGCGACCTGCGGTCGTACCTCATCGAGATCACCGCCGAGGTGCTCGCGCGGACGGACCCCGAAACCGGGCGCCCGCTGGTCGATCTCATCCTGGACGAAGCGCAGCAGAAGGGCACGGGCAAGTGGACCAGCCAGCATGCGTTCGACATCGGCGCCCCCATCCCCACGATCAACGCGGCGGTGGAAAGCCGGATCCTGTCGGCGCTCAAGACCGAGCGCGTCCATGCCAGCCGCATCCTGCACGGCCCGGCGCCGCAGTACCACGGCAAGAAGGAGCGGCTGGTCGACGCCGTGCGGGCGGCGCTGTATGCGAGCAAGGTGACGTCCTACGCGCAGGGATTCGGCTTGCTGAAGCTGGCATCGGCTGAGTACAAGTACGACCTCCGGGCCGGGGACATCGCGCGCATCTGGCGCGCGGGCTGCATCATCCGCGCCTCGCTGCTCGGCGACATCATGGCCGCGTACCAGCGCGACGCGGCGCTGCCGAACCTCCTGCTCGACGACGCATTCCGGCAGGCCGTCGAGAGCCGCCAGGGCTCGTGGCGGTTCGTCGTCCAGGTGGCCGTCGAGACGGGGATCCCGGTGCCCGCGATGAGCGCGTCACTGGCCTACTTCGACGCGTACCGCAGCGAACGGCTGCCGGCCAATCTGACGCAGGGGCAGCGCGACTACTTCGGTGCGCACACGTACCGGCGCGTCGACAAGCCGGGCGTGTTCCACACCGAGTGGTAGACGGGGACATCGGGACCGAGGGAGTTCGAGAGATGGCACACGGGCTGGCGATTCGCGCAGGTGGCGCATACGATTTCCTGTCGCTCGGGGCGCTGGTCCACCGCCTCGACCCCGGCCTCATCCCCTTCCGCAAGGCCAACGCCTGCGCCATCCACGTGAGCGGCGGCGAGTTCAACGTCGCGGCCAACCTGGCCGACTGCTTCAGGTTGCGGACCGCGGTGGCGTCGGCGATGGTCGACTACCCCATCGGCGACCTCATCGCCGAGCGCGTGCGGGCGATGGGCGTCACGCCCCACTACAAGCGCTTCGCACACAACGGCGTCAACGGCCCGAACATGGCCACGGTGTACAGCGATCGCGGCTTCGGCGTCCGCGCGCCGGTGGTCTTCTACAATCGCGCCAACGAGGCGGCCGCCCTGCTGAAGCCCGGGGACTTCGACTGGACGGCCCTCTTCGCCGGCGGCGTGCGCTGGTTCCACAGCGGCGGCATTTTCGCGTCCCTGTCGGAGACCACCGGCGAGCTGATCATCGAGGGAATGACGGCCGCGAAAGCCGCCGGGGCCGTCACCTCGTTCGACCTGAACTTCCGCGAGAAGCTCTGGAGCATCTGGGGCGGCGCCTCGCGCGCCGCCGACGTCATCGGCCGCATCGTCGAGCACGTGGACGTGCTGGTGGGCAACGAGGAGGACCTGCAGAAGGGCCTCGGCATACCGGGCCCGGAGGTGCATGCCGCCTCGAAGCTCGATCCGGCGGTGTTCTTCGCCATGATCGACGGCGTCGTGGCGAAGCACCCGAACGTGAAGGCGGTGGCGACCACGCTGCGCGAAGTGCACTCGACGAACCGCCATAGCTGGAGCGCGGTGGCGTGGATGAACGGGAAGACGTTCGCCGCCCCCGCCTGCGAGCTCGATGTCTGCGACCGCGTGGGCGGCGGCGACGGGTTTGCGGCGGGGTTCATCTACGGGCTGCTCGCCGGCGAGGCGCCCGAGGACGCCGTCAGGCTCGGCTGGGCGCACGGCGCGCTGCTCACGACGTTCCCCGGCGATACGACGATGGCAACGGTCGAGCACGTGCGGGCGTTCGCCAAGGGCGGGTCGGCGCGGATTCAGCGATAGGCGCTGATGGAGCGCCAGGCCTGCGGGAGAGACGGCGATCCGCTGGCGAGGCGACGTCGGCTGCGGGTCCTGTCCGGGCCGTTCCCATCTGTGCTCGGGTGACCTTCGCTTGTCCTCCCTCCGCGCAGATGGGAAGCGCCCCGGCCACCCACGGCCTCGCGCGACCTCGGTCACCCGCAGCGTCGCAGGAACGGCGTCAACTCCCTGGTGTCGGCGCCGCGCCAATCCTCGCGCGGATCGTCTTCCCCTCAACCTCCGCCACGCAGGCATCCATGAAACCGTTGCGGCAGGGCTCCAACACGCCCAGCCGCGAGACGACCGCCCCGTCGCTCAGCGTCTCGAACCTGAAGCGCCTGCCCTCCCGCGTGACGGTTGCCGTCGTCCCGGCCACGGTGATCACGGACGGCTTCGCGCCGTCGGTCGCCAGCATCGGCCAGCACTGACGCACCGCATCGACCTCACCGTCCACGGTGTGTGCGATCTCCAGGCGTTCCGGCGTCATGGTCACCTGCTCGGTGATGGCAGCGGCACCGCCCCGCAGGCGGCCGCGGTAGGTCAACCGGAGCTCAACCCGCCTGGTTGACGCCGATACGAGCACGAACTCGGCCTTGTCCAGGTCGTCCCGGCCGTGGGCCGCCAGCGCATGCCAGGCGCCGGAGCGGTCCCGCCACTCCGGGCCCAGCGCCATGGACCGGGTTGGCCTGGCGGGCAGCCGGTACGACGCGGCCGGTGTGACGCCGTCGGAGAACGTGTCGTGGGGCACGCCGACGCGGTGGACGCGCAGGAGCCCGGTCGGGTTGTAGTGCAGGTCGGCGCCTGTCTCGATTTCGAGATAGAGCTCGGCGACATTCGCAAAGACCTTGTGGAACGCCGGCTGGACCGCGAACGCGAAGCCCCCCACGGTTGCCGGGCTGGGCGCCGCGGCGATGCCGTCGTCGGCGCGCGTCCAGGCGATGGCGAGCATGGCGGCCGCCAGGAGGTTGTACTGCGAATGGAACGAGTACGACTCGTAGCCGTGCCGCGCGGCCGGATCCATGCGGTTCTTGACGATCCAGAGTTCGCCGGTGGGCCGCACCCATCGCCTGATGGACTGCAGCGACAGGTGCGCGGCGCGCCTGCAGGCGCCGGCGGCCGCGCGGTCGCCGCGACGGGCGAACCGCGCCGCCCACGACTCGAAGGTCACCGCCTGCTGCGCTTCGTTCCACTGGTGATGCGCGCTCCGGCCGCCGCACGGCAGCTCGCCCCAAGGCGACTGCATGAACATCGACATCCACGCGCCGCGTTCGACGAGCTCCTCCAACGCGGCCGCATGCCGGCCGCGATAGCCCTCGTCGAGCAGATCGAGCGCCCATAGGCGGGCGAAGTGGTCGTAGGCCATCGGATCGTTGGGGTCGCGGTACATGCCCCACGGCGTGAACAGCTCCACTTGGCGCTCGAGCGACGCCTCGATCCAGGACAGCGAGTCTCCGAGCCCGGCCTTCGTGCGCATCCACTCGCCCGCCACGGCCACGAGGTTCCAGTTGTTCGTCGTCGCGTCGGTCGGCTGGCGGCGGTAAGTCATCTCCGGGACGATGCGGGCCAAATCTCGGCGCCAGGCTGTGGACGTCGACTCCGGCACGAGCGGCGCGAGCAACCGGTCGGCGTGCATGAGCAGCACGGTATAGAAGTCGGCGTGGCCGTCGGCCGCCTTGCCGTCCGCGAGCGACGCGCACGCGAACGACATGGCGCGGACGGCGGCCGCGAGGGGGACGGTCTCCTGCCGCCCGGCTGACAGAAGCGCGGCTCCCGCCAGGGCGAATGCCGGCGTGGAGTACTGCTTCTCGGCCTGCTCGTAAGGGTCGATGATTGCGCCGCGCGGGTCCTGATGGCGGGCAAAGACCCGGACGATGCCGTCGATCGTCTCGAGGTAGTTGAGGCGTCCGTCCGATCGGGTCCGGAGATCCGAGCGCGCCTGATCCTCGCGGAACTGGCGCACCAGGCCCGCGAGCGGGAACTCGCCGAGCCTCTCCTGAACCTCATCGGCCGCGCGGAGGCGGGCGCCGAGGCTGAGGCCGGCGGTCCCGGCCGCCACGCTGTCCATGAATCGCCGCCGGGTCCAGGTCATGTGTGTCCCTCCCGGCGGACTACCTGGCGAGAGCGTGAACGGCACTGCCGGCGAGCAGGAACGCGCCGCTGCCGTACACCTCGGTGCTATCCGCGCCGGCCGAACCTGGCTCCGCGCCAATCTGCTGCACCCACCCCAGCATGCCATCCGGATGCACGGCCCGGACGAGCGCATCCCATCCCTTCATGACGGCGGGCTCGTACTTCTCGCGGTCGATCAATCCCTGCTTCACGCCCCACCCCAGCGCGAACACGAAGAAACCCGTGCCGCTGGTTTCCGGGTTCGGGCGGCTGTCCGGATCGAGCAGGCTCGAGCGCCAGTAGCCGTCTGCGCTCTGCGCCGCGAGCACGGCGCCTGCCATCTCGCGGAACAGCGCCTCGTAGCGATCGCGGCCGCGGAAGTCAGCCGGCATGTCCTGCAGCAGTCGCGCCAGGCCGGCAATCACCCACCCATTGCCGCGGCTCCAGAACACCTTCCTGCCGTTCTTCTCCCGCTGCTCGAAGTAGCGGCTGTCGCGGTAGTAGAGATGCTCCGTGCGGTCGTACAGGTAGTCGGTCGTCTTCCACCAGAGCCTGTCCGCGAGATCGAGGTAGCGGCGGTCGCCCGTCGCGGCGCTGATGGCTGCCATCGCCGGCGGCCCCATGAACAGGGCGTCGCACCAGGCCAGTTCGCGATTCTCGATGCCGTTGCCCCAGACGAGCGGGTCGTCGAATCGCCTCGTGAGCAGGAAGTTGAAGAGGGCGAGCGACGGCCCCAGCATCGCCGTGTTCCTGTAGCTCCGGTACAGCTGCGCGTAGGTCGCCACGACGGCGTGGTCGTCGGCGTGACCGGGGCGGAGGCCCGGGCGCCACTGGTTCCGCTCCCCCATCGCCTTCATCGCGTCGACGTACTTCGGGTTGTCGGTGATGCCCGCGAAGGCCATCACGCCCGTATAGAAAGCGGCCTGGGTCCAGTCGTACGGCTCGTGCGCCGACGGGTTCGCCAGCTGCCAATCGGCCACCGCCGACATCACCTTCGTGATGGCCGCCTGGTCGGGGGCGGCGGAGAACGCCTGCGCGGAAGCCCCCGGCCCCTGCGCCGAGGCTGCGGCGGCCGCGCACACCAGCAACATGCCGGCCATTGCCGCTCCGGGTCCGTCGTAACGCCTCATGCCATCTCCTCCCCGCCGAACCTGCCGTCGTCGTGGTGAAACGGGCCCATTATCGCCGATTCCCACCGGCAGTTGCCGGCGGCGGGCGAACCACCCGTCCGTCAGGGAGACGCCAGGGATCGGCGGGGGGAACGAAGGAACCAAGGAGGTGAGATCCCTGGCCGTGCGGGAGGGGGCGTGCGACGCGGGGCTCACCTTCTGCGATCGTCGCCGGTCCGATCCTGAAGGCTGCCGAGTCTGCACGCCTCGAGCGGGTTCAAGACGCCGACGGATGTGCGGTCCCGGACGGACGTCCGATCAGGACTGAGCAGGCCCCGTGGCGAACGACACGCTGTGCGGCGCTTCCCAGGAGCAGGCCGCGGATCCCCGACCTCCCCCGCGAGCCCACGACCGCCAGGTGGGCGCGGAAGGCCTTCGCCGCGTTGAGGATTTCGGCGGCTGCGGGGCCCCGCCGCACTTCCGTGGTGGCGGCGATGCGATGCTCCCGGAGCACGTCGAGGGCACCGGCGAGGGCGCCATCCACCTGTTCCCGAATGGCGCCCGGGAGCGACGCCACATCCAGTGGCTCGTCCGGGCCGTACAAATCCCAGACAGTCGGGGGCAGGTCGACCACGTGCACGAGCCTGACGTCCGCCCGATCCGCCTGCGTCAGCAGCGCGAAATTCTCGACCGCGCAGGTGCTCTCCGGCGATCCGTCGACCGCCAGCAGCGCCCGGAATCGGTGGCCATCCGGGGGCATTCCCCGCCGGACGACGAGGACGTTGGTGTGCGCGAGCGCTTTCACCTTCTGCGCGGTGGAGCCTACGAGGAAGCCGCGTTCGGTGCCGCCTTGGGCGCCAAGCACGACGAGGTCGACGCTCCGCTGCTGCGCCATCCGGAGGATCTCGGTCGCGGGATGTCCGCGTTGGTGGCAGTACTCTGCGCGAGTGGACGAGCCCGACAGGAGGCCGCGGGCGGCCGACAGTACCCGCTCGGCTCTCCGGTCTTGTTCCCGTGCGACAGCGTCGCCGGACTCCTCCACCCCGTGGCCGCGAAGGGACCACCCGAAGTCGGGGGACACGTGAATCACGGTCACCTCGTCCCCCGCGCGGAGCCGCACGCACCAGCGCGGTGTCTCCAGCACGTCTTCAAGGACCGAATCCTCGTCAACAGCCAACAGTACACTCATGATCCCGACCTCTCTCTGCGGACTGCCGGGATTGCGCCTCGGCCTGTGTCAGTTCCCGGACACGGCGGGTCACCGGGTGCGCCAGCCGAGACTGCCAACCCGCGGTTCCTGTTCCCGTTCGATCCGCCTCGAGACCGCCCGGTGAAGCCGGCCCGCCGCGCAATCGATCGCGAACGACAGTTCTGCGCCGACCTCCTCGACCCGGACCTCTCCCGCGCCCTTCAGCCGGGCGGCGATTGTGCATCGCTTGTCAAGGCCTCCCCTGGGTCCGTTCTCGTCGCTGATCCAGACGCGGACGCCGGCCACCCGCCGCTCGAACCGTCCGAGGGCGAACAGCAGCCGGCGCTCAAGGTAGTGCTTCAGCCGAACAGTCAGGTCCACGCCCACAGCCCGCACGGTCGTCTTCGTCACCACGGCCATCGCCGTCTCCTTCCCGGTATCGCTCGCGCTGCGGCGGTCGCCTCGAGGCCGCCCGGGGGCCTGGGCACCACGGCGGCGCAGAGCCGTCACGACGATCATCACCCTCAGGCACACCAGAAACAAATACTATCTTCACAACAATTGCATAGACATTTGTCGATGATTTCGCCACGCCACCGCGCTTCGGAGGTCGTGTCAGTCACTGCATCGCAAGAGGAGCGCCGTGACAGAGGCAATGAGGCCGCACGTGGGGAAGGTGAGGATCCAGCCCGTGACGACCGTCCGCGCGAGACTCCACCGCACACCCGACAGGCGGCGGACCGCTCCGACGCCCATGGTGGCCGCGCAGACGGCAGCGACCCGCCACGGCACGTCGAGGGCCGGCAGCACGCCGCCGAGCAAGAGCGCCACGGTGACGACGCCGATGAACGTCTGGCGGTCGTGGCGTCCGTGGCCAAAACGCCATGAGGGCCGCCGATCGCACCTGAAGCCTTCCGAAGATCCGGCGTGCTCGGCTGGGATGCCATCGCCGGCAGACATGGAGCATGCGTGTCATCAGGCTGACGGCGTCAAGGAATCCGACAACGGTCGAGAAGGACAGGCCAGTTACGACCTTGCTCCAGCCGTCCCACAGCAGCAGGGGCGCGATGGTCGGCCGTGCGCTGTCGCTAGATGTCAGGACCGCGATGAGGGGGAGAAGGCGCAGGGTGGAGGTGAGCGATCCGCAGACGATCGGGTTTGGCAGGCGGCTGACAACGCCGCTCCACGCCAGCCTTCGCTCCGCCCCAGGGGGAACGCGGAGCGCTGGACGGCTCAGCTGACCTGACGGCCTCGGCCTGCGTGGCTGCGACCGCGTGGTACGCATCCACCTCGTTGCCAGCGCCCTTGCAGTTTTCGAACACATACATCCTCGCGGGCCGACATATCGTGCAGTTTCAATGTATTCTCCGATGGCATGGACTCCCTGAACTACCACCACCTGCGCGTCTTCTGGACCGCCGTCCAGGAGGGCGGCGTCACGCGCGCCAGCGAGAAGCTCCACGTCTCGCAGCCCACCGTGACGGCACAGATCCGCGCGCTGGAGTGCACCCTCGGGCAGCAGCTGTTCAAGCGATCAGGACGACACCTCGTGCTGACCGACACGGGCCGCTCGGTGTACCGCTACGCCGACGAGATGGTCGGCCTCGGACAGGAGCTGCTCGACGCGGTGCGCGGCCAGCTGCCCGGGCGCGGGCTGCGCCTGACGGTGGGCGTCGCGATGGTGGTCCCGAAGCTCATCGCCTACCGTGTTCTTGAGCCCGTCCTGAAGTTCGCCGAGACCGTGCGCCTGGAGTGTCTGGAGGACACCCCCGAACGGCTCTTCGCGGAACTGTCGCTCTTCCGCCTCGACCTTGTTCTGGCCGACGCGCCGGTCGGCCCGTCCGTGAGCGTTCGCGCGTACAACCACCTTCTCGGGGAGTGCGGCGTATCGCTGTGCGGCACCGCTGCTCTGGCCGCCGCGTACCGCAAGGGCTTTCCGCGTTCCGTCGACGGCGCACCGTTCCTGCTGCCGAGAAGGAACTCGGCGCTGCGCTCCGCGCTCGACGAGTGGTTTGAGCGAGAGCACATCCGGCCGAGCATCGTCGGGGAGTTCGAGGACAGCGCGCTCATGAAGGCGTTCGGCGAAGCGGGGGCGGGCCTGTTTCCGGTTGCGTTGCCCACCGCGGCCGACGTGCGCCGCAAGTACGGCGTTCGTGAGGTCGGGCGGGCGGAGTCGGTTCGCCAGCGGTTCTATGCGATCACGGTCGAGAGAAAGCTCAGGCATCCGGCCGTGGTCGCCGTCGTGGAGCAGGCGGCTCGCACGCTCTTCACGTGACGGTGTGGCGCCAGGGAACGCCTTCGAGGGGCGAGCGTCGGGCGTCTGCTGGTTCCGACGCCTGCCATGGGGATCCCCGGAGCCTCGCGTCGCCGCAGGGTGCGCGGCGCACTATCGCCGGTTCCTGGCGCCTTGATAGAATGCCGGGGCCTGGCGCATTATGCGCCGCCTTATTGTCCTGGCTGTTGCATGGATATCGAAATCGCCGTCGTTCCCGTCGCCGGCCTCGGCACCCGCCTCCTGCCGGCCACCAAGTCCCAGCCGAAGGAGATGCTGCCGGTCGGGCGCAAGCCGGTCGTGCAGTACGTCGTCGAGGAACTGACCCGCGTCGGGACCAAGCAGGTGCTGTTTGTCACGGGCCCGGGCAAAGCCTCGATCGAGAACCACTTCGATCTCAACGGCGAGCTCATCCAGACGCTCCGCGAGAGCGGCAAGGAGGAACTGCTCGCCGAGCTCGCCTTCGAGCGGTCGGCCGTCCAGTACTTCTACACGCGGCAGCGGCAGCTGCTCGGCCTCGGCCACGCCGTGCTGTGCGCGAAGTCCTTCGTCGGCCGCCGCCCGTTCATTGTCGCGCTGGGCGACTCGATCATCGGCATGCACGCCGAGAGCGACGTCGTGCGGCGGATGACGCGCTGCTTCTTCGAGCGGGACGCGGTGGCCGTGATCGCGTTCGAGGAGGTGCCGCGCGACGAGGTCTCGCACTACGGCGTGGCGGCGCCGGTCTCGCCCGGCGACGTGTTCGAGCTGGCGGACGTCGTGGAGAAGCCGTCCGCGGAGGAAGCCCCGAGCAACCTCGCCATCGCGGCCCGGTACGTGCTGTCGCCGGCGGTGTTCGACGCGCTCGAGGAGACGCAGCCTGGCAAGGGCGGGGAGATCCAGCTGACCGACGCGCTGCGGGCCCTCATCCGCCAGGGCGGCAAGGCCTACGGCGTCAGGCTGACGGGCGGCGAGCGGCGCTACGACATCGGCAACTTCGACGCCTACTTCCAGGCGTTCGTCGAGTTCGCGCTGGCCGACCCGAAGCACGGCGAGGCGCTGCGCCGTCACCTCGAGGAGCTGCTGCATGTTCCTCACGCGTAAGCGCGCCTACGCGCGGGCCGGCCTGCTCGGCAACCCGTCGGACGGCTACCACGGCAAGACCATTTCGTTCAGCGTCCGCGACTTCTACGCCGAGGTCGTGCTCTACGAGTGGGACTCGGTGGACATCGTGCTCGCGGAGGGCGACCGGGCGCGGTTCAACTCGGTGCAGGATCTGGCGCGCGACGTGCGGCTGCACGGGTACTACGGCGGCATCCGGCTCATCAAGGCCACCATCAAGCGGTTCGTCGACTACTGCAGCGCGCGGGACATCCGGCTGCACGAGCGGAACTTCTCGGTCCGCTACCAGACCACGATTCCCCGCCAGGTCGGGCTGGCCGGATCGAGCGCCCTCATCGTGGCGACGCTGCGCTGCCTGATGGAGTTCTACCGGATCGAGATCCCGGTTGAGGTGCAGCCGACGTTCGTCCTGAACGTGGAGCAGGAGGAACTGGGCATCACGGCGGGCCTCCAGGACCGCGTGATCCAGGTCTACGAAGGCCTCGTGTACATGGATTTCAGCAAGGCGCGCGAGGTCGTAGTGTCGGGACTGCCCTGCTATCACTACGAGCGGCTCGACCCGGCGCGGCTGCCGCCCGTCTATCTCGCGTATCACATCAGCATGGGCGAGCCTACCGAGGTCTTCCACAACGCGATCCGCGAGCGCTACAACCGCGGCGAAGCGCTCGTGGTCGACGCGATGACGCACTTCGCGGGACTGGCCGCGGCGGGCCGCGACGCCATCATGGCCGGCGATCACGAGCGGTTGTCGGCCCTCATCAACGAGAACTTCGACACGCGTCGCCGCATCTACAACCTGGCGCCGTGGCAGATCGCCCAGGTCGAGACGGCGCGCCAGTGCGGCGCCAGCGCGAAGTTCGCGGGCTCCGGCGGCGCCATCGTCGGCACCTATCGCGATGCGGCCATGCTCGCCGATCTGAAGCAGGCGCTTGGCGCCATCAACTCGCGGACGTTCGTGCCCGAGATCCTGTAGACAGCAGACCGCGATTCGGCATCGTCAGATCCTCGGGCGCGGGTCAGGACCCAGAATCGCGGCCTCCTGTCTGGATCAGACGCCGTCGGCGGCCTTCCCGAGCGGGAAGCCGAAGTAGTCGCGCGCGTTGAAGAAACAGATGTTGCGGACCATCCGGCCCAGCAGGTCGCGGTCGTCGGGCAACTGCCCGCGCCGCACGTCCTCCCCGAGGAGATTGCAGACCAGGCGGCGGAAGTACTCGTGGCGCGAGTAGGACAGGAAGCTGCGCGAGTCGGTGACCATCCCGACGAAGCGCGCGAGCAGGCCCATGGTCGAGAGCGCGTTCATCTGCCCCGTCATGCCGTCGAGCTGGTCGAGGAACCACCAGGCCGAGCCGTACTGCATCTTCCCGGGAATCGTGCCGTCCTGGAAGTTGCCGATCATCGTCGCCAGCAGCGCGTTGTCGCGCGGGTTCAGGTTGTAGAGGATCGTCTTCGCCAGCTGGTTCGTGTCGTCGAGGCGATCGAGGAACCGCGACACCGGCCGGGCCACGTCGAAGTCGCCGATGGAGTCGAAGCCCGTGTCCGGGCCGAGGGTGCGGCGCATGCGCGTGTTGGTGTTGCGCAGCGCGCCCAGGTGGAACTGCTGGGCCCAGCCCCGCGCGTGATCGAACAGCGCCAGCTCGTACACGAGCGCGGACTTCAGCTTGAGGGCCTCGGCGGCTCCCGGCGCCCTCCCGGCGCGGAGCGCGTCGAAGGCGGCGTCGAGTTCGGGCGCCGTCGCCGGCTCGGCCCACAGCGTCTCCAGCCCGTGGTCGGAGGCGCGGCAGCCCATCGCGTGGAAGGCGTCGTGGCGGGCCTTGAGCGCCTCGAGCAGCGTTGTGAACCGCCCGCTCACCGCGGTGCCCGACGCCTGCTCCAAGCGGCCGACGTACGCGTTGAACGCGGCAGGGTCCTCGACCGCGAAGATCCTGTCCGGCCGCCACGTCGGATAGACGCGGGTCGCCGGGTCGCGCCGCTCCGCCAGGCGCTGATGGTGGCGAAGGTCGTCTACCGGGTCGTCGGTCGTACACACGACCGCCACCCGGAATCCCTGCAGCAGCCCGAGGGTCGTGAACCCGTCTTCGTTGAGCCGCTGGTTGCAACGGTCGAAGACGCCCCGCGCCGTCGCCGGCGAGAGCAGGTCCTCGACGCCGAAGGGCCGCCGCAACTCCATGTGCGTCCAGTGATAGAGCGGGCTGCGCAGGGTGTCGGGCACGGTCCGGGCCCACGCCTCGAACTTCTCCCACGCCGACGCGTCACCCGTGCAGCAACGCTCGGAGACGCCGTTGGCCCGCATCGCGCGCCACTTGTAGTGGTCGCCGTCGAGCCAGATCTCGGTGATCGACGCAAATCGATGGTCGTCGGCCATCTGCTCCGGCGACAGGTGGCAGTGGTAGTCGATGATCGGAAGCGCGGCGGCGCAGCGGTGGTAGAGGTCAGCCGCGACCGGGCTCTCGAGCAGGAAGTCCTCCGACAGGAAACGCGTCACGTCTCCGCTCCTTCTTCTTCGGCTTGCGTGCGATACGCCCGCTCGAGATGGTCGCGCATGGCCCGGCTCGCGCGCTCGGCGTCGCGCGCGCGCAGCGCCACGTAGATCGCGCGGTGCTCGTCGGCGGCCTGCTTGAGGTCGCGGGCGCGGTCGATGCTGCGCTGGCGCTGTTCGCGGAACTGCTCGGCCACCATGTTGACCAGCGCCGACAGCACGGGGTTGCCGCTCGCCGCCGCGACCGCCCGATGGAACGAGATATCGTGCCCGAGAAAGGCCTGCGGCTCGTCGAGCGAGGCGAACATGCCGGTGGCCTCCTCGCTGACGGCGATCATGTCTTCAGGCGCCGCGTGGCGGGCCGCGAGCCCGGCCACGGCCACTTCGAGCACGAGGCGGGCCTGGAACATCTGATCGCGCGTGAACCCGTGGAGCGCCGCCTGGAAGCGAAGGGCGTCGGTGCCAAACGCGGGAGGACCGCCTGCGATGAAGGAGCCGGCGCCCGGCCGGATCACGACCACGCCCATCTCCGCCAGCGATCGCAGACCGGCCCGAAGGCTGGGCCGGCTGACGCCGAGCACCCGCGCGAGCTCGCGCTCGGCGGGCAGGCGCTCGCCGCCCTTCAGTTCCCCGCGATCGAGCAGCCCCCGCACGTGCGCGACGACCAGTGCGCTGGCTTCCGGCCCCTTGTGTTCACGCATGATGCAGGCCCCCTCAGGTCAGACCACCTCATCCCTGATGCGCGACCACAAGTAACACCGGAGCGGCCCCGTGTCAAGGCTCAGGCGGGACGAGCGGGGACGATCGTGGACGCGAGGCCAAGCGCGGTCTTACCGATCATCGGACCTCTCCGGACCGCACCGTGTCGCGCCGCCGCCGGCAGGCGGCCCGCACCGCGCGGTCGGATACAATGCACCCGCCGCCGGGAAACCTGCAGGCGGCTTCAGCACCCCCTCCCGCGGCATCGTCGGGCCGCTCGCAGGTGAGGAGACCGTCCCGATGACGCTTCTCGATGAGCTGCACGCCGAGCACGACGTCATCGAGCAGGTGGCTGGCGCGTTCCTCACGTACGCCGCCTCGCCCGCCGCGGTCCGCTCGCGAGACGAGGGGGCGGCGTTCCTGCGGTTCTTCAGGATGTACGCCGGCCAGTTTCACCACGCGCGGGAGGAGGACACGTTGTTTGTGGCGTTGCGCGACCGCGCGGGGCTCCCCGCGAACCGCGGCCCGATCGCGACGCTGATCGCCGACCACGAGCGCATGGCGGGCCTGATCGCCGGGCTCGCGTCCTGCCTCGACGGCCGCGCGGACGCCGGGGAGCGACTGCAGGAATTCGCCACCGCCTACGTGCACGCGCTGTGGCACCACATCGACGCCGAGAACTCGGTCCTGTTCCCCGAATGCGAACCGCGCCTGCGCCGCAATGGCGTCACGCAACTGCCCTCTCGGCCGATGACGGCGGATGAGCGGCAGGCGCTGTCAGAGGGGCAGGCACTGGTCGCGCGGTACCCGCCGCCGGCCAATCCCGACGTGATGCGCGGCGACGGCTGCATCATGTGCCCCGCCTTCGGCGTGACGTGCCGGGGCCTCGAACTCGAGTGGTGGAACGAGTGGGAATGGGACGAATTCGACGACCGGATGAGCGGCGCGTAGGAGGTCCCCTGCGCCGCTCCCCCGCCGGTCGCTACTTCAGGCCGCGCTTCTTGAGCAGCGGCTCCACGCTCGGCTCGCGCCCGCGGAACGCCTTGTAGAGCGTCATCGGGTCGTCGGTGCCGCCCTTCTCGAGGATCGTGCGGAAGCCGCGCGCCGTGGCCTGATCGAACAGCCCCTTCTCGCGAAACGCCTCGAAGGCGTCCTGGTCCAGGACCTCGCTCCAGATGTACGCGTAGTAGCCGGACGAGTACCCGCCGCCGGGGCCGAAGATGTGGTTGAAGTACGTGCTGCGGTAGCGCGGCACGATGTCGGGCGGCAGCTGGCGCTTCTCCATCGACGCGCGCTCGAATGAGGTCGTGTCTGTCGCCGGCCCGACCGGCAGCGTGTGCCAGTCCATGTCGAGGAGGCACGCGGCCAGGTACTCCACGGTGACAAAGCCCTGGTCGAACTGCTCGGCCTTCTTGATCTTCTCGACAAGCGCCACCGGGATCACCTCGCCGGTCCTGTAGTGCTTTGCATAGACGCTCAGCACCTCGGGATCGAGCGCCCAGTTCTCCATGATCTGCGACGGCACTTCCACGAAGTCGCGCGGGAAACCGCCCAGGCCCCGGTACGGGCTCTTCGACAGCAGCGAGTTCAGCGCGTGGCCGAACTCGTGGAACAGCGTGCCGACCTCGTCGAGCGTCAGCAGCGCCGGCTCGCCGCCCGCCGGCCGCGAGAAGTTGCACACGTTGACGACGATGGGCGTCACGCGCTGGCCGTCCTTCATGCGCGTGCTGCGGAACGTGCTGCTCCAGGCGCCCACCCGCTTCCCCGGGCGCGGATGGTAGTCCGTATAGAAGATGCCCAGGTGCGACCCGTCGGCGTCCTTCACCTCGAACGCCTGGACCTCCGGGTGGTAGGTGGGCAGGTCCGGGCGCGGCGCAATCGTCAGACCGTACAGTCTGTTCGCCACGTAGAAGGCGCCCTGGCGGACGTGGTCGAGCTTGAAGTACGGCCGGAGGGCCTGCTCGTCGAGGGCGAACCGCTGCCGCTTGATCTTCTCCTGGTAGTAGCGCCAGTCGGCGGCCTCGAGCGTGAACGTGCCGCCCGACGCCTTGACGAGCGCCTGCTGGTCGGCCGCCTCGCGGAGCGCCATCGCCCGCGCCGGCGTCCACAGCTGATTGAGCAGGGCGTAGACCTTGTCGGGGGTCTTGGCCATGTTCTCCTCGAGCACGAAGTCGGCGTGCGTCGTGTACCCGAGCAACTGCGCGCGCTCCGCCCGCAGCGCCGCCTGCTGGGCGGCATTGGCCTTGTTGTCGAACTGGTCGCCGCGATCGTTGCGCGTCGTGTAGGCCTCGAGCATCTGCTGCCGCAGGCCGCGGGTGTCGGCATACTGCAGGAACGGCCAGATGCTGGGCGCCTGCAGCGTGTAGACCCACGTGCCCGCGAGGCCCGCCGCCTTCGCCGCGTCGGCGCCGGCCGCCACGACCGACGGGGGCAGGCCCTTCAGGTCCGCCTCCTTCTCGATCACGAGCCTGTAGCTGTTGGTCTCGCGCAGCAGGTTGTCCCCGAACCTGATGCCGAGGGCCGACAGTTCCGCGTTGATCGCGCGGAAGCGGTCCTTCTGCCCGGGCGAGAGGTTGGCCCCTCCGCGCACGAACGCCTTGTATTGCTCCTCGAGGAGCCTGGCTTGCACCGGCGTCAGCGTCAGCGCCGCGCGGCCGTCCCACAGCGTCTTCACCCGCGCGAACAACGCCGGGTTGAGGCGGATGTCGTCGCGAAGTGCGGTCAGCAGGGGCGCCACCTCGCGGTTGATGGCCTGCAGCTGCTCATTGGTGTTCGACGACTGCATGTTCGAGAACACGGGGCTGACTCTCGAGAGGAGCTCGCCCGCGTGTTCCATCGCCTCGATGGTATTGGCGAACGTCGGCGGCTGCGGGTTCGTCGCAATCGCCTCGATCTCCTTGCGCTGCTGGTCCACGCCGGCCTTGATCGCCGGCAGGAAGTGCGCGGGCGTGATCTCGCCGAAGGGGGGCACGCCGAAGGGCGTGGTCCACGCCTTCAGGAGCGGGTTGGTCTGGCCTGCGGGAGCCGCCGGCTGCTGGCCCGCGACCACGATTGGGAATGCGGCAAGCAACAGGATGAGCACGCGCGCTCGGACGATCATGGTTCTGGCCTTTCGGGAAGGGACAACGGGGGACCACGCACCGGAGGCGCCCAGAATCTACCTGTCGGCTCCCGGGAGGTCAAGGGGGGTGAGCGGGCGGCCTTGACTCCCCACCCGCGAGGCTCGATACTTGAACTGTTTTCCACCCGACAAGGACCCGTTTCATGGCGGAGTTGTACCGCGGCGCGGCGCCTCTTCCTTCCGACGCGGTCTACCGCGTGACGTGGACCCGCGCGCGCCCCGTCACGCTCCTGCCGGGCCACGACAAGGCCTGGAAGGCGGCCCAGCGCATCGAGTGGGGGCCCGCCCCGTACCGCACCTCCTTCCGGGCACTCTGGAACGCCGAGGGCCTCGCGATCCGGTTCGAAGCCTGTGACGACCGCCCATGGCACACCATGCGGCATCTCGACGACCCGATCTGGGAAGAAGAGGTCGTCGAGATCTTCCTCGACCCGGCCTGCCTCGGCCGTCACTATGCCGAGGTCGAAATCAGCCCGGTCAACGTCGTTACCGACCTCCACATCCTCGAGCCCCATCCCCGGCTGAACGGAGACCGTTCGTGGGACTGGCGCGGCCTTGAGAGCACGGTTGTGCCCGGCTCGTGCGGCGGCCTGGCGCCCGGCAGCTGGGTCGCGCTCGCCTGGCTTCCCTGGAGCGGCCTCCAGTCGATGGCCCCGGAGGTCGCGCCGCGGGTGCCGCCTTCGCCGGGCGATGCGTGGCGTTTCAACGTGTTCCGCATCAAGCGGCCGCACGGCCCCGCGGAACCGGAGCGCGGCGCCATCTACGCCGCCTGGTCTGCGCCCGAGGGCCCGAGCTTTCATGAACCCCAGGCGTTCCGGCGGATGGAATTCTCGCCTGACAACGCCTGAACGCCGGACATCCCGGCCCAGCCGCAGCCGCCGGATTCCGCCAAGCGGCCGGGTTCGTGGTAAGATAGGAAGGTCAGGTGGAAGCCCGCCTTCTGTAGCATCCGCGTTGAGAGCCGAATCGAGTCGCCTTCGACTCGCTCCTGCCGCGTCGTTTCCGCTCAGTCACGAGCTGCCATCGAGGGGCGATTTGTCTGAAATCGCCGAGTGTGAATGACGGCCGGGCAAGCCGGCCGTCCAGAGTCTCGTGAGAAGAGACGAGGAGCAATGGCAATGGGTAGAAAGCTGTATGTCGGCAACCTTCCTTACACGACGGGCGAGCAGGATCTGCAGGACCTGTTCTCGCAGTACGGGGCGGTTGACTCGGTGAGCGTGATGCGCGACATGGCCACCGGCCGTGCCCGCGGGTTCGCGTTTGTCGAGATGGCAACCGACGCCGACGCGCAGAAGGCCATCACCGAGCTGCACGACAAGCCGTTCGGCGGCCGCAACCTCACGGTCAACGAGGCGCGTCCGCGCACCGAGCGGCCGGGCGGGTTCGGCGGGAACGATCGCGGCGGCGGCGGCGGCCGCGGGCCTCGGCGCGAGTCGCGCTGGTAGGGCGCTCCCTCTGACGTCAACGGGGGGCCGGCGTCCTGCGCCCGCCCCCCGTTCTTCTTTTCCGAGCAATCGTCTCCGCGCCTGCCTGCGCTGAGGCCCCCGCGAATGGAGTCGCTGTGAACCGAGCCCGGCCGTCCTTTCAGAAACGCGAACGGGAAAAAGCCAAGCGCGAAAAGCAGGCCCAGAAAGCGGTGCGCCGCGCCGAGAGCAAGGTCCGCAAGTCCTCGGGTACCGGCATGGACGACTCGGATCTCGCGGCCATCGTCCCCGGGCCTCAGCCGAAGCCCTGGGACGACGAAGCGTAGGATCGCGCCGGTCCCCTCCCGCCCTGTTCCTGGCACCTACCGCGCGATGACCACCAGATCCGTGGAGTCGTGGTCCGCGTACGGGACTTTCGCCATCGTGCCGAAGAGCTCGCGCGTCGTGAAGCCCGCCGCGTCGAGCGCCGCCTCCATCTCCGCCCGCTTCCAGCCGCGCAGCGGCACGTTGTGGCTGGTGATGACCTCGAGGGCGGGGTCGCCGTCCTTCCGGTAGCGCAGCAACGACGGCGTGAAGGTGACGCTCCCGTCGTCGTGGTGCGTCATCACGCGCAGGAAGATCGCCTCGCCTTCCTCGTCCTGGATGAAGGTGAGCGGCAGGCACCGCTGGCCGGCGTGCACGAGGCGCTCGTAGTTGAGCACCTGGATGACGAGCGGCGCGCCGGGCAGCAGCACGGCGCGCACCCCCGTGAAGAGCTGCGTCAGCGCGTCCTGGTCCATGATGTGCGCGAGCGTGTTCCCGAGACAGACGGCGCCGCCGAACTTGCCGGCCACGACGTTCTCCACGTGGAGCAGGTCTCCGAACAGGAACTGCACGCCTGACGGAACCCCGTCTTCCTTCGCCCGCTCGAGCATCGTGTCCGACACGTCAACGCCGACGACGTCGAACCCCTTCTCCGCGAAGTAGCGCGCGTGCTCGCCGGTGCCGCACCCGAGGTCGAGCAGCCGCTTCGACGGGAGCGACCCGAACGGCGCCGACAGGAACGTCCACTCGCGCTCGAGGCGCTTCGGCCAGGCGATCATCCTGCGGTAATCGATCTGTGCGTAGTGATTGGTCGGACTCATCAAGGACCCCCCTGAGACCGACTCTACGGCCGGCGGTGCGCCGGCGTCAACCTGTCGCCTCGGCCTACCGCACGTTGAAGGCCGCCGTGAACGTGCGCCCGCGCGCGGGCGCGAACTGGAACTGCTCACGATAGTACTGGTCGGTCAGGTTCTCGACCGCGAACACCAGTCCCAGACGGGCGGCGCCCGGCCGGAAGTTCACGCCCCAGGCCACGCGCTGCACATTGAAGCCTGCAAGGCCGAGCAGGTCCTGCGGAATGAGATAGGGAGAGTCGAGCAGCGTCTCCGCCACGCGGGTGACGTCCGCCTGCGACCGCACGCCGTACTCCACCCACCACCGGTCGCGCCGGTCGATGAAGCGGACGCCGACAATCGCCTTGAACGGCGAGATGTTGTCCTGCGGGGTTCCGGAGAGCGACGCGCCGGTGAGCGGACTGGTTCCCGAGCGCACCGTCCCCCGCGTGAACGCGGCGCTGCCGAAAACGGTCAGGATGCCGGGCTTCGTCACGACCGGCACGTCGAGATCGCCCTCGACGCCCTGGATGCGGACGTCGCTGAAGTTCACGGCCTGCGAAATCGGGCCCGACGGGGTCGTCGCCACGATTTCGGTCGAGATGAACCCGTCGAACACGTTGTGGAAGTAGGACACCGAGCCGGCCACGCGGCCGGCCCGCAGCGTGATCCCGACGTCCGTGTTGTGGCCGACCTCCGGCTGGACCTGCATGTTCGGCACGATCGCGCCCACGGTTGCGGGGCCGGAGTACAGCAACTCCTCGAGGTTCGGGTGGCGGTAGCTGCGGCCGTAGCGGGCACGCAGGCTCACCGGCTCGGTGAGCCGGTAGACGGCGCCGATGTCGCCGGTGACGGCGGTCCGCGACAGCGTCGAGCCGCCGGCGTCCGGCAGCGCGGCGGGGTCGATGGGCGGCTTCGCGCCGGCCGTCAAGGACTCCACCTCGTATCCGGGTGTGGCCTGCGTCTTCACGCGATACGCGTCGACGCGCACGCCGGCCACGAGGCGCAGGGCGGCGGTCACGCTCCATTCATCCTGCGCGAAGAGGCCGACGTCGCTGAACGACGAGTCCGGCACGCGCACCGGGTGCGTCGTCGCCGCCGGCCCGAGCACGACGGGCGCGGCAAACACGCTGGCCGCCGGTCCGCGCGGGCCCATGGCGACGTTGCCGATGATCGTGCTCTGCGATGTGTTCGTGCGCGTGTCCTGGCTGCCGTCGCGGTAGAGCATCATGCCCGCTGTCAGCAGGTGGGCGCGGGCCGGCGCGAAGGTGGCCTGCACGTCGAGGCCCGGCGTCTGCACGTGCTGTTCCGTGTCGGTGAGGAGGTTCAACCGGTAGACGTTGATGGGGAAGAACGCCGGCGACGGCACCGGAAACTGGACCGGGAACTCGGTACGCAGCAGGCGCCGCTGGTCCTGGAAGTAGCCGGTGACCTTCAGGTTCGGGAACCACGGCGTGATCGCGCGCGCCTCGTAGCGGGCCGACACGCGGTCGAGATCGTTGTACGGCAGCGTCGTGCGCTGGAAGAACACCGGCGGCTCGAAGTCGGGGAACCCGACATCGTTCATCTGGCGGCGGATGTACTTCACCTGGAGCGTCTGCGTGCCCGTCAGGGCGAAGAGGCCGCTCGCATTGAGGCTCGTGCCGCTCGCGCCGGAAGTCGGGATGACCGCCGACGCGCGCGCGTACGGCGCGTTGAACGGCTCCGGGAAGGCGTTGAAGTTGAAGCCGAAGTTGTCGTCAATCGTATCGGCGTTCGTGATCCGGCCGCTCGTGTAGAAGGCGGCCGTGTCCTCGTTCCTGCCTGCGGCCCCGGCGCGGTAGTCGTCGTACGCCTCCGCTCCGGCCGTCACCTGAATCGCGAATCGCCGCCCGGTTGCGCCGAGCGTCGCCGCGCCCCGCCGCCCGTTCTCGTTGGAGCTGAAAAAGCCGTCGAAGCCGTACGTGAAGCGCAGGCCGTCGCTGAAGCGGGGCTGGTGCGTCAGGATGTTGACCGTCCCAGAGAGCGCGTCGGTGCCGTAGAGCACCGACCCGGCGCCGCTCGCCACCTCGAGGCCCGCCACCGTGTTGAGGTCGATCAGGCCCACCTCGGTGCCCGAGCGGTCCGTCGCCGTGCGCGCGTTGTTGAGGCGTTCGCCGTCGACGAGCACGAGCACGCGCGTCGAATCGAGGCCGCGCAGACGAGGCCGGACCTGCATCGGACCGTTGCCGACCGGCGTCACGCCCGGCGCCCGGATGAGCGCGTCGCCCACCGAGAGCGGCGACTGCATGATGAGCGCGTCACGGCCGAAGACGTCCGTGCGGATCGGTACGGCGTCCGCGCGCCGCTCGCCGCGTGCGGCCGTCACCGTGACGCCCATCTCGATGCGCCCGGGCACCAGGACGATTCTCAGTTCGTCCGGCGCCCGGCCGTCGTCGACGGCGACCGTCGTCGACTCCCGCGAGAAACCGGGCGACTCGACCGTGACGAGGTACCTGCCGGCGCGCACGCCGGAAAACCGGAACCGCCCTTCGAGATCGGCCTGCGCGAACTGCTCCTCGCCGGTGGCGAGGTTGCGCAGCGTGACCTGCGCCGCCGGCAGGACGGCGCCCGTCGCATCCGCCGCCACGCCGACGATGTCGCCCGCCGACGCGGCGCCGGCCGCTGCGAGCAGGCTGATGAGACCGACACACAGCACGAACCACTTCGGGAAACCGCCCCTGATGACGAAAGACATGACACACCACCTCGCGTGACGACGAGCGGCTTCAGCAGGCCTGCCCGCGGCCCGGCCGGGCCGCCGCGCAGGTCATCAAGCCGTCTCCCATGAATCCGGGCCGGGCGACGAAGGTCACCCGGACGGCGCTGTTCGAAATCAGCCGGATCGCGAACGGTCAGGCGAGAGGCGGAGGGCGGGGCGAGAAGCCGTAGCGGAAGCCGGATGCAGGAAGTCCGGCGACGGGGACGGGAACGGAGAATGCGGGGCGGCCTCCGGCCCACGGCTGGGCCGCCGAGGCGAGGGCCGCGGCGAGCGCCAGCCCAAGCACGGCGGTGGCGGCCGAGAACTGGGCCAGCGCCGTGACGGATTCGGGAATCGCCCTGTCGAGCGCGGCGGCGGCCCCGCCTTCCCAGGCCGCGCTGCAGTGGATGATGACCACGAGCAGCCAGAGACCGACGGCGCGCCGGCCGAAGAACAGCGGGAGGCCTCGACGGCTGAGCGCCCGGAAGCCCACAAGGACCAGCAGCGCGAGGGCCCAGCGGATGGCCGTGGCCGGCGCGAATGCGCGCCCGTCGAGCAGGTGCGCGCCGAGGAGCCAGCCGTGAAACAGGGCCAGCGCGGCGAACCCCAGGCGGCCGAGCGCACGCAGGGCCGTCGCGAGGAGGTCGTCCGGCCTCGTGGCGGCACGGTTCGTGGCTGAAACTGCGGTCGTCATGGGGGCCGTCTGCGGCGCTGGCTGCCGGTGGTCCGGCAAGTTGCTGGCGCTGTTCATAATTTGAGCATGATCCGTACCAGCGGCGCAACCTGCCTCATTTCTCAGGTCTTCTTGCGACCGTCAGTAAACACGCCCTTCGCCCCTTCCGGATCGCGTAACGGTTTCCGTTTGACGAAAGGCGGAGCGGTGCGTAAGTTGGAAGGCTGATGGACACCCCGGCCCGCATCGCCTCCAAACTCCCCGACGTCGGCGTCAGCATCTTCGCGGTGATGACCCGGCTGGCCAACGAACATGGCGCCCTCAACCTCTCGCAGGGGTTCCCCGACTTCGCCTGCGACCCGGAACTGGTCGAAGCCGTCCACCGGCACATGCAGGCCGGCGACAACCAGTACGCCCCGATGCCGGGCGTGCTCGCCCTGCGCGAGGCGCTGGCGGCGAAGATCCGTCGTCTCTATGGCGCGGAGTATGACCCGGCCACCGAGTTGACGGTGACCTCGGGCGCCACCGAGGCGCTGTTCGACATCATCTCGGCATTCGTGCGGCCCGGCGACGAGGTGGTGCTCTTCGAGCCGTGCTACGACGCGTACGTCCCGGTGGTGCGGCTCAACGGCGGCACCCCCCGCTTCGTCACGCTGCGCGCGCCCGACTATCGCATCGACTGGGACCAGGTCCGCCGCCTGCTCTCGCCTCGCACGCGCCTCCTCATCGTGAACTCGCCGCACAACCCCACCGGCGCGATTCTGCAGGCCGACGACCTGCGGGCGCTGGCGTCGGCGCTCGACGGCACGGGCGTGATCGTGCTGAGCGACGAGGTCTACGAGCACATCGTGTTCGACGGGGCGCGCCACGAGAGCCTCGCGCGGCATCCCGCGCTGCGGGAACGGACCTGCGTGGTGAGTTCGTTCGGCAAGACGTATCACACGACCGGCTGGAAGGTCGGGTACATCGCCGCGCCGCAGGCCCTGACGGCCGAGATTCAGCGCGTGCACCAGTTCGTGACGTTCGCCACGAACACGCCGGCCCAGCATGCGTACGCGGAGTTCACCAGGCGGCGCGCGCACTACGACGACCTCGCCGCGTTCTACCAGGAGAAGCGCGACCGGTTCCTCGCGCTGCTCGAAGGCTCGCGCTTCACGCCGGTCCCGAGCCGGGGCACGTACTTCCAGATCCTCGACTACTCGGCGATCAGCGGCGAAGGCGACGCGGCGTTCGCGATGCGGCTGTTGAAAGAGCACGGCGTCGCGTCGATCCCGACGTCGGCCTTCCTCTACAACAGCGAGGCGCCACGCGTGCTGAGGTTCTGTTTCGCGAAGAAGGACGAGACACTCGAGCAGGCGGCGGCGCGATTGCGCGCCGTGTGAAGAAGCACGGAACGGAGGCACACATGGCGGCGGGTCCAGTGGTCATCGGTGTGGCGGGCGGGTCGGGATCGGGCAAGACGACCGTCGTGCGGCGGATCGTCGAGAGCCTCGGCCCCGACCAGGTGACGGTGCTCGAGCACGACCGTTACTACCGCTATCGCAGCGACCTGCGGCTGGAAGAGCGTGCCGCCCTCAACTACGACCATCCCGATTCGCTCGAAACCGACCTGATGGTCCGGCACCTCGAGCAGTTGCGGGCGGGGAAGGCCGTGGAGGTGCCGCTCTACGACTTCGCCCGCTACGCGCGGCTCTCCGCCACCGATCTCGTCCAGCCGCGCCGGGCCATCATCGTCGAGGGCATTCTGATCTTCACCGACGCCGCGCTGCGCAGCCTGCTCGACGTCAAGGTGTTCGTGGACGCCGACGACGACATCCGGTTCATCCGGCGGCTCAGGCGGGACGTCGCGGAACGGGGCCGGACGATGGAGTCGGTAGTCGAGCAGTACTTGAGCACCGTGAAACCGATGCACCTGGACTTTGTCGAACCGAGCAAGCGGTACGCGGATGTCATCGTGCCGCAGGGCGGGCACAACACGGTGGCGATCGACATGCTGCTGACGCTCATCCGCAGTCTGGCGCACGGGTAGCGCCCGAGCGTTCCTTTGTTTGCTAGAGTGGGAAGACATCGAGCATTCACCAGCCTGACGGGAGGGGCGTATGCGGTGGCAGCGCGGAACAAGCGATCAGCACATCGAGGACCGCCGGGGATCCACCGGCGGAGGGTCTGGCGGGTTCGGGGGCGGCGGCGTGCGCATCGGGTTGGGAGGGCTGATCATCATCGGCATCCTGAGCCTGCTGTTCAAGCAGAACTTCTTCTCCCTGCTCGGCGACCTGCCGGCTGACACGACGATGACGGAGAGCGCGCCCTCGGCACCGCCCGCCACCATGTCACCCGTGGAGAAGGAGCGCTACGAGTTCGTGAAGTTCGTCGTGAACGACGTCCAGGACACCTGGACGGCCGTCCTGCCCCGGGAAGCCAACACGGAGTACCCGCCGACCAACCTGGTGCTCTTCAGGGACGCCGTCCGGTCGGCCTGCGGTTTCGCCGACGCGGCGTCGGGGCCGTTCTATTGCCCGGGGGATCGGAAGGTCTACATCGATCTGAGCTTCTACGACGACTTGAAGTCGCGATTCGGCGCGGCCGGGGATTTCGCCCAGGCGTACGTGATCGCCCACGAGTACGGCCACCACATCCAGAACGTCCTCGGCATCGACAGCCAGATGCGGAGGGCCCAGCAGCAGCGGCCCGGCCTGGCCAACGAGCTGTCGGTGCGGCTGGAACTGCAGGCCGACTGCCTCGCCGGCGTCTGGGGCCACTCCACCGCGCAGCGGAACATCCTCGAAGCAGGCGACGTGGAAGCGGGCCTCAACGCGGCGGCGGCCATCGGCGACGACCGGATCCAGCGGATGTCCGGGCGCGGCGTGCACCCCGAGAAGTTCACGCACGGCTCGTCGGCCCAGCGCGTCGAGTGGTTCAGGCGCGGCCTCGAGTCCGGCCGCATCGCTGCCTGCGACACGTTTGGGCAGTAGACGGCCGAGCGCTGGGCCTGAAGGCCCGGCCGCTCATCAGGACTGGAGCACGAGGTCTTCGGGACGTGCAGCCCGGGGTCTTCAGGCCCCGGGTGGCGACAGGAGTTCCCGCACGCGCTGTTGCCGGAATCGGAAGATGCCGTCCAGTTGGCGTCGGACGAGCGGGTGTGCCAGCCGGCCGAACGGGTCGAGCGGCAGGCGGTAGCGCACCTCGTCGTCGATAATCGTCCCGCCATCCACCGCGTCGCGGAAGCGGTGGGTGTGAATCCAACGCGAGTACGGACCCTTCAGCTGTTCGTCCACGAACGCGTCAGGCGGCGACCATCTCGAAATCAGCGTCCGCCACTTCACCGGAACCCCATTGACCGCAATCCGGTAATCGATGAGCGTCCCCGGAGCCATGGCAACCGGGCCGGGCGTGAGGATCCTGAACTTCAGGCTCGCGGGCGTGATGACTTCGAGGTTCCGGGCGTCCGAAAAGAACGCAAAGACCTCGGCGCGCGGTTTCGGCAGGTGCATCGACGCCCGCAGGATATAGGTGCCGGGCTCGCCCGCGACGCGCTCGTGGATGATGGGATCGTCGATCATGAGGCCTCGTGTTTCTTTATCTGACGCTGTTCAATGGGCCGCGGGTCCTGGGTGGTTTCTGCGCCTTCCACCCTTCCTCGTACGTCGATCTCCAGCTCGAGTTCCGAGTCCCGAATCCCGAATCCCGCTTGCCACGTCGTAGCCCGGAGCGCTCGGATCGGGCGAAGGCGGGAATCCCGGATGTAGAATCACCCTCGCCATGCACGTCATCCACGTTCACGTCCACGTCCGGCCCGACGCGGTCGAGGTGTTCAAGGCGGCCACGCTCATCAACGCGGCGAACAGCGTGAACGAGCCTGGCGTCGCGCGCTTCGACGTCATCCAGCAGCAGGACGACCCGACCCGCTTCGTGCTGGTCGAGGCCTACCGGACGGCAGACGCCATCGCGGCGCACAAGGAGACGGCGCACTACGCCGCGTGGCGCGACGCGGTGGCGCCGATGATGGCCGAGCCGCGCTCGAGCACGAAGTACGCGAACCTCTTCCCCGCTGACGATGCCTACGGCATGCGCCCGCCAACGGAGCGGCCGTGACACCCTTCGAATTCGCCACCGCCGGCCGCATCGTCTTCGGCGAAGGCTCGGCGGCGTCCATCCCCGTTTGGGCCGCCGAACTCGGCTCCGTGGTGCTCGTCGTCACGGGTCGTGATCCAGGCAGGGCGGAGTCGCTCGTGGAGGGGCTCGAGAAGCGGGACGCGAAAGTGGTCCTGCTGTGCGTCGACGGGGAGCCTGAGTTCGCGTTCGTGTCCGGCGCCGCGGACCTCGCCCGGCGCAGGTCGGTCCAGGTGGTCGTTGGTCTCGGCGGGGGCAGCGCGATCGACGCCGCCAAGGCGATCGCCGCGCTGGCAGCCAACGAAGGCGACCCCATCGATTACCTGGAAATCGTCGGCGCCGGCAAGGCGATGGGCAACGCTCCCCTTCCGCTCATCGCGGTCCCGACAACGGCAGGCACCGGATCCGAGGTCACGCGGAACGCCGTGCTGTCGGTGCCCGAGCGGCGGCTGAAGGTCAGCCTTCGAAGCCCGCTGATGCTGCCACGTCTCGCGGTCATCGACCCCGTGCTGACGTACGGCCTCCCGCCCGCCATCACCGCCACGACCGGCCTGGACGCGCTGACGCAACTCATCGAGCCGTTTCTCTCCGCGCGCGCGAACGCGATAACGGATGCGCTGTGCCGGGACGGGATCGGGCGCGTGGCCCGATCGCTCGAACGCGCATGCCGTGACGGGCACGATGCCGCCGCGCGCGCCGACATGTCGCTGGCCAGTCTCTTCGGCGGCCTGGCCCTGGCCAACGCGGGGCTGGGCGCGGTGCACGGCCTGGCCGCCCCACTCGGCGGCATGGTCCACGCGCCGCACGGCGCCCTGTGCGCCACGCTGCTGCCGCACGTGATGGCGGCCAATCTCCGCGCCATGCGCGGCGGTGGCGGCACAACCCACGCGCTCGCACGCGCCGACGAAATCGGTCGCCTGCTGCTGGGCAGAGCTGACGCCGAGGCCGACGCCGCTGTCGCCTGGCTCCGCGGCATTGTCGAACGCCTGGGCGTCCCGCGCCTGGGCGAGTTCGGCGTGGAGGCTGCAGGCCTCCCGGCCATCGCCGAGCAGGCGCAGCACTCGAGCAGCATGAAGGGCAACCCGGTCGCCCTCGGCACCGACCAGCTCGTCGCGATCCTTGGGGCTGCCCTCTGACGTGAAGCGTGCGGGTCAGATCGTCAGGACAAGGCCGTCGGACGCCGCGTCGAGCCCAAGCGCCTCGGCCCGCGCCAGCATGGCTTCCCCCATGTGCGTGAGGAGCAGGCGGCGGCACGTCAGGGCCGATCGGTGCCGCTCGAGCGTGAGGAAGTCGAGGTGATGCGGCGGCGCGCTCTCGTACCCGGAGCATTCGCACACGAACAGATCCGCGCCGGACGAGAGCTCGATGAGCGCGTCGGTCCACTCCGTGTCGCCGGAAAACGCCAGCACGCGCCCGGCGCTCTCGACACGCAGCCCGTAGCACGGCGTGTGGGTCGAGTGCCGCACCTGGAACGGCGTCACGCGCACCGGCCCGGCGCCGACGGCCTCCCTGTCGCGCCATTCGACGTACGTCACCGGAAACCGCGGCATCAGGCCGCCCGATCCCGGAAACAGCACATCGAGCGCGCGCGCCACCGCGTTGGCCACGCCGGCCGGACCCGCGATGACGAGCGGCCGCGTGCGGCCGGCCGCGTAGTGGGCGTCCATCAGCAGGAACGGCACGCCGCCAAAGTGGTCCCCGTGAAGGTGCGTGACGAGGATGGCGTCCACGGCGTTGGGGTCGAGCGATTCGCGCCGGAGGGCCGCGAGGACGGAGGGCCCGCAGTCGACGAGGGCGTCCCCCTCCGCCGACCTGATGAACGTGCAGCTGTGCAGCCGGCCGCCGCTGCCGAACGCGTCTCCGGTACCGAGGAACCGCAGCTCGACGTCGCTCATGCCGCTCACCGTCCCGCGACGAGGCGCGCCACCGCCGCGACGGCCACCTTCACGGCGTTGGATTCGCCGGCCTCGAGGTCGGCCTTCGTCACGTTCTCGCTGCGGGCCCGGTTGACGACGACCCCGGCGACGCAGCCGCCGCGCAGTCCCATGGCCGCGGTGAGCGTCAGCACCGTCGACGACTCCATCTCGTAGTTCAGGACGTGCAGCCGGCGCCATTCCTCGGTGATGCCCTGGAACCGGCGGGGCACGTATCCCGAGAACGAGTCGTACCGCTCCTGGCCCGGATAGAACGTGTCCGTCGACGCGCTGACGCCCGTGCGGAAGGGCACACCCAGCCCTGCGGCCGCCGCCGCCGCGGCCTGCACGACGTCCGGGTGCGCCACCGCCGGGTACTCGATCGGCGCGTAGTGCGTGGACGCGCCGTCGAGGCGGACCGCTCCTGTCGTGATCACGACGGTGCCGATGTCGATGTCTTCCTGGATGGCGCCCGTGGTGCCGACCCGCAGGAACGTCCGCACGCCGAGCTGGGCCAGTTCATCGATGGCAATCGAGGCGGACGGCCCGCCGATCCCGGTCGATGTGACCAGGACGGGGGTGCTGCCGAGGTAGGCGATCCAGGTGCGGTACTCCCGCTTGCTGGCAAGCTCCCGGCCTCGCTCGAAAGGCGCCGTGAGGGCCAGGCCCTGCACCCGGCCCGGGTCGCCGGGCAGGAGCGCGATCGCCGCGCCTTCGATCTGGTCGGAGTCGATGTTCAGGTGATACACGGTCCGCACAGGCATGCCGCCCTCCTCGCCCGTTCACGTCCGGCCGTTCACGCGTCGAAGCGCGCGTCGCGCTGCAGCGCCTCCGCGAGGGCCTCCAGATACCGCTCCCGGGGCATCTCCACGGCGCCGCAGGACGCGAGAAACGGCGTCAGCCACTGGATGTCCAGCAGTGCGAACGTCCTCTCGCGCAGGCGCTCGACGAGGGCCCACAGGGCAACCTTCGACGCGTCGCTGACGCGGTGAAACATCGACTCGCCGAAGAACGCGCCGTTCAGCGACACGCCGTACAACCCGCCCGCGAGGCGGCCGCCGTCCCACACCTCCACCGAGTGCGCGAGACCGTGGTCGTGAAGCGCGCAGTAGCTGTCGAGAATCTCCCCGTTGATCCAGGTCCCTTCCTCACGATCGGCGGCGCAGGCTTCCATCACGTCCCGGAAGGCGCGGTTGACGGAGATCTCGAACCGGCGCGACCGGACGACGCGGAGCAGGCGGCGCGGGGCGTGAAACCGATCGAGCGGCAGGACGCCTCGCGGATCGGGAGAATACCATCGGATCTCGCCGTCATCCATGCCCATCGGGAAGTACCCGGCCTCGTAGGCGGCGACCAGCAGCGACGGTGCGAGCATCCCCGGATCAGGCCGGAATCAGCTCGCTGACAATCGGCAGCAGGGGCCCCCAGGTGGCCGGATCCTGTGCCGCGAGCGTCCACAGGTAGACGCGGACGTCGGCCGCCGGGAACGTCGCCAGCAGGGCGGCCGCGGCCTCGCGCAGCTTCGATTCGTCGGGCGCGTCTTTCGCGCCCTCGGCGATGAGCCCGTCCTCGTGCGCGATGCCCAGCTGGTCGAGAAACGCCTCCAGCATCGGCCGCCTGGAGACCAGGTGGTACACCACCAGCGCGCGGCTGGCCAGAGACTCCGGCACCGTGCGCAGGCCGGCCAGGTGCCGCGCCCGCTTCTCGGGAGCCAGCTTCAGCACGCTCTGCGGCCGGAAGCGCAGCTGCCGCGCGATGGCCTGCACCGCCTCGACCTGCTGGGGGACCGAGTCCGGGTCTGACCACAGCGCGTCTGCGGCGGCCAGGCGCTGCTCCGCCGTCATCTC
>JALOKU010000102.1 GCA_025456345.1 Vicinamibacterales bacterium | reverse complement strand
GGCAGCGGCGCGTCGCCGCGCCGCATCGCGTCGGACGGCCCGTAGACGCGCAGCGTCAAGGCCATCGGCCCGTTCGGGGTTGGCAACCAGTTGGCGGCGTCCGCCGGCCGGTCGTGCTGGAGCAGGATCTCGATGCTGCCGTCAGGCCGCCGCGTGATGCCCGCGGTCCGGTCACCGATTGAGTAGCGTCGGATCGCGTTCTCGGTGAAGAAAAGACGTCCTTCAGAGTCCTTCTCGTACATCGACAACGACCAGAAGCCGCTTGCGTCAATCGGCGGCACGATCAGCTTCCAGTGCCGCCGCCCATCGAGCGGTGCGCCCGTGGCCGGGTCGTTCTCGAGGTTCAGGTAGATGGCCTCGCTCGACGGAAGCGCGCTGAGGCCTCCGAACGCCACCGCCGCGCGCAACGCGTAGTTCGTGCCGAACTCGCCGACCTCCGGGGATGGCACGCTCCAGCCCGACACCAGCCGTGCGCCGCGCTTCAGGCCCTCCTTCAGCCCTTCGTGGAGCAGCGGCAGGCGCCTCCGCCACGCGGCCTGGACGTCAGGGCTCGTGCGGGCGAAGGCATACGGCCCGCCCCCGATGCCCAGGTCTGCCCAGGCGGCGAAGCGAGACGCTTCCGCCGAGTTGACCGGGTTCCGCCACAGCATCTCGTTCACCACCGCCAGGTAATTCTCGGGCTCCGTAGACATCCGAACCGGCACCCACTGGGGCAGCACCTTCGCCGACGTATCGACCGGCACTACTGTCAGGCCGTCCTGGATGGCGTGGACCGCGGGTGCGTCGGCGGGGCCGTTGACGAGGAACCGGCCGATCACCTGCACATCGTTGGAGGGCGACACGATGACGCGCCCTGGCGGCGCCGATCCCGTCCAACCGGGGCCGACGACGGTGACATCCACGGGACCTTCGCCGTCGCGTGTCCGGCCCAGGACCGCGAAGTTATTGGTGAAGATATCGAGCAGCGCCACGGACCAGTAACGCCCGCCGGCGATCCGGGGCAGATGGATGTGGACGGGTGTAGCGTGGAGATCGAGCCACGTTGCCGAGTAGAGCGTGTCGTTGTTGGGCGTGGTGACATCGCGCGCCGTGTGATCGATGAGCGCACGACGGTGGACGGGCACGCCATTGATCGGCGACGGCGCCGGATTCAGCGGATTCACCATCGCGTTGAACCTCGCCCTGGCCATCTCGTACAGCGGAAACGTGGCCTCGAACGCCTCGTCGATTCGGCCATCGAGGGTCGTTCCTCCGGGGCCAACCGGCACCACCGGTGGTGCCGTCCACTTCCCGCTTCGGATCGCATCGCCGGGGAGGTAGGTCCGGAACGTCAGGCCGAACGCCGTGTGTGGCACGGGCAGCCAATGTGCCGCCCGCTCCGCGCCAGGCGACTCGTGCTGCACGTAGACTGTGAACCCGCCGTCGGGGTTCTTCCGCATCTGCGCCACCATCGACGAACTGATCGCGTAGCGGTTGATCGGGTTGGCGTACAGAAACCGGTCAGCGGTATACGCCGTGATTGACCAGAACGCGCCGACAGGAGGTTCTGCTCCGCGTGCGAACGTGATTGTGTACGCCTGCATGCCATCGAACCGCTGGCCCCGGACGTCAGTCTGGTAGCCGACGCCCAGAAACTCCTCAGCGGCGTTGCCGTAGATACCAATCATCGCGGCCGTGGCCCGGACGAGGTAATCGTCCTTCAGGAAGGCCCGGCTGCCGAACAATTCAGAGGATGACCGGACCGTCTTCGCGCGCGCCGACATCTCCCCGAGTCCCTGGCGCATGCCTTTCAGCAACGCCTCACGCACGTCGGCCGCCGGCTCTCCGAACGACTGGCCGGCAATGACGCCGATCCGCTCGAAGCGCTTCCGGAGTGCCGCCTCCTCGGGCAGGACGGGCGCGGCGGCCAGCATCCAGTTGAGCACCCTGAAGAACGGTACCGGATCGTCGATGGTCCGAGGTTCGGTAGGAGTCGTGGGACTGAGAGCCGGCGCCTGGGCCGGCGGACGCTGCTTCAGGAACGCCGACAAGGGCAGCACGCGATAGCCGTCCTGCAGTGTGTGAACGGCGGCCAGATCGCCTGGGCCCAGAAGCTGGGTTCTGTAGAACGCCAGTGCCAGGCTCGTCGGTGAGTGGAACACGCGGGTGATCCCTGGCGGCGGGGTCCCGCGCCAGTCGGGACCGGCGACCATGAACGCGCCGCCGGCCTGGCCGTTGGTCCGTGGCGTCACGTAGTCGATGATGTACGTGTACGCATCGATCAGCTGAACCGAGACGTAGCGGTCCTTCTTGAAGGGCGGCACGACGAGCACGATCGGCTCCGTGCGGAGATCGAGCCACGCGTAGGAATACGGTGTATCGACGTTTGGCGCCACAAACGCCCTGTCCGCTGGTCCTGCGACGGCGCGGGCGTTGCTGATCGTGTTGATTGGACCCTTGTAGTCAGGTGCCTGGCCGTCGAAGCAAAAGCGGTAGAGCACCCCGTAGTTGTCCACGAGGGGAAAGCCGTAGATGTAGGCCTCGCGGGCGATCTCGGCGGTTGCCTGCGATGAGGGCAGTGCGGCCGGTTGGGCGTGCAGAAGACTCGCTGAGGCGAAGGCGAAGCATGCACCGAACAATACGGTGACAGAGTGTTTCACGGGGGTTCTCCTCTCGAGAACTTTTCATTGTAGAGTCTGTGAAGGACACGTGGCGGTGCGGGATGCCCAAGTTGGGTATTCTCTGAGGTCGCAAGCGGAGGCCGTAATGAGCAGAGCAATCGAGACACCGCCTGCCCGTCGTTCCACGATCCGGAAACTCACCCGCCCCCAGTTCGACGATCACGCGAGCTTCATCGTGCAGGCGCTCGGTCGCCACAGTGTCAGGAGACTGTCGACGGTCTACAAGGAGTTCGGCGGCGATATCGCGAAGGCGATCATCCTCGGTGAAGTGGCGCATCACAATCTCAGCAATCTGGCTCCGAGCGTCGATTACGACAGGAAACGCATGACGCAAGCGCTCAAGAGCCCGGTGACGCGAGCCGCGCTGCTTCCCTGCAATGCCTTCTCGATCAGTGAGGCCACGGGCATCCCACGCGAAACGGTGCGGCGCAAGACCAGAGAGCTGGTTGCCGAGGGGTTGCTCGAGCGTGTCGGGAGGAATGACCTGTATCTCCGGAGCGATCCGTCGGTCTACGGGCGATTCGACACGGGCAGGTTTCACGAAATCAACGACACCATCGAACTCGTCGCTCGGGTCCTGGCACGCGTGCACGACCGTCTCTGAGCCGACTGATTTCTACCCAACCTGGGCACAGCCGCGATTCGGGCCCCGCGCCTGTGGCTACAGTGAAGTACATCGTCAATCACTGCAGCCGGGGAGGAGCCTATGCGTGCGGTATGGTTCTCGTGTGTGTTCGCGGCTGCGCTGTCTTCGGTGGCCCTCGCGCAACCCGCGCAGCAGGCGCCTGCTCAGACCCACCAGAGCGGCGAAGCGCGCGGGGTGAATCCGGCAGACAACATCACCAAGGTCGAAGTCCTGCCGAAGCTGACTGTCACTGACGACGCCGGCGGCATCTCGGTGGTCACGACGACACTGAAGTTCGACCGCGCCATTCAAGGGAAATTCGGCATCAATCTGGAAGTGCCGTTGTCCCGGTTCGAGAGCCCGTTCGGCAGCAGCAACGGCCTCTCCGACATGAACCTCCGCGGACGCGCGCAGTTCCGGTTCGGGCGCTGGACCTCAATCGTCGGCGTGGAGGGTGTACTGCCGACCGCGACGTCGGACATGCTTGGCACCGGCAAGTGGCAGCTGAATCCGACGGTCGCGCTGGTCTACCCACTCTCGAAGCAGGTGTTCGTCGCGGTCGTGGGGAAGCAACTGCTATCGGTGGCCGGGGACTCGAACCGTGACGACATCCGGCAGGGGTACTACCGGGCGCTGACGGCGTATTCCTCGCCCAAGGGATGGTGGATCCTCGCGGATCCGCAGCTCTATGTGGATTACGCGCGCGCCGGCCGTACGGACATGAGCATAGAAGGCGAAGTCGGCAAGATGGTCGGCCCGATGACTGGTGCCTGGGTGCGCGCCGGGGGGCACGTGGCCGGCCCGTGGACGAGGAATCAGTGGTCCTTCTCCGGTGGCATCCGATTCATCACGCTCTGAGGGGACGGCCGATGAAGACAACGCCTCGCGTATCGTGGATCGCCGTCGCCCTCACCATCGCGGCGTTGGGAGCGTCGGCCACCGGCGTGACGGCTCAGGACGCGGTGCCGCCCGAGCAGTCGGGTGGCCGGCGGTTCACGCTGACCCTCGCGCTCGAAGCCGGCGCGCAGGGAGTCGGCGAGTGGGGGGCGTGGTGGAACTTCGCGAGAGTGGTGGCGCCGCCGACGCCCTTCGCCGCTGACAGGTCCTGGTTCGAAATCTATGCGAAGCCCGGTGTGCGGATCCGGTTCGATGCCTCGCACCAGTGGAGTCTCTTCGGAAGCGTGTCAGTGGTCGGATCGGCGAACGTCGGCCACGACGTGTTCGGCGAGGGAGACTCCGGCCGCGTGCTGCTTGAGGACGCCGTCGCCGGAGTTCGATACACCTCTTCGGGGGGGACGGCGCTCGAACTGTCAGGCGGCGCGCAACGGTACACGATCGCCTCAGGCATGCTGATCTCGGTCGGCGCCTCGAACGGGTTCGAGCGCGGTGCGACGACCCTGTTCCCGCGTAAGGCGTGGCAGATGACGGGCGTCGCGCGGGTGTCGCGCGGCAGGTTTCGGGCGGACGCATTCTACCTGGACCCGAACGAACTGGCATCAAGCGATTCGAAAACGAAACTCGCGGGTGTCCAGGTGAACGTGACGCAGGGAAAAGACGGCTACATCGGCGCGGCCTACATCACGGCGCTGCAGTCGGACTATCTCTACATAAAGGCCCGGCTCACGCTGATCCCCAACGGTCGTGAAGGGCTGAACGTGTTGCACGGGTTCGCGCGCGTACGGCCGGTCGCCTCCGCCCCTGGGCTGCTCGGCGTCGTCGATGTGGTGCGCGAATGGAACGGTCGTATCGACCGGCGAGCGTGGGCCGTGAACGCCGAGGTCGCCAACACGTTTCACCGGGCCACGTGGACCCCGACGCTTGCCTATGCGTTCCGATACTTCTCTGGCGACGACCCTGCCACGCCCGAGACCGAGCGGTTCGATCCGCTGTTCTACGACGGCGGGCCGACGGGCTTCGCCGCCGGCAGCAACGGCTCGATGGCCTTCTACAACGCGAACGTGAATCTCCACCGCGTGCGGGCATCACTTGTCGCGTCGGCTCGGGACCTGATCGACGTGCTGTACTTCCACGTTCGCGCCTCGGAGACGAACAGCCCGATCCAGTTCGGCTAGGCAGCATATATCGACTACGCGAGCCCGACGCCGAGGCTGATCGTGGGGGTCACCACGCCGCACCTCTCGGATGATCTCTACGTGCAGTACACCCGCGTTGTGACGCCGCACGCATTCATCACATCCGGTGTCGCCGTCAGCTTCGCCGGATCCGGACTGAAGGAGTTAGCTCGAGGGCAGGCGCACACCTGGGTGGGTGCGCTCGCCAATTTCATCGTCGTGTTCTGAGCGCCCGCCACCGCCGTCTCCAACCTGTCTACACGGCCGGGGGGGAATCCCGAGCACTGGCGGTGACGACCGCCTGGCCCAGCGGAGCTTCGCGGCGCTGGCGCGAGGGTTCGCGCGGCACTCTTCGGGTGTGGGCCGGACGACGTTCTCCGCGATCGCCGCGTACAGCCCCTCGCGCAGCCCCGCCTGAAAGGCCTTTTTCACGCGCCGGTCCTCACCCGAGTGGAAGGCCACGATCGCCACGCGCCCGCCGGGATTCACGCACTGCGGCAGGTGCCTGAGCAGGGTCACGACTGCCTTACGCAAGCCGCCTTCATCGCACGCTGGTCAAGCGTGCAGGCTTCGCCGCGGCGTCAGCGCTCGCCAGCCGCCCGCGCTGGGCCGGTGTTGGCCTGTGCGGGCGCGATCAGGCGCACTCGGACCGCGATGCCGGGCCTGCCAGGAAGCGGCACCGAGCGCCCTTGGGTGTCGACGAAGTGGTAGTTGTCCTTCTTCTTTGCGACGAACTCGCCGGGCACCGGCGTGATGGTCATCTCCCAGACGTCGATGACGTCCACCTTGAACCGCATGCCGTCCGTCACGTCGCGCTTGTAGAGCTGGAACGCCCACGTCGTCGGCATCGCTCGGCCGAAGTACGTCAGGTAGTACTCGCCGGCCTTGCCGGCGGTGTCCGGGTCGTTCCACTTGTCGATGGGATCGAGACCCTCTGGGGGACCGTCCTCCAGGATCTCGCGGAGAAACGCGAGGCGTGGCGCGCTCGTGCCGAGCAGCCTGCCGCCGAACGACGTCCACGTGTCCTCGCCGAGGGTGTTGAAGTAGTCGCCGTGGCCGACGTAGGTGCCGCCCGCGGCGCCGCTCCAGAATCGGTGCACCATGTCGAAGCCCGTCAGATCGGCCCAGCGGAACTTCGCGTCGCCCTCGTACTTCACCTCGTCGTAGACCACGGGCTTGCGGTACGCGTCGCGGTAGAGCTGTGCGCTGCCGGGCGATTCGACGGCGATGCCGTTCTGCATGCTCACGTGCGTCACCCAGGGCTTGCCGTGGTCGTAGAGCAGCGTGCCGTTGTGGATGGAGCGCAGGTGGTTGAAGGGATCCGCCTGCTGGACAAGCGCCCCGAGGCGATCCCAGTCCGCCTCGGTCTTCGTCCGCAGGAAGTCGTACTCGTTGGCGAGCGACCACCACACGTTGCGGAACGCGGCGAAGCGGGCGACCACGTAGCGCACGTACCGCTCGTCGCCCGCGGCGTCCATCGTCTCGAAGCCCCACTTGCCGTAGGGATTGAAGAGGATCAGGTCGGCCTCGATGCCGAGGTCGCGCAGTTGGGCGACGCGCGTCTCGTAGTGGCGGAAGTACTCGGGGTTGAAGCGCGTCAGGTCCCAGTCGCGCGGCGGGGTGCCGGCAAAGGGCCAGCGCGGTGGCGCGAACGATTGTCGGTAGGACGTCGGCTGCTGCGTGAGGAGCATGCGCGCCTTGTTGAACGGCGCTCCGGCCAGCGTGCGCAACGTCTCTTCCTGCACGTTGTCAGGCGTGTCGAGCCAGTTGTAAATGGTGGTGCCGATCTGCCGGAACGGTGTGCCGTCCGCGTAGGCGAAGTGGTACGTGTGGGCGACGCGCACGGGACCGTGATTGGCCTTCGCCGGAGCCGTGGCGGTGAATTCCCCGGTCTTGCCCGTCAACTCCCAACGGCTGGCCCTGGTTTCGTACCGCCAACGGCCCTGCGTGTCCGGCATGAAGCGGATGCGGTAGACGCCGTCGCCATCGTAGAAGCCAGGCACCTCCAGCTGCGTCCGCCCGTCGTCGAACACGGCAGACAGCCGCACGTCCACGAACGGGTTGCCAGTGGCCGGGCCTTTCAACGTGATCTCGAAGGTGCCCCATTGTTCGAGGGTGGCCGCCGGCGCCTCGGCGCGTCTTGCGGAGTGGGAGCCCATCACGGCGAAGGCGGCGAGACAGGCCGCGAAATGCGGGATGCGCATGAGATCACCTCAGGCGAGACACGAAGGTGTAGCGGCCCGCGGCCGCCTCGCAGATGACGGCGTGGGCTCCGCGGCCGAGCACGCGAAGCCCGAGCGCGCGTTCGATCGGTTCGTCGCGCTCGGTCACCAGCGCCTCCGGCGTGCAGGGCACATGGACGGTCGCCGTGGTGTTGGCGGGAACGGTCACGTTCCACGCGAGCGTGTCGCCGGCACGCGTCCAGTGACTGACGATCTCGCCGTGCATCGTCCTGTAGCGCGCGCAGGCGTGAGTGAGCCGGTCGCCGATGAACGGCCGAAGCACGAACCGCTGGAACCCGGACGCGACGGGGTCGAGTTCGATGCCGGCGACGTGGCGGAACAGCCACTCGCCGACCGAGCCGAGCGAGTAGTGGTTGAACGAGTTCATCGACGGCTCGAAGAAGCCGCCCTCCTCGGTCCAGCCATTCCAGCGTTCCCAGATCGTCGTCGCGCCGTGCCGTACCGGGTAGAGCCACGAGGGGTACGTGTCCTGCAGCAGGAGGCGAAACGCCACGTCGTCACGTCCGGCGAGCGTGAGCTGCGGATTCAGGTGGCTGATGCCGATGAAGCCTGTGCTCAAGTGCCAGTCGAGGGCCTCGATGTTCGCGACGAGGTGCGCGACGGCAGCATCGCGCAGGTCCTCCGGCAGCAGGTCGAACGCGAGCGCCAGCAGGTAGGCGGTCTGCGTGTCGGCCGTGATGCGGCCGTCGGCAGCGAGCCACGCCTTCTGGAACGCGGCGCGGACGTGCTCGAACATCGCCTCGAAGCGCCGCGCGTCGGTCTCGTGGCCAAGATCGCGGGCGATGCGGGCGAGCTTCGCGCAGTCGTCGGCCCAGTAGCTGGTGGCGAGCAGGTACTTCATCGGCGAGTGCGTGCCGAAGGACGTGTCGCTCGGGAGGCACAGCCAATCGCCGTAGTTGTTGGCCAGGTCGGTGAGGCGGAGGCCGTCGGGATTGCGCGACGCGATCCACTCCACCCACCGGACCATCGCGTCGTAGTGGCGCGCGAGGATGCGCCGGTCGCCGTAGACGCGCCAGATCGTGTAGGGCACGATCACGCCGGCGTCGGCCCAGCCCGCCGAGCCGCCGAGGCTCCCGAGGCCGACGAAGTTCTCGCCTTCGCGCACGCGCGGCGCCGTGTCCGGGAAGACGCCCTCGGGAGTCTGTGCGTCCGTTACGTCGATCATCCACTTCGTGAAGAACGCGGCGACGTCCATGTTGTAGGTGGCCGTGCGCAGGAACACCTGGGCGTCTCCCATCCAGCCGAGGCGCTCGTCCCGCTGCGGGCAGTCGGTGGGCACGGACAGGAAATTGTCTTTCTGCGACCACAGGCCGTTCAGCCACAGGCGATTCACCCCGGGGTGCGAGCACTCGAACGTCCCGGCGTCAGGCGTCGCCGACCGCACGACGCATCCCGTGATGGTGGCGGTGTCAGGCGCGTCCGGCAGGCCGTTGAGTTCGACGTACTGGAAACCGTGAAACGTGAAGTGCGGCTCGAAGACTTCGACGCCGCCTCCCCTGCACACGTAGACGTCCGTGGCCTTCGCGCGCCGAAGGTTGTCGGTGTAGAGCGTGCCATCCGGACTCAGGCGCTCACCGTGCCGGATGGTCACGCGCGTGCCCGTCGGGGCGTTCAGCGTCAACCGCACCCATCCCGCGATGTTCTGCCCAAGGTCGAAGATGAACACACCGGGCGCGGTCTCGCTGACGGTGAGCGGCACAAGCCGTTCCACGACCTGCACCGGCTCGGAGCGCTGCGCGACAAGCGGAACGGCCGGCGCAGCGACTTCCCGGGCCGCGAGCCAGTCCGTGCTGGCGCAGGTGGCCGTATCCCAGCCGGTCCGTTCACGACGGGCATCGTACGCTTCGCCCATCATGAAATCCGAGCTCAGAATGGGCCCGGTGTGACACGCCCAGGAGCCATCGGTGCCCACAGTGAGCCGCTGGCCGTCCTCCAACTCGATCTCGAGCTGCAGGAGCAGGCTGTTTTCGAGCGAGCCATATCGGCCTCGCGTCTCCTGCCAGCCGACGAACCCGCTCCACCAGCCATCCCCGAGTGTCGCGCCGATCGCGTTGCGCCCGGCTGCGAGCAGGGCGGTGACGTCGTAGGTGCGGTAGTGGAAACGCGCGTCGTAGTCGGTCCACTCCGGCGCGAAGACATCCGCGCCGATGCGCTGGCCGTTCGCCCGCAGCTCGAAGACCCCGCGGGCGCTGGCGTAGAGCGTGGCGCGCGCGACCGGGCCGGCGATCTCGAACTCCCTGCGGAACAAGACCGGAGTGCCTGGCTGGGTCCACGTCGGCGCGACGGCGTCCTCGTCGCGGGAGATGACTTCGGGGTGTGCGGCGATCCACGTCGCGGTCCAGTCACGCCCGTCCAGCAGCCCCATCGTCCAGTACGCGGGTGGGGACGTGGCGCGTTCCCCCGCGTCATCCCAGACGTCGACGCGCCAGTGACAGGCATCGCGGGACCTCAACAATGAACCTGCGTACACGACGTGGGTCGTCTGGTCGGTCTCGACGCGCCCGCTGTCCCAGAAGTCAGGCCTGCCCTCGGCGATCCGTTCGTCGCTGCTGGCGACGCGTACGCGGTAGGCGACCTGCCGCGCGCCCCGACGCGCGGACTCGATGGCCCAGCTCAGGCGCGGCGCACGATCGTCGATCCCCAGGGGAGTGGTCAGGTACTCGCACCGCAGCCCCGAGACGCGAGTCCGTTCCGGAACGTCCGACGTGCTCATCGGCCTGCCCGCTCCGCCTCGATCTGCTCCAGCGACTTGCCCGAGGTGTTCGGCATGAAGAAGAAGCCGACCGCGCCGCTGATCACCAGGAACAGCGTCAGCAGCGTCGCCAGCATCGAGAGCCCGCCGTGGCTGGAAATGGCCGGCACGAAGAAACTCCACACGCCGACCGCGATGCGCGCCGCGCCGAAGGTGATTCCCTGCGCCGTGCCTCGCAGCATGGTCGGGAACAGTTCCTGACTGAACACCTTGTAGAAGGCCTCACCTGCCAGCGCGCCTCCGCCAGCGAACAACACGATGTTCGCCACGATCACTGGAATGCTGAACGGCATGACGATGAGGAGTCCATAGGCCGAGATCTGAGTGATGGCACCGACGCCCCAGAGCCACTTGCGGGTCCGGTGGCTCCGGTCCGCATACGGCATGAATACCGTGATGGCAACAACCATTGCCGTGATGAACGCCGCGCTGGGCAAACCGACGCCGAGCGCTTGGTTGTTGGGATTGTCGGCGGGGATGTTCCTGGAGATCAGGAAGGAATTGAACGCCCCGGCCGTGCCGGCGGCGAGGTTCCAGAACAGGTAGATCGTCGCCGTCCAGATCAACGCGCGCAGGTGCGCCCCGGAGAACAACGCCGCAACGCTCTGCCTGGCGTTGGCCGCCGCGGCCACCCAGCGGGCTGATTCGGAAAGGCCGCGCCGCATGGCCCAGGTGACCATCGCTACGGCGAACAGATGGAGGAACACGATGCGGATGCCCAGCAGGCCGAGCGACGACAAGGCCAACGCGAGCCACAGGACGATCGTGGGCCCGAGGCACCACGCGACCTGCGTGAAGCCCAGCAGTTTGCCGCGGGCTCTCGCCGGCGCAAACTCACCAACCAGCGCCAGGGACGTCGGCACGTCCGCACCGACGGCCAGACCGACGACAAACGTGCCCACAAACAGCATCTCCTTGTTCATCGCGGACGCGATGCACAGGATGCCGGCGGCGTAGACGAGCAGGTCGTATTGGTAGATCCGCTTGCGACCGAGCTTGTCGCCCAGCCATCCGCCGAGGAAGGCGCCCAGCGCGCAGCCGATGGCGTTGGGGCCGATGGCCGCCAGGGCGCCCAGCATGCCGTCGGTCAGGCCGAACTCCTTCTGGAACAGCGCGAAACCCGCGCCCAGGGCCACGATGGAGCCGGCGTCCAGGTACGACGCCATGCCTGCGAGCGCAGACCACTTCCATTGCTGCCTGGTGACGCCGGCAGATTCCGTTGA
>JALOKU010000217.1 GCA_025456345.1 Vicinamibacterales bacterium | reverse complement strand
ATGCCCGCCGTGCGCGTGGCCGCCGCAGACACGGCCGAGATCATCTTCACCTCGGGCGCCACGGCCGAGCCGAAGGGCGTGGTGCTGACGCACCGCAACATCCTGGCGAACACGGTGCCCATTGAGCAGGAGGTGCAGAAGTACCGGAAGTACGGGCGGCCATTCTTCCCGCTGCGGTTCCTCAACCTGCTGCCGCTCAGCCACATGTTCGGCCAGGCGATGGCCACGTTCATCCCGCCGATGCTGCCGGGCGTCACCGTCTTCGTGCGCAGCCTCAGCCCGCACGACATCGTTCGCCAGATCCGCGAGCGGCGCGTGTCGGTGCTCGTGTCGGTGCCGAAGATGCTCGACGTGCTGCGCGCCCACGTGCAGCACGCGGCGCCGACGGCCGCCGAGCCTGCCGGCCCCGGCGTGCACTGGGTGAAGCGCTGGTGGATCCACCGCGACGTGCACCGGCTGTTCGGCCCGAAGTTCTGGAGCTTCGTGGTGGGCGCGGCGCCGCTCGACCCGGACCTCGAGACCTCCTGGTCGCGGCTCGGGTTCGCCGTCATCCAGGGTTACGGCCTGACCGAGACGGCGCCGGTCGTCACCGTGAATCACCCGTTCGCCATGCGGCGCGGGTCGGTGGGCAAGCCGATCCACGGCCTGAAGGTGAAGGTCGCCGCCGACGGGGAGATTCTCGTGCGCGGCGACAACGTGACGCAGGGCTACTTCAACGCGCCGGACGCCACCGCCGAGGCGTTCGAGGACGGGTGGCTGCGCACGGGCGACATCGGCGAGGTCGACGAGTCGGGGCGGCTCTACGTGCGTGGCCGCAAGAAGGAGATGATCGTCCTCGCCGACGGCCTCAACGTGTTTCCCGACGATGTGGAGCGGGCGCTGGACGCGGTGCCGGGCGTGCGCGAGTCGGCCGTGGTCGGGCTGAAGGACGGCTCGGGCGAGCGCGTGCACGCCGTGCTGGTCGTCGAGCCGGGCGTCGAGGCGGCCGGGATCACGCGCGCGGCCAACGCGAACCTGGCCGACCACCAGCGGGTGCGGACCGTGTCGATCTGGCCCGGCGAGCACCTGCCGCGCACCGAGGGCACGCGCAAGCTGAAACGCGTCGAGATCAGGCGATGGGCCCAGGACGGCTCGGCCGCGAGCGCCGCGCCGGCAGCCGAGGATCCCGTCGAGGCCGTCCTCGCGCGGCTGTCGCACGGCCGGGCGGTGGACGCGTCGACCAGCATCCAGGACCTGGGGCTCAGCTCGCTCGATCGGGTCGAGTTGATGGTGGCCCTCGAACAGCGGATGCAGACGTCGTTCGACGAGTCGGCGTTCGCATCCGCGAAGACGGTGGCGGACCTGCGGGCGATCGTCGAGGGCGGCGCGGCGGCGGCCGGCCCGGGCGAGGCCGGGGCGATCGATGTGCCCGCGTGGAGCCTCACGTGGCCCGCGCGAGCGGCCCGGCGCGTGCTGCAGGCCGCGCTGGTGCTGCCGCTCACCCGGTTCTTCGCGCACATCACCGTGCACGGCGCGGAACACCTGCGTGGTCTGGCGGGGCCGGTGGTGTTCGCGTCGAACCATCAGAGCCACATGGACACGCCGGTGATTCTGGCGGCGCTGCCTCCAGAACTGCGCCGCACGGTGGCGCCGGCCATGGTCAAGGAATTCTTCCGGGCTCACTTCCACCCGGCGGAAGCCACGCTCCGCGAGCGAACGACGGCCTCCACGCTCTACGTGCTGGCGGCGCTGGCCTTCAACGCCTTTCCGCTGCCCCAGCGCGAGGCGGGCGCGCGCGATACGCTGCGGTACATCGGCCGGCTGACATCGGCGGGCTACTCAATCCTGATCTTCCCCGAGGGCGCCAGAGGCGAGACCGGCACGTTGAAGCCCTTCCGCCCGGGCGTGGCGATGATCGGCAGCCGCCTCGGCCTGCCGGTCGTGCCGGTCAGACTGGATGGGGTCGATCGGGTGCTGCATCCGTCCTGGAGAATGGCGCGGCGGGGACCGGTGGCCGTGCATTTCGGGGCGCCGATGGTCTTTGAGGGCGACGACTACGAAGCCCTGGCAGGCCGGCTGCGCGATTCGGTGACGGCGCTGTAATCCGGCACGATTTATGAATGTTGCGGTGCCGGTCCCGATGTGGCACAATCTTTGTCATGAACGGCCACGAATCAGAGTCCGGCGAGATCGCGACGCCTGCTGGCACGCCGGAACCGACCGCTCCTGGGAGCGAGCCAGCCCAGGACCTGTCCCCGGCCGTCCAGCGCTTCCAGAGCTGCCGATGGCGGAAGCCGGCTGAAAACGGCACACCCGATCACTGCACGCACCGGGACGTCCATCCCATTACCGGTTCCACCGGTTTCACCGCGGACTCCTGGTGCCCCGACTGCGGTCACTACAAGGTGCGCCGCAATCCCCGCAAGCGGCCCGAGTTCTCTCCCGAGGACCGGTACTACTAACCCCGGCGCTCACGGACAGGGGGACAGCCCCCTCTTCCCGCCCCGGACACGTCCCCGGCTGCGATCAGTCTGAAAACTCGCGCGCGAGGTCCGCCCATTCGCCGTCGGGGGCCATCGTGGCGTACGCCCGCCAGTGCGGCTTCGCTTCCTCGGGCCGGCCGTCCTTCTCGAGCGCGACGGCCAGGTAGAGGTGGGCGTCGGCGTACCGGGGGTTCACGGCCAGCGCGCGCAGGTAGCACTGCTCGGCCTCGCGATACCGCGCCAGGTCGTGGTGGATGTTCCCGAGATTGAAATAGCCTTCGAACACGTCCGGTTCGAGCAGCATGGCGCGCTCGTAGAGGGCCATGGCCTCGATGAGGTGCTCCTGGCCGTAGTGGATGTTCGCCAGGTTGATGAGCGCCGGCACCAGCCGGGGGTCGATCTCGAGAGCGCGCCGGTAGGCCGCGGCGGCCTCGTCGCGCCTCTCCGGCGACCCGTCGTCGAGCGACGACCCGATGGCGAAGTACTGCTCCGCGTCGGCGGGATCGGCAGCCGGCCGGTCGGGCGGAAGGGTCGCGGGTCCGCCGCGCCTGGCCGCGCCGGGCGACGGGGCCGGCGGCTTGCGAAGGGCGAGCACTTTGGCCGGCTGGCGATCCACCTGGAAGTCGAACGCGAGCTGGCCGGACCGCCCGGCGAGGCATGCGCGCAGCACCGCCCGGAACGGCGCGCCGCGCTGCAGTTCGGCGTTGACCTGGCGGATGACGGCGACATCCGCGAAGCCGACGTAGCGGTCGCCGTCCACGATGAGCGGCGGGTCGATGAGCTTGCACTTCTGGAGCGACCTCAGGTGGTCCTCGCGAACCAGCGTGTAGAGGCCGACGACCTCCGCCAGCCTGTAGGCGGGCTGGCGGGGCTTGCCGTCTTCGGTGGGATGGGCGAGGTTCACGCCGCCGTGCGTCTCCGCGCGAACGGTATCCGAGC
>JALOKU010000216.1 GCA_025456345.1 Vicinamibacterales bacterium | reverse complement strand
CGGGGGCGTGCTGCAGGTGGTGGGGACGGTGAACGAGCCGGCGGCCTTCGACGTGGCTCAGGCCGTCCCGAGCGCTAGTCGAGGGACGACCGTGACGATTCAGGGGCAGGCGGCGACCTTCGACGTGGCTCAGGTCGCCCCGAGCCTCGGTCGAGGGGCGACGGTGTCGGCGGCGAACCAGTTCACGGGCGGGCTGCCGGTGGTGCCGGGGACGAATGTGTTCACGATCCGGGCGACGGACCCGAGCGGGAACGCGGCGACCGCGACCTACGAGGTGGACGTCACCGACGCGCCGAAGACGTTCACCTACGACGCGAATGGGAACCTCACCAGTGACGGCACTCGCACCTTCGAGTGGGATGCCCGCAATCAACTGGTCGCCGTCACCGTCGGGACGCACCGGGTTGAATTCACCTACAACGGAGTGGGGCAACGCGTTCGGTTGGTATCGAAGAACAACGGCGTCATTCAGAGCGACACGCCTGAGGGGTGTTCGCCGTCCCCGTGATCCCGGTCCGCGCTTCCGCGCAGTAAACACGGGCGCGCGGACGCCTCCGCCACCCACCACAACTCATCAATCGCGGCGTCGTCGCCGACGCTGGGCACGTCGTCGTGTGCCCGGTCATGTCGCCCCGCCCGCCGCGCAGCGCGAGAGAGGGGAGGGGTGTGATCGCCCCCCCCCTCGCGCACCCTCGACTTCGTCCCGGGTGCGACCCTGGAGGGTCGCTCACGCCCTGTGTCAATGTCAGCGTCGCTGTCGGCGTCGGTGTTGTGACCGCCGCGGTCGGCGACACGGCCGTGCCTGTCGTCCGCGCCTTCGTCCCACCGGCGCTCGAGCGATTGACTCTCTCCGTCGTGCCCGCCGCCGGCGCGGTACGCGTAGCTCGTTGAGGGCGCCAGTCCGGTGAATTCAGCCTTGTAGTGCGTGACGCTCCGCAGGGGTCAGCTCGACCTGCGTCCGATTGGCGTTTTCCAGCCGGACCTCGCCGAACACTTCCGCCGCGGCTTCGCCCTGCCGATCCACATCGTCAAAGAGCTCGTCGCTCATGGACGCAGGGTGGTACAACGGCGATCCGCAGGCAACGCCAAGTCACCGCGCCGATGTAGTATTCCTTCACAGGCTCTTCAGCCCCGGGTTCGTTCTCAGTAGGGGAGGTAGCGGTGAGCACAAGTCAGAAGCGTGACGCCGAGATGGATCGGCTGCTGCGCGCCGTGCTGAAACCGGCACCTCGGGGACCCGATGCGGCCGGTTTCGACGCCGACTCCAGTTGCCCGGACGCCGGTGTGCTTGCGGCCTTCGTGGAGGGAGGCCTGACGGCCACCGAACAGTCGGCCCTCGACGCGCACATCGTCAGCTGCGGCCGCTGCCAGGAAGCGCTTGCCATCCTGTCGCATGAACTGCCCGATGACGAAGCGGCATCGCCGGCTGAGGCAACGACGACGGCGTGGTTCACCTGGGTGACACGGCCGCGGCTGAGGTGGCTGGTGCCCATCAGTGCGGCGGCGACAGTGGCCGCCGTGTTCTTCGCCTCGCGGCCGCTGATCGCGCCGGAGGGTGAGGTGGTGGTGCCCGCCAGCGAGGTCACCCGGATGGCCCAGGCGCCGGCTCCGCCCGCCGGATTGCCGGAAGCCGCAGTCGAGCCGTCCCGCGGGAAGTCGGCGCCAATTCCGGAGAAGAGCGGGTTCGCCGGCCCGCCCGAGCGCCAGGAGAGCGCAAGAACGCTGGCCGAAGGGCCGCCTGTTCCGAAGGCGGCGACCGACGCGCTGGCTGACGCGCCAATGGCGGGCGAGCGGGCGCGTGACAGGAAGCCCGTTGAACCCGCCGCCGAGATGATGGCGGCCCGCGTGGCATCGGAGGAGAAGCGCACGCCGCCGGCCGCTCCGGCGGCAGCTCCTCCGCCCGCCGGGGGACAACTGGCCGCTGCGCGGCAGGCGCCCAGCGTGCTCGTGGCCGCCGATGCGCCCCGGAAGCGGGCGGTTGCCGAAGCCGACCGTGCCGCATCAGCCGCCGCCACGCGCAACGATGCGGGCAAACTCGAAGCCGTTCTGTCGACGGTGTCGGCACCCGGCGGGACCGTGTTGTGGATGTTCGGCGCCGGCGGCCGCCTCTCGCGGTCGGGCGACGCCGGGGCGACGTGGCACGAGCAGAGGTCTGGCGTGACAGTCGACCTGAAGGCCGGCGCGGCGCCATCCCCGGCCACCTGCTGGATCGTCGGCACGGCCGGCACCGTGCTGCTCACGACGGACGGCGAGCGTTGGGAGCGCCGGCCGTTCCCCCTCGCAGTTGACCTCGCGGCCGTCGAGGCCTCGAGCGCCCGCGCCGCCGTCGTCACAACCCGCGACGGCCGCCGCTTCGAAACTCTCGACGGCGGCGCCACCTGGAACTCCAGGTAGGCGCCTGAGTCAGGCTCGACTTCCCGTCTCACGAGGAACTTTCGCCAGACGGCTGGCGTAGTAGCGGGGGAGCCGTGCGCGGATGCACAGCGCAGGGAGACGGAAGTGGCCATGTCTCATCGCTACCTGGCAGGGATCGCGTTCGCCATCGTGTTCGCCAGTGTGGCGGCGGCATCAAGAGGGCCGTTCGAGCAGCCCACGCCGGACATCACGGGCCTGTGGGGCAGCGAGACCACGTTCGGCCCCCAGGTTCGCGGCGACCTGACGCTCGAACGGCTTGGCGAAAGTTGGACGCTGCGGATTGGTGGATTCGAGGTGGCCGCACCGGCCGGTGGCGACTCGCTGCGGCTGGCGCTGCCTGGCGGTCAGGGTGAACTGCGCGCGTGGCTGGACCCCGGAGGCAGCGACATCAGGGCCTACTGGGTGCAGCCCGCCGGCAATCTCGGGTCCTTCGCCACGCCAGTTGCACTCGAGCGAACGCGCGCGGGCGCATGGCGCGGCATCGTGGGGCCCCTCGACGAGCGCTTCTCTCTCTACCTGCACGTCGTGCGGCAGCAGGACGGCACGCTGAAAGGCGTGTTCCACAATCCCGAAATGAACTGGAACGGCCGCGCGCCGTGGTTCCGGGTCGCCGTGGAGGGCGACACCGTGGCGCTGGTAGACCCCTCGAGCGGAAAGAAGCGGTTCGTGCAGCCATTCGACGCCGACCGCCGCCAGATCAGCATGGATTTCGGCGGGCCTGTGGTGCTCAGCCCGCGCGCACGCGATCAGGCGATAGGCTTCTATCCCCGCACGCCCGCTTCCGCCAGGTACACCTATCGGGAACCGCTGGCGTCGGACGACGGATGGGTGACCGCGCGCGCCGCCGATGCGGGCCTGGACGAGTCGATACTCGAGTCCGCCGTCGAGACGATCCTCAGGACCGACCCCCTCGGCGACAACGCTCCGCGCATGCACGCCCTGCTCGTGGCCCGCCACGGGAAGCTCGTGCTCGACGAGTATTTCTTCGGCTTCAGCCAGAGCCGGCCGCACGACCTGAGATCGGCCTCGAAGACCCTCACGTCGGTGCTGGCCGGCGTTGCCATGGACCGCGGCGCCCCCTTCACGACCGACACGCCGGCGTGGTCCGTGCTGCCGCGCGATGCAGCGGGCGGCGCGCCCGATGCGCGTAAGCAGGCCGTCACGGTGGGCCAGTTGCTCACGCACAGCTCGGGCCTGGCGTGCGACGACAACGACAGCAGCTCGCCAGGCAACGAAGACACGATGCAGCAGCAGACGAAGGTGGATTGGTATCGCTACACCCGTGATCTTCCGATGGCCCACGATCCCGGCACCACTTACGCGTATTGCTCGGGCGGGATCAACCTGGTCGGGGCGATCGTTCGCGAGACCACCGGGGCCTGGCTCCCGGACTACTTCGACCGGTACATCGCCCGGCCCATGGACATTCGCCGCTATCACATGAACCTGATGCCATCGGGCGAGGCCTACGCGGGCGGTGGCATCCGCATGACGCCCAGAAATTTCCTGAAGTTCGGCCAGATGTACCTCGATGGAGGCGTCTGGAAGGGGCGGCAGATCGTGTCCAGGGCGTGGGTCAAGCGCTCGACGTCGCGCCAGATTGCCGGGCCAAACGGCTCTACCGACGGCTTCGGATGGCACCGGTACACGCTGACGAGCGGAGGCCGCACCTACCAGGAATACGAAGCCAGCGGGAACGGCGGCCAGTTCCTGATGGTCCTGCCCGACCTTGACCTCGTCGTGGTCATGACCGGCGGTAGTTATGGTCAGTACGGCGTCTGGCGGACGTTTCGGGAGGAGTTCGTGCCTTCGTTCATCCTGCCCTCCGCCGCCCCTCGAAAGTGAGGCTTCGCTGATCGGTCGTGCCTGACTCCCGCACTCGGGGCCGGTGCTGCAAGAAACCGGACGCTCCCCGTTCTCTGATCAGAACCAGGGAGGTTCCCATGAACGCACGACGATTCCTTGCCACGGCTGCCGTTCTTACTCTCACGATTTCGGGGTTGGCCGTTCGCGCCGGCGTACCGGCGGCCGCGGCCGACGGGCCGCAGGACGCCGCCGCCCGCGACGACCAGGCCGATCTGGCGGTGACGGTCTACAACTCGAGCATCGCTCTCATCCGCGACATCCGGGAGTTCGCGCTTCCGGCGGG
>JALOKU010000215.1 GCA_025456345.1 Vicinamibacterales bacterium | reverse complement strand
GATCATGTGCTGCGGGCTGGTCATCACGTCGGGCGCCGGCACGTCCTGCAGGTAGCCCACGTTCTTCGACATCTGGCGCGCCCAGCCGCGGCAGATCGATTCCTGCTCGCGCATGCTCAGGTGGTGCGGGTCGCAGATGACGCCGCCCTTGCCGCCGCCGAGGGGGATGTCCACCACGGCGCATTTCCACGTCATCCACGTCGCCAGGGCCCGCACCGTGTCGAGCGTCTCGTGGGGGTGGAACCGGATGCCGCCCTTGTTCGGGCCGCGCGCATCGTTGTGCTGCACGCGGAACCCGCGGAACACCTTCACCTTCCCGTCGTCCATGCGGACCGGGATGGCGAACTGGAACTCGCGGAGGGGCCACCGCAAGAGCTCGCGGGTGCCCTGGTCGAGGTCGAGGATGTCGGCGACTTTGTCGAACTGGGCCTGAGCCATCTCGAAGGGATTGAACGGCTTGGACACGTCTGTCTCTCCTCTGGCGCCTGCGGCGCCGCACTGTTGGCAGTTCACGCACACGAACGCTGCTTCACCGTGTCGGTCCTGAGCGTCTCCTCCTTCGCCCGCCCGGTCCGGCATCCCGTCCAGGCGCGCCCCGCGCGTCGCCGCGCGGCGATGTGACCCGCGCCGCATGCCGCCTGCCGGGGACGGTCCGTTCCACGGCCGTCCTCAGGCGTACATGCCGCGCATCCGCGTGACGGTGGCGACCCGGTCGATGGCCACCACGTAGGCCGCCGTCCGCAAATCGACCCGGTAGCGCCGCGCCGTCTTCACCACGGTCTCGAAGGCCGCCATCATCTTGGCCTCGAGCCGTTCGTTCACGTCTTCTTCCGGCCAGAAATACCCGTGGCGGTTCTGCACCCATTCGAAGTACGACGCGGTCACGCCTCCCGCGTTGGCCAGGATGTCGGGGACGATGAGGACGCCGCGCTCGTGAAGCTGCCGGTGCGCCTCGGGCGTGGTCGGCCCGTTGGCGCCTTCGACGATGACCCGCGCCCGCACGCCGGCCGCGTTCTTCGACGTAATCTGGTTCTCGAGGGCCGCCGGCACCAGAATGTCGGCGTCAAGACTGAGCAGCGCCTCGTTGGACAGCGGCCGGCCGGCCGGGAACCCGTCGACCGTCTGGTTCTGGCGGGCGTATTCGATCATCGCGTCCACGTCGAGGCCCCCCTCGTCGTAGACGCCGCCTTTCCAGTCCGTCACGGCCACGACCCGCGCACCCATGCGCCGGAGCAGCCGGGCCGACACCGAGCCCACGTTGCCGAAGCCCTGCACGGCCACCCGCGCGCCGTCCAGGCTGAAGCCCGCGTGGCGCGCCGCCTCGCGCGCCACGATGCTCACGCCGCGGCCGGTGGCCTCGCGGCGCCCGGCCGAGCCGCCCAGCTCCAGCGGCTTGCCGGTGACCACGGCCGTCGCGGTGGCGCCCGTGTGCATGCTGTAGGTGTCCATCACCCACGCCATCACCTGGTCGTTGGTGTTGACGTCGGGCGCGGGGATGTCCTTGTCCGGGCCGATGGCGTCGACGATCTCGGCCACGTACCGCCGCGTGAGCCGCTCGAGTTCGCGCCGCGACATGCGCGTGGGATCGCAGGCCACGCCGCCCTTGCCGCCGCCGAACGGCACCTGGGCCACCGCGCACTTCCAGGTCATCCACGCGGCCAGCGCCGTCACCTCGTCGAGGGTGACCGCGGGGTGGAACCGGATGCCGCCCTTGGCGGGCCCCAGGGCGATGTTGTATTGCACTCGATAGCCGGTGAAGACCTCGGTCTCGCCGCTGTCCATCTCAACCGGGCAGGAGACGACGATCTGCCGCTTCGGGCTGGTCAGCACCTTCCAGAGGCCGGGCTCGAGGTCGAGCAGCCGCGCCGCCGTGTTGAACTCCTCCAGCATGGCGCCGAAGGTGGCGCCGTGGCCGGGAAGCTCCGTGCCGCGAGGAACGCTGGCGTCACTGTCGCTCAAGCAAACCACCATCCAGCCGGGTTCGGGCGCAGGGGAGCGCGGGACGGACAGACAGCCCCGACAGGCAGGGTCAGCGTACCCACACGGGCGAGGCTAAGTCAAGGCAGGGTATGCGTTAACGGGAGGCCGGTATACACTGTGTGCCATGGATACCCCGACCGCCACGATGGGGGAAGGCCAGCCCCTCAAACGCCACTACACCGCCCGTGACGTGGCCTCGATTGACTACGCCCGCGACGTGAACGACCCGGGCGGCTTCCCGTACACGCGGGGCATCCATCCGACCGGCTACGGCGGCAAGCTGTGGACCATGCGGCAGTTCTCGGGGTTCGGCACGCCGCGGGAGACCAACGGGCGCTACAAGCACCTGCTGGCGGCAGGCGGAACCGGGTTGAGCGTGGCCTTTGACCTGCCGACGCTGATGGGCCGCGACCCCGACCACGAGCTGTCGCTCGGCGAGGTGGGCAAGTGCGGCGTCAGCATCGCGTCGCTCGCCGACATGGAGGTGCTCTTCGAGGGCATCTCGCTCGCCGACATCACGACGTCGATGACGATCAACTCGCCGGCGTCGATGATCTTCGCGATGTACCTCGTCGTCGCCGAGCGGCAGGGCGCCGACTGGACGAAGATCTCGGGCACCATCCAGAACGACATCCTGAAGGAGTTCATCGCGCAGAAGGAGTACATCTACCCGCCGCGGCCGTCGATGCGCCTCATCACGGACGTCTTCGCGTTCTGCGCGAAGGAGGTCCCGAAGTGGAACACGATCTCGGTGAGCGGGTACCACATCCGCGAGGCTGGCGCCACGGCGCTGCAGGAGCTCGCCTTCACCCTGCGCGACGGCATCGAATACGTGCAGTACGGCATCGACGCGGGGCTCGGCGTGGACGAGTTCGTCCCGCGCATCTCGTTTTTCTTCAACGCGCACAGCGACTTCTTCGAAGAGATTGCCAAGTACCGCGCGGCGCGCAAGCTGTGGGCCACCGTGATGAAGGAGCGCTTCGGCGCGCAGGATGAGCGGTCGTGGAAGCTGCGGTTCCACACGCAGACGGCGGGCGTGTCGCTCACGGCGCAGCAGCCGTACAACAACGTCGTGCGCACGGCGCTGCAGGCCCTGGGCGCGGTGCTCGGCGGCACGCAGTCGCTGCACACCAACTCGCTCGACGAGGCCCTCGCCCTGCCCACCGCCGAGGCCGCGACGCTCGCGCTCCGCACCCAGCAGGTCATCGCGCACGAGAGCGGCGTCACCGGCGTGGTCGATCCCCTCGGCGGGTCGTACTTCGTCGAGGCGCTCACCGCCGGCATGGAGCGCGGGGCGCGCGAGTACTTCGACACGATCGACCGCATGGGCGGCATGGTGGCGGCCATCGAGCGCGGATTCCCGCAGCGCGAGGTCGCGGACAGCGCCTACCGCTTCCAGCAGGCCGTCGAGCGCAAGGACCGGATCATCGTCGGCGTGAACGACTTCGTCGAGGAGGA
>JALOKU010000101.1 GCA_025456345.1 Vicinamibacterales bacterium | reverse complement strand
ACTCACGCTGAAGAGCAGTTCCTACACCTGGGAATTCGTGCCCGTGGCCGGCAAGAGCTTCCGCGATGCCGGCTCCGGCACCTGCAGCGTCCGCCCCGCGCAGTAAGCGCGGGACGCGCCCGCCATGCTGATCATCACGCCGGCCTTCAGCATCCCCGAAGACCAGCTCGAAGAGCGGTTCGTCCGCGCGTCCGGGCCGGGCGGGCAGAACGTCAACAAGGTGGCCACCGCCGTGGAACTCCGCTTCAGCGTGCCGGCATCCTCGCTTCCGGACGAGGTGAAGGCGCGTCTGCCCGGCCTGGCCGGGAAGCGGATGAACGCCGAGGGCGTCATCCTGGTCGACAGCCGCGAGCACAGGACGCAGGCCCGCAACCGCGAGGAAGCTCGCGTGCGTCTGGCCGCCCTCGTCCGCCAGGCGTTCCGCCGGCCCAGGACGCGCACGGCCACCAGGCCCACGAAGGCCGCGCGCGTGCGGCGCCTCGACGCCAAGGGGCAGCGGGCCCGCGTGAAGGCGCAGCGCGGGCCTGTCCGTGGCGACGACAGTTAGGGCGCATCAGCCCGTCTTGACGATCCTGTAATAGAGATAGCCGTAGAACTCGCGAAGCGCGGTCTCCGTGTTGTAGAGACTGCCCGCCTGCGGGAACAGGTGGCCGAAGGATCGGGGTTCGGCCGACGTTCGAAAGTCGACCGGAAACGGCGTCACGGCCAGGCCGGCCCGGGAAAACAGCCAGGCGCTGCGGCGCATATGAAATGCCGACGTCACGAGAATCACCGACGTCGGTGCGTGAGAACCGCCGCGCGCGGTGAGCACGTCGAACGCCGCGCTGGCTTCGTCGGCGGTGTTGCTGACCCGCCGCGTGACCAGGATGCGCTCGGGCGCGACGCCGAGTTCCACCGCGCGGTCGGCCAGCCGCCGGCCCTTGTCCGGGCCGGCGGCGTCCCAGGGAAACCACTCGGAGGTGAAGACGAGGAGCGGCGCCTTGTCGGCCCGAGCCAGGGCCACGCCGGCGTCAATGCGGTCAACGGCGTCCGACCACTCAACCGTCGGATCGCGGCCCGGCACGACGCGCAGCATGCCGGAGAGCACGACAATCGCGTCGGCCGCTGGCGCCGAGGCCACCGGCTGCCGGACCTGCCACCCCTCCGCCGCGCGCATCAGGGCGTCGGCGACAAGCGGCGTGCTCGACAGCCACAGCACGGCCAGCGCCGCTACCAGGAGGGCGCGCCTGCGAAGCACAAGGCTCAGGACGAGCAACAGGATGACGACGCCGGTCGGGAGCACGAAGATGGGCAGGATCTTGGCCAGGTACAGCATCGTGGGTCCAATCGTAGTCCAGCAGGGCCGTTACCGCCGACGGGAGCCGGGCGGGTCCGGCGGCGCGGTGATGCGGAGCCGCGCCCAGACGGCGCGATGGTCGCTGATGCCGGGCGCGTCGACGTAACCGGCCGGCGGCCCTTCGTCAGCCGCGCTGAGTCCCCTGGCGAAGACGTGGTCGATCGGGAACCACCGGCGCATGAAACGCGCGGTGCCTGGAATGGCCTTCGTCACCCATTCGAAGCCCTCCTGCCCGAACATCCCGTCGATGTCGGAGCTGTTGAAATCGCCGGCCACGACGACGGGCCCGGGGTCCCGGCGCGCGCCCTCGAGAATGAGGCCGACCTGTTCGCGCCGGCGGTCCTCGCTGACGGCACGGTACGCGGGGAGGTGGACGCTGAACACGCGCACCGCGTGCCCGCGCCACCGGACCGTGGCCACCGTGACGGCGCGGCGCATCCCGGTGACGATCGCCCCGTACGGAAGCAGCAGCTTTACCGGTTCGTCGATGGGCCACGGCGACAGGATGGCCGTTCCGTACTCCTGCTTGGCTTTCGGATGGATGCCGCTCGGGAAGTACAGGTAGTTCAGGCCCAGGCGCTCCGCGATCCGTGCAACGCCGGCGCCGGACATCTCCTGAAGGAGCAGGAGGTCGGGGTCGCGAAGCGAATCGGTCGTGCGAACGAGCTGTACCGCACCGTCGACCTCCCGGCCCAGTTCGAGGTTGAAGGTGACGAGGCGCAGCACGTCGCTGTCGGTTCTGGAGGGCTTCGCGGATCGGAGCGGGTCGTAGTACCGTGGGCCTTCCGGCTCGTTGAAGTTGATGGCGTGGCCGCACGCTGCGACGGTCAGCGCGAGTGCCATCCAGAGGGCCGCTGGAAGGGCCCGCCGCCGGGGCGAGCGCCATCGGCTCGACCCGGTACTTCGCCTCGCGGTGGCGGCACGAACGGGCGTGAGGCAGGAGGTCGGCAACGGCTGGTCCCTCGTGCCGATCATACGCGTACGGGGACGAACTCGGCCCACCGTCCGGCTGCGCCGCGTGGCCCGGGGCCGCTGGCGGCGGGAGAAGCTCCCATGATCACGAAGCGGGCGGTCACCGGCTGGATTCTCTACGACCTGGCCAACACGATCTTCTCGATGGGCGTGGTGTCGGTCTACTTCTCGCTCTACGTCAGCGAGGCGGTGGGCGCGCAGCAGGCCGACCGCGTCTACGGCATCATCACGGCCGTCTCGATGGGCATCATCTTCCTCATCTCGCCGCTGCTCGGCGCGATGACGGACCGCGCTCCGCGGCGCATGCCCTTTCTGGTGGGAAGCACGTTGATCTGCTGCGCGTGCACGGCGCTCTTCGCCCGCGGCCCGTTCGCGATCTCGGCCATCCTCTTCATCGTCGCCAATGCCGCCTACCAGGCCGGCGTCCAGTTCTACGACGCGATGCTGCCGGAGGTGACGACCGAGGAGAACCGCGGGCGTATCGGCGGCATCGGCGTGGGTATCGGCTACCTGGGATCGTATCTCGCGGTGGGCGTCGGCCTGCTGCTGCACCCGATGGACTACGCGCTGTACTTCACGATCGTGGCGGCGATGTTCGCCGTCTTCGCGGTGCCGTGCATGCTGTTCGTCCGGGAGCGGGGCAACCCGAACCCCCGTCCCGTGGTCGGCAGGGGCGTCATCGCGGAAAGCACCAGGCAGACGCTCGACACGCTGCGGCAGGGGCAGCGGTATCCGGGGCTGCTGCGGTTCCTCGTCGGGCGCGTGTTCTACACCGACGCCGTCAACACGGTGATTGCCTTCATGTCGCTCTACACCGCCAACGTGGCGATCTCCGTCGGACTCGGCGCGGAGGAAGGCCGGCGGCAGGCCGGCTACATCATGCTGTCGGCCATCAGCTTCGCGGTGGCCGGCGGGTTCGCGTGGGGCTGGGTCGTGGACCGGATCGGGCCGAAGCGCACGCTCGACATCGTGCTGCTGCTCTGGATGGCGGTCTTCGGGATGGCGGCGGCAATCGGGTTCCTGCACCTGCCCATCGTCTTCCTCTACGTTGTCGCGGCGCTGGCGGGCGTGGGACTGGGCGGCACCTGGAGCGCCGACCGTCCGTACATGCTGCGGTTGACGCCGCCGGACCGCGTCGGCGAGTTCTACGGCCTGTACGGCATGGTGGGCCGCTTCTCCGCCATCACTGGCCCGGTGCTGTGGGCGGCGACGACGTACCTCACCGTCGAGCGCGGCGGCGCGTCCGAGTTGACGGGCCAGGCGTGGGCGATTCTCACGCTGCTGGCGATGGTGGTCGTGGGTTTCGTGATCCTGCGCAGGGTGACCGACGAGCAGCGCAACTGGAACGCGCTACGGGCGCAGTGATCGGAAGGGGTCGGGACTAATTACGATCGGGCGCCAGCAACTATTTCAAGTCTGTAATCGCGACTAGCGCGAGACATATTCGTCATCGGGCGCGGCGCCGGTACGTAATCAGTCCCGACCCCTCTGACTGGCGGCGGGTGTAGAATCCGGCATGAAGTCCGTTCCTGCGGGGAGAATACGATGGCCCCGTCGCGCCGGCGGTTCCTGCACGATTCCCTTGCAGCGGTCGGCGGCCTCGCGCTGCCGATCACGGCCCAGGCGCACGCCGCCCGCCCCGAACCGGCCTACCTTCGCCTCGCGCGCCAGGGGCGGCTGCGTGACGTCGAGAAGGACCTCTGGGCCACCCTCGACGCGTGCCGCCTGTGCCCCCGCGCCTGCGGGGCCGATCGGCGGGGCGGCAAGAGCGGCGTCTGCCGTTCGACCGCCCGGCTGAAGGTCGCCTCCTACGGCCCGCACTTCGGCGAGGAACGGCCGCTGGTCGGCCGCGGCGGCTCCGGCACGATCTTCTTCTCGAACTGCAATCTACTGTGCTGCTTCTGCCAGAACTGGGAGATCAACCACCGCGGCGACGGCCGGTACATCAGCGAGGTCGAGCTGGCCGACATGATGCTCGACCTGCAGGAGCGCCGCTGCCACAACATCAACCTCGTCACCCCGACGCACGTCGTGCCGCACATTGTGACGGCGCTGCGCACCGCCGTCGGTCGCGGGCTTCGGTTGCCGCTCGTCTACAACACGGGCGGGTACGACAGCCTCGACGTCGTTCGCGCGCTCGACGGCGTCGTCGACATCTACCTGCCGGACTTCAAGTACCAGGACGGGACGCTCGCGGCGAGGTACTCGAGCGGGGCCGCGGACTATCCGGAGGTCGCCGCGGCGGTCATCAAGGAGATGCACCGGCAGGTGGGCACGCTCAAGGTGGACGAGCGCGGCGTGGCCGTGCGCGGTCTCATGATCCGGCACCTGGTGCTGCCGCAGAACATCGCGGGCACGGACCGTTTCGTCAACTGGGTGGCGCGCGACCTGAGCAGAGATACGTACGTCAACATCATGCGGCAGTACCGCCCCGAGCACCGGGCGCGCGATTATCCCGCACTCTCGCGGCCCGTCACGTCCGAGGAGTGGGGACAGGCGCTTGCGTGGGCGCGCGCGGCCGGGCTGACGAACCTGCATACGTAAGCGGCGCCCGGCTGGAGCTTTGCAGGGCCGGAAGGGGTCGGGACTCATGACGATCGGGCGCCAGCCGCTGTTTCAAGGCTGACATCGTGGCTGGCGCGAGACGGCTTCCGACACGGCGTCTTCACGCGCGAACACGCCATCCACCGTGCCGTCCGCAGGGTGGGACCATCGCAGCGAGCCATCGGGGCCGACGACCCGCATCGTGACTCGCATCCGGTTGCGGGAGCGGCGCACGCTGCCCTCGACGACCGTCGCGGCGCGCGGACTGTCTCGCCGGACACGAACGGCATCACGTAGAACAAGCGCCCATCCGACTCCCCCGAATCGAACCACGCCACGACCCCGGGGTGGACCAGCCGGGCCATCAGCGCGATCTCGCGCTGAAACCGCTCGACGCCGACGCTGCTGGACAAGCCTGCGGAGAGCACCTTGATGGCGACGAACCGGCCCAGGTGGCGGTCGTGCGCGCGAGACACGACGGCCATGCCCCCCGCCCAATCTCGCGATCGAGTTCGAACCGAGCGGGGAGTGCGATCGGAACGGGACGGTCCATGGTTCGTCACGACCTCCTGGGCGAGTCAAGTCGGGAGGACGGATCAGCAGCGGGCGCGTGCCGCGGCCCAACACAGTGCGTATGAGCACAGGGCATGACAGAATCGTCGTTCGGCGCGGCCTCGGATCGTAATTAGTCCCGACCCCTTCGGCCGCCGGGGCCGCTGCCGGTCGTTCGGCCGAGGCCGCCGACGAGGGCGATCACCTTGTCCGCCAGGACGTCGGCGGTTTCGTGCACGGCGGCCTTGCCCGGATAGATCTGATAGAGCACGCGGTACTCGGGCGGCGTCAGGTTCGGCATCACGACGTTTGCGCCCCGGCACAGGCCGTTGGCGCGGCCGGCAGACGGGTCGAGGATTGAAAGCGCCGTCGTGCTCGGGATGTTCGTGTCGGGGCAGACCAGCCGCGTGAGGGCCACCGCCTTCAGCGTCGTCAACTCGTCGTTGGGCACCTGTTCGGACGGCGGCGCGGCCAGTTCGGCGCCCAGCGTGCCCGCGAGCGGCGTCCGAGGGTCGGCGAGGTACGGCCCGATGCCGATCATGTCCATGTCGTAATCGCGGAACGTCCAGATGTCGTTCGCGAGGGTGTCCCATGTCTGGCCCGGGACGCCCACCATCACGCCGGTGCCGATCTCGTAGCCCATGTCGCGCATGCGCAGCAGCTGTCCGATCCGGTCGGACACGGTACCCGGCAGATCGGGGTGAATCCGTTTGTACAGCGCGGCGTCGGTCGTCTCGAAGCGCAGGAGGTAGCGGTCGGCCCCGGCCTCGCGCCACGCGCGCAAGTCGGCCTCGCTACGCTCGCCGAGCGACAGCGTGATGGCGGCGCCGGTCTCGGCCTTGATCGCGCGGACGACGCCGGCGACGAACGGCCCCGACAGGCCGGGATCCTCCCCGCCCTGGAGGACGATGGTGCCGAAGCCGAAGTCGCGGCCCTGCCTGGCGCACACGAGGATCTCGTCGTGCGTCATGCGGTAACGGGGCAGCGGCCCGGCGCACGCCGCGATGCCGCAGTAGGCGCACTGGCGCGCGCAGAAGTTCGTGATCTCGACGAGGCCGCGCAGGTGCACGACGTCGCCGACGCGCGCCCGCCGGACCTCATCGGCGCGCCGCCACAGCGCGTCGAGCGCGGCGCCGTCGCCCTCGGTCAGCCAGGCGCGAACGACGTCTCGATCGAGCCGGTCAAGCGCGGGCGGCAAGATAGACCTCGAGCGCGGACGGGAACGGGGCGAGGGCCCGTTCGAAGATGCCCAGCGAGTACGCGATCGTCAGCCCGTAGTTGGTGATGGGCACGCCGGCCTCGCGGCAGCGGTGGATGCGCGACAGCATCTCGCGGCGGTTGCCCGTGCAGTTGCCGCAGTGGATGACGAGTTTGTACGGCGACAAGTCCGACGGGAAATCGCGGCCCTGCACGTGCGTGAAGTGGAGGGTCGCGCCGGTGTACTGGGTGAGCCAGCGCGGGATCTTCACCCTGCCGATGTCGTCGCCGATCGGATGGTGCGTGCACGTCTCGGCGACGAGGACGCGATCCTGCGGCACGAGGCGCTCGATGGCGAGCGTGCCGCGCACCTGCTCGGCGAGATCGCCCTGGAATCGGGCCATCAGGATCGAGAACGACGTCATCGGGACGGCCGGGGGCACGTCGGCGGCCACCTTGAGAAACGCCTGCGAGTCGGTCACCACCAGGGCCGGCGGCTTCGCCAGCCCCTCGATCGCACGCCGCAACTCCCGGTCCTGCGTCACCAGCGCCAGGCTCTCGCCGTCGAGCAGATCGCGGATCGCCATCACCTGCGGCAGGATCAGGCGGCCCTTCGGCGCCTCCTTGTCGATGGGCACCACGAGCACGGCCACCTCGCCCGGCGGTACGAGGTCCGCGACGATGCGGCGGCTGTCGAAGTGGTCCGCGGGAGCGAGCCGCAGCAGGGCCTCACGCAAATCCCCGACGCCTTCGCCGGTCACCGCGGAAAGCGCCACCAGGGCGCCGCAGCACGGCTGCAGGCGCGCGCGCTCGTCCTCGGCGAGCGGCCGCGCGTCGATCTTGTTCACCGCGACAACGACCGGGACCTTGCGCCGGACGAGTTCCGCGACGAGGCTCTCTTCGAAGGCGCCCCACGAGCCCGCTTCGGCCACCACCACGCCGAGGTCGACGCGTTCCAGCACGGACCTGGTCCGATCCATGCGCAGTTCGCCGAGCGCGCCCTCGTCGTCGACCCCCGCCGTGTCCACGAAGAGCACGGGCCCAAGCGGCAGCAATTCCATCGGCTTCTCGACCGGGTCGGTCGTCGTGCCGGCAACCGCCGACACGATGGACACCTGCTGCCGCGTGATCGCATTCAGGAGCGAGGACTTCCCCACGTTGCGGCGGCCGAACAGCCCGATGTGGAGCCGCAACGCTTTCGGTGCCGCCTGCATCAGCGCGCTCCCCCGCCGGCCCGAGGCGCCGGCGTGCTGAACCCGAGCCGCGACACCGCCTCGGCCGACGTGCAGGCGTCGAACTGCTCGGCGGTCACGAAGCCGTGCCCGACGGCCGTCACCTTCAGGCCCCCGCCCTCCGTTCTCGCCAGCCCCACCAGCTCCGAGGCGCGTGCGTAGCCGATGAGGGGCACCAGCGCCGTCGCCGAGGCTGTCGCGTTCTCGACGTGCCGGCGGCACGACGCTTCGTCGGCCTCGATCCCGGCCACGCAGTGCGTCCCGAAAACGGTACACGCCCTCGCGAGCAGGTCGAAGTTCTCGAGCAGGCAGTGCGCCACGAGCGGCAGGAACGGGTTCAGTTCGAGGCTGCCCATCGACGCCGCCATGGTCAACGCGTTGTCGCGGCCGATCGCGAGGATCGCCGCCTGCGTCACCGCCTCCGGGATGACGGGGTTCACCTTGCCGGGCATGATGCTCGATCCCGCCTGGCGCGCCGGGAGCCGGATCTCGCCGAAGCCGCCCTCGGGCCCCGAGCTGAGCAGCCTGAGATCCCCGCTGATCTTGATGAGCGATGAGGCGAGGGCTTTCACCAGGCCTGATACCTCGACGAACACGTCGGCGTTCTGCGTCGCGTCCACGAGGTTCTCCGCACGCGCGAGGCCGAGGCCGGTGATCTCACGGAGCACGTCCGTGACGCGAAAAATGTAGTCGCGCGGGGCGGCGAGGCCCGTGCCGATGGCGGTGCCGCCGAGGTTGACGACGCGCAGGCGCTCCTCGCACTTGGCCAGGCGCCACCGATCGCGGCTGAGCGCTTCCGCGTACGCGCCCATCTCCCGGCCGAGCGTCGTCAGCACGGCGTCCTGGTACTCGGTTCGGCCGACTTTCACGACGTGCGCGAGGGCCCGCTCGCGGTCCTGGAACGCCTCCTGAAGGGCGAGCACGGCGCGCTCGAGATCCCGCAGTCCCCAGATGGCTGCAATGCGGAGGGCCGTCGGGAACGTGTCGTTGGTGCTCTGGTGGAGATTGACGTGGTCAGACGGCGACACGACGTCGTACGACCCGCTCGGCCGGCCGAGGATCTCGAGAGCCCGATTCGCCAGCACCTCGTTCACGTTCATGTTGGTGCTGGTGCCGGCGCCGCCCTGCAGCGCGTCGACGACGATCTCGGAGGACAGGCCGCCCTCGACGAGCTCGAGGCACGCCCGCTCGAGGGCGTCGGCAATCCCGGCATCGGCCACGTACCCGAGCGAGCGGTTCGTGCGGAGGGCCGCGAGCTTCACCGCGCCGTAGGCGCGGGCGAGGCTGGGATGCACGGGCTGCCCACGCAGCGGGAAGTTCTCGAGGGCTCTCAGCGTGTGAATGCCGTTGAGGGCGCCTGCCGACAGGTTGCGAGAGCCGAGAGCGTCGGTTTCCGTGCGGCACATGGCTACGTCAGACAATCATACCTCGCGAAGGACGCCGCACCACACTGCATATGTTACGTGTTATCAGCGGTTTACAGGATTGTTCCTGATGTGGCTTGACAATGTATTAGTATACTCATACATTATTATATGAGTATGGGAACAGATCAGGGCTCTCCGATGCCGTTCACGCCGATGCTGGATCTCGCCACGGGCGTCCCGGCCTACCGCCAGATCATCGACCAGGTACTCGGGGCCATCGCGGCGGGCACGCTCCAGGGCGGTGATCAGCTTCCTACCGTCCGTCAACTCGCCGTCGACCTGTCCATCAATCCCAACACCGTTGTCCGCGCATACCGCGAACTCGAGATTCGCGGGATTCTCACGACGCAGCAGGGCATCGGCACGTTCGTCACGACCACGCCCGTTCCCGTCGACGAGGCCGTCCGCCAGCGCCAGCTCGATCAGCTCATCGGCGACCTGCTCGCCAGGGCCGGCGCGGCCGGCCTGACAGCCGACGAGGTCGTCGTTCGCTTGCAGGAGTTCATCAACGAACAGAGGGGGATCTCATGATGCCGTCGTTGAACATCTTCCGCCAGGCCACGGCCGAAGCGGACGTCCGCTCCGAGATGAGCAACGTCGGCATCGCGCTGCTGGTCGTCGGCCTCCTTCTCGCCGCCTGGTTGTGGCAGGTGTTCGGGCCGCGATGGTTCGCGGCATTGCCGGTCATCGCCGGCGTCTACTGCGCCTACGGCCTGAAGGTGGCGGCGCAGTGGCAGAAAGCCGCGGTGCTGAGGCTCGGACGGTACCGCGGGCTCCGGGGACCGGGCCTGTTCCACATCATTCCCGTGATCGACGCGGTGAGCCAGTATGTCGACCAGCGCGTGCGCGTGACGGACGTGCGCGCCGAGACCGCGCTCACCCGGGATACGGTGCCGGTCAACGTGGACGCCATCGTCTTCTGGGTCGTCTGGAATGCCGAGAAGGCGATCCTCGAGGTGATGAACTTCGGTGAGGCCGTCAAGCTGAGCGCCCAGACGGCGCTTCGCGAGTCGATCGGCCGGCACGAACTGGCCCAGATGATCACGGACCGGGAGGCGCTCGGCAAGGAACTGCAGCGCATCCTCGACGAGAAGACGAACCCGTGGGGCATCACGGTGCAGTCGGTGGAGATCCGCGACGTGCAGCTCCCGAAAGAGCTCGAAGACGCCATGTCGCGGCGCGCCCAGGCCGAGCGCGAGCGCCAGGCACGTATCATCCTCGGCACCGCGGAGACAGAAATCTCCGAGAAGTTCGCCGCCGCCTCCCTCGTGTACCAAGACAACCCGGTGGCGCTGCATCTGCGCGCCATGAACATGCTCTACGAGGCGATCAAGGAGCGCGGCTCCATGATCATCGTCCCCTCGTCGGCAGTGGAGACGATGGGACTGGGCAGCATGTTGGGCGCCGCGTCGCTCGCGGGCGCGCGAGCGACCGGCGGGGATCCGGCTGGCGCGCCCAAGTAGCCGGCAGCTCGCGCCGGCCTGACCGCTGGCGAAGGGAGAATGCCATGCTTGCACAGCGAGACCTGCGGCGGCCGTCGCGGAACCTCGACCTGCATCCCGGGATCAACTTCTCGAAGATGGATGTCGGCGGCGATGTCGGTGGACTGGTGTTCGCGGCCGGGTCGGTCGTGGCCGTGCTCGTCGGCCTGCCTTTCATCGCGCCGCTGTACATCGCGTCGATGGTCGCTGGCGCCGCATTGGCGGTGGTGCTCTTCGAATGGCACAAGCACCACCCCAGCCGCTGACCGCCCCTCTCAACGGAGATTGCCGCGCGGGACGTCAGCCAGGGCGACGGCCTTCATCTCTGAGCACCCGTCCATCACGCGGTCGACGCGTGTGCCGCGCGCGTTCTGACGCTCCGGCGCGCTGGGCTTCCAGGTGCGTTCGCACTCGCGGAACGTCACGCTGGCGCCGTCAGGCGAGAGGGCCAGATGTTGGAGGATGAATCGCGGCGGCTGGTCCCAGCTCCGCCTGCCGACGAACCCTGAGAACACCTGCGCGTGCGATTGGCCGTCATAGACGTAGACGATGGCGTCCGAGACCAGGAAGGCCACGCGCCGGCTGTCGGCCGACCAGACGATGAGGTTGCACCAGTCGGCGTCGGGCGCCAGCCGGGTGAGCTCCGTGGCTCGTCCATTCGAATCCTTGAGCCACAGCGACTGGTCGGGCGGGTCGACGTTGGGGTGGTTCCTGACAAAGGCGACGAGTCGGCCGTCCGGTGACAGCACGCGAAGCGGTATCCGCGGCCAGCCCAGTTGCGCCCCCTCGCAGGCCATCGCTGCCGCAGCAAGGGTCGCCACGAACACCAGTCGCATCCGTCGCATGACGCGCCCCGATCCCCCCGCGTCGAGGCTGCTCGCTCAGGCCGGGGAAGCCTCGACCTCCATTCCAATCTTCGAACCCCGGATCCCGAGTCCCGTGTCTGACTAGTCCCTAGCCCCCAGCCCCCAGCCCCTAGCCAATGTGCTTCCCCCTCGCCGTGTAGTGCGTGTGCAGCAGCTTATGGCTCAAGTGGCCGCAGGGGCCGTCGGTGAAGAACTCGCTGTAGAGCTTGGGTTCTCGTGCGACTTGCGCACGGCGCACTCGGCGTCCTCTTCATAGATGGCTCGGGCGCGTGCCGCGCGGATCTCGGGCGAGGTCGGAATCGGCTGCCCGCCGCCGCCGATGCAGCCGCCCGGGCATCCCATGAACTCGATGAAGTGGCACTCGCTGAACTTGCCGCCGGCCTTGATGTCTTCCATTACCCTGCGGGCGTTGGCCGTCCCGTGCGCCACAGCCACCTTCAGCGTGGCGCCCTTCAGGAAGTCGAAACTTGGAATAAGGTGCCTGATGATGGCCGGCACCTCGGGGCTCACGTTGGCGATCGGCAACTCGACGTACTTCACGCCCTCGAAGCCCCGCACGGGCACGATGTTGGCGTGATCGAAGAGTTTCTCCACCTTCACGCCGCACACGAACTCGATCACGGTGCGCAGCGCGGCCTCCATCACGCCGCCGGTGGCGCCGAAGATCACGCCCGACCCGGTGGCGGTGCCGAACGGGTCGTCGAAGTCACCCTTCGGCATGTCGGGCAGGTGGATGCCCGCCTCCTTGATCATCTGCGCCATCTCGCGCGTCGTCAGGCCGTAGTCGACGTCCTTGAACCCGCTGTCGGCCATCTCGGGCCGGTTGCACTCGAACTTCTTGGCCGAACACGGCATGAGCGCGACGGTGACGATGTCTTTCGGGTCGATGTTGTTGGCCTTGGCGTAGTACGTCTTGATCACCGCGCCGAACATCTGCTGCGGGCTCTTGGCCGACGACAGGTTCGGGATGTACTCGGGGTAGAAGTGCTCGAGGTACTTCACCCACCCTGGCGAGCAGCTCGTGAACTGCGGGAACGCCACCGGCTCGCCCTTGACGAGCGCCTTGTGGAGGCGGCCCAGGAGCTCCGTGCCTTCCTCGATGATGGTGAGGTCGGCGCTGAAATTCGTGTCGAACACCTTGTCGAAGCCCGCGAGCTTCAGCGCGGTGTTCATCTGGTAGGTCATGGGCGTGCCGGGCTCGCACCCGAAGCACTCGCCGATGCCGGCCCTCGGGCTCGGCGCCGTCTGGATGACGACGTGCTTGGTGGGGTCGTCGATGGCGCGCCAGACCTCGTCCGAGGTGTCGGCCGCGTGGAGCGCGCCGGTCGGGCAGCGGTTGATGCACTGGCCGCAATTGATGCACACCACGTCGCCCAGGGGTTTGTCGAGGAACGTCGAGATGCGGGTCTTGTTGCTCCGCCCGACGGCCTCGAGCACGCCGACCTCCTGGATGTCGATGCACGTGCGCACGCAGCGGCGGCACAGGATGCACTTGTCCATGTCGCGGACGACCGAATAGCTCGACTCGTCTTTCGGCACCTGCGACTCGGTGACGTGGCCGAAGCGGTAGAAGTCGACGCCGTACTCCTTCGCCAGCGCCTGCAGTTCGCAGTTGTTGTTCCGCTTGCAGCTGTAGCACTCTCCGTAGTGGGTCGAGAGCAGCAAGTCGAGGATGTGACGCCGCGCCTGGCGCACCTTACGCGTGTGGGTCTTCACCTTCAGGGAACTGGTGATGGGGAAGGCGCACGCCGCCTGCAGCGCCCGCTGCCCTTCCACCTCGACCACGCACACGCGGCACACACCCGCCACGCACAGGTCGGGGTGATGACACAGCGTCGGTATCCGCACGCCGACCCGCCGCGCCGCGTCCAGCACCGTGGTGCCCATCGGCACCTTGACGTCGGTCCCGTCGATGGTGACCGTGATCTGGCCGCCAATCAACTGCATCACGTCGCCGCCCACGTGCACCTGCTGGATCTTCTGGCTGCTGGGCGCCCGCGACGTGTCCGCTCCCGCTTTCACTTCACCGCTCATCGCTCACCTCGAATCGAGTCCTGGGTTTCGCTGTCCGGCCCGCCCGTCAGTGCGCGGCAGCCGTCCGGCCCAGGATTTCGTCCTGGAAGTGCGTCACGATCGACACGAAGGCGTTGGGGCTCGACTGGCCCAGCCCGCACTTCGACGCCAGTTGCATGGTCTCGCAGAGGTTCAGCAGTTCCCTCAGGTACGCCGACGAGCAGGCGCCGCGCTCGAGCATCTCAATGCCTTCGAGCAGCTTGGCGTTCCCCGCCCGGCACGGCGTGCACTGGCCGCACGACTCTTCGACGAAGAACTCCATGAAGTTCTTCGCGACGTGCAGCATGTCGCGCCCCTGCCCGAAGACGATGATCGACCCGCCGGTGGCCAGGTCCTCGAACGCGATCCGCCGGCCGAACTCCGACGCCGGCACGCAGACGCCCGAGGCGCCGCCAATCTGCACCGCCTTCGCGCCCGTGCCGCCGACCTTCTCGAGCAGCGCCGCCACCGTGATGCCGAGCGGGAACTCGTAGACGCCCGGCGCGCCGCAGTCGCCCGACACGCTGAACAGCTTGAAGCCCGCCGACTTCTCGGTGCCGATGGCTCTGAACCAGGCCGCGCCCTTCGCCAGGATCGCGCTCACCGAGGCCAGCGTCTCGACGTTGTTCACGACCGTGGGCTGGCCCAGGAACCCCGTATTGACGGGGAACGGCGGCCGGTTGCGCGGCTCGCCCCGGTGCCCCTCGAGCGACTCGATGAGGGCCGTCTCCTCGCCGCACACGTAGGCGCCCGCGCCCATCCGGATGTCGATGTCGAACGTGAACCCTGTTGTCCCGAGGATGTTCGCGCCCAACTGCCCGGCCGTGCGCCGTGCGGCGAGCACGCCATCGAGATGCGGCCGCATGTACACGTACTCGCCGCGCAGATAGAGGATGCCCTTCGTCGCGCCGATGGCTCTCGCCGCGATCGTCATGCCCTCGAACACGAGGTCCGTGTACTCGAGCAGGAGCACGCGGTCCTTGAACGTGCCGGGCTCCCCTTCGTCGGCGTTGCACACGACGTATTTCGCGCCGCCGTCCTGCCCCTGCGCCGCCGCGGCCAGGTTCCACTTGGTCCCGGTCGGGAAGCCCGCGCCGCCCCGCCCGCGGAGGTTCGACGCCGACACTTCGCCGATGATGTCGGCGCGGCTCTTCTTCAACGCCGCCGCCAGCCCCTGGCCGGGCGCAATCGTGTCGAACGTCAGGGGGGTCTTCTTGCTGCTCGTCGGTTGCATCGTGTGATCCTCCCCTACGCGTGCGCGGCGTGGGCGGCCTGGGCCGCGTGCGCGCCGAACACCTTGCGGCAGTCGTCGATGATCCGGTGCACCTGCTCGGCGCTCACCCGCGTGTAGACGCGGTCGTTCACGAGCAGCGCCGGCCCCTGATCGCACATCCCCAGGCAGCTCGCCCACTCGAGGCTGAACCGCCCGTCGGGCGTGGTCTCGCCGAAGCGGATGCCCAGCTCGTTCTCGAGCTGCCGCGCCACACGCGCCTTGCCCGCCAGGTCGCACGAGATCGTCTGGCACAGCCGGATCTGGAACCGGCCGCTCGGCTGGGAATGCAGGAACGCATAGAACGACACGACGCCGTAGACCTCGGCCGGGTGGATCCCGACCTCGTCCGCCACGACCTGCATCGCGAAGTCCGAGACCGACGCGTACCGCACCTGCAGGTCCTGGAGGATCGGCACGAGCGCGGCCCGCGTGCGCCCGTGGCGCGCCGCGAGCGCCCGGATCTCGTCCTGGAGCTTCTGTTGCTGGCTGACTAACATGAGTCTCTCCCTGGCAGCGGCGTCATGACCCGCGCCGGCGGCCCGAGTCGGCCGCGCGGCGCAGGTCATGACGCCGGTCCTATTTCAGCAGCCCGCTGACGGCCTTCAGCAGATCGTCCGGGCGCACCGGTTTCTCGAAGAACACATCGACGGGCACCAGGTCGTTGTCGCGGCCGTACTTCATGCCGGTGACCTGGCCGACGCTGGTCAGCATGATGATGGGCACGGTCGAACCCGCCCGTCTCAGGTCCTGCGCCATGGCGATGCCGTCGTCCGGCTGCTCCATCATCACGTCGAGGATGATGAGCTCGGGCGAGAAGGCCTTCACGGCCTCCATGCCCTCGGCCCGGCTGGCCGCCGTGCGCACGTCGTGCTGCTCCCGCTTCAGGTACAGCGACACGGCAAAGGTGATGTCGGGGTCGTCGTCCACAACCAGAATTCTCGCCATCGGCGCGCTCCCTCCAGGTGCCGTCACAGGGGGATCCAGGCACGGGCCCTCGGGCGCGGCGACGTCGGGGGCGGGTCGTCGTGGGTGCCGGCGCGTCCGCCGCTCGCGGCTGCACTGCTGCCCGGCAGATACAGGGGTGGAGCGGATTCGGATCGCGCGGCAGCGCTCGGGGAAAGCAATACGGCGTGCAGGGATCCTGCGGGGGCCTTGCGCCCGGCACGGCGTCCGCGTGAAGGCGGCCGGCACCGGACCCCCCAATCATATCCGGGGCGAGCGCGCGGAATCAAATCCCCGCGGTCGGGGGCGCGGGCGGCAACTGCACGGTCATCGTGGTCCCCTCCCCTTCCTGGCTGGCGACGTTGATCTCGCCGCCGTAGCGCGTGACGAGCAGCTTGACGATGGCCAGACCGAGGCCGGTCCCGGATTCCCCCGCGGCCTTGGCATTGGCCGCCCGGTAGAACTCGTTGAACAGGTGCGGCATGGCCTCGCGCGGGATGCCGATCCCCGTGTCGGCCACCTCGAGACGGACGCTTCCGTCGGCCCTCGCGAGCGAGACGCGCACGTGGCCGCGCGCCGTGTACTTCACGGCGTTGCCGACCAGGTTGCCGACGATGCGGTCGAGGTCGGCGGGGTCGCAGAACACGGCCATCGGGTCGCCTGGCTGCTCGTACTCGAGCGACAGGCCCTTGCCCGCGGCCACGGGGCGGAGGCGGTCCACCGCCTCGGCGGCGACTGCGCGCAGGTCGACCGTTTTCGGCTGCACCTGCCCCATGTCGGCCTTACCCGCCGCGAGATCGAGCAGGTCGTCGATGAGTTCGTGCAGGGACGCGAGCCGCCGCTGCGCGCGCTGCAGGACCTCGGTCTGCTCGGGCGTCAGCGTGCCGACGAAGCCGTCGCCCAGCGTCATGAGCAGGCTCTCGGTCACGCGCACCGGCGAGCGCAGTTCGTGCGTGGTGATGCGCAGGAACTTCGACTTGTCGCGGTCGAGGTCGGCGAGGAGGCGGTAGGCCTTCGCGTTCTCGATGGCGACGGCGCCGTGCGCAGCCACGGCCTGCAGGTAGGCGATGTCCTCGGCGCCGAACTCGTGCCCGGGCGATCCGTAGGCGCGCAAGACGCCCATCGGCCCCGTCCGGCCCTTGATGGCCACGCTCAGCATGGACGCGATGCGCTCGTCGCGCACCAGTTCGGGGTGCCAGATGCGCGCATCGTTCTCGACGTCGGTCACGTGCACAACGCCCTCGCGCAGCGTGTCCTGATCGAGCACCGACTTGGCGTACTCGCCCGGGACCTCGTCGCGGTACGTCTCGCTCAGCCCCCAGCTCGCCGCGAACTCCACGAGCGACCGGTTCTGGTCAATCAGCCGGATGGCGGCGGCCTTGCACGTCAGCACCCGTGCGGCGGCCTCGACGATGCGATCGAGGACAGTGGCGATGTCGAGCGTCGACGTGACGTCGCGGACCCCGTCATAGAGGCCGCCGAGCTCGTTCTCACGGCGCCGCAGCCGGTGGGCGATCCTCATGCAGGAGTACGCCATCACGTAGCACGCCGCGGTGAAGAAGCCGAGCACGGCGCTCACGTAGAGCGGCTCGCGGTACCGCGCCGGCTGGACGATCGCGACGTGCGGCAGCACGCCGAAGTACTCGAGCAGGGCGACGCCGCCGACCAGCGCCGGCGCGAGGGTGACGTACAGGAACCCGTGGTGGTGCGGCAGCAGCAGCGACGCGATCGTGATGTGGATCAGGAAGAAGATGATCGCCGGGCTCTCCGCGCCGCCGGAACTGGCGATGAGCACCGCCATCGCCAGCCAGTCGAACCCGATCTGCGCCCGGGCCAGCGCCTCGAAGGCCGGTGTCGCCTCGGGCCTGGCGCGGAGCAGCCAGCGGAGCACCCACCAGTGCCCCGCGTTGCCCGCGAGAATGCAGCCGCCGACCAGATACAAGCGGCCGGCGGGGAGCGGCACGCGCAACGCGAGCGTGGCCACGGCCGTCGCGACGAGCACGCCTGCGCCGGCCAGCCAGCGCAGCGAGATCAGCCAGCCGAGGCTATTGATGAGCTCCTGCTCGACCAGCGACCGTCGCCGGCCCTGAACGGCAGGCCTTGCGGGCTCTCCGGGCAGCGGCATCTTGCCTTTCGACGCGGGGGCGACCGGCAGTCTACCGGGTGAAGGTCCAGGCGCCGGCCAGCGTGCGCACCATCGACACCAGGTCCTCCGGTTTCACCGGCTTGTCGACGAACCGGTCGACGGGCAGCCACTGCGGGTCCTTGTCGCGATCCGTGAACCGGAACGCGGATCCCTGCGCTTCGTTCTCGGCGTTCACCGAGGTGAGCATCAGCAGCGGGATGTGCTTCGTGCGATCGTCCCCGCGCAGCGCCCGCGCGAGAAGGAAGCCCTCGGTCGGCGTCGTCATCATGACGTCGAGGACGGCGACATCCACGCGCCTCGTTGTCGCGATGCGCATCGCGTCGCCGCCGTTCTCGGCCGTCACCACGTCGAACCCTTCGGCTTCGAGCGTGATCCGGTTGATGTCGAGCAGGTCGACATCGTCGTCCACGAGCAGCACCGTCTTCGCGTCCATCGTTCGACCTCCGTCTGCGGATCGATTACTCGCATGGGAAATAGCGGGCCACGGCGCGTTCGACCTCGTCCAGCCACTGACGCCGCTCATCGGCGGTGCTGGTGATGATCGGCGAGAAGTCCCACTTCTCGATCCGCGCGACGCCGCACAGCCCGAAGACCACCTTGAGCCAGTGCGTGTGCAGCGGGTCCCCGAACAGCTGCACTTCCTTGTCGTGGGGGGTGTTCGCCGTGGTGAACGCGAGGCCCACCTGCGCCTTCAGCAGGCCGACCGGTTTCGCGCCGCCCTGGCCATCCGGCACGAAATTGTAGGCGCGGCCCGCCCGAAGCACGCGGTCGACCCAGCCCCGGAGGATCGCCGGCGGCGCGCTCCACCAGTTCGGGTGGACGACGATGATGCCGCCGGCCTCGCCGATCTCCTGGCAGTGGCGCTCGATCTCCGCCGGCAGCGGCGCGTCCTTGGGCAGTTCCGACGACGGCATCACCGGGTCGAACCGCTCCGCGTAGAGATCGTGGAACTGGCACGTGTGGCCATTCGCCTTCAGGGCCGCCATCGCCGTGGCGCAGATCGCATGGTTGAAACTGCCGGGAGTGGGATGGCCGAGAATGAGGGAAACCTTCATGACACCTCGCGAACGATCGGCAGCATCATCCCCACTCCGGGCGATTTCCGCAAGTCCGACAGGATGTCCGGCACGATCCCGGCCTCCTCTCGGGTGTTTTCCGGAGGCGGGTCGGGACTTTCTCCCGCGCGAAGCGGGCATCGGCCCGATGGCACCGGCCCCCGGTCTGCCGTAAATTATCCATAGACGGTGCGAGAGCGATTGATACCCACGTTGAACTCATAGCA
>JALOKU010000214.1 GCA_025456345.1 Vicinamibacterales bacterium | reverse complement strand
TCGAGGTCGGCGGCGTTGCCCAGCGACACGATGGTCGAGAAGCCGACGTTGCGCGGCCCGGCCCAGTCGAGGATCGCCGTGCAGATCGCGCCGGACTGCGAGACGAGCGCGAGGCGCCCCTGCAGCGCGGGGGTGTCGAGGAAGGTCGCGTCGATGCCGACCCGCGGCCGCATGATGCCCAGGCAGTTCGGGCCGATCAGGCGCACGTTGTAGTGGGATGCCGTCTCACGCAGCTGCCGCTCGAGTCGGACGCCCGCCTCACCCACCTCCCGGAAGCCCGCCGAAAGCACGACGGCTGCCCGGACATCCGCCTCGCCGCACTGTCGGATCACTTCGATTGCGGCCTGCGCCGGGGTCGCGACCACGGCCAGATCGATGGGCGTGCCGACGTCGCCGATGCGCGGGTAGCACTGGTGGTCGAGCACCGTCGAGCGCTTGGGGTTGATCGGGAACAGCTTTCCCTTGAAGCCCGCGCGGATGAGGTTCCGGAAGACGCGGGTGCCGACGGCGCCCTCGCGCTCGCTCGCGCCGAACACGGCGATGCTCTTGGGCTCGAAAAGACGGGTCAGAAAGTGGGGTCCCATGGTGAATCCTTCGTGACGACGGGCCGTTTGTTGTTACTATCTTACGCCTAATCTGCGGAAAATGCTGCGGCGCACAAAATGCCGATTGCCATCATCTCACATCCCGACTGCGCCCTTCACGACATGGGGGAGGGGCACCCGGAGCAGCCGGCTCGCCTGGCTGCCATACACGATCGGCTGATCGCCTCCGGACTGGAGATGATCGTGCGCCAGATCGACGCCCCGGTGGTGACCCGCGAGCAGCTCGCCCGGGTGCACGACGCCGACTACATCGACCGCGTGTTCGCCGAGGCGCCCACCGACGGGCTCCTGATGCTCGACCCGGACACCGCGATGACACCGAATACGCTGCCTGCTGCACTCCGGGCGGCCGGCGCGGTGGTGCACGCCGTCGACCTCGTGATCGGGGGGCAGTTCCAGGCGGTGTTCTGCGCGGTGCGGCCGCCGGGACACCACGCGGAGCGCAACCGCGCCATGGGCTTCTGCATCTTCAACAACATTGCCGTCGGGGCGGCGCACGCGATCCACGCCCACGGGCTGGAGCGCGTCGCCATCATCGACTTCGACGTCCACCACGGCAACGGCACCGAGCACATCTTCCAGGACGAGCCGCGGGTGCTGTTCTGCTCCAGCTTCCAGCACCCCTTCTACCCGTTCACGGGCCACGAGACCGACACGCCGCACATCGTCAACATCACGCTGCCGGCGGGATCGGACGGGGCGCGGTTCAGGCAGGAGGCCGAGACCCATTGGCTGCACCGGCTGCACGAGTTCAAGCCGCAACTGGTGATGATCTCGGCGGGCTTCGACGCCCACGCGGAGGACGACATGTCCCACGTCCGCCTGCGCGAGGCCGACTACGTGTGGATCACCCGCGAGCTGAAGAAAGTCGCCGACCAGTACGGCAGCGGCCGGATGGTCTCGGCCCTCGAGGGGGGGTACAACCTGTCTGCGCTGGGCCGCAGCGCGGTGGCGCACATCGACGCTCTACTCGGGCACTGACGCCCCTCGAGTGTCAATCGGCCGGACCGGCCCCCGCGGGGCCGGCCCGCCCCCGTCGATCAGCGGTGCTTCTTGCCGACGTGCTCGATGTGGTCGATCCAGTTCCCGAAGGCCGTGAAGAGCGACGGGCTGCCGTGGCGCCGCCCGCGGAAGGTCCGGAAACAGTCGTCGCTGCCTTCCGGGCAGCGCTGCGATCCGGCGCACAGCAGGCCGAAGATCAGCGCAACGACGAGTACGAGCACGCCGACCACCGCGGGCACGTGGAGGATCACGTTGTCCCGCATCCACTCCAGGACCGGGCCGTTGTACTCGATGGCCGCCCATACCGTGGCAAAGAGCACCACTATCGCCATCAGGGAGAAGAAGTCGGCCAGCCACTCGTGGCGCCGCGTGTAGCCCTTCACAGTCGAGCAAATGGACATCTTTGAATTCCTCCGGCAGGTTCAAGGGGTAATTGTCATTTTTTCGTGAATCTACCGGCATTCCTGGCGGCTAGCACTTGCGCCAGATCAACAAAAGCGCGAATTGCGTGACATGGGATGGGGCCTGGTGACGGCCTGCTCGCCCGAGCCGACGGCGGGCGCCGCGCTCAAGTGCCCTTCGATCCGCCCAGGCAGGGGGGCGACTCGCGAGTCGCACCGCCGCGCGCGAACCATTCCTCGGGCGTCAAGGTGTGGAGGGCGAGGGCGTGCACCGGTCCGCGGAGCTCGTCCGTCAGGGCCTCGTTGACGGCCCGATGGCGCTCGAGCAGCCGCCGGTCGGCAAAGCGCTCGCTGACGACCGTGATGCGGAAGTGGGACTCGGAGCCAGCGGGCACGCTGTGCATGTGGCTCTCGTTGACGACTTCGAGGTGGAGAGGGTCGAAGCGGGCGGACAGCTTCGCCTCGATGGTCTGCTGGACGGTCATGGGCAGTCTCCGGAGCCTTCGAAACATCCGAATTCTACCGGCCGTGCCCTGCGAACGGCATGGCGGGCCAACCCGGCCCGCCATGCAGGAATGCCGCGTCGAGCGACGGGCCGGCTACTGCGGGCCTTCGCCGGATTTCTTCATGAACCAGACGAGGAAGAAGATGGCCATGAGGATCACGAAGGCGATGACGAAGGCGGACAGCTGACCGACCCAGTCGCTCATCAGTTGCGCGAATAGCTCTTTCATCAATTCCCCCTATTATTGGTGGTTCTGCCTCAGACTCACTCTCTCCGCTCGGGCCGGACTGCCGAGGCCCAGGCTAGTGGAATCAGGACGCGACCTCCGCGGCGGCCAAGTACTGCCGGGCCGCCTCGTTGTCCAGGCTGCCTTCTCCCGATTCGATCATGGCACAGTTGCGCGCCATCCTTGCCTGCATCGCCGCCTTCCAGGCCGGCGTGCTCATACCCGCGTGCTGCTCCGCCGGGGCGAGCGCCGCCCACAGGGCCGCCGCCACGAAATGCTCCGCCTGCGCCATCCAGTCCGTGTCCTTGCCGCAGGCAGTATAGGTGTTGATCGCGATGGTCTTTGCAACTCGCATGGCCTCCTCCAGATCCTCGGCGGTCGCGTTCTTGGAGGCGGCGGTCTGAAACGCGCGCGCGAGCCGGGAGTCCTGGGACAGCCCGGCGACGGCGCCGGCGAATCGCACGCCCAGCGCGCGCTGCCGCTCGAAGCTGAGGGAGTCGATGAAACTGCGCAGTTCGCTGTCGTTGGTGATGCTCGGCATGTCGGTGGCTCCAGTGCAAGCGCCGGCCGGGATGCCGGGCGCAGGATGAATCCATTAAATAGTAATGTTTTCTCCGGCGTGCACCCGTTGACATCTGTCAACCGGGGTGCCCCGCCGGCGAGGCAAGGGTCGGGCGGCGTCGCTCGCCGTCCGCCGGCGGGCGTCAG
>JALOKU010000031.1 GCA_025456345.1 Vicinamibacterales bacterium | reverse complement strand
GCGTGACCACGGTTGGCGGTCAGCCACCACTGAAGCGGCTCGGAATGCCCGGCTACTCCTTGATCGTCGTCATCTGGCTGTTGACGACCTGCCAGCGGCCGTCGCGCTTCACGAAGAAGTCCACGCCGCGCGCCTTCTCGGCCATGGGCTTTCCTTTGTACATGCCCTTGCTCTCCGCCATCATCGACACGATGGCGGCGTCGCCGAACACGTGTACGCGCAGGTCGCGCAGAGTCATCGACTCGATCTGGATGGCCCCCGACTTGAGCTCCGCAAACTGCGCGGCCACGTTGACGGGCTTGCCGTCATACACTTGCGCGTACTCTTTCGCCAGCGTGCGCTCGAAAAACGCGATATCGCGGTTCTTCGCCGCGGCCTCGAAGCCGCGCTCGATCTGCAGCAGCGCCTGCTCCTCGGCCCCGTCGGCGGTCGACCCCGGCAGCGGCTGGTCGCTGTTGGCGATCACCCAGTCCCACTTCCAGGAACCGTCGCCCTGGCGCCCGAGCACGGCCAACCAGTGCCCGGTGGCCTTCTCGGCCGCCAGCGTGCCGTCCTTCGGAGTAATCGTCTCCGCGTACTTCCCGTACGCGACGGCGAGGTCACCTCGTACGCGCACCTCCGTCGCGGGCCCCTTCGCGTCCGTGTCGAAGTTGTCGAGGAACGCCTGGTGCATCTTCCCGATCGCCTCCTTGCCCACGAGCGGCGCCATGTGAGGCTCGATGAGCAGCGTCTTGTCTGTCAGCACTGCGTCCAGCCCCGCCGGGTTTTTGGCGCTCGCGGCCTTGAAGTAGCCGTCCATCAGCTGTTTGATCGCCTCGACGTCGGCGGGATGGTTCACCGTCGGCGCGCAGGCGGAGGCGGTTGCCAGCGCGAGCATCAGCGCGAGCGAGCACATCGTCTTCATGGGATCACCTTTGCTGTCGGCGGCGCGGGGGCGCCCGTTCGAGAGAACGAACGCGCGCCCCCGGGTCAGGAACGGCTATTTCTTGCCGAGCATCTTCGCCCCGATCGCGCCGGCCACGTCGTCTTCAACGACCGGCACCACTTCCAGGCTCAGGAGGTCGGCCCACTGGGCGTTGTCCTCTGCGATCGCCGCCTCGGACCCTTCGACGAGGTGGAAGCCCCGGGTCGAACCGGCGGTGTGCCAGCGGCCGAGGCTCTTCATGCCCTTCGGCAGGGGCGCGCCGTTCTTGATGAATCGCTTGAGCGCCGCCTTGTAGTTCTGCGGAGAGACCTTCCACGTGATCATGTACTTCATCGGGGACTCCTTTGGCTGCGAGTTGTCGGGTGACTGGTTTCAGCATACCCCATCGGCGGCGTGACTCCCCTTCCGTGCCACGCGCACCTGTTTCGACCACGCCCCCCGCGCCCGTGCGCTGCGGCACGAGCGCGCAGGACAAGGCCCTCGCCAAGATCGGGGAGACGCTCGCGGCCGAGCACATCCGGGTTACGGGGTAATCGTCCGACGGGAAGGTCATCGGGCTCGCCCGGCCCCGGCTCGGCCTCCCCCCGACCGCTGGCCCGCTTTCCGACGGGGCCGATCTACTACCCGAGCTGGGCGCCGGACGATCAGGCCGCCGCACGACGCCGTGTGGAAGCCGCACTCGACGCGGCAGGCGCGGCGCCTTCTTCCTGGTGGACCTGTTGATCCGCGAACGCGTCACCCGAGCAGCAGGTACGCGGCAGCAGTCAGCATGATCACGAGCACGATGACCACGATCGACCAGCTCTGCCAGCCGAGGGTGACGAGCGGAAGCCGCTGTGTGTGGGCCATTGTCGCCTCCGGTCTCGCTCTACCACGTTAGACACCGGCCGGGCGCAGTTTGGCGTTCACCGTCCGGCCGGCTCTCGCGACAATGTCAGACAGTGTGCCTCCACGTCCGCGCGGGCTGTGTGGAGGTTCATGATGCAGGCGCTTAACGCTGGAACACCACGTTCACGGTCGCGTAGACGTAGCCCTCGCCGCCGGGAGGCACACCCGGGCAATCCCGGTCGTCGTAGCAGCCGAGCAGCTTGAAGTAGCAGTCCCCGCCTGTCGCCGGGTCGCACGGCCGGTAGTCCAGGAGATAGCGGCCGTCGTCGAAGGCGATGCCGGTCAGCACCCGGATCTTCCCTACCTTTGTGTAGACCGGCACGCCGTCGGCGACAGTCAGGCGGAATGGACAGAGGTTCCCTGCCGTATTGACCTGTACGCAGCCCATCGTCGTGTCGAAGAAGTAGTCGATGCGGTTGTCGAGCACGCGGATCTGGCCGTAGTAGGGGCCGTAGAACGAGCGGGGATCTGATGCTGGTCGAGGGTTTCCGCTGACGCGCGCTGCGGCCCGGAGCAACGCGCGGCAAGAGCCTGTCGAGCACGCCAGCTGAATCCAGATCAAGGGTGGCTGCCTGCACTCCCGCCAGGCGGCGGGAGGCCCCGCCATTCCGGGTGCCGCGAGATCGACGTCTGCGTCCGAGAAGAGGTGCCCGCGACGGCGCTCAGCCGGAAGTACGCACCCTCCGCCAGGGCCCTCACGACCTCGGCGCGGAGCAGGGCCGCGTCTCTCACACCTGCGCCCAGCGTGCCAACGTCCGGCGGGCCGGGCGCCACGCCGAAGGCCCCGGAGCGGATCTCGTCGAGCACCAGCACGGCGTCGTACGCGCCGCGGGCCGCGAGGGCCGGCTCGGCCCGCGTGGAGAAGTGCGCCTCCATCGTCCACGCTACCCACCATCGCAGCAGGGGCCGCGCGATCACGATGACGCGCCCGGGCGGCAGGACCGACCTGAAGCGCGCGAGTTCCTCGTAGGCAGCTGGCACCAGGGCGGTCTGGCCTAGGGTCTTCACCGCCAGGGCTCCGTGCAGCAGCATCGCCAGCGCGAGCGGGGCGACCACCACGGCGGCTCCGGCTTCGCGGCAGACCAGGAACACGACGGGAATCATCCCCGGCACGTACGCGAGCAGCGCAAGGCGCTCGAGCACGTCAGGGCGAATGAGCGGCGACGAGAACGCGAGCGTCACGAGGGTGGAGGCGACGAGGATCACCCGCGTGGCCGCTTCCATGCCGATGCGGTGCCGCCAGAGCGCGACCACGCCCAGTACGCCCAGCGCGTTGCCGAGCCACGCCTCGGCCGGCGCGGACAGTACCCGGAGCCCTTCGTCTGGCGAACCGCTCAGCCAGGCCAGGCCGGGCGACCCGGCAAACATCCACCCCGGGGCGAGCGCGGCGTGGACGAGGCGCCGCGCACGGTCCGGGTCGAGCACGTGCACGATCGCCAGGCAGCCGGCCAGAGCTGCCAGCAACACGATTGCCGGCAGCCAGACGCGCGGGCGGACCGCCGGGGTCGCGAGGCCCGCCGCGACGATGCCCGCGCCAAAGGCCGCGCTCGAGACGAACCCGCCCATGTGCGTGAGCGACGCCACGACGAACCACAGCGCCGCCCACGCCAGGGCGCCTGGCCGCCCCTCGCGGAGCCACTGGTACGAGGCGAAGGCGAAAACGAAGCTGGGGGGCAGCGCGGCCGCGTTCTTGATCATGCCCCCGGCCATGAGCAGAGAGCTGCCCGACGCGACCGCGACGAGGCCGACCAGCGCGACCGCGACGGCGCCATGGCCCGAACGGCCGCCGGGGCGCACGAACGCGCGCGCGAAGAGGAACACCGGCACGGCAAGCGCCAGCGGGATGACCGTGTCGGTGGCGCGCACCGCGGCGACGATCGCGGCGCGCGGCTCCATCATGACCGACAGGAGGCGCGCCACGCACGCCTGGAGGTGGAAGAGGAGCGGAAAGTCCGGGAACGCGAGCCTGCCGTCCTGCACGATGGCGCGGACCTGGACGAGGTAGTACGCGCCGTCCTCGCCGACCGGCAGCGGCGGGACGAGCGTGGCCAGGGAGCGGGCGACGAAGCCTGCGAGCAGGACAGCCACGAGCGCGCCGAACATCCGCGCGTCGGCCGTGACGCCGGGTGTCGGCTGGCGCCCGGGATCGGCCGCCCGCGCCCGCTCAGCGAGCCCGCGGGCGGGCTGAGCGCTCGGACCGCGTCTCATGATGCGATGAGCGTAACACCAATGCGCGGATCAACAATGTCCGCCGGCACCCGTACCCTCATTGCGAGGCCCTTCGAGGACGCGCACGCACACAACGGCACTGCCGCGCAGGACGAGGCCCTCGCCAGGATCGTCGAGACGCTCGCGGCCAGGACGATCGGGACGGCGCAGATGTGAGGCGCCCGGCGCGGCGGACGCGGGCTGGCGCGTGTGTGCCGTCCTCCACCTGCGCTATCATGCGACGGGTACCACCAGCCGGCGGCTCGCTGCAGGCCCCCAGGCGCGGCGTGCGGACACCGCGGCCGGCACCACTTCGTCCGACAGCAGAGGCGCGGCGTGAGCGAACCCAGGCCGTTCGGCGAATCCGACGATGTGGCCCCCGGCACCCGGGTGGGCCGCTACTCCATCGTCGAGAAGATCGGCGAGGGCGGCGAGGCCATCGTCTACCGCGCGCGCGACCACGCGCTCGAGCGCGACGTCGCCCTCAAGACGCCGCGCAGCGGCTTCGGCGCGGCGCGCGACAACGCCCGGCTGCTGAAGGAAGCCAAGGCCGCATCGCGCCTGTCGCACCCCTGCATCGTGCCGATCTACGAGGTGTTCGAGCACGAGGGGCGGCCCTGGTTCGCGATGGGCCTTGTCGAGGGCTCCACCCTGCGCGCCGTGCTGCGGCAGCGCGGCGCGCTGCCGGCCGAGGATGTGGCCCGGTACGGCGAGATGCTCGCCGACGCCCTCCGCGCGGCACACGCCAAGCAGGTGCTGCACCGCGACGTGACGCCCGCCAACATCTTCATCACGCCCGACAGCCGGCTGCTCCTCGCCGACTTCGGCATGGCGCACGTGCCGCCCGCCCCGGACGCCTACACCGTCTCCATCGCTTCCGAGCAGGCCGCCGGCACGATCGGCTACATGTCACCGGAGCAGATGATGGGGCGCGAGGGGGGGCCGCAGTCCGACGTCTTCTCGGCCGGCGTCGTGCTCTACCAGATGGCCACGGGCGACCGCCCGTTCGCCGGCTCGTCGCTCGGCGAGGTGCTCGACGCGGTGCTGAACCGCGACCTGCCGCCGCTCATGGCGTCGGCGCGCGTGCCGGCGGACCTCGAGTACGTGATCAGGAAGGCCCTCGCCAGGCGCCTCGACGAGCGGTACGCGAAGGCGGAAGACCTATACGTCGATCTGCGCGCCCTGCGCCGCCGCCTCGAGTCGGGCACGACGGGCCCGGTGTTCGCGCCGCCGGACCGCCGGTGGACGAGGAAGCGGGCCATCGCGTGGGCCGGCGCCGCCGCGGCGGCGATGCTCGCCGTCGCCGCCCTGGCCGGCGTCGCGTGGCGCTTCACGCGGGCCGAGGGCCTGCCGGTGGCGGTGCCCTCACAGGTGACGGCCGCATCGGGATGGGAGGCGGAGCCGAAGATCTCGCCTGCCGGGTCCGACATCGTGTACGCGGCCGGAGGCGCCGGCGCCAACGTCGACATCTGGCTCGTGGACGCCCGGGGCGGCAATCCCATCCGCCTCACCGACGATCCCGCGCCCGATAGCAGCCCCGCGTGGTTCCCCGACGGGAGCGCGATCGTGTTCGCGTCGGAGCGCGGCGGCGTGTCCGGCCTCTGGAAGGCGCCTCGGCTCGGCGGCCAGTCGCCGACGCCGATTGTCGCCGCGGCCGGGAGCCCCGCCATTTCGCCCGACGGCACCCGCATCGCCTTCACCCGGCCCGATGCCGGCGGGACGCTCCGCATCGCGGTGGCCCCGCTGGCCGATCCGTCCGCCGCGAAGATCCTCACCACCGCGAACGACGGCCTCTGGAACCACACCTCCCCCGCCTGGTCGCCCGACGGCCAGACCATCTGCTACGCGGCGCAGACCGATCTCTGGGTCGTGCCGGCCGAGGGCGGCAAGCCGCGGCAGTTGACGAAGGACGGCGAGGCCGATTTCGAGCCGGCGTGGTCGGCCGACGGCCGGTGGGTGTACTTCACGTCGATGCGGGGCCAGACGACGGCGATCTGGCGGGTGCCGGTCGGCGGAGGCGCGCCGGAGCGGGTGACGATGGGCAGCGGCCCTGAACGGCAGCCCAGCCTGTCGATGGACGGCGCGAAGCTCGTGTACTCGACCTTCAACCTGAACAGCAACCTGGTGGTGCGCGACGCGCAGACGGGGCGGGAAGTCGAGTTCGGCGGCGAGCGCCGCGAACTCTACCCGTCGTTCGCGCCCGACGGTTCGGCCGTGGTGTACGTGTCGGACCAGGTGAAGTCGCCGCCCGACCTGTGGATTCAACCGCTCGCGGCCGACGGCTCGCCGGGCGGGGCGGCGCGGCGGCTGACCGATCATCCGGGCACGGCGGCCTACCCGAGCTATTCGCCCGACGGCCGGTGGATCGCGTACCACCGGTCGCTCCAGGGCCGGCGCGACATCTGGATCGTGCCTGCGGCCGGCGGGCCGCCCGTGCAGTTCACGAGCGACGCGGCGGTGGATATTCATCCCGCCTGGTCGCCCGACGGGCGTCGCATCGCGTTCGTATCGGAGCGCGGCGGGCGCAGCCGCATCTGGGTGGCGCCGGTGGCCGACGGCAGGCCCGCGGGGCCCGCGCGGCCGCTGACCGACGGGCCGCTCTCGCACGATCAGCCCGCGTGGTCGCCCGACGCGGCGACGATCGCGTTTGTGGCAACCGACGCGGCGGGCACCAACGAGGTGTGGATCGTCGACGCGACGGCGGGCGGGCCGGGCCGGCAGCTCACGCACGGCGCAGGCGCCGACGTGGTGGCGTGGAGCGCAGGGCCCGGGCAGTTGCTCATCAGCGGAACCTGGGGCTCGGGCCGGCTGCAGCTGATGCGCGTGGACGCCGCCACGGGGCGGGCCGTCGCGGAGGGGCCGCCCGATCCGTTCGGCGCGCAGGCTGATGCGGGCGACTTCGCGGTCTCGCGCGACGGGCGCCTGCTCGTCATCGTTCGGCACGCGGCCAAGGGCGACATCTGGATGCTCGACGCGACGCGCGGGCGGTACTGAGGCGGTGGCACGGCGACCAACGGCCCGGATGGCGGGCCTTCACCGAGGAGGAGAGCATGGCGAAAAAGACAAGCAAGAAGCCGCCGGCGGGCCCGGGGCGAGCGAGGGAAGTGTGCGCGCTGCCCCCGAAGAAGAAGGCGGCGAAGAAGCGGTAGGCCGCGGCTCCGCGCCTGCGGCGGCGGCCGGGCCGCCGTGGGCGCTGCGCTCGCTCTTCCTCGTCGCGACAAGCGCCTGCAACCTGCGCTGCGCGTACTGCTACAACCCGCGCGGCGCGGGCGCGCGCATGGGCCGCCGCGTGGCGGAGGCGGCCGTGGCCCGCCTCTGGGCCAGCCCGGAGCGCGAGGTCGGCCTGCTCATCACCGGCGGCGAGCCGCTGCTCGATTTCGCGGCCGTGCGGCGGATTGTCGAACTCGCCCGCCGCACCCGGCCGCGCGGGCGTTCGGTGTCCATCGCGCTGCTCACCAACGGCACCCTCCTCGGCGAGGCGCAGGCCGACTACCTCGCGCGCCGCCGCGTGGCGGTGCAAATCAGTTTCGACGGCGTCGAGGCGGCCCAACGACTGCGCGGCGCCCGAACCTTCGCCCGGCTCGACACCGTTGTGTCCCGCCTGCGCGCGCGCCACCGCACGTGGTTCCGCAACCGCGTCAGCGCCGCGGTCACGCTGGTGCCTGACGCCATCCCCAGCCTCGCCGACTCGATCGACTACCTGCTCGGCCTCGGGTTCGCCGACATCTCGCTCTCGCCGGCCATGGGAGACGTGCGCGGCTGGCGCGAGGACCTCGTGCCGGCGCTCGACGAGCAATTCGCCGGCGTCTACCGCTCGTCGCTGCGCCACTTCCGGCGCACGGGCCGCGTGCCGCTGTCGTTGTTCCGCAAGACGCGCGCAACGCCTTTTCCGCCGTCCAGCGCCCGCTGCGGCGCCGAGACCGCCGGCACGGCGGTGGTCGACGTGGACGGCCGTGTGTACGGATGTCCGCCGGTGATCGGGTCCGCGATCGATCGTCCGGAGGGCCTGCTGGCGTCCGCGCTCGAGGCGATGCGGATCGGCCACATCTCGGATCCGGATCTCGAGCGGCGGCTGCCCGCCTACCGGAAGGCGCTGGAGCGGGTCGGCCTCTTCGACCGCCGGGACGCCTACCGCTCACCCTTCGGGGCGTGCCGCGACTGCGCCTACCTGCGCTACTGCGACCTCTGCCCGCTCTCGATCGCGCTGGCGCCGGGCGCGAGCGACCCGACACGGATGCCCGGTTTCGCCTGCGCGTTCAAGCGGGTGTCGCTGAAGTACCGGCACCGCTTCCCGCGGCAGGCGGAGCTCTGACGCGCGTGAACGCGAATACGGTGCAGACGATTTCGAAGAAGGCCGGGAACGTCGTCACCACGCAACAGTCCACGGTGTCGGCCACCGGCAGGACGCGGACCGTGACGACGAAGGGCGTGCTCGACGGCCTGAGTGCCGACTCCCGCACGGACCTGTGGCCCCCGGGCGCTGAGGGGAATGGAGCGGGTCGGGCTGATGTGCCGGGGTAACTGGCTTTCCGCTGACTGCTGTCTGTGGCTGCGCGCCTTGCACCATGTCCACATTTGAGTACGTATAACGTATACTAAGTGGGACATGGTGAGCTTCGGTCCCACACCTTCGCGCACGGACAAGCTCCAGCGCCTCTTCGAACTGGCGGCCGGTCAGGCTGGCTATTTCACGGCGGCGCAGGCCCGCGATCTGGGTTACAGCGCCCGCAGCCTCGTGCATCATGTCGCCGCGGGGCATGTCGAGCGAATCAGCCGTGGTTTCTACCGGCTCGAGGGCGTGCCCGCCGGCTCGCACGAGGACATCGTCGCGGCGTGGCTGAAGCTCGCTCCACGCCACGCGGTCGTGTCCCATGAGTCGGCGCTCGCCCTTTACGATCTGGCGCCGTCCCGCTCGCACGAGATCCACCTCACGCTGCCGCGGGAGTTCCGGCCCCGGACTCCGCGGTCTGCCTCCACCGTGGCGCTGCACACAACAACCCTTCCGCTCGGTCGCGACGAGGTGACGAACCGTTTTGGTGTGCAAATCACGTCGCCCGCTCGGACCATCGCCGACATCGCCGAGATCGGCGCCGATCCCAGCGTCGTCCTCGAAGCCACCGCCCGCGCACTCGCGACGGGCCTCCTGTCGGCAGACGAACTGCAGGCGGCCGTGAAGCGCGCTTCGGCTCGAGTCCGGCAGCTCGTTGCCCGGGCCATCAAGGAGGCCGGCGTCCGTGCGTGAGTACGCCACACCCGCCGCGTTTCGTGCCGCGGTCGAGGCCAGGCTGCGCGAGCGTGCCCGCCGCCTCGGTGTACCCGCATACGTGGTGCGTCGCCAGGCCGCTCTCGAGCGATTGCTGGTGCGCCTGATGAGCGTGGCGCCGGAGAGCTGGGCGCTCAAGGGCGGGTTGGCGCTCGATACCAGGCTCGGCGCGCGCGCACGAGTCTCAATCGACCTGGACGCCGATCACGTGCACGGCGCCGGGGCAGCCCGTGCCGACCTCCAGCGCGCCGCCATGGAGGACGCCGGCGATCACTTCAGCTTCGCCGTCGTTGGGAGTGAGGAGTTGCGCGACGCGGGTGTCGGCCTGGCTGTGCGGTTCAAGCTGGAGAGCGCCGTTGCCGGTCGGCCGTTCGAGCCACTCCAGGTGGATGTCACGGTCGCGCCGCCTGATCCCTGGGATGCTCAGCCCCGGTGGCGGCCAGGACTCCTGGCCGAGTTGGGACTCGGCCCGTTCGAGGTCTTGCTGATTCCGCTGGAGCGGCAGGTCGCCGAGAAACTGCACGCGTACTCGCGAACGTACCAAGGCGGCGGAACCACACGCGCGAGAGATCTCGTGGATCTGCTGCTCATTCGGCAGCACGAGGGCATCGACGCCGGGCTGCTTCGAGACGCTGTCCAACGCGTCTTCAACCGCCGTGCGACCCATGCCGTGCCCGAGCGACTGCCGCCTCCACCGAACGGGCTCGCCGTCGCCTACCGCCGGGAAGCGCGGGGAGTCTGCCCGATCGCGAGCGTGAGAGAGGCGCACCAGCTTCTTGCGCAGTGGCTGGATCCCGTGCTGGCGATGGCGCGCGAGGCTGGCTAACCAGGGTCGATGGAGAGAAGTGCCGTGGACCGCAGGACCAAGATCGCCGACCGCCTGATGATGGCGCTGGCCGTCGCGACCGGCGTCGCCTCGATGGGCCTGTTCGCCTGGGCCGGCCGCCCGACGCTCGTCCCGCTCGGCTGGACGCCAGCCGCCGCCCTGGCGTGGGACGCGGGCCTGTCGTTCCTCTTCTTCGCGCAGCACAGCTGCATGGTCCGCCGACCCTGCCGCGCGCGCCTCGCGCGCGTTGTCCCGGCCCGCTACGACGGCGCGTTCTTCGCGATCTGCTCGGGCCTCACGCTGCTCCTGGTCGTCGTCTTCTGGCAGCGCGTTCCCATACCGGTCGTCCGGCTCGACGGCGCGGCGCGGGGGATCGCGCTGGCCCTGAACGGCGTCGCGGCCGCCCTCCTCGTCGTCAGCGGCTACCGCGTGCGCCGTACGCTCGACATCTTCGGCCTCAGGCCGATTCGCGCGCACTGGCGCGGAGAGGCCCTGCGAATGGCGCCGTTCAGCGTCGAGGGCCCGTTCCGCTGGGTCCGCCATCCGCTCTATGCATGCGTCCTCGCCCTGCTGTGGATCCGGCCGCAGATGATGGCCGACGGCCTCCTGCTGTCGATCCTCTGGAGCGGCTGGATCGTCGCCGGCACGCTGCTCGAGGAGCGGGATCTCGTTGCGGACTTCGGCGACGTCTACAGGCGCTACCAGCAACAGGTGCCGATGCTCGTCCCCTGGCGCGGCCCGGTGACGGTTTCGTCATCGTCCGCGGAGCGTGTACGTAATTAGTCCCGACCCCTGAGTACATCCTGGGAGCCCGTGCGGATGCGCTATAGTGCGCGCAAAGGAGACGTACTGATGGTCATCAAGCGGATCGAGCCGCTCTCGCTGGGCAAAGTGGCGGGCGTGCTTTATGGCGCGCTGGGCCTGGTGGTCGGCGCCATCGTGTCGGTGGCGGCCGTTGTGGGCGGATTCAACGCAGAGAACGCGTTCGGCCCGCTCGCGGGAGGCCTGGCCGGCGTGGCCGCGCTTGTGCTCCTGCCGATCTTCTACGGCGGCCTCGGCTTCATCGCGGCGATCATCGCGGCGTGGCTCTACAACTTCGCCGCGCGTGTCGCCGGGGGCATCGAGATTGACGTGCAGTAGCGTCATGATGACTGTTCGCAGGACGGTACTGACGACGGCGATCCTTTTGCTGCTGACCGCCGGGCCGGCGCCGGCGCAGACGCCGAAGAGCCCGCCCCAGCCCCTCAACGTCGTGCTGCTCATCCTCGACGATGTCCGGTGGGATGCGCTCGGCGCGGCGGGCAACAGCAGCGTGCGCACGCCCCGGATCGACGAACTGGCCAGGCAAGGCGTGCGCTTCGAGCAGGCGCGGGTGACCACGGCGATCTGCATGGTGAGCCGGGCGACGCTGCTGACCGGGCAGTACATGTCGCGCCACGGCATCACGGAGTTCGGCCGCGCCATCGCGCCCGAGGCCTTCTCAGAAACCTACCCCGCCCTGCTCCGCCGCGCCGGCTACTGGACCGGCTACGTGGGCAAGTACGGCATCGGCCAGCCCCGTCAAGGCGACTTCGACGTCCTCCGCGCGTACGAAGGCACGCACTGGATGGCCGGCCCGGGCGGCGAGCGCATCCACGTGACCGAGAAGAACGCCCGCGACGCAATCGAATTCCTCCAGGCGCGACCGAAAGACAAGTCCTTCGCGCTCACGGTCGGTTTCTTCGCGCCCCACGCCGAGGACAATGCGCCGGAGCAGTACCTTCCCCAGGACTGGAGCGCGAAGCTCTACGACGGCGTGACGATCCCGCCGCCCCTGCGCGGCGACCCGGCCTACATGGCGGCGCTGCCGCCGTTTCTGTCGAACGAGGCCAATGAAGGCCGGGTCCGCTATCACTGGCGGTTCGACACGCCGGAGCGTTATCAGGCTTACATGACCCGGTACTACCGGCTCATCACCGAGGTCGACGACGCCATCGGCCGCATCGCCGGCGAGCTTCAGGCCCAGGGCGTGTACGACACCACGCTCATCGCGGTCATCGGCGACAACGGGTACTTCCAGGCCGACCGCGGCCTGGCCGACAAGTGGTACCCCTACGAGGAGTCGATTCGGGTGCCGCTCGTCGTGCGCGACCCGCGGCTGGCGCCTGGGCGGCGAGGCATGACGCGCGGCGAGTTCGCGCTCAACCTCGACGTGGCGCCAACGCTCCTCGCCGCGGCCGGGCTTGCCGTGCCCGGGGTGATGCAGGGCCGGGATCTGGGCGCGCTCTACCTGAGCGCTCGGCCGCCGGACTGGCGCGACGAGTTCTTCTACGAGCACCCGACCGTCACCAGCAAGAACCGCATCCCGACTTCGCAGGGCGTGATCCGCCGGGACTGGAAGTACATCGAGTGGCCGGAGTTCGGCTTCCAGCAGCTCTTCGATCTTCAGCACGACCCGGGAGAAATCCGCAATCTGGCCGGGCAGCCGGCACACGCCGGACGGGAGCCGCGGATGCGGCAGCAACTCGACGTGTGGCGCCAGCGCGCGCGCTGACACCCGGGGGGACGGCCATTTGACAGCCCTGCCCGCCCGGGCGCACACTCGGCCTGACAATTCCCCTCGAAAGCCAGGCGCTAAGGAAGTATCGCCATGACGCGCCATGCCCGTCCTGCTGCCGCCCGCGGTCCGCCCGGCCAACACCTGCCAGATCTGAGTCGCGCGGCATTCAAGCAAGGAGGCAAGACGTGTACGCCAGAGTGACGGTCGCAACCACACTGCCCGGCAAGACAGACGACGTCCTCCGCATCGAGCGGGACTCCATCGTGCCGGCCTGCAAGCAGCAGAAGGGATTCAAGGGGCTGTACCTGCTGCACGACCACAAGACGGACAAGGGCCTCACGATTACCCTCTGGGAAACGGAGGCCGACATGAGGGCGGCCGAGGTCAGCGGCTTCTATCAGCAGCAGGTGGCCAAGATGAAGGACGTGCTGGCCGCCCCGCCCGTGCGGGAGGAATACGAGGTCAGCCTCGCGCCATAGGCCCCCGCGGAGATGTCCATGCGGTTCCCTATCGCAACGCTCGTCGCGGCGGCCATCCTGGCTCCCGCCTGCGACAAAGACGGTTCGAGCCCGAGCGCCCCGACCGCCCAGACGCTCGAAGGCACCTGGCGCGCCACGAAGGCCGAGTTCGTGAGCATCGCCAGTTCCAGCCGGCGCATCGACGTGGTTGCCCAGGGCGGGACCGTCACCCTCGCCTTCTCCGGCAACAACTACACGTTCACGCTGGCCCAGCCCGGGCAGGCCCCGGTCGTACAGACCGGCGCGTGGTCAGCCAGTTCCGATGTCATGACGCTGACGCGGACCGGCTCCTCCGGGAACCAGCAGTTCGACATGACCTTCAGCGGGAACAACCTGACGTTGAACGGGGCGAACGCGCTGTTCGACTTCAACACGGGCAACTACGAGGAGGCGAAGCTCTACCTGACGCTGGTGCGCCAATAGGGAGCGCAGCGCCTGGACGGCGCTGCGCTCCTCCCGGGTCGTGCTGGCGCGCCGGCGCTACTTGATCGCCGTGTTCTGCGTGCTGACGGCCTGCCACCGGCCGTCGCGCTTCACGAAGAAGTCGGTGCTGCGCGACAGGGGCGGCACCGGCTTGCCCATCATCGTCCCCTTCGTCTCCACCACCATCGTCGCGATGGCGGCGTCGCCTGCGACAAAGACGCTCATGTCACGCAGCGCGGCCGACTCCACCTTGTAGGCGCCGCTCTTGAACGCGCCGAGTGCCTGTTCCCGCGTCGTCGTCTGGCCGTCCTCGGTCAGCGTCCACTCCTTCGCCAGGTTGCTCTCGAGCACCGACATGTCGCCCTTGACCATCGCGGCGGCCCAGTCCCGCTCGATCTTCATGATCGCCTGCTCGTCGGCGCCGTCCGCCGTCGCGCCGGGCGCGGGAAGGTCGCTGTTGAAGATGTCCCACACGGCCTTCCACGACCCGTTCGCCTGCCGCTCGTACAGCGTGACGAACTTGCCTTTCACCGGCACGGCGGCGCCGCCGGCCTTCGGCGTGCTCGTCCCCTCGAAGGTCCCCTTCGCCATCGCGAAGGCGCCCGCCACGCGGACATCGTCGATCACGTTGCGGACGTTCTCCGTCGACTGTGCGTAGGACTTCTCGAGCGTCGCGCGGATGGCGGCCGTGCCCGCAGAGGCCGGCTGGTTCGGGTCCATCCGGATCCCGTCGGGCGAGTAGAACTCGGAGGCCAGCCCCGCCGCGTCGCTCGCGTTCGCGAACTTGTCGTAGGCGGGTCCGGTGTCCTTGATCGCCTGCACGTCGGCGGCGTCGTTCACCTTGGGGGCGCAGGCCGCGGCACACGCCACGGTCAGTGCGAGGAGCGCGATGGAAGTCGTCTTCATAGATCGGCCTTTCCTGGACGCGAGGCAAGCCTCACGCAAGCGCACGCGGGCGTGCGCGGTTGACGGGTTGGGTGGTAGCCCGACTCAGCATACCCCTCCGGGCTCCCGGCGCCACGGGAATTCGTCCGGGAGGCGGGAGGCGGGCTTCCGTCGCCAGCCCCCCGTCGCCAGCCCCTTGACAGCCGGGCGGCATCGGCGCAGATTGAAGCGGGGTTCGCGGGCTCGGCCGACAGCGTCCTTCAAGGCCCGGATGCCGTGACGGCGGGCTGCCGGCTACGCGTGTCGTGGGAGGGGGACTGTATGGCTCGATGGTCAGGTCTGGCCGTGCGGCACAGGCGCCTGCCGCTGGTCGCGGCTGCCGCGCTGGCCCTGGCGGTGGCCGGGACGCTCGGCATCTTCGCGGCGGCGCCCCAATTGCCGGCGCCGTACCAGCTCTTCCCACGCACCGACGGTGAGCTGACGTCGGAGTACGTGGCCGGGACCAACACCACCACCGTCCGGCTCGCGCTCACGCCGCCCGGCCCGGACAAGACGCCATCGGCGGCGTCGCTGCTGCTGTGGGGCCAGTTCACGGGGACCGAGCCCGCCGGTCCTCCCGACGGCATCGTGCTGGTGGCCCTGCCGTCGGTGACCTCCAACCCGAACGTCATTCGAAACACCCGGATGGAGTTGACGCTCGAGGGTGCCGGACCGCGCCCGGTCCGGCTCTACTACGTCGGGGCCTCCTGGGCCAGGAGCGGCTTCCTTCCTCCCGGGGCAGAAGTCAGAGGGGTCGAGTACCAGCTCAGCACCGCGGAGCTGGAGGCGCTGCTGCTGGCGGAGCGGGTGACAGGCCGCGTGATGAAAACACGCGGCCGAACCGCTGAACACCCGCCGTCAGGCGCCGCGCTCGGGCTATCACTTTCTTTGCGGAGCCGAAGGCCACAGGTTCGAATCACGTCGGGAACAGCTTGTGACGGCCCGCGTAGAGTGGACGCGGGATCGGACGGGTACGTGCGGCGGTAGCGAGACCCCGCCACGGGGCGGACTTCCGGGGCGAGAAGGCATCATGCATGTGCGTCCTTCGGCGCTGGCGCTGGTCTTACTGCCGCTTGCGCTGAGTGGCACGCGCGCGACGGCGTGGCAGGCCTCTGGCTGGAAGCTAGCCGGAAGCGACAGCGCCGCCTACGCGATGGGAGGCTGTCCGCCGACGTGCAGACCGCCGGCGCGAAGGGCGGCGCCACGCTCTGGCTGCGGGTGGATCGCAACGCGGACATGCTGCTGCTCGAGAACGGGATGGACAACCCATTGCTGGGTGACTCGGCGTGGACGCGCCGCGTGGTCTCGCTGCCCGTCGCCGCCGACGCCACGTCGCTCGCGTTCGGCGTGTTGCTCCAGCCCGGCGGCGGCAGCGTCACGGTCCGCAACCTGCGCCTCGACGGAGCTCCCGCGCCCGCCGGCGCCATCGCGCCCGATGCGGCGGAGGTGCTCGAGGCCGCGATCTCGATCGTGAAGACCAACGCGCTGCGCGCCGACACGGTCGACTGGGCCGCCGTGGAACCGGAGGTGCGCGGGCTGGCGGCCGGCGCCGGGCAGTCTTCCGATGTGTATCCCGCGATTCAGACGCTCTTGTCACGGCTCAACGACCGTCACAGCTACTTCATGCGCCCGGCCGCCGCGTCGAAGTTCAAGTCGGGCGGCACGGAGAACCCGCCCGCCGACGTGCGGTCCCTGCCTGAAGGCGTTGGCTACATCGGCGTGCCGGCCTACGGCGGCGGAGACCCCGAAGCGGGACGCGCCTACGCAACGCGCGCGCACGAAGCGCTGGCCGCCGTCAGATCGTCGGCCGGCTGCGGTTGGGTGGTGGACCTCCGGACAAACGGCGGAGGCAACATGTGGCCGATGATCGCCGGCCTGACGCCGCTGCTCGGGAGCGGCGTCCTCGGCTCCTTCGAGGGGCGCGACGGCAAGAGCGACAAGTGGACGGCGGCCGACCCGCGCTTCGCCGTCGCCCCGCCTCCCGCGCTGAACGATCTCCAGTCGGCCTGGGTGGCGGTGCTCACCGGCCCGCAAACGGGCAGTTCCGGAGAATTCGTGGCCATCGCCTTCCGCAGCCGCCCCCGCACCCGCTCGTTCGGGTTGCCGACGGCAGGCCTCTCCACGTCCAATGACACGTTCCCGCTGCCCGACGGCAGCATGATCGCACTGACGACAGCCGTGGGCGCCGACCGCACGGGCAAGCGATATGGCGGCCAGATCGAGCCCGACGAGATTGTCGAAGCCGGGAAGCCGGCGTGGCCGGGCGACGATGCGACGCTGGCGGCGGCCGTGCGATGGCTGAAGCAGGCGTCTCGCTGCGGCGCAGCGACCCGGTAGCCGGCCGGGCGGCACGACCGGCCTCGTTTCACCGAAACATCAGACCACGCTCAGGACTTCTCACCCGCCCAGGCGTACCTTGTGGGTGTCGCTACAAGGAGGACGCCATGACGCACCTGCCCGACCGCGCATCCGCCGCCGCGATTCTTGGCGCGCTCGCCCTGGCAATCGCGGCCCCCTCCCCCGCCGCCGCCCAGCCGCAGGTCCCCGCGGCGCCGGCCTGGTACGCGCTGCCCGGCGTCGTGCCCGTAGGCACCACGGTGGTTGTCCGGACCCGCGACGGCCAGTCCACCAAGGGCCGCGTCAGCAGCCTGTCCGATACCGCCATTGTCTTGGAAGGCAGCCGCGTGAAGTCGTTTCCCGCCGCAGACATCGTGGCGATTGAGGGGAAGAACCGCCGGTCCGTGATGCGCGATGCGGGCACCGGAGCCGGTGTGGGCCTCGGACTCGCCCTGATGCTCCTCATCGCGGCCGGGCCTCAGGACAGCCCCTGCAGTACGCCGGAAGAGTGCAACAGCCGTGGGAAGGGCGTCTACGGGACCGCTCTCGCCCTCCCCGTCGTGGGAGCAGGAATCGGCGCCGCCGTCGGCGCGCTGGTTCCAGGCAAGTCCACGCTGTTCTACAGCAGCGACGGCCCTGCCAGGGTGTCTCTCGCACCGATCGCAGGGCATGGGCGCCGGGGCGCCGCCATGCGCGTGGTGTTCTGAGCCCCCTCGGCGCGCCGGGCCCGCTGACGATTCCGTCATCGTCCGAGGCGTCCGTACGTAATTAGTCCCGACCCCTTATCTCCAGGCCCGTCTGTGCGATGGACGTGGGCAGCACCTGGTAGGCGCTCGACGCCTGCGTGATGGCGGCCTCGATGGCAGCGCGCGCGGCGGCTCCAGGCGGACAGAGGATGGCGAGCGATCCGCCTTCGCCGCCGGCGCCGTTCACCTTCCATCCGCGCGCGCCGTGCGCGGCAGCGGCGTCGACTACGCGCTGCGCATCGGGTCCAATGAGCGACGGGTGAAGCCGCCGCTGCCCTTCGGTGCAGGCGCGCATGGCCTCACCGAGCCCGTCCAGGTTGCCCGCTTCGACGGCATCGCGTGCGGCGGATGCGGCATGGCGCAGATCCTCGAGGGCCGCGCGGCCGGTCGAGCCCGGGCGGTCCAGGCCGCGGATCACCTCTTCGTGGATCGCGGTCGAACTGTGCGTGCGCCCGAGATACACGAGCAGCAACTGCCGCTCGAGGGCCGCGCGCACGCCGTCCGATGCGGCCACGCGGCGGCAGACGGCCGACGGATACTCGCGAATGTCGATGTAATTGACGCCGCCGTGGGCGGCGGCGTACTGATCCTGCACGCCCGATTGCTGGCCGAGCAGATCGACTTCCACGCCGTGCGCGGCCTGCGCAACATCGTCCGCGTCTACGCTTCCGCCCCACAGCGCGCGCAACGCGCCCACAAGCGCCACGCAGACCGCCGCCGACGTGCCGGTCGCCGCGCCCGGCGGCACGGCCGAGCGCACGGACACCTCGATCGCCATTCCTGGAGGCACGCCCACCGATTCAATCGCGGCCTCGAGCAGCGCGTGGCGCACCCACGGCCGGGTGCCTGGCGCGAACGCATACTTGTCGCCGTAGTTCTCCGCGATGAGGACGACGGGCGCGGGCGCGTCCAGGGGCGCGGCCTCGGCGCGCACCACCACGCGGACGCCGGGATTCACCGCGATGTGGAACACCGCGCCGTGCCGCGCGAACCATGTGTCGGTCCAGCCGCCGCAGTCGCACGTCCGCACGGGCGCCGTGGCCGTGATCGTCTTCGTCATCCGCTTCGGCAGCCCTTCTACGCCCCGGGCCGTGCCGCGTCAAGGGCGCGTGCCCGGTATGCTACGATTCCTCCGGCAACGCAGGATACGCCATGGCACAAGTCTTCGCAGCCTTCGCGGACGGGTGGGGCCGGGTGCTCCGCGCTCCGGCCATCCTTCTCGGCGTCTTCGCCGTCACGTGGCTCGTGGCGTTCCCGGCCGGGCGTCTGATTGGACAGGCGGGCGGCGGCCCCCCCGTCAGCGTCTTCGACGTGATCGAGGGCCTGCCCACGGGGTTCTATCCCACGTTCACGCCGACGCTGCTCGGCACGGAGCGGTTCGTGCGCCGCGCGCACGAGTTCGTTGCCGGCGGAACGCGGGACGCGGGACTCGTGGCGGCCGCGGCGACGGCACTGCTCGTGTGGACGTTCCTGCTCGGCGGCATCCTGGACCGCTACGCCCGGCGGCGGCCGATTCGCGCGCAGGCGTTCTTCGGCGCGAGCGGCGTGATCTTCTTCCGCTTCCTGCGCCTCGGCGTCATCGCCGCCCTCGGCTACGTCCTGATCTTCGGCCTGGTCCACCCGCTGCTCTTCCCGCCGGACTACCCGTGGGTCACCGGTGTCAACTACGCCGTGAACGCCTCGCCGCTGCTGACGCCGCTGTACGCCGTCTTTCTCCTGCTCGCCGGCTTCTGGAGCGCCGTCGTCGATTACGCGCGCATCCGCGCCGTCGTCGAGGACCGGCGCAGCATGCTGGGCGCGATCCTCGCGGGCTGGCGGTTCGTGCTGGCGCACCCGCTGGAGACCTTCGGCCTTTTCCTCCTGAACGCGGCGGCGTTCGGCCTGCTCCTGTGGGTCGCGCTCGCAGCCGTCACCAGCGGGAGCGAGATCATCCCATCCGGCGCCGGGCTCACATCGGCCGCCGGCATGCTCTATCTGCTCGCGCGGCTCATGCTGAAGCTCGTCTTCTTCGCCTCGCAGACCGCGTTCTTCCAGCGATCGCTCGCGCATGCGGACTACACCGCCGCGCCCACGCTCCTGTGGCCCGAGTCTCCCGCGGCGGAAGAGATCATCAACGCAGCCCCCAGGCCGGACCAGATCCCGAGGTAGGGCGCCAGTCCGGCCGGGTTGGTCCCTCTCGCCTCTCGCCTTTTCCCTGTGCCCTCTCCCCTCTCCCCTGTCCCCTCTCCCCTGTCCCCTATCCCCTCTCCCCTATCCCCTCTCCCCTGTCCCCTGCGCTATAGTCAACCCATGCGTTCCCTTTCATCCTCGATGGCGGAGTGGCTGCGCGAGCGTGTCCATGAGGCGGGCGCGCGCGGCATCGTGCTGGGGCTGAGCGGCGGCATCGACTCGGCCGTGGCTGCCCGCGTCGCGCAGATGGCGTGCCCCGACGGCGTGATGACGCTGATCATGCCGGCGCACAGCAACCCGCAGGATGCGGACGACGCCAGGCTCGTCGCACATGCGTTCGGCCTCCCGGTGATGACCATCGACCTCACGCACACGGTCGAGGCGCTGCTCGCGCAGGCGCAGCAGGCGCTCGGCACGTGGCCTCCCGGCGCGGCGCCGGACAACGAACAGGTGTCGCGCCTCGCCCAGGCCAACCTCAAGCCGCGCCTGCGGATGACAACGCTGTATTACGTGGCGAACCGGCTGAACTACCTCGTGGCGGGAACCGGGAACCGGACCGAAATCGCGATCGGCTACTACACGAAGTACGGGGACGGCGGCGTGGACCTGCTGCCGCTCGGCGCGCTCGTGAAAAGCGAGGTGCGGGCGCTCGCGCGCGAGCTGGGCGTGCCGGCGCGCGTCATCGAGAAGCCGCCGAGCGCGGGCCTGTGGGTCGGCCAGACCGACGAAGGCGAAATGGGATTCACCTACGCGGAACTGGAGGATCACCTGATCAAGGGCCCGGACGCCGTCGCGCCGGCAACAGCCATGAAGATCGAACGGCTCGTCCGCGCGAGCGAGCACAAGCGGCACATGCCGCCGGTGTTCGAGCCAGCGAGGGGGTAGCCCGCCCTCGCTGGATGGCCTCCAGGAGACAGTCATGACGCGGATTCGCACGCTGCCGGCAACAGCCGCCCTCGCCTGCGCGGCCATCCTGGCCGCCGCAGCCCAGGCGCCGCCCCCGCAGGGTCCTCCGCCGCAGGCGCCCGCCTTCAGGTCGGGCATCGATCTCGTCACGGTCGATGTCACCGTGCTCGCGCGCAGCGGCCAGCCCGTGGCGACACTCACGGCCGAGGACTTCACGCTCCTCGTGGACGGATCGCCGCGGCCCATCGTGTCGGCGCGGCTCGTCGAAGCGGCGGCGCCCGCGATGCCTGCCGCTGCCGCGCCGCCGGCACCGGCGGCGCCCGCACAGCCGGCCGGCGCGCTCATCGACGCCGCCGCGCGCCGCCGCTTCGTGATCGTCGTCGATCGCGAGCACATCCACGTCGGCGAAGGCCAGCAGATGCTGCAGGCGGCCGCGACGTTCATCGACAACCTGCCGCCGGGCGACGGCGTGGCGCTCTGGACGCTTCCGGAATCGGGCACGGCGCTGCGGTTCGGCGAGAGCCGTGACGAGATCAAGCGGCGGCTTCGCCTGGCCGTTGGCGTCTTCCGGCCCGTGTACGGACCCTGGATCGTGGGGCGCGACGAGGCGATCCAGGCCGAACTGGGGCGCAAGGAAGTGCGGCAGGACATCCTCGCGCGCGAGTGCTTCCGCCAGCCGCCCGGCTGCCCGATGGAAGTGGAGGCGCAGATCACCCAGGTGGCCGCCGACGCCCGCCAGCGCGCGGATGCGACGCTGGCACAGCTCGGGTCGCTCGTCGACGCGCTCGGCACCGTGGAGGGAGCCAAGCAGCTCGTGCTCGTCACCGGCGGGCCGGTGATGACGCTCGACAACACGAGCGTGATTAGCGCCATCGAGAGACGGGCCGGGCTGGCGCGCGTCACGATTCACGCGCTGCAGGTGGCGGAGCCGTCGTACCAGGCCCGCACCGACCAGATGCGCGCCATGCCGGCCGAGATCAACCAGTCGGCCTCGGCGGCCTACATGCTCGCCGGCGCGACGGGCGGCCTCGCCATCACGCCCACATCGGGCGAGATCGGGTTCGGCCGCCTCGCGCAGGATCTATCGGCGGGCTACGTCCTCGTGTTCGAGACCCAACCCGGGGATCGTGACGGCCGCACGCACGAGATTTCGGTGAAGGTGCGCGACGCCGGCTGGGGCGGCCTGGTGCGGGCGAGGAAGTTCTTCCGTGTCGATCCGAACGCCGCCGCAGCGGCTCCCGCGCCGGCGGCGGCTCCAGCGCCGGACGCCGGGCCGCCGCCTCCGGCGCCGGCCCCCGAGCCGGTGGGCGTCGATCCCGGCGACATGGCCGAACGCCTCGCGGACTACGCGGAGGCGTTCGAACGTGACTTCGCCGCGGTCGTGGCCGAGGAGCGCTACGTCCAGGTCATCCACCCCTGGCACGGCAACCCGAGCGGGCCCCAGGGCGAGCCGGCGCTCGCGTGGCGGGAGCCGGGCGGGCCGGCGAAGCAGGGCGGCCCCATCATCGCGCGCCGGCAGCTCCTGTCGGACGTCGTGATGGTGCAGCTCAAGGACCGGCAGTGGCTGAGCTACCGCGACGTGGCGGAGGTCGACGGCTCGCCCGTGCGCAACCGCACCGACCGCGTGCGCGACCTGCTGCTGTCGCAGGGCGCGGAGCGCGACAACCAGTTCCGCCGGATCAACGCGGAAAGCGCGCGCTACAACCTGGGCGATCTCCGGCGCGACGTCAACCTGCCGACGGTCACGCTGTCGTTGCTGCGCCGGCTGAACCATCCGCGCTTCGAGTTCAAGCGGGCCAAGGACGAGACGGTGGACGGCCGCCCGTGCCGCGTGCTCACGTACAAGGAGAACGTGCGGCCGACGCTCATCGGCACGCCGAACAGCGGCGACATCTTCATCTACGGACGCGTGTGGATCGACCAGGCCGATGGCCGCGCGCGCCGCACGGAGCTGCGCTTCGAGCGGCGGTCGCAGGGGCGTTCGTACATCCGGGTGGATTTCCAGCCGTTCGAAGGCCTCGCCATCCTCGTGCCCGCCCTCATGTGGGAATGGCACGAGGGGGCGGACCAACTCGGGCGGATCGGCGGCGACGTCACCGTCATCCAGGGGCTGGCGACCTACAACAAGGTCCGGCGGTTCCAGGTCACGACCGCCGAGGAGATCAAGTAGCGAGGAGCGCCGCGAGCAGGGCGTCCTCGGTGATCCCGAAGTGCTCCCACACCTTCACGAAGTGTTCTGAAGGCGCGATCCGCGGATCGGCGATGCCGAGGTGCGCGAGGCGCACGCCCGAGCCAGCCAGCGCCGTGGCGACGAGGCCCGCGAAGCCGCGCGTGCCCGACTGGGGATCGCCGATGAGGCCGTCTTCGACCGTGACGATCCTGCGATAGCGCGCCGCCAGGCCCTCGAGGAATCCCTCCTCGAGCGGGAAGCCGTTCACGACGTACACGTCGGCTGCCACGCCCTTCGCGAGCGCGCGGTCGGTGGCGGCGCCGGCGAGATAAGCCGGCGCGCCCACCGCAAGAATGGCGGCTGACGCGCCGGCGTTCTCGCGGTACGTGGTGACGGAGGTCCAGGCGTCGCCGGCGTTCCACAGCGGCTCGTGCGATCCCGCGCGTGCGAGCACCGGCAGGTTGTCGCGCGGGATGGCCACGATGTGCCCGCCCCGTCCCGCGGCGGCGTCGCGCACGGCGATGAACGCCGAGCGCGCGTCGGCGGGCGCGTAGAACCGGCGCAGGTACGGCAGGTAGCCCAGTGCCAGGTTGACCCAGTCGAGGCTCCACCCGGAGAAGTGGTCGCGGCCCGTGCACGCGCCCACGTGCGAGAGGTGCATGATGACGTTGAGCCCTTCGTTCGCGCCGGTGAGGTTGCGCTGGTAGCGCCAGAACTCGAAACCCTCGCGCGCGATGCCCTCGAAAAACGCCGCGAACGTCGCGAAGACGTTCAGCTGCGGCTCGCGGCTGCTGAACGACAGGCCGTTCGCCAGAAGCGACGCGGCCTGCTCCTGGATGCTCATCTCGAACCGGTGATCGCGCGGGACACGCCCGGCGGCCTTGCCGAGCTTGGTCGAGGGGTCGAGGTCGCACGACACGAAGAAGCAGCTGTCGGGGTGCTTCTTCGCGACCGCGTCGTAGGCCGCCTCGGAGCCCGCGCGGGGCGACACCACCGCGCCTGCGCCTGGCAGCGAGATGGCCGCCACGTCCGCGTCGCCGAGCAGCAGGTTCGGCGTGCCCTTCGGCGGCCTGGCGTCGGTGACGACCACGCGGGGCGGCCGCGCGCGCAGACGGCCGATGGCCTCGGATTCCTCCGCGCTCATCTGGAGCATCGGGTTGGCGAGCACCGCGGCCTCGTCTTTGCCCTTCATGCCGCCGTCGTGGTGGCCCTCGCCGCCAGGCAGGTTGTTCACGTAGAAGAGGCACTCGCACATCGCGTGCGCGTCGCGGAAACTCATCAGCGAGCCCGGAATCCAGATCTCGGTGTCGAGCGCCACCTGGTGTGTCCCGGCGAACCGTTCCACCTCGGCGCCGATGCCGTACATCTCGCCGAAGCTGCGCACGGTGATGCGCGTGTGGCCGGAGGTGCGGTAGCCCGTCGGATAGATGAGCGAGGGCTGGCCCCTGCGGGCGAGGGCGAGGGCGTCGCGGTAGGCGATGAACAGCGCGGCCCGATCGTGCAGCGACGGGATCTCAATCACCTGGATGCCAAGGGCCGAGACAACGGGGCGCGGATCGCGATCCAGGACCTTGGCGGTCGGGGCCGAGAGCTGGATGCCGTTGCGGTGCATCACGAGCACGAGGGGCGCGCGGTGCTGGCTGGCGGCGATGCAGCCGTTGAGCATCTGGCCCGACACCCAGCCGGCATCCCCGCAGTGGCAGATGACGGCCGCGCCGGGGCCCTTGCGCGCCCGCAGGCCGAGCGCCTGGCCCGCGGCCACGGGCACGATGGCGCCGAGGCGGCCGGAGCTGAGCTCGGTGCCCCCGGCCACGTACGACACGTGCCCGGCGATGTCGAGGCTGCGCCGGAAGGCGTCGACGACCCGCGACTCGGGCAGGAACCCGAGGGCCGAGAGGGCCGCGTAGTAGCCGATGCTCGTGTGGCCGTGCTCGATGGTGAAGTGGCGCGTGTCGTAGTCGGTGAACCCGAGCGTCACGAGCAGCGCCGGGATGAGCTCGAGGCCGCCGCCGAGGTGGTCGATGTCGCCCGCCCGGCCCAGCGACGCCAGCGACCGGATGGCGATCGAGGCGGCCGTCTTCTCGAGAGCCGAGAGGGCCGCGCCATCGGCCGGGTCGAGCGCTTCGGCCGCCGGGTCGAGGGCGAACGGCAGCACCGGCGCCGTGATGCGCGCGCCCATGAGCGGCGTGGCCGCCAGCAAGTCGTCGTTGCGGCGCCGCTGTGCGGCAGCCAGGCTCTCGAGCGGGTGGGTCCAGGGAGTGGTCATGGCGTCTCTCTTACAGCTTCGCGCAGGGCGTGTCGGGAAAGTGTACCACAGGGGATCCGGCCCTATAATGTGGGGCGGCATGACGCACACCATCACGCTCATCCCGGGCGACGGCATCGGGCCCGAAGTGTCGGCGGCGGTGGTCCGGATCCTGACCGCCTCTGGCGCCGAGATCGAGTGGGAACGGCACGACGCGGGCGTGGTGGCGCTCGAGCGCCACGGCACCACGCTGCCCCACGCGCTCCTCGACTCGATCGAGCGCAACACGGTGGGCCTCAAGGGCCCGCTCACCACGCCCATCGGCTCGGGCTTCACGAGCGTCAACGTGGGCCTGCGCAAGGCCCTCGGCCTCTACGCCAACCTCCGGCCGGTCTACAACCTGCCGGGCGTCGCGTCGCGGTTCGAGCACGTCGACCTGGTGCTCGTGCGCGAGAACACCGAGGACCTGTACGCCGGCCTCGAGCACGAGGTGGTGCCGGGCGTGGTCGAGAGCCTGAAGATCATCACCGAGGTGGCGTCGACCCGCGTGTCGAAGTTCGCGTTCGCGTACGCCCGGGCGCACGGCCGCAGACGCGTGACGTCGGTCCACAAGGCCAACATCATGAAGCTCAGCGACGGCCTGTTCCTGGACTGCGCCCGGAACGTGTCGCGCGACTATCTGGACATCGAGTACGACGAGCGCATCGTGGACGCGGCGTGCATGCACCTGGTGATGACGCCCGAGAAGTTCGACGTGCTGCTGATGCCCAACCTCTATGGCGACATCCTCTCGGACCTCTGCGCGGGGCTGGTCGGCGGCCTCGGCGTGGTCGGCAGCGGCAACATGGGCGACAACGCGGCGGTCTTCGAGGCGGTGCACGGCACGGCGCCCGACATCGCCGGCAAGAACCTCGCGAACCCGATGGCGCTCCTGATGTCGGCCATCATGATGCTCCGCCACATCGGCGAATCCGAGCGCGCCGGCGCGGTGAGGCAGGCGATGGTGGCCGTGCTGGCCGCCGGCAAGGTCCGCACCCGCGACCTCGGCGGCACGTCGACCACGACGGCGTTCGCCGACGCCATCTGTCACCACATCGAATACAAGGGCGCCGCGCCCTCGACGCCCGCATAGCCACCGGCCCATGACCAACACCCGATCGACCGAAGACATCATCCAGGCGGTGCTGGCGCGCCCCGACGTGGTGCGCCTGCTCGAGCACGGCCACGGCCACGACGCGGCGGCCGTGCGCGGCAAGGTGCTCGCCTACCTCGACGAGCTGCGGACGACGCAGCGGTACCCGTTCTACCGGGCGCTGCAGCACCCGCTCTACCCCATCCTGCGCAAGGTGACGCGCCACCACGAGCACCTCGAGATCGTCCGCGACGCGGTGAAGGATCACCGCGTCGTCTACGCCTCGAACCACCGGAGCCACATCGACTACCTGGTGGAGCCGCTCGTGCTCGACGACAACGGCATCCGGCCGCCGCTCATCGCCGCGGGCATCAACCTGTTCGGCGGCCCGCTCGGCCTCATCCACAAGCATGTCACCGGCGCGGTCCCGATCCGCCGCGCCACCAAGGACCCGATCTACCTCACCACGCTCAAGGCCTACATCGCCGAGCTGCTGCGCGACCACGACCTGTTCTTCTACCCCGAGGGCGGGCGCAGCTACAGCGGCGAGATGAAGCCGCACAAGACGGGCATCCTGCACGCTGTCCTGCAATCCGGCGTGAAGCCGATCCTGCTGGTCCCGGTGGCCATCGCGTACGACCTGGTGCTCGAGGACCGGGCCATCTCCCGGCAGGGCGTGAAGAAGCGCCAGCGCCCGTTCACGTACGAGCTGGCGGAGATGGTGGGCCTGGCGGTCGGCTACCGCGCGCGGGCGTATGTCACGTTCGGGCCGGCGGTGGCCGTGGACGCCTACGATCCCGACTCGCGCAAGGACGCCCTCGACCTGGCGCACTTCACCCGCGACACGATCGGCAGGCTCTACAAGGTGCTGCCCACGGCCATCGTCGCCCACGCGATGCGGCCGTCGATCGCGCGCGCGGATTTGGCATCGCGCGTCGGCGCCGCGCTGGATCACCTGCACGCCGCAGGCGCCAACCTCCTCGAGCGCGACGCGACGCACGTGATCGACGACGGCGTCGAGCGCCTCGAGCAGCGCGGCGTCATCCAGGCGGAGACGGGGCGCCTCCGCGTGCGCGACCGCAACGTGCTGCGCTACTACGCCCGATCGATCCAACACCTGCTCCCGGCTTCCTCCTCACGATAGGACGCACGCATGCTGGACGCCCTCTCGAAGTCGTTCTTCCACGCGCTGGCCCGGAGCAAGAGCCTCGAGGGCATGGCCTCGCGCATCGGCATGGCGAAGCCCACCAGCTTCGCCCGGCGCTTCATCGCGGGCGAGAACGCCGACGAGGCGATCGAGGCCGCGAAGGCCATTCAGGCAAGGGGAATGCTCCTCACCCTCGACCAGCTGGGCGAGAGCATCACGACGCTGGCCGAGGCCGAGGCCGCCACGAAGGTCTACCTCACGCTCATCGAGAAGATCCAGGCCGCCGGCATCGACCGCAACATCTCGGTGAAGCCCACGCAGCTCGGCCTCGACATCGACGAGGCGGTGTGCGTGGACAACATCAAGCGCATCCTCGACCTGGCGACGCAGCACGGCTTCTTCGTGCGCATCGACATGGAGAACACGCCCTACATCCAGAAGACGCTCGACATGTTCACGTCGGTCTGGTCGCAGGGCTACCGGAACGCGGGCGTGGTGCTGCAGTCGGCGGTGTTCCGAAGCGCGGAGGACGCGAAGGCGGTGTCGAAGCTCGGCGCGCGCGTGCGCCTCGTGAAGGGCGCCTACAAGGAGCCGGCGGCCCTCGCCCACCAGGCCAAGGCCGACGTCGACAGGGCGTTTGTCGCCATCATGAAGGGGCTGCTCACGGAGGGGACCTACCCGGCGATCGCCACGCACGACCCCGCGATGATCGCGGCCACGAAGGCCTTCGCCGCCGGGCAGGGCATCCCGAAAGACGCGTACGAGTTCCAGATGCTCTACGGCATCCGGCGCGACCTGCAGACGCAGCTCGTCGCCGAGGGCTACCGGATGCGCATCTACGTCCCGTTCGGCAAGCAGTGGTTCCCCTACTTCATGCGCCGCCTCGGCGAGCGCCCGGCCAACGTGGGGTTCGTGGTGAAGGGAATACTCAGCGATAGGGGCTAGGGACTAGGGGCTAGGCGCTAGTCAGTCACGCTGCATCCAGACGGCCTCAAGCGGGACGGCTTGATGGGCCACCCACGCGGCGAGAGCCGCGTCCGACTAGCCCCTAGCGCCCAGCCCCTAGCCCCTATTTCCAGTCCGCCATGAACACGTTCGTCTCGCCCGGCTTCGCGTCGTTGCGGTTCGAGGCGAACACCAGCTGCTTCCCGTCCGGCGAGAACATGGGGAACCCGTCGAACGTGTCGTTGTAGGTCACCCGCTCGAGGCCGGTCCCGTCCACGTTGATCAGGTAGAGGTCGAAGTTGCGGCCCTTCGGGTCGCCGACGTTCGTCGAGAAGATGATCTGCTTTCCGTCGGGCGTGAAATACGGCGCGAAGCTCGCTGCCTTCAGGTTCGTCACCTGCCTCATATTGGACCCGTCTTCGTTCATCACGAAGATCTCGAGGGACGTCGGCCGCCACAGGCCCTTCTTGAGCAGCGCGCGGTAGTCGTCGAACTCGGGCCCGGCCTGAAGCGGCCGCCCGCGGAACACGATTTGCTTCCCGTCGGCCGAGTAGAACGGCCCGCCGTCGGGACCGTCGCGGCGCGTGAGCCGGCGCACGCCGCTGCCGTCGGCGTTCATCGAGTAGATCTCCATGTCGCCGTCGCGCACGCTGGTGAACACGATGCGGCCGTCCTTGCGGATCGTGGCCTCGGCGTCGTAGCCCGGCGTCGTCGTGAGCGGCCGGATGTTCGATCCGTCGGCGTTGGCGACGTAGATGTCGTAGGTGTCGTAGATCGGCCAGACATAGCCCTGATCGAACGACGGCACCGGCGGGCACGCGCGCCCGCCAGCAATCGTGGAGGCGTAGACGACGCTCTGCCGGTCCGGCGTGTAGTACGCGCACGTGGTGCGGCCGCCGTCGCTGATCTTCCGGACGTCCGACCCGTCGATGTTCATCGTGTAGATCTGGTCGCAGCTCCCGGGGGTTTTCGCCGCCTGGAACGCGAGCCGCGTGCCGTCGAACGAGAAGTAGGCCTCGGCGTTCTCCCCGCCGAAGGTGAGCTGCCGGACGTTCGACAGGCGGGTTTCGCCCTTCAACGGCGCCGCGTGCGTCGCCGGCGCGGGGGGAGCCTGGCCCGACGCGGCCGTCCCGTTGACGATGAACGCGACGCCGGCCGCGCAGGCGGCCAGCAGACCCAGGATGCGGACAGGTGGTGTGCGCACGAGGTGGCTTCCTCCAGAAAATCCTGATTGTGACGCCCTGGGAGTTATCATCTCAACTAATGAGTGACCCTGTCCAGCCGTTGCCCGAACCGGCGCTGGCGATCGCGCGCGCGGTGCGCGAGGCCGGCGGCCGCGCGCTCGTCGCCGGCGGCTGGGTGCGCGACAGCCTTCTCGGCCTCGCGTCTGCCGACGTCGACGTCGAGGTCTATGGCGTCCCGGCCGAGGCGCTGCGCGGGCTGCTCGAGGCCATCGGCCGCGTCGATGCGGTGGGCGAGTCGTTCACCGTCTACAAGGTGGCGGGCGTCGACGTGGCGCTCCCCCGCCGCGAGTCGAAGGTGGGGCGCGGCCACCGCGGGTTCGAGGTCACCGGTGAGCCGCGCATGTCGGTCGAGGACGCGTGCCGCCGCCGCGACTTTACCGTCAACGCCATCCTCTTCGACCCGCTCACGAACGAGTACTTCGACCCGTTCGGCGGCCGGCGCGATCTCGAGGACCGCGTCCTGCGGATGGTCGACGAGCGGACGTTTCCCGACGACAGCCTTCGGGTGCTGCGCGGCCTGCAGTTCGCCGCGCGGTTCTCGCTGGCGATGGACGAGGCGACAAAGCGCGTGTGCCGCGCGATCGCGCTCGACGACCTGCCGAGCGAACGCGTGCTCGGCGAGTTCGAGAAGCTCCTGCTGCTGGCCGGCCGGCCGTCCATCGGGTTCGCGCTCGGCCTGGAGCTCGGCGTAGTCCACGCGCTCATCCCCGAGATGGCGGCGCTCGCCGGCTGCCCGCAGGAGCCCGAGTGGCATCCCGAGGGCGACGTCTGGGTGCACACGCTGATGGTGATCGACGAGATGCGCGCGGCCATCGGCGGCCTCGATCGCGCGCGGCGGCTCACCTTGATGCTCGGCGCGGTGTGCCACGACTTCGGCAAGCCGCTCACCACCGCCTTCATCGACGGCCGCATCCGCTCCCCTGGCCACGAGCCCGAGGGCATCCCGCCCACGCTCGCGTGGCTCGACCGGCTGAACCTGCACACGATTGACGGCTTCGACGTGCGCCACCAGGTGGTGGGGCTCGTCGCGTATCACCTCGCCCCCGGGATGTGGCACAAGTCGTCGTCGCCGGTCGGCGACGGCGCGTTCCGGCGGCTCTCGCAGAAAGTCGATCTCGAGCTGCTGGCCCGCTTCGCCCGCGCCGACTGCAAGGGCCGCACGGGCGCGTTCGACTGCTCGGCCATGGACTGGTTCCTCGATCGCGCGCGGGCCCTCGGCGTGGAGCACCGCCCGCCGGCGCCGATCCTCCTGGGGCGCCACGTGCTCGCCATGGGCTTCGCGCCGGGCCCGGCGGTGGGCCGCATCGTGAAAGCGGTGTACGAGCGGCAGCTCGACGGCGCGGTCACCGATCTCGACAGCGCGCTCGCCGAGGCCCGCGCAATCATCGCCGCCGGCCCAGGCGCATAACCACAGGCACCGATGCCGCGCAACACGCTCATCGACGTCTTCACCGACCTGGCCGTCACGCGCGGCGAGTTCGTCGTCTATGACGACGGGTTCAGGTCGGTGTCGAGATCGTACGAGGAGGTGGGCCGCGCGGCGCGGGCGCTGGCGGCGAGGCTCGCCGCCGCGGGCGTGCGGCAGGGCGACCGCATCATCATCTGGGGCGAGAACCGGCCCGAGTGGGTGGCCGCGCTCTGGGCCGCGATCATCTCGGGCATCGTCGTCGTGCCCATCGACTACCGCAGCTCCCTCGACTTCGTCCGCCGCATCCGCGCCATCGTCGACGCGACGGTGATCCTGGCGGGCGACGATCTGCCGGCCGAAGCCGGGGCCGGCCTGCATGGAGAGGGAGGACTCGACGGCGCCGCCGTGTGGCGCCTCGCGGGCATCGACTGGCGCGCCGACGCGCCCATGCCGGCGGTGCAGGTGGCGGCCGCCGACACGGCCGAGATCATCTTCACGTCGGGCGCGACGGCCGAGCCGAAGGGCGTGGTGCTGACGCACCGCAACATCCTGGCGAACACGGTGCCCATCGAGCAGGAAGTGCACAAGTACCGCAAGTACGGGAAGGTGTTCTTCCCGCTGCGCTTCCTCAACCTGCTGCCGCTCAGCCACATGTTCGGCCAGGCGATGGCCACGTTCATCCCGCCGATGCTGCCGGGCACCACGGTGTTTGTCCGCAGCCTCAGCCCGCACGACATCGTCCGGCAGATCCGCGAGCGGCGCATCTCGGTGCTCGTGTCGGTGCCGAAGATGCTCGACGTGCTGCGCGGGCACGTGCAGCACGCCGCGCCGACGGCGGCCGCGCCCGCCGGCCCGGGCGTGCACTGGGTGAAGCGGTGGTGGCTGCACCGCGACGTGCACCGGCTCTTCGGCATGAAGTTCTGGGCCTTCGTCGTGGGTGCGGCGCCGCTCGACCCGGACCTCGAGCTGTACTGGTCGCGCCTCGGCTTCGCCGTCATCCAGGGCTACGGGCTGACGGAGACAGCGCCGGTCGTCACCGTGAACCATCCGTTCGCGATGCGCCGCGGGTCGGTGGGCAAGCCGATTCACGGGCTGAAGGTAAAAGTCGCGGCCGACGGCGAGATCCTCGTGCAGGGCGACAACGTGACGCAGGGCTACTTCAACGCGCCGGAGGCCACTGCCGACGCCTTCGAAGACGGATGGCTCCGCACGGGCGACATCGGCGAGGTGGACGACACCGGGCGGCTCTACGTGCGGGGCCGGAAGAAGGAGATGATCGTCCTGCCCGACGGCCTCAACGTCTTTCCGGACGATGTGGAGCGGGTGCTGGACGGGGTGCCGGGCGTTCGCGAGTCGGCGGTGGTGGGCGTGAAGGACGGGTCCGGCGAGCGCGTGCACGCGGTGCTCGTGGTGGATCCCGGGGCCGATCTCGACGGGATCACGCGGGCGGCCAACGCGACGCTCGCCGATCACCAGCGCGTCAGGACCGTATCGGCGTGGCCCGGCGAACATCTGCCTCGGACGGAAGGCACGCGCAAGCTGAAACGGGTGGAGATCAGGCGCTGGGCCCAGGATGGAACGGCGGTAAGCGTGGCCGCGCCCGCCGAGGACCCCGTCGAGGCCGTCCTCGCGCGCCTCTCGCACGGCCGTGCGGTGGAGGCCTCGACCAGCATCCAGGAACTCGGGCTCAGCTCGCTCGACCGGGTCGAACTGATGGTGGCGCTCGAGCAGCGGATGCAGACGTCGATTGACGAATCGGCGTTCGCGACCGCGAAGACAGTGGCCGATCTTCGCGCGCTCGTCGAAGGGGGCGCGGCGGCATCCGACGCAGCGCCGCCGGGCACGCTGGAGGTCCCCGAATGGAGCCTCTCGTGGCCGGCGCGTGCCGTCCGCCGCGCGCTCCAATTCACCCTGGTGCTGCCGCTGACGAGGCAGTTCGCGCGCATCACCGTGCACGGGGCCGAGCACCTGCGCGGACTGTCAGGGCCGATCGTGCTCGCGGCCAACCATCAGAGCCACATGGACACGCCGGTGATTCTGGCGGCGCTCCCCGCGGAACTTCGGCGCCGCGTGGCCCCCGCGATGGCCAAGGAGTTCTTTCGGGCTCACTTCCATCCGGCGGAATATCCGTGGCGGGAGCGGTGGCAGGCTTCGACCCTCTATTTCCTGGCGGCGCTGGTGTTCAACGCCTTTCCCCTCCCCCAGCGGGAGGCCGGCGCCAGGGACACGCTCCGCTATATCGGCCATCTGACGTCGGCTGGCTTCTCCATCCTGATCTACCCGGAGGGCGCGCGAGGCGAAACCGGGTCGCTCAAGCCCTTCAGGCCGGGTGTGGCCATGATAGGCAGCCGGCTGAACCTGCCTGTATTCCCCGTCAGGATTGACGGTGTGGACCGGGTGCTCCACCCGTCGTGGAAAATGGCGCGGCGGGGGCCGGTCGAGGTGCGGTTCGGAGCCCCGATTGTCTTCCAGGGAGACGACTATGCGTCCATGGCACGGCAGTTGGAAGAGGCCGTCCGCCGACTCTAACCGCGAGGGGCGGTTGCGGTGCCCTCCGCCATGTGGCACAATCTATGCTATGAATGGCCAAGAACCTGAATCCGGCGTGAATGCCGCGCCCGCGGATGCGCTGGAGGTGACGGCCCCTGAGGCCGGACTGGCCGAGGCACTCTCCCCGGCCGTCGAGCGGTTCAAAAGTTGCAGGTGGCGGAAGGCGGCCGAAGACGGCGTGCCCGACCACTGTACCCACCGGGATGTCCAACCGATGGCCGGCACCGCCGGTTTCACCGCCGACTCCTGGTGCCTCGACTGCGGCCACTACAAGATCCGGCGGAACCCCCGGAAGCGCCCGCTGCCAGCCCCGGAAGACCGCTACTACTACTAGCGCACTTATCAGTCGCTGAATTCCCGAGCCAGTTCGGCCCACTCCCCGTCCGGGGCCATGGTGTGGTACGCCCGCCAGTGTGGCCTGGCCTCGTCCGATCGCCCGTCCTTCTCGAGCGCGACCGCCAGGTAGAGGTGCGCCTCGGCGTAGCTCGGGTTCACCGCGAGGGCGTGCAGGTAGTACTCTTCGGCCGCGCGGTACCGGCCCAGGTCGTGATGGATGTTGCCGAGGTTGAAGTATCCCTCGAACACGTCGGGCTCGAGGGCGACCGCACGCTCGTAGAGCGCCATCGCCTCGATCAGGTGGTCGTCGGTGTAATGGATGTTCGCGAGGTTGATGAGCGCGGGCACCAGCCGCGGATCGATCTCCAGCGCGCGACGGTAGGCCGCCGCTGCCTCCCCCCGCTTCTCGGCAGCCCCATCGTCGAGCGCCGACCCGATGGCGAAGTACTGCTCCGCCATGGCGGGGTCGGCCGGCGCGCGCTCGGCCGAGGGCCGTCCAGGACCGCCAACGCTCATCCGGCCCGGCGTCGATGTCGGCGGCCGGCGGAGCGTGAGCACCTTGGCCGGCTGCCGCTCCACCTGGAAGTCGAGGGCGAGCTGGCCCGATTGCGAGGCCACGCAGGATCGAAGCACCGACCGGAAGGGCGCGCCGCGCTGCAGTTCGGCGTTCACCTGCCGGATGACGGCCACGTCGGCGAACTCGACGAAGCGCTCGCCGCCGACGACATCGGGCGGGTGGAGGAGGCCGCACTTCTGCAGCGTCTTCAGCTGATCCTCGCGGACGAGCGGATAGAGGCCGAGCACCTCCGACAGCCTGTGCGCAGGCTGCCGCGGGCGGCCGTCTCCTGTCGGGGTTGCGAGGTTCACGCCCTGCCGACCTCCGCGCGAACGGTACCCGAGCGGTTCGCCTGTGTCAACGCTCTCCAAGCTCTCGACGAGCGCTCGGCGGCGCCGAAATCACGATTCCGTCATCGTCGGCGGTGCCCGATCGTAATTAGTCCCGACCCCTAGTTGACCGGTTTCAGGGGAATGACCGGCGTCTTGAAGCTTTGAATAGACACCTGGGCCGCCGTGCGCTCCGCCGCCGCGACAAATGCCCGCGCGGCCAGCGACTCCGGGTCGGCCAGCATGATCGGCATGCCGGTATCGCCGCCACGCCTCAGCGGCTCGGAGATCGGAATCGCGCCGAGGAACGTGAGGCCCAGCTCTTCGGCCAGCCGCTCGCCGCCGCCGCGCCCGAAGATGTCGCTCTCGTGGCCGCACGACGGGCACGCGAAATACGACATGTTCTCGATGAGCCCGAGCACCGGGATGTTCAGCTTCTCGTACATCGCCACGGCGCGCCGCGTGTCGGCCACCGCCACCTGCTGCGGCGAGGTGACGACGATCGCGCCCGCCACGTGGGCCGTCTGGCTCAGGCTGAGCGCCACATCGCCGGTGCCGGGCGGCAGGTCGACGACGAGGTAGTCGAGGTTGTCCCAGCGCACGTCGTTGAAGAACTGGCGGATGACGCCGTGCAGCATCGGCCCGCGCCAGATCACCGGCGCATCGTCCGACGTGAGGAAGCCCATCGACACCACCTGCAGGTCGTACTTCATCGGCGGGACGATCTTCTCGCCGTCGGTGCCGAGCTGCCCCTGCAGGCCGAGCATGATCGGGACGTTGGGCCCGTAGATGTCGGCGTCGATGATGCCCACGCGGCTCCCCATGCGCGCGAGCGCCAGCGCCAGGTTCACCGCCACGGTGGTCTTGCCGACGCCGCCCTTGCCGGCGCCAACCGCGATGACGTTCTTCACGCCAGGAATCGGGGCCTTGCTCGCGTCAGGCGACACGGCCGCCCGGACCTGAGCGGTCATGGTGATGTCGACGCCGGTCACGCCGGCGAGCTGCATCACCGCCGCGCGCGCCTGTTCCTTCATCTGCTCCTTGACGGGACAGGCGGGTGTCGTCAGCTCGATCGTGAACGACACCCGGCCGCCGTCGATCCTGACGTCTTTCACGAAGCCGAGCTTGACGATGTCCTTGTGGAGATCGGGATCCTTGACTGCGGTGAGCGCCTGCAGAACCTGCGATTGTTCGAGTGCCATATGCTTTCAGCTTAACCCGAAATCTTCCCAGGGGTAGCCGGGCAGCGTGGTGAGGCGCGGGTCGTCGATGGGGCCGCCGACGGTGAAGTGGTAGAGGCTCTGCAGCCGGTGGTCCGTGATTCCCAGCAACTGGTGCACGCCATCGTCGAAGAAGCAGCCGATGCCGGTGCCCCGGAGGCCCGCGGCTTCGGCCTCGAGGTAGAGCGACTGGCCGATGGCGCCGGCTTCCCAGAACAGGTGCGGGTAGGCCGCGGGACCGCCTTCGGCCAGGGCCGCGTCGAACTCGGCCAGCATGCCCAGGCTGAAGCAGCCGTCGGCGGCGATGTCCTGCGCGCAGCTGAGTTGACGGGCAATTCGCCGGCAGTCGGCGTGGTCGAGCAGGAAGAGCGGTACGTCTTCCGGGATGCCGGGCGGGCGCACCCACGCGTAGTCCTGACGGAACGCCTCGCGAAGCGCGACCAGTCCCGCCTCGGTCCTCGGCAGCGCGTAGAGACCTGGCTGGAGCCCGTCCACGCGGTGCACGAACAAGGCGAGGTGAATGCGCGGCGTCCACGGAAGCGCGTCGAAGGGCGGGCCCGCGCCGGGTAGCAGCCGGCGCAGCAGCGCGGCGAAGCCGTCGAGGCCGATCGCCGTGGCGCCGTCCATCGACTGGGCGCTGCGCCGCTGCAGCAGCAGCGCGGCCGCGGAGATCGTCGTGTCGCGCGGCGGCGCCAAGGTGTTCGCGCGGGCGGCGGGCTGCGACACCGCCACCATTTCGCCCTCGCGGCCGATGTCGCGGCTCGCTTCGGCTGCGGCGTCAATCACATCCCACTGGACGCGGTCGGCACTGAGCCTGCTGGCGCGCCCGGTCCACGTGCCGTGTGCCGCAACGTCGGCGAGCGAGGGATCGGCAAGGCCGCGCCAGTCTCCCGTCCGCGCGTGCGACGCGGGCGCGACGAGCATCAGGCACGCCGGCTCTTCGGGCTCGGCGCCGTCGAAGTCGGCGTCCCGATCGACGCCCATGAGCGCGGCAAGCCGCGCCGACGGCCAGCCGGGGAGAATCGCGCACGACCATCCCATGAGCGCGGCAGCCATCCGCATGGCCGCCACGGCGTGCCCGATGTCGTGCTGGCAGTAGCGGAACGCGCGTTCGCCGTACTTCCACGCTTCACGCCAGTGGACGGAGGTCAGCGCGGCGAGAAAGCTGCCCTCTGGCAGCCGGGCAGACGCGGCCGCCCACAACTCCGCGCCGAACACGCAGCGCTGGTCGAGCGCGTGCACGTCCGGCGCGTAGTGAAAGACGCCGGCCGCTTCTCCGGCCAGGCCGGGGCCGCAGACGATGTAACCCTCGGTGGGGTGCAGATTGCCGCTCGACGGGTTGACGCGGAGCGCCCACCGCGAGAGGCCAGCCTCCTTCCAGGCCGACAGGCCGAGGCTGTACCGGAGGAAGACCGACACGGCCGGCAGCCCGGGCGGGATGGGCGGCCGCAGAGAGGCCGGGTCGAACAGCTCGTCGTAGGACACGTCGCGCCACGAGGCGGCGCCTTCCGGCGTGAACGACGCGGCCGCGCGCAGGGGCCCAACGAGGTCGACGCGCCGGCAGCCATCGAACGACCGGAACGGGTCAGGCTGCGTCGCCCAGTCGAGATAGCCGAGCGAGCGCGCGAACCGGTTGAACTGGTGCTTGGTCTGGTCGTGGTACTCGCGGACGATTGCCAGCGGGTCGCGGGCGGGCACGGCAGGTGCCTAGGCGGACTGCTCGAGGTCGGCGAGGCGGCGCTCCACTTCGGCCAGCGCCAGGGTGAGCTGCTGCCGCCGGGCCGCGTGCGAGATCGAAGCCAGCTGGCGGCCGATGTCGGCCTTCGCCAGGCGGAGCGACTCGATGGCGCCCGCCCGCACAGGGTCCACCCGTTTTGCGCCGTTTCTGGCCTGGCGGCGCTCTTCTTCGAGCTCGTCCATCCGCTCGGCCAGCCTGCTGCTGGCGTCGACCAATCCCTCGCCGCTATCTGACATGCGTCTCTTCCAACCTCACGTGTCCTGATGGGGTGCCCGGTGGAGGACCCTCCCCAGAGTATATCGGCATGAAGCTTGAATGCCACACCCCTTTAGGCGACATCTGTCTCCTTCATCCGGGATATCGTGTAGGCGCCCGGCTTGGCCGGGTGAATCTCCGCGGCGAAAACGTGAATCACTGGGGGAGGGGGACTGTCCCCGCCAAGCATGGACCAGAAACGCCAGGCCACCGTCCGCATCGCCGTCGCGAGCCTCGTGCTCACGGCCGGCCTCCTCGGCGTCGGCTGGTACGACTACACGAGCACGCGGAACGAGCTGCTGACGCTGCTGGTGGACCAGGCGGCGTCGATGCGCCAGGCCGTGGCGGCGGCTGCGAGCCTGGGGGAAGCGGCGGCCACACAGACGCAGGCCACCCTCGCCGCGCGGCTGCTCGACAACGCGAGGCTGCTTCGCCTCCTCGACGCGCGCGGCGGCCTCACCGAGACGCAGCTGGACGAAGTCGCCCGCGCGAACCGGCTGTTCCGCGTCACGGTGCTCTCGCCAACAGGTGAGCGCGAGCTCAGCGCCGGGACAGGCGGTCCCCCGCCGGGAGCAGGCCGCGGGTTCGGTCCCGGCGCGGGCGGTGGCGGCGGGCTCGGCGCGGGCGGCGGGCTCGGCCGGGGGCCTGGCGGCGGGCAGGGCCGAGGCCCCGGGGGCGGACGCGCAGGCGGCGCCGATGCGGGCGCCGGACCTGGCCCAGGGTCCGGCGGCATGAGCGCGATCGCGGAACGCCTGCTCTCCGGCGCCGAGACGGAAGCGGTCAGCGAGGTGCACGGCTCGCGCTGGGATCGGGGATGGCGCCTGTCGGCCGGCGTCCGCCGCGCCGGTGGAGGCGCCATCGTGCTGAACGTCGACGCGAGCGAGATCGCCGAGCTCTCGCGCCTCGCGTCGCTCGATCACCTCTTGCAGGACATCGCGGCCCGCGCGCCCGAGATCGCGTATGTGGTCCTCGAGGACGGCACGAACCGCATCGCGTACGGCCCGCTCGCCGGCGCCGCCACCGCCGCGCCCACGCCCTCGGGGGCGGCGTTCAAGTCGGTGCCCATCCCCCGGGCGCTCGAAGGGCTCGCCGCCGGCGAGTTCGCCGTGGGGTCGACGCCCGTCCTGGAGTTCACCGGCCCGGTGGACGCCGCGCGGGCCGGCAGTCCCGTCCTTCGTCTCGGCCTGAACCTCGAGGGCCTGCGCCGGGCCGAGCGCCGCACGCTGACGCGCCTCACGCTGTCGCTGGCCGCGGCGCTCGCGCTCGGCATCGTGATGATCGCCTTCGTCGTGCTGCGCCAGCAGTTCGGGATCCTCTCCGAGAAGCACGCGGCCGCCGAGGCCGCGCTGCGGCGCCGCGACCGGCTCGCGGCGATGGGCGAGCTGGCGTCGACCGTCGCGCACGAGGTGCGCAACCCGCTCAACGCGATCGGCATGACGGCCCAGCGCCTGCGCCGCGAGTTCCTCGGCGCGGGCCAGTCCCCGCAGGCGCGCGACGAAGCGGAACTCAGGGAACTGCTCGACGTGCTCGGCGGCGAGACGCAGCGCATCAACCGCATCGTGCAGCAGTTCCTCGACTACGCGAGGCCGCCGCGCCTCTCGCTCCGCACGGCCAGCCTGCGCGAGATGCTCGAGGCCGCCGCCGGGGCGCTCGGCGCGATGGCGGCCACGCGCCGCGTCACCATCGAGCGCGATCTCACCGGCGCCGGCGACGCCGTGTTCGATCCGGATCAGCTGAAGCAGGCCGTCGACAACCTGCTCCGCAACGCCATCGACGCGTCGCCCGACGGCGGCCGCGTCCGCCTCGAGGCGCGCCGCGAGGCGGCGGATCACGTCATCGACGTGGTCGACGAGGGGCCCGGCATTCCGGCCGACATCCTCCCGAAGATCTTCGACCTCTACTTCACGACGAAGGCCGACGGCACCGGCGTCGGCCTTGCCGTCACGCACCAGATCGTCGAGGCCCACCAGGGCCGCATCGAGGTGGACTCGCCGCCGGGCGGGGGCACGCGGATGCGCGTCCGCATCCCGGCCAACCAGGAGGCATCGGACCGTGGCTGAGCGTGTTGTACTCGTCGTGGACGATGAGGCCGCGCAGCGGACCGTGCTGGCGGGATTCCTGCGCAAGCGGCAGCTGGAGGCGGTCACCGCCGCCAGCGTCGACGAAGCGGTCCAGATCGTCTCGGGCCGCATGATCGATCTCGTGCTGACCGATCTCAACATGCCCGGCAAGGACGGGCTGACCCTCATCGACAGCCTGCGCGCCATCAACCCCGAACTGCCGGTGATCGTGATGACCGCGTTCGGCACCGTGGCGAGCGCCGTGGACGCCATGAAGCGCGGCGCCTCCGACTACCTGACCAAGCCCATCGATCTCGACGAGCTCGACGTGCTCGTCACGCGGACACTCGAGCGCCGGGCGCTCGTGTCGGAGAACGCGCTGCTCAAGGAGCAGCTCGCGTCGCGGTACCGCCTGGCCGGGCTCGAGACGGCCAACGCGAAGATGTCGGAGGCCATCAACACGGCGGCGCGGGCCGCGGCCAGCCGCGCCACGATCCTCGTCAGGGGCGAGAGCGGCACGGGCAAGGAGCTGATGGCCCGCGCCATTCACTACGCCAGCCCGCGGGCGAAGAGCGCGCTGGTGGCGGTCAACGTGGGCGCGCTGCCCGACACGCTGATCGAATCGGAGCTGTTCGGCCACGAGCGCGGCGCGTTCACCGGCGCCGACCGCGAGCGGCGCGGCCGCTTCGAGCTCGCCGACGGCGGCACGCTCTTTCTCGACGAGATCGGCGACCTCCCGAAGACCACGCAGGTGAAGCTCCTGCGCGTGCTCCAGGAGCAGGCGTTCGAACGCCTGGGCGGATCGCGGACCATCAAGGTCGACGTGCGGATGATCGCCGCCACCAACCGCGACCTGCCCGCGATGATCCGATCGGGCGAGTTCCGCGAAGACCTCTTCTACCGCCTCAATGTCGTGTGCGTCGAGCTGCCGCCCCTGCGCGATCGCCGCGAGGACATTCCGCTGCTCGTCGACGTGTTCCTCCGCAGGTTCGCCGGCGAGGCGCCCGTGCCGGTCGAGGCCGTGTCGCGCGAGGCGATGGACCTGCTGCTCAAGTACGACTATCCGGGCAACGTCCGCGAGCTCGAGAACCTGATGCACCGCGCGATGGTGCTCGCGCGCGGCCTGCTCCTCTCGACCGCGGACTTCCCCATCCATCTCGGCCAGCTCAAGGGCGAAGGCCGCGATGCCCCGGCGTCGTTCGTCGACCGCGTCTCCGAATTCGAACGCGCGCTCATCGTCGACGCCCTCGCCCGCGCCGGCGGCGTCCAGACGCGCGCCGCCGCCCTGCTCGGCATGAGCGAGCGGCATCTGCGGTACAAGCTCAAGAAGTACGGGGTCGAGAAGTAGTCAGCAAGAAGTAGTCAGTAGCCAGTAGAAATGCCCTTCAGCTGAACGCCGTTCCGCCCTACTGTCTACTGGCTACTTGCTACTGATTCCCTCTCCCCTCTCCCCTCTCCCCTCTCCCCTATCCCCTCTCCCCTCGCTTCCTTTCGACCATCTGGTCGATCCTCTCGACCTGGGGGTCGAAAACGCGGCCTACCCACCCGAATCCGCTCACCGCGCAACAAGCACCTAACTTCATACTCACCAGTTAGTTAGCTGGTTACACCAGGCCCCGGTCGCCCTGGCACCATCCTTGAAGTAGTGGAGGGCAGCCGGCCACGGTGGCCGGATTCGAAATAGATGGCACAGCGGTCGAAAAGGAGAACGGCAATGAAGCGCACGTGGATTCTCGCACTCGGTATTCTGGTCCTCTCGGCGTCGGCGGCATTCGCCCAGGCGCCCACGACCCCGCAGCCGCCGTCAGGCGCCCGAGTCGGCGCGAACTTCGTCGACGCCAACGGCGACGGCATCTGCGACACCTTTCAGTCGGGCAACCGCCAGGGGCAGGGCGGCGGCAAGGCGCAGCGCGGCAAGCGGCTCGGGCCGCAGGACGGCAGCGGCTACGGCGCGCCGGCCGGCGCGGGCACCGGCACGGGCGTCTGCGACGGCACCGGTCCGAAGGGCAAGGGCCGCGGGCCCCGGAAGTAGGTCGCAGGTCCTGGATCGGCGCTTTCCCGGTGCGGACGCAAACTGGCGTGCCCGTCCGCACCGGGGCCGATCCCGGTCGTGGGAGGCACGCCCCAGAGGCACGCCATGAAACCACTGACTCCCTTCCTCGCGGCCGGCCTGCTCGTGGCGGTCGCGTCTTCTTCGCCGGCGCAAACGTCGGTGAACACGTCCGTCGGCGGGAGTTTTGCCTCGTTCACCGAAGGCGCCGCGTCCTCGACGCGGCGCCAGGACGTGGCGGCCACGGCGGGATTCGAACACCTCTTCAACGGCGAGCGGGGCCGTGCGTACTACGATTTCGACGGCGGCACGTTCGACTCGCCGGGCGACTGGACCTACTACCTCAACACGGCGGGATTCACGTACCGCTTCGGGAGCGACGACGCGGCCGCGAAGCGCCTCTATCTCAACGGTTCGTTCGTGGTCCGCAAGAACGGCGACGCGTGGGCGGCGGCCGACTACTCGGCGCTTGGCGGCGGCCTGAACGGCGAGTTCCACCCGAAGAGCCACGTGACGCTGCGCACCGGGTACCGGGCCGACTACCGGTCATTCAGCGACATGTCTGCGCTCACGCAGTTCGAGCAGCGGGGCTTCGCCAGCGTGCTCGCCAACTTCGAGTCGAAGACCACGCTCATCGCCGAGGTCAACCTCGGCGCGAAACTCTATGACGGCCAGGTCCTGCTCGACCCGGTCATCGTGACGGCACCCGAGACGGCCACCGGCGCGACGCGCGGCCGCGGGATGGGCATGGGGCCGGCCTTGCGCGGCTCCACCGCCTGGGTCCTGCCGCAGTCGCAGGCCCAGAGCGGCACGGCGGGCCTGGTGTCCGGGCTCTTCCGCGCGGCGCAGTCCCTCTCCGATCGCACGGGCGTCCACGGGCAGATGGCGTTCCGCACCACCTTCGGCGCTGTGCCGCCGGCCCTGGTCACGACGCCCGCCGGCTTTTTCGACGATGGGGTGTATGACGATCCGTTCGCCAGCGACGCCATCTCGGGCCAGGGCGGCCTGACGCGCGCGTTCAAGTCGGGCGCGGAGATCGAGGCGATCGTGAACTACGCGGATCGCCGTTACACCAGCACGCCCGCCCTCGACGCGACGGGGAGCGAGCTCGCAGGCTCGCCGCTGCGCCAGGACCGTGTGTGGCGCGGGGGCGTCGCCTGGAGCCAGCCGATCCTCGGCTCACACACGGGGAAGGCCGCGCTGTCGGTGGATCTCGGCTACCGCTTCATCGCGTCGTCTTCGAACGACGCCTTCTACGACTACACGTCCCACGGGTTCGCCCTGGGCTTCTCGGTTCATTACTAGCCAGGACCCCCGGGCTGCCTGCCCTGAGCCAGTCGAAGGGAAGCCCGGGGGCTCCACGAGGCACGCCATGTCAGCCAGCGCCAGGTTCCACTGGAAAGTGTTCGTCAGCTTCTACGTCGTCTTCTCGTTCCTCGCGCTCGCCGTGTCGGGCATCGTGCTCTACGTCGCGCCGCCCGGACGCATCGCCAACTGGTCGGTGTGGCGGCTGCTGCTCCTGAGCAAGGCCCAGTGGCAGGCCGTCCACACGATTGTTGCCCTGGCGTTCCTCGTCGCGGCGGGCTTCCACATCTACTTCAACTGGAAGGTGCTCGTCGCATACGTCAAGTCGAAGCTGCAGGCGGGCATCCGCATGAAGCGGGAACTGGCCGCGGCGTCGCTGACGGGCGCCGCCATTCTCGCCGTGTCGATCACCGGCATGCCGCCGTTCGGCACCGTGATGGACGTCGGCGAGGACATCAAGAACTCGTGGTCCACCACCGCGAGCGAGCCGCCCGTGCCCCACGCGGAACTGATGACGGTCGAGAAGCTCTCCGAGACCGTGAAGATCCCCACCGAGAAGGCCGTGGCGAATCTCGAGAAGCAGGGGATCACGGTGGCCCGGCCGACGATGACCGTGCAGCAGATTGCGGACGAGAACAGGCTCACGCCGCAGCAGGTCTACCAGAAGATCCAGAGCGAGGACGCGAAGCCGAAGGTCAGCCTGGCCGAGGGCGGCGGCTGGGGCCGCATGAACGTCCAGCAGGTATGCGAGCGCTTCAATGTGCCGCTTGACGCGGGCGTGGCGCGCCTGCAGGCGGCCGGCATCGAGGCCACCGCGGGCACGGCGATCCGCGAGCTGGCGACCGCACGCGGCAAGACGCCCATCGACATCGCCACGATCATCGTGGGCGAGGACGGCGCCGTGCCGTCGCCCGGTGAGCGCAAGCCCGGCGCGGTCCGGGGTGGGGACGGGAGGTAACGGGCGGCTACTTCGCGACGGCCGACAGATTGACGACGGGGAGGTCGTCCCGCCCGCTCCAGTCCTCGAACGACCCGTCGTAGAGCCTCGCGTCGTGGCCCAGGATGCGTGCGGCGAGCCACACGAGGCTCGCCTGCTGGCCGATGTGGCAGTAGGACACCACCGCGGTGCCCGGCTTCACGCCCGCCGCCGTGAAGATCTCCCGCAGCGCGGCGTCATCCTTGATGCGGCTGCCTTCGAGCAACGAGACATACGGCACGTTCACCGCGCCCGGGATGTGGCCCGGGCGCGGCTGCCCGCCACCGTCACCCTTGTAGAACCTCGCGTCGCGCGCGTCGACAATCGTTGTCGCCGGCTGGTTCAGCCGGCCCTGCACGTACGCCGCGTCAGCGATGAGGCGCCCGCCGCCGGTTGGCCGCGCCGTGCCGGCCGCGAACTGAGGCGTCTCGGTGGAGACGGGCCGCCCTTCCTCCTTCCACACGTCGAATCCCCCGTTCAGGATTGAGGCGCGGCGGCCGAGGCCGTACTGCTCGAGCGTCAGCAGCGCGCGCGCCGTCTGCTGGACCTGCAGGCCGGTGTAGACCAGGACGATGCGCGATTCGGGGCGCAGGCCGAGTTCGGCGGCGAGCGCCGCCGCCTGTTCGAGCGTCGGCAGGTCGTAGGAGCCGTCGGGTGTCGAGGGCGCATAAGACTGCGACCACAGGAACCTCGCGCCGGGCACATGTCCCTGGCGGTACTCGCGGCGCGTTGCGGCGATCTGCAGCACGACCAGGTCGGGATCGCCCAGGTGCTCTTGAAGCCACGCCGTCGTGACCAGCCATGGCTCCCGGGCGCCGGACTGCTGACCCGCAGCCGCCGCCTCAGCCCCTGCCGGCAGCACACTCAGCACCATGGCGAACGCGACCGCTTTCACAGCTGGCATCCCTGTTTCCTGTAATCCGGCTCCCGAGTTCATCATACCTGCTTGCGCCGGCCGGTGCCGACGGCCTGGCGGGAACGTCATCGGACTGGCGAGGACGGCGCCGTGCCGTCGCCCGGTGCGCGCAAGCCCGGCGCGGGGAGATAACGTGCCGGGCTACTGATGAACGATGTGCCCCGGCCGGGCGTCCGGAGACAGGTCGCTCGGGGCATCGCGGAAGGAGCCGGCGAACCGCACGAGCGCGTAGGCGTCGGCGAAGTTGGAGGCGAGGCCCAGCGACACTCGCATCGTGTTGGGAGCCTTGCCGGTGGACGCGCGGATCGTCTCGGCACAGTACTCGAAGCTGACCGGCGTGCAGGTGCCCACGAAGCACTTCGCCATGTCGTCGCGCGTGAGGCCGTGGGCGACTTCACCGTCCCCGGGATTGCAGAAGCAGCCGGTCCTCAGCGAGATCCCCGCCCGGCTCGCCAGGGCCTCGACGGTGCGCACGTCGTAGGGCCTGCCGTCAGGGGCGCCCAGGTAGAAGGCGATGGTCCCGCCGCGCCGCGTGAGGTCCGTCGGCCCGAACACCCGGGCAAGCGGCGACCCGTCCGAGTGGGCGAGCGACGTGAGCTGTGTCACGAGCCAGCCGGTCAGCGCCATCACCCGCTCGTGAATCACGTCGATGCCGATGGCCGCCAGGTGTTCGAGGCCGATCGTCACGGCCGGCAGGCCGAGGTAGTCGACGGTCCCGTCCTCGAACCCGGCGTGGCCGGGCGCGAGATGGTGCCACCCCTCGCCCTGAACCGAGGCGACCGTGATGGTCCCGCCGGCAAACCAGGGCCGGCGCAGGACGCGCAGGGCCTCGTGCCGGAACACCAGCGCCCCCACGCCGGTCGGATACCCGAACATCTTGTAGAAGGAGAGCGGGACGAAGTCCGGATGGACCGCGGCGAGGTCGAGGCGGTTGGTCGGCGCGAAGGCCGCGCTGTCGAGGATCACGTGCCAGCCGTGCTCGTGCGCCCACGACACCCATGCCATCGGGTGCTGCACGCCGCTGAAGTTGGACTGCGCGGGGTACGCGAACAGGTGCGGCGCGTCGGACCCGCGGTCGCGCAGCGCCTCGGACACGGCTCCGCCATCGACGCGCAGCTCGGGCGTCAGCACGGGCAGATAGCGGACGCCGGCCCCGTTGTGGCGGGCGAACTCGCGGATGCCGTTCACCGAGTTGTGGTTGTCGTACGTCAGCAGGAAGCGCCCGCCGGGCTGGAACGGATACGACTCGCCGACCAGCTTCAGCGCCCCGCTCGCGTTGGGCGTGAAGATGACGCCGTACTCGTCCGGGTCGGCGTTGAAGAACGAGAGGACCGCCTGGCGCGCGTCGGCGACGAGGCGCTCGGACGCCTGCGACGTCGGATTGTCGGAATGCGGGTTGCCGTACACGCCCTCCCGCAGCAACTCGTGGTGCCGCCGGATCTGACCCAGCGAGTAGAGGCCCCCGCCGGTGTAGTCGAGGTACACCTGGCCGAGCCGGTCGAGGCGCTCGTAGTCTCGCGCCCGCAATTCGTCCAGCCGGGACGTCGACGAGTAGCCGGGATAGGCCTCGAGGAACGCCCGGTAGGCCGCGTCGGACGCGCCGTTCATCTCCTTCATCAGCTCTTGCACGCGCAGCACGCGTCGGCGTGCGAGGCTTCCTCGGGGCCCGCCGCCGGCGGTGTCAGCTCTCCCGCCACGAACCGGCGAACGACATCGTCGATCGACCCCTTGATCCCGAGTACCGGCTGAATGCCGTGACCGGTCATGATCGACCGGGCTGTGGGTCCCATCGAGCCCGCCACGACGTACTTGATCGCGTTCCGGACGAACAGATCGGCCCAGAACGAGTGATTGCCTCCCGGGTTCGGAATGAGCAGGGCGTGGCGAATCCGGCCATCCTCGATATCCACGATCGTGCAGAACGGCGCGCAGCCGAAGCCGGAGGCGACGTAGTCCTGTTCTGTGGCGATGGCGAGCTTCATGGTTGTGTCCTCGGTTGCATCGACGCGCCACAGTCACCGCGCGGTGCTCGAAGGGGCTGCCCCTGGAGGGATCGCCCGGGACGACCGGGCATCGTCACCGCTGCCAATCGCCGGATCCAGCCGGCATCGTAGCGCCGCGCAAACGGCAGTGTCAACGCGCACCGGGAGGCGGCGGGCGTCAGCGCCACTCCCATTCGATGAAGCCGGGGCGGACGTCCGCCATCGCGTTGACGATCAACTCGGCCAATCCGCCGTACAGGATGCGATGCTGCTTCCACGCGCCGTGGTGAGCGAGCAGATCCCGTATCTGGCCCTTGCAGTTGCTGCACGGGGCGCAGACGTACTTGGGAATCGACGTGCTGAGGCAATCCGAGAACGCGTCGAGGATCTGCTGGAGCTTCTTGCGGCCGGCCACGTCCGATCGCCAGTCCTCAAAGCCGTGCCCGCTCATGATGGCGAATCCGCTGCCGCCGCCGCAGCAGTAATTGTCGACGCCGTGCGGGTGCATCTCGCGGAACTGCGGGCACACGCGGCGGAGGATCTCGCGCTGCGGCTCCACCACGCCCATCAGCCGGACCATGTTGCACGGGTCGTGCAGGGTGACGGGGAAGTCGTTCCGGCCGGGATCGAGCCTCAGCCGCCCGGAGACGACGATGTCGCGAAGCACCGTGAGGGCGCTCTCGCGGGGCACGCGCAGGTCGCCAGTCAGCAGGCGGTCGGCCACGACAAGCAGGGATTTGTGAGCGTGGCCGCACTCGCCGATGACGATCTTCTTGACGTTGAGCTTCCTGGCGATCTCCGCGTGCAGGAGCGCGACCCTCGCCAGCTGCGCATCGTCGTACCAGAGGCCGTAGTTCACGGAATCGTACCCGGCGATGTCCGAGGACATCGTCCAGGAGACGCCCGCCGCGTTCAGGATGACGCCGAAGGCGCCCGGGTTCTCGGGCCACGCCAGCACCTCGCCGGCGTTGTGGATCAGCAGGATGTCGGCGCCTTCGACGTCCCACGGCGTCTCGGCCGCCAGCCCGGTCTTCTCCGTCATCTCCTCGTCGATGAACTGCACGTTGTCCTTGACCGCGGCCGGAATCATGCCCGTCGACGAGCCGGATTTGAGCTGCAGCATCGACCCGGCCGCGTGGAGCTCCTTCGGCGCGATCCCGAGCTCCTGGCTGAACAGCTTGCGGATTTCGTGCGCGATGAGGCCGTTGTCCACGCCGATGGGACAGGTCTGGGCGCACCGGCGGCAGAGGTTGCACCGGTAGGCCAGCTCGGCGAGCCGTGCGACGAGCGGCCAGTTCAACTCGACGGTGCCGTGCTGCCACGCCGAGATCAAGCCGCCTCCCTTGACGTACTCGAAGTAGAGGCGCCTGAACACTTCCGAACGGTAGGTGGGCCGGTAGATCTCCGCACGCCCGGACGACTCGAAGACGTGGCAGGCCTCCGAGCACGTCTGGCAGTGCGCGCAGTGCTCCATGCTCAGCAGCAGCGGCTGCAGGAACGTCCAGTTGTTCTCGCGCGAGAAGAGCTTCTCCAGGCCAGACAGGAAGGCGCGAACCAGGGCGTCTTCTTCCTCCGGCGACGTTGGATTGGGGAGCGCGAGCACCCGCGTGCCGTCCAGGTCGTATCCCTCGGCTCCCGACGCCACCCGTGCGGGTGACACCGGCCGGGGAGGCGCCTGGGGCTCGGGGGACAGGGGCGGCAGCGCGGCGGGGTCCACGCGGAACAGCGGCTCCCGATCCCGCCGGGCCATATCCGGCATCCTGGCGCGTCGCGTCATCGGCCTGCCTCGTCGGTCGGGTTCGTCGTGACGACGTCGGCCCATGTGGAGTGGCCATCCGCCTTCATGTGCTCCGCGGCCCACGTCGGCCGCTGTGCGAGGGAGGCCGCGAGCGCAACCGACATCTTCCGGCTGTCGCCGAACGGCGCGTCGTCCCACCGGATCGCGTGATAGGTGAAGTACTTGCCGATGAAGTGGGACATGTGCGTCAACGGGATGTAGGCGGCCAGCGCCGCGGTCGCGACGAGGCCGGCGGCGAGCACCCTCGGCACCTGCACGGACGCATCCCAGGACAGGATGCCGATCGCGATGCCAAGCGCGTCAGCCGAGCCAGGCGGCCGCGCGGCATACCCCGCGCCGAGCGTGCCAAGCGCCATCACGAAGAACAGCAGGTTGAAGATGTCCCCGGCGGTCGTGAAGGCGCGCAGCGCCGGGTCCTGCATCCGGCGATGGAGCAGCGCCAGCGCGCCGGACACGGCAAGCGCGAGGCCCGCCGCCCCCACACCCGCCACCGTCCAGCGCGCCACGTGACCGGCCGCGCCGTCCAGCCATGCCGTGCCGGCCAGCCGCGAGACCGCCGCCAGGACGAGCAGCCCGGCACCTGCGCCCGCGAGCAGGTAGAGCCCGCCGTGAAAAGGAAACGAGCGCCGCCAGAGCTTCGGGTTGTGTTCCCGCAGCGCCTTCAAGAACAGGACTTCCGGGACCATGACGGCGAGCTCGCCGCGGAAGCGCCGCTCCCGCGGCTGCTTCCACCACTCGCTCTGTTCGAAGTACGAGCCGCCGTGCGAGACCCGATCCGGGTGCTCGTGCGGAACGGGGTAGAGTTCCCACCGCAGGTGCATGGGGCTCCTGGCGTACAGCACCGCCCGAGCCGCGCTGGCGATGACGAACACCAGCGACCCGAGCGCGATTGCCGTGTACACCAGGACGGTCATGCCCCTTCTCCTGACGCCGGCGTCCCGGCCGCCGTCGCTAGACGCAACCGGTGGGCTTGGGCAGGCCGGCGACCTTGCAGGCGCCGTTCGCCGGCCCGGACGGGAACAGTTCGTAGACGTGCGTGAGCGTGTTGCCCGTCTCCTTGCACAGCTTGCGGACCATCGGCGCGATGCCGAACTTCAGGTAGTAGTCGCGGATGTAGCGGACAAGCACCCAGTGCTCGTCGGTCATCGCCGTGATGCCTTCGGTGGTGGCCAGGTCCGCGGCGACGTTGTCGTTCCAGATGAGCGGTTGGGCCAGGAAGCCGTTCTCATCCACCTCGTAGGGCTTGCCGTTCAATTCGACCGTGGGCATGGCCGTCTCGTCCCCCTCAACGGGCCTTCTTCGCGCGGGCGGCCGCGATGTCCCGCACGGCGCCAATCGCCGTCGTGATGTGCTCGTCCGTATTGAACGGGCCGATCCCGAATCGGACCGCACCGTGCAACTTGTCCAGGCCGAGCTGCTCGTGCACCCTCGGGGCGCAGTGCAGCCCTGTGCGGCAGGCGATGTTGTAGTCGACGTCCAGGACCGTCCCCGTGTTGCCCGCCTCGAAGCCGTCCACGTTGAAGGCCATGACCGCGATGTGGTCGGTGAGGTCGTCCTGACAGTAGAGGCTCACGCCCGGGATCGCGCGGAGGCCCTCCACGAGCCTCCGCATCAGCCGCATTTCGTGCGCGTCGATGGCCTCCAGGCCTTTCCGCTCGATCCACTCGACGCCGGCGTGAATGCCCGCGATGCCCATGATGTTCGGGGTGCCGTACTCGAGGCGCCACGGGTACTCGTCGAGGTGCGGCCGATGGGCGGAGCGGACGCCCGTGCCGCCGGCGCGCGTGTGCCGGATCTCGACCCCTTCCTGGACGTACAACCCGCCGATGCCCGTGGGGCCCATCAGCGACTTGTGGCCCGTGAACGCCAGCACGTCCACGTTCATCGCCTGCACGTCGATCGGGATCTTGCCGGCTGTTTGTGACGCGTCCACGACGAGCCGGATCCCTCGTTCCCGGCATCGGCGGCCGATCTCGGCGATGGGCTGGACCGTGCCGATCACGTTCGACGCGTGGTTGATCGCCACCACTCTCGTCCGCGCGTTGAACGTCGCGGCCACGGCGTCGGGATCCACGAACCCCCGGGCGTCGAACGGGACGTGATCCACCTCGACGCCGTGATACTGCGCCAGGTGATGCAGCGGGCGGAGGACCGAGTTGTGCTCGATGGTGGTGGTGATCGCGTGATCGCCGCGCGACAGCAGGCCGAACAGCGCCAGGTTGAGCGCGTCGGTCGAGTTGTAGGCGAACACCAGCCGATCGGGGTCCGTCCCGTTGAAGAAACGCGTCAACTGTTTCCGGGTGTCGTCCACCAGCTGGCCGGTCTCCATGCACAGGTCGTAACCCGAGCGTCCGGGATTCACGCCGTGGGGTAGGCTTCTTCGGGCTTCGGGAAGGACGTGGCGGCATTGTCCAGATAGATCATGCTCATGGAGATCCCGGGTATGGGGCAGGTTCAGAACCAGCGGGCCCGGGCATTATACCCCGAGCCGGCCGGCGCGGTCGGGGGAACCGCGGGGGCGGGCTAGCACCGCGGCCGCTCGAACCGCGCGAAAACCTCGTAGAGCGCGGGCACGACGAAGCGTCGCAGCACCATCGCGAACAGGAATCCGCCGACGTACACGACCGCGAGGGGCCGGTGCAACTCTGCGCCCGTCGTCTCGATGAGCGCCAGGGGCAGCACGCCCACGATCATGACCAGGTCGGTCATGAAGATCGCCCGGAACTTGACCAGCGATCCGTCGACAATCGCATCCCGCAGGGACAGGCCGCGCGCCCTGAGATCGTTGATCTTGGCCACCAGGATGATGTCGTTCTGCGCGCAGACGCCAAACAGGCCAATCAGCCCGATGGTGGACGACACGTTGATGGTCTCGCCCACGAACCAGAGCGCCAGAATCCCGCCGGCAAGCGTCGTCGGAATGTTGAGGATGATCAGGAGCGCCTGGCCGACCGACCCGAACGAGGCGAAGAGCACCACGAAGATCACGAGGAGCGCCAGGGCCATGACAACGGCCAGGTGGCGCAGGGCGCGCTGCTGGCTCTCGAACTGGCCGCCGAAGGTCACGTAGTATCCCGGGGGCAGGACCACCTCGGCCGCCAGCCGCCGCTGGGCCTCCTCGACCACGCTGCCCACGTCGCGCCCCACGACGTTGCACATGGCAATCTTCCGGCGCATCATGTTCTCCCGGAAGATCGTCTGCGGGCCCTGGCTCCGGGTAATCGTGGCCAGCTCCGACAGCGGTATCCGTTCGCCGGTCGGCGCGTCCACCAGGAGGTTCCGCACCGCGGCCTCGTCGCGCCGGTGCGACTCGGGCAGGCGCACCAGGACGGCGGTCACGCGGTCGCCTTCGTACACGTCAGTGACTTCGATGCCGTTCAGCGCCGTCTCGATCACGTCGGCGACCTGCGACACGGAGATGCCGAACCGGCTCAGCCGCTCCCGATTGACCTCGACCACGAGTTGCGGAATCCCCGCCGTCTGCTCCACCTGAAGGTCTTCGATGCCGTCGATGGCGCCGAGGACCTGCCGGATCTCTTCGATATGCTCGTTCAGGACCGGCAACTCGGGGCCGAACAGCTTGACCGACAGTTCGCCTTCCGTTCCCGTCAGCATCTCGGCCAGCTTGTTCGAGATCGGCTGTTCGAAGAGGTAACCCAGCCCCGGCAGCGTGTCGAACTCCTCGCGCAGCGTGGCCGTCAATTCCGCAAACCCTCTCGAACGCTCGCCGCGCGGCTTCAACTCGATGGCGTAGTGGCTGTGCCCCACGGGGTGGAGGTGTTCCGAGGATTCCGCGGTGCCGGTCGTCCGCGTCACCGACGCCACCTCGGGCAGCGCCATGATGATCCGCTCGACGCGGCGCCCCATCGCGATCGATTCCTCGAGCGACGTCTCGGGCAGCATCACGGTGGACGCGAGGATGGCGCCTTCGTCGAGCGGCGGTACGAACTCCCGGCCAAGTCTCGGCAGGGCGAGCGCCGCGGCCGCGACCCCGATCGCGAGGGGAACGAACACGGCCCACTTGCGGTCGAGTCCCCGGATGAGCAGCCGGCGGTACCAGCGCATCAGCACGATGTTGAGCGGGTTCTGGCGCTCGGGCCCCCGCTGGACGCCCAACGGGCACGCGCACAGCACGGGCTGGAGCGACAGGTTCAGCACCATGGAACCGAACAGCGCAGCTGCCACGGCGAAGGCCGTGGGCCGGAACATGGCGCCCTCGAGGCCGGCGAGCGTCATCAGCGGCAGGAACACCAGCAGGATGAGGAGGTTCGCCGACACCAGGTACGGGCCGACCTCGCCGGCTCCCTCCAGGGTGAGTGCCGTCGGCGAGTCCTGGCCTGCCCGTTCCCGCTGCACGCGGTAGATGTTCTCCACCATGATGATGGAGCCGTTGGCCATCTTGCCGATGCCGATGGCCAGTCCCCCGATGGACATGACGGTCAGCGCGACGCCACCCAGATCCATCAGGATCAGGGCGATCGCGATCGACAGCGGGATGGTCAGCGAGGCGATCAGCGCCCCCCGGACGTCCCACATGACGATCAGCATCACCAGCAGGATCAGCCCGGCGCCGATCAGGATCGAGAACTGCACGTGGTCGAGCGAACTGATGACGAGGATCGACTGATCGTAGAACGGCCTGATGGAGACGCCCTCGGGCAGCTCGGCGGCGATTCGTGCCAGGCGGGCCCGGAGATTGGCGGTCGCCGTCAGGGTATCGCCGCCGTACTGCTTCTCGACGGTGACGCTGACCGCTTCCTGGCCGTTGTAGCTCGCGGCCTCGCGGCGGAACTTCGGCCCCACCGCGACGTCGGCCACGTCGCGGACACGGATGGGTACGCTGCCGCGCGTGGCCACGACGGTCTGCTCGATGTCTTCGATCGACGCGATCCGGCCCACCCCCTTGATCAGCGTCTCCTGCGCCCCGGCGCCCAGGACCCCGCCGGAGAAGTTCCGGTTGCTGCGCTCGATGGCCAGCCGCACGTCCTCTACCGTCAGGTCGTGGTGCTTCAGCATCTCGGGGTTCAGCAGGACGTGGTACTGCTTCACGAATCCGCCGAGATTGATGATGAACGCCACGCCCGGCACGCCCTGCAGCTGGTAGCGGATGGTCCAGTCGGCGATCGACCGGAGTTCCATCGGATCGACCCCGTCGCCCACCACGGCGAACTCGAAGACCTCGCCCATGCGCGACGACACCGGCCCGAGCACGGGCGCCGACGTGTTCTGCGGCAGACGCCCGGCGATCAGCTCGAGCTTGCTCGACACGATCTGGCGCGCGTGGTAGATGTCGGTGCCCCAGTCGAACTCCACCGTCACCACGGAGTCGCCGGTCGTTGACTCCGACCGGACGCTGGTCACGCCCGGCGCGCCCGAGAGCAGGCTTTCGAGCGGCAGCGAGATCAGCCGCTCGACATCCTCCGAGGCCATGCCCGGGTTCTCGGTGATGATCTTCACCAGCGGCGCGTTCAGGTCCGGGTAGATGTCCTTTGGCATCCGGACATACACCAGGGCCCCCCACGTCGCCACGAGCGCCACGAGGAGCAGCGTCAGCAGCTTGTGCTGCAGCGGAACGGCAATCAGTCGGCGGATCATGTCTGCCTTAGTGAGTGTGGCCGCCCTTGAGCGCCTCTTCATACAGTTTGGACTTGAGCTGGTAGTGGCCGCCGGTGACCACGACCTCGCCCGCCGCGACGCCGCGCACCACCTCGCGGTTTCCGTTGTCCTGCGATCCGAGTTCGACCAGCCGCGGCTCGAAGCCCGCCGCGGTCCGGACAAACACCAGGTGGCCGTCCGTGTCGTCGAGGATGGCCTGCGCCGGCAGTGCCACCACCGACGGGCGTTCGCCGATCTGGAAGACGACGTTGGCGAACATCCCGGGCTTCAGCCGTTGATTGCGGTTCGGCACTTCCGTGCGCACCGAGATCGTGCGCGTCTCGGGGCGCACGACGTCGCCGATGTAGTTCACCGTCCCTTCGAACACTTCGTCCGGGTACGCGGGCACCCGGACGGCGGCCTTCTGCCCGAGCCGCACCTGGGCGATGTCGCGCTCGTAGATCTCCGCGTCCACCCACAGCACGCGCGTGTCGACCACCGTGAGAATCTCGCGTGACGCGTCCACCATGGCCCCGAGCACGGCCGAACTGGCCACCACTCGCCCGTCGAACGGCGCCCTGAGCGTCAACTCGGCCGGGCTTCCGTGGTTGTCGGCGAGCCCCCTGATCTCCTCGTCCGTCACGCCGAATACGTGGAGCCGCCGCTCGGCCGCCAGGCGAGTGGCCTCGGCGACCTTGAGTTCGCTCTCCATCGCGAAGAACGTCTTTTGCGCGCCGACGCCGTTGTCGAACAGGCGCGTCTCGCGCTCGAAGCTGCGGCGCGCGAGGTCCAGGGCCGCTTGCGCCTTCTGATACTCCGTCTTGGCGAGGCCCACCTCGTCGCTCTGCAGCGTCACCACGGCCTGCCCGCGCGTGACCCAGGTGCCCACCTCCGCGTGGATCCGCGCGATGCGGGCCGGGAACGCGCAACTCACCATCGCCTTGCGCGTCAGCGGCACCGTCACTTCGCCCATCGCGCGCAGCGTCGTCCGGAAGGGGCCGGCGCGGGCGGTGATGGTCTGCACGCCCAGGCTCCGTTCCTGTTCCGCAGACAGCCGCACGACGGTCGAGCCCCAGCCGCGCCCCCGGCGCATCCCGCCTCGCGCCGCGTCGCCGGCGTCGTTGCCGGGGCCGCCCCTGGCCCCGCGCCCCTGTCCCGCGCGCGCCCCGGCACGAGCGCCCCGCTCGACGCCGGCCGGCGGCGACGACGACGCTTCCGGCGGTGACGACGACTCTCCGGCCGATGAGCATCCCCAGGCGGCGGCGGTCACGATGACCGCGCCCAACACGATCCATGATCTGCGCATTGCGTTCTCCATCGGTGTGCCTAACGGCCTGCGGCCATGTCAACGGCGGCCACGGCCAGCGCGTGATTGTAGAGGGCGCCGGCGTATCCCAGCCGCGCGCTGACCAGCGTCCGGCGCGACGCGATGAGTTCGAGCCCGCCAACCTCGCCCTGCTGGAAGCTGAACTGCAGCATCCGGTACGCCTCCTCGGCCTCGGCGAGGATCTCGTCTTCGTAGAGCCGGCTCTGGTCGCGGGCGAGCTCCGCCTCGACGTAGGCCGTCTCCACCTCGAGCTCGATGGCGCGGCGCTGATGGTCGAGTTCCCGCTGGAGCGCCAGGAGGGTGGCCTGCGCCTCCGCCATAGGCCCTCTGGCAGCCTGATTGAAGAAAAGCGGAATCGGCACCGCCAGGCTCACGTCCCAGGTCCCGGCGGCCCCATCGATGCGGTGGTGCGAGAAGCCCAGTTCGAACCCCGGCCACCGGCTTTGCCCGGCCTGCCTCTTCCGAAGGGCCTCGGCTTCGAGCGCAAACCCCAGGCGCCGGATCTCGGGCCGCGACGCCAGCGCGGCCACCCGCACGTCCTCGACGGACTGCGTCAGGGGCGGCACCTTCAAGTCGCCCGAGACGGCGATCGCCTCGCCCTGCGGCCGGCCCAACTGCACGTTGAGCGCCGCGCGCGCCAGGCGCACCGCGGCGGCGGCCGCCTGCACCTCGGTGGCGCTCTGCGCGGCTTCCACCCGCGCCCGCACGACTTCCACGCGGGCCACGTCACCGGCTGCCAGCCTCGTCTCCGCGGTCTTCAGGAACTCGGCCGCGGATTCCCGACCCTGTTGCACGTGCCGCAGCCGCTCCTCGGCGTGCAGGAGCCCGAAGAATGCTCTGCGCACGTTGTAGGTGAGCACAATCCGCACATCGTCCACCTGCGTACGGACCGCGTCCTGCTCCCGCAGGGCGATGTCGGAGCGAGTCCGGCGCCGGCCGGGGAACTCGAACACCTGCGTGATGCCCACGTACGATTCGCCCGAGCCCGAGAAGTTGAACGGCCGCGGTTGCAGGTCGGAATCGAACGTCAAGGTGGGCTGCGGAAGCGCGCGGGCCTGCTCGACACGCGCCTGAGCCGCCTCGAGGCGATGGCCCGAGGCCTTCAGCCACGGATCCTCGGCCAGCGCGAGCCGGAGGCAGTCGTCCAGCGACAGCGGCGGGGGTGGCGCCGGCTGCGAGGCGACTAAAGCCGGGCAGAGCCACAGACCCGCGGCAGCCAGCACAACCAGTCCGGAGGTTTTCCACGACATGACCGGTCCTCGAACGGATGCACGCACTCAGGAGCGCGACATCGTCCGGCGTGCGCCGGACGACGGCACGACCGGCGGCCTTCGCGGGACCTGCTCCGCCGGGAAGGCACCGGGGGAAGCAGTCCAGGACGCCGTTCAGGGGGCGGGGTCGCAGGTGGCTTCGGCACCGTTCAACCGGATCCGGGCTCGCCGGACACGGATGTGCGCCGAGTCGTCAGGAGAGAGGCAGCAGAACGCCTACAGCGGGAGGGGCGGACTGCGAGGAGGGGGTTCGAGCGCGTCCTGGCCGGACACGGAGCCGGCCGCGTACAGATCGGGCACCACGCCGAGCGGTACCAGCACGGGGATGGCCACGACGGCCATCGTGACCGACGTGGTCACGCCGGCGGTGCGATCGAGCCGGCACGCAGGGCAATCGGGACGTTCCGCGAACCCGGAGTGGTTGTGCAGCAGGTCGCGCGCGCCTGTGGTCCCGATCATCCAGGCGAGCACGACCAGCGCGAGCCAACGAGAGTGCGACCTGCGGACCGCCATTGCCGCTGTTCTTATATGCGGTCTCGGACCTCGTCGTCAAGGGACGGCCGGAAAAGACCGCGGGACCGCGCGCACCGTTGGCCACCTCACCCCCGCCCGTCGGGCGTTCCACCCATCGGCTCGTGGAACCGGTCATCAGCGACTCGTCGGTCCGCGGCGGCCGCATCGAGCCAGCCCGCTTTCGAGTGCGGGTGCGCGTCGAACTCGGGCACATAAGGCTTGATGTCGAGCAGCGGAGTGTCGTCGAGGATGTCCACGTCAGCGACGTGAAGGACGTGGCCGTCGCGCCGGACCAGGCGTACGACGGATAGCCCGATGGGATTCGGCCGGCTCGGCGAGCGCGTCGCGAACAGGCCGCGCGACTGCGTGTCGCGGTAGGGCACGACGCGGGGCCGGAACGCAGCCGCCCGATCCATCCAGTAGATCAGCCACAGGCGTTCGAAGCCCTCGAGGTCGTCCAGCGCGCCGGCGTAGCGCTCGTCCACGACGACCTCCCCTTCGGCGCCGCTGGAGTAGACGGGCTGGATGGGCGTGCCGGACGCTTCGACAAACGGCGATCGCACGTGCCCGATCGCCCGGACGCCGAAAGAGGCGGGGCGTTGCCGACAGTCGTCCTGCATGGCCGTGCACCTTTCCCCGGCCAGTCCGGGCCGGCGGTTGACAAACGTCGAATCGGTTGTATTCTGCTCCTGATCCTGCCCCCTTGTCGTCAACCCAGCTCCCAGTTTCAGGAGGACAGATGGCGGACCCACCAGCCGGCTGCGCCCGCACGACGGGCGCCGTCGTGGGTGCGCAGCCAGCGACGGCCCCGGCGACAGACTCACCGCACCCCCAG
>JALOKU010000030.1 GCA_025456345.1 Vicinamibacterales bacterium | reverse complement strand
CAGTAGGTTTCGATGTCCTTGATGTTGCCGGTGTCCAGGAACAGCTTCATAACGCCCCCATAGTTGTCAGGCGCGAGGGGCTGGGCGCTAGGCGCTAGTTCCGCGTGCCTCCCGCCTGTTCCCTCTCGCCTCTTCCCTCTCTCGCCTCTCGCCCGTCCCCTCTCGCCTTCTGAACTACTCCCTGTCTATCACGGGGTTGGTCAGCTCCCCCACGCCTTCGACCTTGACCGTCACCGTGTCGCCGGCCTTGAGGCCGCCGATGCCGGACGGCGTGCCGGTCGAGATGGCTCGAGCGTCATGATCGCCGAGATGTAGGCCACCAGCTCGGCCGCGGAAAACACCAGCTGGCTGGTGCGGGACGCCTGCCGGCGCACGCCGTTCACCCAGCCTTCGACCGCCAGGTCCGCCGGGTCCAGACCAACGGCGATGCACGGGCCGAGCGGCGCGAACGTGTCGAAGCCCTTGACGTGGGAGTACTGGACGCCGCGGTTCTGCATGTCGCGGGCCGTCACGTCGTTCGCGCACGTCACGCCCAGGATGCACGCGGCGGCAGCCGAGATCGGGACGCACGTGGCCCGCCGCCCGATGACCAGCGCCATCTCGGCCTCGTGGTCCATCCGGCCGAGGCCGGCCGGCAGGCGGATCGCGTCGCCCGGCGCAATGACGGCCGTGGACGGCTTGAGGAAAATCATCGGCTCGACCGGCAGGGGTTTGCCCTGCTCGGCCGCGTGGTCCTTGTAGTTGAGGCCGATGGCGACGATCTTCCCCGGCACGACTGGCGCCAGCAGGCGCACGCCCGGCGTGAACGTGACGCCGCTTCGGGCCGCCACCTGTTCCGCCGCCTCGTAGTGGCCGAAGATGTCGCCGCGGACGAGCGCCAGCACGCCGGCGCGCTCGACCGCGTACTTGGCCTCGCCCTTCCACTCGATGCGGTAGATGCGGTCCATCTGTCACCTCACACCCGACGTTTTTTAGAAGCAAGAATCAAGAAGCAAGTGAAGCCAACTGACGATTGTCAGAAGCAAGAAGGAAGGCCTGTGCAACTGGATATCTGGCTTCTTACTTCTTACTTCTTACTTCTTACTTCTTACTTCTTGCTTCTTGCTTCTTGCTTCTTGCTTCTGTCCCTGTCACCGCGCGGTTTCTTCCACTTTGTTCGAGGCCGCGCTCCTGTTCGGCGGCGCGGCCCGATCGACGGCCACGACGGCGTAGACGTAGCGCACCCCGGGCTTGACCGAGGTGTCGCGGTAGGTGCTCTCCCGGATCGGCGTCTCGAAGATCGGCTTCAGTTCGCCGGAGGGGGTGTCGCCGCGCAGCACGACGTACCCGGCCAGATCGGGCGCCTCGACGCCCTTCCAGATGAGGCTGATCGCGCCCTCACCGGCGACGGCCGCGAGCGACGTCGGCGAGGGCGGCGGGAACGTGTCGGCCGGCGTGAGGCACGCGGGCGGTGACGGCGCACTCTCGAAGGACGCCGATCCCTGAGTGGTCACCGTACGGACGTCGTAGCAGCGTTCGACGCCGAGCTCGACGCCGGCGTCGGTGAACGTGAGCGCCGACACCGGTTTCGCGGTGAGCTTGGCCGGACCGTCCGGCGAGACGCGGTACACCTCGTAGGTCAGCGTGGGCGCGGATTCCATGCCCCGCGGGACGGCGTCGAGTACGCCGCCCTCGGCCCGCTCCTGGTAGGGCAGGCGCGCGCCGGGCGGCACGGTCCAGTGGACCTGCACGCCGCCTTCCGTCGCCTCCAGACGCGGCTGCAGCGGCGGCGCGGGCGGCCGGCCGAGGGGCACCGACGGCCGCGGCGACGCGGCGCCGCGGTCGCCTCCACGGCTGAAGCCGTAGACCACGTAGAAGCGGCGCGCCTCGGGCGCCGGAACCGGTCCGGCCAGCGGCCGGGCCAGCGGCATGCCGAACCACGACACCGGCTCGGCCTGCACGCGCGCGGGCGCGTTGCGGTCGGGCGCCAGGGGCACGAGCATGTCGGCCGTCAGCGTCTCGGTCACCGTGACCGGGGCGCCCTGGTCCAGGCCGGGCTCGCGCGGGGGCGGCGGGCCGGGTTTCTTCGTCGCCGCGTCCTCGGCGCCCGGCTCGAGTGGTTTCCGCACCGGGATGCTTCCCACCAGCGTCATGCGCCGGGGGTCGCGCACGTCGTTCTGCCCCATGGCGGTGTAGGCGTACACGTCGGCGCGCCCGATGTCGGCCGGCTTGCTCTCATCGATGTTGGCCGACGGGATGGTGAACGTGATCGCCACCACGTCGCCGGTCCGGCGGGCCGCGATGTCCATGGCGCGGCCGGGCACGCGAGCGAGGGGCGCGAGGGGCGGGCCTTTCTTCCCGCAGCCGGGAACGGCCAGCCCGGCGGCGGCCACGCACAGCAGGAGGATCGCGCGCGCAGATCTCACAGGATGTACCGGCTCAGGTCCTCGTTCTTGACGATATCGCCGAGCATGCGGTCGACGTAGGCTGCGTCAATCGTAATCGATTTCCCCGAGAGGTCGGGGCCCTCGAACGAGATCTCGTCGAGCAGCTTCTCCATCACCGTGTGCAGGCGGCGCGCGCCGATGTTCTCCATCCGCTCGTTGACCAGGGCCGCCAGCTCCGCCACCCGATCGATGGCATCGTCGGTGAACCGGAGGTCCACGCCCTCGGTGGCGAGCAGGGCCGAGTACTGCGCGATGAGGGCGTTCCTCGGCTCGCGCAGGATGCGGACGAACTCGTCGCGGCCCAGCGCGTCGAGCTCGACGCGGATCGGGAAGCGGCCCTGCAGCTCCGGGATGAGGTCCGACGGCTTGGAGACGTGGAACGCCCCGGCCGCGATGAACAGCACGTGGTCGGTCCGCACCATGCCGTGCTTCGTGTTCACGGTGGTGCCCTCGACAATCGGCAGGATGTCGCGCTGCACGCCTTCGCGGCTGACATCGGGGCCGTGCCCGCCCTCGCGGCCGGCGATCTTGTCGATCTCGTCCACGAAGAGAATGCCGCTCTGCTCGACGCGCTCGATGGCCGTGCGCGCGACGCTCTCCATGTCGACCAGCTTCTGCTGCTCTTCCTCGAGCAGGTGCGCGCGCGCGTCGGGCACGTTCATCGTGCTCGCGCGGCGGCGGCCCTGGAACATGCCCGGCAGCATGTCCCGGAGGTTGAGGCCGATCTCCTCCATCGACGTCCCGCCGACCACCTGCATCAGCGGCATCGCGTTGTCGCGCACGTCGAGTTCCACGGTCCGATCGTCGAGCTTGCCGGCGCGCAGCTGGGCGCGCAGGCGTTCGCGCGTCTGGCTGGGCGCCTCGGGCGCGGCCCCCGCGTCGGCCGGCGGCATATGGGGGCCGGGCGGCAGCAGCAGGTCGAGCAGCCGCTCCTCGGCCCGCGCCTCGGCGGCGTGCTGCACCTCGCGCACCCGCTCGTCGCGCACCATGCCGACGGCGATCTCCACCAGGTCGCGGATCATCGACTCGACATCGCGCCCCACGTACCCGACCTCGGTGAACCGCGACGCTTCGACCTTCAGGAACGGCGACTGGGCCAGCCGCGCGAGGCGCCGGGCGATCTCGGTCTTCCCCACGCCGGTCGGCCCGATCATCAGGATGTTCTTGGGCGCCACGTCGTCGGCCATCTCCGGCGAGAGCTGGCGGCGCCGCAGCCGGTTCCGCAGGGCAATCGCCACCGCCCGCTTCGCGCGGTGCTGTCCGACCACGTACTTGTCGAGTTCGGCCACGATCTGCCGCGGGCTCGGCGACGACAACAACGACTCTGGCGGCAACTGTTTGAATGCAGGCATGCGTGATGACTTCGTCTATACGGGAGAACCGGCCTCCGGACCCGGCGCCCGGGCTAGCGCGCTTCCGCCAGGTTGAGTTCCTCGATGGTCAGGACGGCGTTCGTGTAGATGCAGACCTCGGCCGCGATCCCCATCGCGATTTCCGCGATGACGCGCGCCTCGATCTGGGTGTGCCGGGCCAGCGCCCGGGCGGCGGCCATGGCGTAGTTGCCGCCGGACCCAATCCCGAGAATGCCGTCGTCCGGCTCGATGAGGTCGCCGGTGCCCGACAGCAGAAACGTGGACCGCTCGTCGGCGACAACCAGCATGGCCTCGAGGCGCCGCAGCGCCCGGTCGGTGCGCCAGTCCTTGGCCAGCTCCACCGCCGACCGCTCGAGGTTGCCGCGGTACTGATCGAGCTTCGCCTCGAAGCGGGAGAACAAGGCGAACGAGTCGGCCGCCGAGCCGGCAAACCCCGCGAGGACCTTGTCGTTGTACAGGCGCCGGATCTTGCGGGCGCCGTGCTTGACGATGGCGTCGCCGAGGGTGACCTGGCCGTCGCTGGCCATGACCACTCGGCCTCCGTGCCGGACAGACAGGATGGTGGTGGCGTGGATCATCGGAAGAATAGTGTCAAGAAAACGGGACGGGAGCAACCTTTCCATGGCATCCAGACTGGACAAAGGCGGGCGCGAGGCGTAGATTTCCCAATAGCCTGAAGGACCTCCGTTGGCAGCGGAGTTGCACAGCCGGAGAGTGAAGGGGAGTTCAGCCATGAAGCGGACAACGTCTCTCGGCGTGGTCGTCCTGGCGCTCGCGGTGGCGTTCGCCGCGGCTTCGGCCCCGGCCGTTTACGCTCAAGACCCGAAGGGTGGCGGGGGCGGCGGAGGTGGGGGTGGCGAGCGCGGCGGCGGGGGGGGCGGCGGTGGCGGGGGCGCGGCGGGCAGCGGGGGGGGCGGAGGTAGCGTATCGTCGGCCCCGGCCGGCGGTTCTGGCGGCGGTTCTGGCGGCAGCTTCGGCAGCGGGATGTCCGGCGGAGGCTCCTACGGCACGGGTGCCGTTCCGAGAGGCGCCGGCAGAGTCGAGGGCGGTGGCGGCCGGGACAGGGGCGTTGCCAGCCCGCGCTGGGAAGGCGGGGCGGCGGCTGGCCGTGAAGGCAGGGCGGACGGCGGCGCGTTCGGGCGGTCCGCCGTGGACGACCAGATGTCCGGGCGCTCCCGCGGGTCGGCCGGGACATCGGGCGCGGAATCGTCGGTGCCGTGGTACTCGCGTCCGAGGGGCGCGAATCCCTCAACCGGTACGGCGGTGGCCAGGCCTGACGGGCCCGTGAACAAGCCTCCGGTGGGCGGCGGCTTCTACCCCGGCTATCCGGGTTACTACCCAGGGTATCCCGGCTACTACCCCGGCTACGGGGGGTGGTACGACTGCTACAACTATCCCTATGGCTGCGCCAATCCCTGGGGCTACGGAGCGTTCGGCCTGGGCTATTTCTACCTCAACCCGTTCGGCTGGAACTACGGCGACTACGCCGGGTGGGGGGGCGGCGGGGGCGGCGGGGGCTCGTACGGCGGGCAGCAGATGGGCAGCATCCGGCTGAAGGTGAAGCCCAGCAACGCCGCGGTCTTCGTTGACGGCTACTACGCCGGCACGGTGGACGACTTCGACAATGCCTTCCAGAAACTCCCGATCGCGCTCGGCAAGCACCGGATCGAGATCTCGGCGCCCGGCTATCAGCCGCTGATTGTCGAGATGGACATCGTGGACTTCGACACGATCACCTACGAGGGCCGGCTGGAGCCCATCCGGTAGCCGCGCCGCACGTGACGGGCCATCAACGCAGCGTGCAAGGGCCCCGGGCGCCATCGCCCGGGGCTTTTGCGTCCAGAGGACCGCTTCGCGCGATCGCGCTCGTATCGGCGGTCTACGACGCGCTACTCGGCGTCGGCCTGCTCGCCGGGCGCGGCCTGCTGGTCGAGTGGTTCGGCGTCCCGGCGCCAATGCCGGCGATTCATGCGGACCTCAACGGCCTGTTCGCGCTCGCCATCGCCGCCGGCTATCTGCTGCCCTACCGCGACCCGGATCGCTATCGCGGCTACCTCTGGATCATGGGGCCGGTGTTGAAAGGCGCCGGCGCGGTGCTGTTCGTGGCCGATCACCTGCTGCGCGGCTCGCCTGCGTCGTTTCTCCTGTTCGGCGCCGCCGACGGCGCGCTCGCGCTGGTCACGCTGTGGGCGCTCGTGGCAACCAGGAAACGGTGAGCCCCGCCTGCCGAGTCTCGAAGTCACTCCTGCCTTATGGTCCGCTTGAAGAGGAAGTAGGCCGGCACGCCCAGGCCGATGATGACCGCCCCCCACAGCGAGGGGCCCGGCCGTCCGGCAATCGCGGCCGCCGTGATCGCCAGCGAGACCGCCACGAAGATGGCGGGTGCCACCGGGTAGCCCCACGCCCGGAACGGGCGGGCTTCGTCAGGATGCCGCCTCCGCAGCACGAACAGCGTGCTCACGGCGAACGCCGAGAACAGCAGGACTGCGAACCCCGTGTACTCCGCGAGCTGGTCCTTGGTGTTCGTCAGCACGAGCAGCGAACTCCAGATCGCCTGCGCGAGAATCGCCACCCACGGCGTGTGGAACTTCGGGTGGATGCGGGCCGCGGCCGGGAAGAACGCGCGGTCGCGCGCCATCGCGAAGTACACGCGCGGCCCGGCCGTCGTCATGGCGCTCAGGCTGCCGAGCAGCACGACCACGACCAGCGCCCCGAGCAGCTGCGCCGCGGCGGGCCCGAGCAGCCGGTCCGCCGCCACCATCGCGATCTCCGAGTTCGCGGTGCCGATCTCGCCAATCGGCACGGCGTAGAGGTAGAGCACGTTCAGGCCCAGGTACACCAGCACCACGGCCGCGGTGCCGATCCCCAGGGCCCGGGGCACGTTGCGGCCCGGTTCGCGGATTTCCTCGGCGACGTAGGACGCGGCGTTCCAGCCGCTGTACGCGAACATCACGATGATGAACGCGAGCGGCCAATTGAATGCCCCGGCGGGCGGCGCCTCGGTGAGGTGCGCCACGCTGCCCCGCCCGAACCCGAGGCCGATCGCGACAAAAAGCGCCAGGGCGCCCACCTTCACGGCCGCGAGGGTGTTCTGGACGATGCGCCCGGGCCCGAGGCCGCGGATGTGGATGAGGGCCAGTCCGGCAATCGCCGTGAGCGCCACGACCGTGCGCGGGGAGAACACAAGGGGGACGCCCGGCACCGGAATCGTGACGAGCGGCGTCACGTCCCGGGCCGCCGGGACGAACCGGCCCAGGTAGTCGGCCGCGCCGAGGGCGCCGGCGGCGATCGCGCCGGCAAAACCGGCCACGAACGACGTCCAGCCGGTCAGGAACGCCGCGAGGGGCCCGTAGCCCTCGCGCAGGTAGACGTACTCCCCGCCCGAGCGCGGGCGCATCGTGCCGAGTTCGGCATAGGCCATGGCGCCGGTGAACGCCAGCAGACCGCCTGCCAGCCACACCGCGAGAAACCCGATCGGGTGCGGCACGGCCTGTGCGATGATCTGCGGCGTGATGAAGATGCCGACGCCGATCACGTTCGACACGACGATGGCGGCGGCGTCGACCGGGCCGAGGCGGCGATCGAGGTGCTGCGGCCCGGGCGGTTGTTGTGGCACGGCGGCATTATAACTGGTGGCGCGAAGCGTTCTTCCGTTCATGGCCGCCGGCTGGCTGATGGTGGCATCGATGGCGCCCGCCGACTGTACGTCTGGCGACCCCGCGCAGGACCCGCTCGCTCGGGCGCGCCTGGCCATGGTGACCGGCCAGATCGCCGCGCGGGGCGTGAAGGACCCGCGGGTGCTTGACGCCATGCGGGCGGTGCCGCGTCACGAGTTCGTGCCGGCGACGCTCCGCGAGGATGCCTACGGCGACTCGCCCCTCCCCATCGGCCACGGCCAGACCATTTCGCAGCCCTACATCGTGGCGCTGATGACGGAGCTCGCGCGCCCGTCGCCGTCGGATCGCGTCCTGGAAGTCGGCACCGGGTCGGGGTACCAGGCGGCGGTGCTCTCGCAGCTGGTGGCGCGGGTCTTCAGCATCGAGCTTGTGGACCCGCTGGCGCAGTCCGCCGCCTCCACCCTCCGTCGCCTGGGGTACGCCAACGTCACCGTGCGAAGCGGGGACGGCTATCTCGGCTGGCCCGACGAGGCCCCGTTCGACATCATCGTGGTGACCGCCGCCCCCGAGGAGGTGCCGGCGGCGCTGCTGGCCCAGCTCAAGCCGGGAGGCCGGCTGATCGTGCCGGTGGGCCGCGTCTGGGACGTGCAGGATCTCCAGCTCATTGAAAAGGACGCGTCGGGGCGGGTCACGACGCGGAGCATCATTCCGGTCCGGTTCGTCCCGCTCGTCAAGCGGCGCGACAGCTAGAACGCGCCGCGCCGAGCCTTGCGAACCGGGCAGTCAGAAGCAAGAAGCCAGAAGGGCCGACTGACGATTGTCAGAAGCAAGAAGACGGGAATTCAGCTCGACACGCATTCCTTCTTGCTTCTGAATTCTTGCTTCTTGCTTCTTACTTGGTGAGCAACTGTCTCGCAATCTGCGCCTCGCCGATCTTCACGAACGGCTTGGCGCCGAACTTGGCGAAGATCTCGGCGCGGGCGTCCTTGAACTGGCTGTGCATCAGCATCTGCGCCCGCGGCTGGAGACCCGAGAAGCCCCAGTTCGCGCGCACCGTGATGGGTTTGCTGGTGGCGTTCGGCGCGAGAGCGTCGCTGCCGCGCAGCACAACCACGCCGGATCCGAGTTCCTCGGTTTCGCCGATGAAGCGGAAGACCGTGAAGACCTGGAGGCCGCTCAGCGTTTCGGTGCCCGTATTGGTGACGGTGAACACCGCCGTCGGCACCAGCTTGTTCTGGCCGTCGACGATGCCGACATCGAACCAGCCGGTGGTGACGTCTCCGACCTTGACGGCCTTGGCGATGTCGACGTCGGGACTGCCGCAGCCGGCCGCGACAAGCGACAGCACGAGCACGGCAGCGGCAGACGCACGCGCGAACGTGATGTTCATCCGGGCCCCCTCCGATCACTCCGGTTAGTCACCAGGACGCGTTCGAAGGTTCCACTATATCAATACTCCTTCACCTCGACGCGCTTGAGCGCCTCGTCGAGCGTCAGGCGCCCGGCGTGGAACGCCTGGAGGTCGGCGCCCTTGATCCGCAGCTGAATGGTCGTCGCCTCGAACGGGTCATCGGTACCGACGCCGGGCTCTCCGCGGTCGCGCGCGGCTACCACCAGCCATTCGTCGGCGCCGAGCGCGAGCGACTGGCTGTAGCGGAGCATGGCGTCCATCAGCGCGTCCTTCACCGCGGCGGTGTAGATGTCGGCGGGATTCTCCTCGCCGGCCACGGGCGGGGCCGCCACCACGATCTGCGTGCCGGAGGGCTGCCCGGCAGGGGCCGCGCCTTGCGGGCGGGGCATGGTGACAACGGTCGCCTGGCCTTCGCGGGCCGGCATGCTGTCGGCCCGGATCGAGTCCGCCACGCTGCCCGACGGGCCAAGCTGCAGTTCGAGCTGCCGGATGGCCTGGTCGAGCGTCTTGCGCTGGACCGGGTCCGTCACCGTCTTCAGGTGGGCCTTCAGCTCCTCGATGGCGCCGGCCGGGCCGCCGCCGGTGAGGTCGAGCATGCGCCACGACCACATCACGCTTTGCCGCATCGCGGGCACGTCGACGTCGTAGAAGACGCCGAAGCCCTCGAGGCGAAAGCCCCTGGCGCGCGCATCGCCGCCCATGAGCAGCATCTGGGGCATGCCGCCCTGCTGCCACTGGCGGGACATCTGCCGCGCGCCCTGCTGCACGGCGCGCTCCAGAACGTCGGCCATGATCGCCAGCTGATAGCGCGCCGCCACCTGCGGGTCCGGCTTCGGCACGGGCGCCTGGCGCCCCTGCCCGAAGGCCGGCAAGGCCAGGGCCACACCGCAGCCGGCCAGCACGAGATTCCGCCACATCGTTCGAGCGCTCACCTTGCTACCTCCATCACCGTCGCTACTTCTGCGAGACGCGCATCAGGTAGTTCATCATCTCGCGCTGCTGCACCGTGACAGCGCCGGTGCGGCCTTCCAGCACGCCGATGCCGTCGGCCACGCGCCGCAGGTCCGCGCGGCGCTGGGCATCCATGTCGCGGACGACTTCGGCCATCCGCAGGGCCATCTCCCGCTCGGTCCGCGCCTCGCTCGCCTCGACAAGCTGCTTCACGCGCGCCAGAAACTCGGCGTCGCTCATCGCCCTGCCGCCGCCGGCCGCTGCCATCGACACGGGCATCGCCCCCGCCGCCGGCACGGACTGGCGGATCTCGCCCCGCAGCTGCTCCTGCAGCGCCGCCAGATCGGCCCGCCACGGAGCGTCGGCGCCCTCCGCCTGGGCCACCGGTGTCGCGTCGGCCGGGCGCGTCGCGACCGGCTGGTTCCAGCCGGTGCGCACGATGAGGCCGTCGTTCCCGTAGCGCACCTCGAGGCCGGAGATTCCCGCCGCCACGCCGATGACAAGCGAAGCCGCCGCCAGTTGCGCCCACGCCGGCATGGCCGACGTCCAGCCCCAGCGACTCTTCACCGGCGCCGGATCGCGCACGATGCGGAAGTCGAGGACGGTTTCCGGCGGCGCCCAGGCCGCCAGGTCCTCCCGCACCGCGCGCAGCGACGCCACCTCGGCGGCGCAGCGCGCGCACTGGCGGAGGTGCGCCTCGAAGGCGAGGCGTTCCTCGCCCGGGCCGTCCTCGTAGAGGTACGAGATCAGGACATCAGGGTTGTCGCAATAGCGTGAGTCGTTCATGGCGTTCTGCTCTCTGACCGTGCCGTGCTCGTGCCGTTTCGCTGGAGCTCGCGCCGCAGGACGGTCAGCCCCTGGTAGAGGCGGGTCTTGACCGTGCTCAACGGGCAGCCCTGCAACTCGGCGATCTCCTGGAACGTCAACCCGTGGTACTCCTTCAGCAGGATGGCGGCGCGCTGTTCCTCCGGCAGACGGCTCATGGCGCGGGCCACGTGCCGCCCGAGGTCCTTGCGCGTCACGACATCTTCAATCGACTCGGCCGCGGTCGTCTCGGTCGACACCAGGTCGCCGACGTCGACCCCTTCGGGTGCCTGCACGAACGGCGCGCGCTTCGCCCGCCGCATGACATCGCGGCACAGGTTCAGCGTGATGCGGTACAGCCAGGACGAGAACTTCGCTTCGCCCTTGAACCCGGGCAGCGCGCGGAAGGCGCGCAGAAACGCGTCCTGCACGACGTCGCGGGCATCTTCCTCGCGGCCGAGCTGGCGGTACGCCAGGGCGTAGATCGGCCGCTCCCATCGCAGGATGAGCTGGTTGAAGCTCTCTGTGTCGCCCGCGATGCAGCGCGCGACGAGTTCTTCGTCGGTGACGGTCATGTCGACGCGTTCGCCGTAAGGTCTCCTGCCGGTCCGGCGGGCCGGCTCGGCCGCCCCGCATTCACTTCATTAGACGGCGGCCCCGGCCCCGCAGTCTGGCCGGACGGGCTGGGCGCGGCTCCTGCTGATTATAGGCGCCGGTACCTGTTTCAGCAGACTCCCTCAGCGCGCCTGCCGCGGCCGAAGTAGAATGCCGCCTGACCATGGGACCCGCCGCTTCCGCCCGGCCTCCAATCGCCGTCCTGCTGGCGGAGACCGACCGGCTGATCGACGTTGTTGCCGGCCTCCGCGCGAGAGCGTGCGAGGCCACGGGCGCCCGGCGGTCGGTTCTGCTCGAACTCGAGGCGGGCTCCGACCGGCTGCGGCCGACCTCGGCGGCGGAGATCGAGCCGTGGTGCGGGGGCGCCTGGCTCACCGGCCCGGCCGACGCCGCGCTTGTCGCGTCGGTGCTGGCGGACGGCCAGCTGCGGCAGATCGCGCCGCTTCCGCTGATTTCCCCGGAACTCGCGCGGCGGCTGGAAACGCCTGCGGCGGTCCTCGCGCCGGTCATCTCGGGCGGCGGCCCGCTCGGCCTCCTGGTCCTGGGCGTGCCGGCGGTGCTGGCCGGGCACGAATGGGCTGGCGCAGTCATGGAGTGCGCAGCCGGATTCGCCGTAGCCCTGTCGCGAGCCCGGCTGCAGCGGGACTCGCACCTCCAGCGCGGCCTCGACGATCTGGTGGTCGCGCTGGGCCGGAGCGGCGCGCCGGGCCTGCCGATCGAGGGTCTCGAGGAGTTCTGTCGCGGGGCGGCCCGGCTCCTTGCCGCGGATCGGGTGGCCTTGTGGCGGCACGACCGGGTCGCGCGCCGGCTCGTACTCGCTGCCGCATCGGATGCCCGACAGCCCGCGGACCTGCAGACGGTGCCGGCGGCAGACGGCGACAGTCCGGCCGCACTGGGCCTTCGCCACACCCGTGCCGGGTTCGTGCCCATGGTTCCTGGCCTGGACGTCGGCGCGGGAACGGCGGCCGTCGTGCCGCTGCGCGGACGCCGGCGGGCCCTCGGCGTGGTCGTCCTCGACGGCGTCCGGATGCGCCCTGGCGACGAAGCGCGCGTGCTGAGCCACCTGGATGGCCTCGGCCGGCAGCTGGCGAACGTGCTGGAAAACGCCCAGCTCATCGACGAAGTGCTGCGCGCGACGCGCGAGATCGAGAACGCTTTCGACTCGATGGAAGACGTCGTGCTGGTCTGCGACCCGCAGGGCCGCGTGACCCGCGCGAACGCGGTGGCGGCCAGGCGCCTGGGCCGCACGCGGGCGTCGATCGAGTCGTCTCCGTTGGCGGGCCTTGTCGGCGACGCGCTCGCCGCGTGGCTCTCCGGGCTGTCAGCCCACGCGGGCCGCACGCACGAGTCGCGGACAGCCGAAATCGACGACGCGGTCATGGGCGGGACGTTCCGGGTGACGGTCGCGCCGCTTGTCACCGCGGGCGGCGGGCTCGCCGGCTCGGTGCTGGTGGCGCACGATGTGTCCGAGGAGCGGCGCATCGAAGCCGACCGCGCAGCGCTGCGCGAGGCGCTGGCGCAGTCGCAGGCGATGACGCACCTGGTGGCCGGCATCGCCCATGAGCTGAACAACCCCCTGCAGGCGGTGCTGGGCCACGCGGAGCTGCTGCGCCGCACCGAGGCGCTGCCGCCGCGCATCAGCGCCCCGCTGCGCCAGGTCTACCGCGAGTCCGATCGCGCCGCGCGCATCGTCGGCAACCTCCTCGTGCTCGCGGGCTCCGGGCACGTGGTCCGCCGGCCCGTGAGCGTCAACGCGGCGGTGCGAAGGGCCCTCGCGCTGCGCGCAGGTTCGTGCCGCCGCGCGGGCATCGTCATCGAACGGCATCTGGCCGACGGCCTGCCCCGCGTCTCCGGCGACGGCCTGCTGCTTCAGCAGGCCGTCCACAACATCGTGCTGAACGCCGAGCAGGCACTCGGCGACGGCGGCGGGCGCATCACGGTCCGCACGAGCTGCTCCCGGAGCCGCCGGGTCGTCTCGATCACGGTGCAGGACAACGGCCCCGGGGTTCCGGCGGATGCGCTGCCGCGCATTTTCGAGCCGTTCTTCACAACCAGAGACGCGGGAAGCGGCCTCGGGCTCGCGATGGTCACGCGAATCGTGCGGGAGCATGCCGGCGAGATCGGTGCCGCGAACCGGCGCGGCGGGGGCGCGGTGTTCACGCTGCGGCTCCCGGCGCGATCGGTGCTACAGTAAGCGCCATCAACGCACATGGACGATGTCTTTCTCACCACCGAGGAAGTGCTTGAGTACCTCCAGGTCAACCTGCGGACCGTCTACAGGCTGATCAAGGCGGGAAAGATCCCAGCCGTCCGTGTCGGGCGTCAGTGGCGGTTCCGCAAGGCCGACATCGATCGGTGGCTCGAGGGCCAGCAGACGACGCCACCGGGGCCCGGCCCCTCTCCGGCCCCACGCCACGCGGCCGGCCCGCCCGCGCGCGACGCGCAGCCGGCAGCCCCTCCGCGGGTGCTGGTCGCCGATGACGAGGCGAGCATCCGGGACCTCCTGAGCAAGGCGCTGACGCTTGCCGAGTACGACGTCGACGCCGTGCCCGACGGGCGCACCGCGATCGCGCGGCTGCGGGCTGGTCCGTACGATCTCCTCATCACGGACCTGAAGATGCCTGGCATGGACGGACTGACCCTCATCCGGGAGGCTCGCCGTCTTGCCCCGGCCCTGCCGGTGGTCGTCATCACGGCGTATTCGTCCGAAGCCAGCGCGATTGAGGCCATCAACCTCGGCGTGACCGCCTACCTGATCAAGCCCTTCCGCATCACCAAGATCCTCGCGACCGCTGCCAAGGCTCTCGGCGAGTAGCCTTCCAGCTTCCAGTCGGCCCATCCCGCTATTTTCGCTATTTTTTCGCTTATCTGGCGAGCGAAACCATGCACCCTTGCGCGAGACCGTAAAGTTCTGTATTGTCATCTAAAGTTCGTTGTGGTCGCTCCGATACTGAAAACTGGAGGCTTGTAGTCACCTCGGGGCGCAACAGGCCGAAGAACCGTTCCTGGCGCCCGGGTACGACCGCTGGGCCTCGACAGATGGCTCCGGAAGCGACGAAACGGCGCCGGTCTCGAAGCTGGTCACGTCAGGGGCACGCCTGGCGATACACCGGAAGGCAACCACGCGTGCCGCCCCGACACGAAAGGGGCCTGGTTCCAAGAGGTTCGCATATGAGATTCAGACTGCTGCTTCTGTGGGTGGCCGTGGCGGCTGTCGCCCTCGCGCAGCCGCTCAGCGCCGCCACTGACACGAGGCTCATCACGGTGTCCGCCACCGTGGCGGCATCGGCGAAGCTGACGCTGAGTGTCGCAACGGTGACATTCCCGGACGCGGATCCGGACCTTGTGCTCAGCATCCCCGCCAACGAGAACGCGATCACGGTCACCGCCAAGGGAAAGACGACCACCGGCAGCACCGTGACGCTCACGCTGCAGGCCGCGGGCGACATGGCGAGCGGTGGCGACACGATTGCCATCTCCAACGTCACCTGGACGGCGGCCGGCGCCGGGTTCGTGCCTGGCACGATGAGCAGCGTGACAGCCGTCCCGGTCGGCTCCTGGCTCAACTCCGGCAGCCGCATCGGCACGCTGAATTTCTTCCTGGCCAACTCCTGGGCCTACCCGGTGGGCAACTACTCGGTTGGGGCCACCTACACGCTGACCGCTCCGTAGCTTCACCAGGGCGGGCCCGCCGCGGCGCCAGGGTGCCGCGGCGGGCCCGCTCCGCCTCATCCTCTCCCGCCTCACCTCCCCGCGGCTCACCAGCCCGCCTACAGTCCCGGCGCCGGCGCCCGATACTGCTTTGTGGACGGTGCAGCCGCATGCACGACAACTGTGGGCAGTGACCATGACGGACATCAGGAGACTGACGCTCGGATTCGCGGCGTTCGCGCTGGTGGCGACGCAGGGGCTCGGGGCCGCCACGGCCACCGGATCCCTGTCGGCGACGGTGACCGTCTCGGCCATGGCAAAACTCACCCTGAGCAGCGCCACCGTGACGTTTCCCAGCGCCGACCCGGACTCGTCGCCCAGCATCGCCGCCGCCGAAGGGCCGGTCACGATCACCGCCAAGGGAAAAACCAGCAACGGCGCGACCATCTCGCTGACGCTCCTCGCCGCCGACGATCTCCTGAGCGGCAGCGACAGCATTCCCATCTCGAACGTCACGTGGACCGCGTCCGGGGCGGGGTTCGCCGCCGGGACGATGAGCAGGGCCGCGGCGCAGACGGTGGGCTCGTGGACCAACTCCGGCAACCGCACCGGCACGCAGACGTTCGCGCTGGCCAACAGCTGGAGCTACGCGGCGGGCAACTACACGACGACGGCCCAGTACACCCTGACGGCTCCTTGACGAGGTCAGCCCGCCATGCACCTCATGACTCTGCCCCGTCTTCACCGCGCCGTGCTGGCCCTGGCGGCCTGCGCGCTGGGCCTCGTGTTCGCGCCGCCGGCTGAGGCCCAGGCGCTGAGGCTCACCATCACGCCAGCGACCATTACGTTCGCGGCCGCGGACCCGGACATCACACCGAGCATCGCGGCACCGACCGTCACGGTCTCGTACCGGGTGCGCAACAACGCGACCGGCAATTGGCGGATCTCTCTCCTGGCGAGCGGCGACCTGACGGCCGGTGCGGCAACCATTCCGATCACCAACGTGACCTGGACGGCCAGCCCGACGCCGCCGTTCCAGGCAGGCACGCTGAGCCGCACGCTCGCACAGACGCTGGCGTCCGGATCGGGCAACGTCCAGAACACGACGACGGGCACGGTAGTTTTCAGGTTGGCGAACTCATGGACCTACAACGTCGGCATCTATTCCACGTCCGTCGTCTTCACCCTCACGGCCCCGTGATGCGGCACGTCCTCGGCATGGCGCTCGTCGTCGGGCTCATCCCGCCGGCCTCCGCCGGCGCGCAGGACCTGTTCTCGGTGGAAGTGACACCGCTGCGCGTGGAGCTCAAGCTGGGCCCCGGAGCCACCCACACGCAGGCCGTCACGTTGAGGAACGAGTCGAAGAACGCCGTGCGCGTCCGCGCCCGCGTCGACGACTGGTACCTGTCGAAGGACGGCACGCCGCAGTTCAGGGCGGCCGATCCGGCCGACCAGTTCTCGGCCGCGGCCTGGATCCGCCTGAACCCTCCCGAGCAGCTCGTCGCGCCCGGCGCCAGGGCGGTGGTGCGCGTCACCACCACAGCCCCGAAGGACACGAAAGAGGGCGGCTACCGGTGCGCCGTCATGTTCGAGTTCGACCCGCCCGACGTCGCGCCGGCGGCGAAGGGCCGCGACGTGATGTTCCGCGGGCGCGTGGCCACGCTGATCTATGCGACGGTGGGCACGCCGATCCCGTCGGTCGACCTGACGGATCTGGAGGTGCGCACATTGCCGGGCCGCCCCGCCGACGTCATCGCCACGCTGAAGAACGGCAGCCGCACGCACGTGCGCACCAAGGGCACGATGATCATCTCGGATGCAGCCGGGCGGGTCGTGCGCCAGGTGCCGGTCCCCAACGTGCCCGTGCTGCCCGAGAGCGAGCGTGACGTCAGCATCCCGACCGGCCAGGAGAACGACGCCCCGCTGCCGCCGGGCACGTACCGGGTCGAAGTCAGGGTCGACGTCGGCCAGCCGGCGGTGATCGTCGGCGAGACCGCGCTGGAGGTCGCGGTGCGGTGACGCGCCGCGCTGCCGTTGCGTTGGGCGCCGCGGGCATCGTGGTCGTCTCGCTGGGTGCCGCCGCCCACGCCGTGAGCTTGAGCCGGACCTCGACGGCGACCGCCACGGTCACCGCCCTCGCGAAGCTGACGCTCTCGACCGCGGCGATGACGTTCCCGGACGCCGATCCCGACACGGTCCCCAACATTCCGGCGGCCGGCGCCCCCTTGACCGTCACCGCCAAGGCCCGCACCACCATCGGGAGCGCGGTGACCCTGACCGTCGTGGCCACGAACGATCTCCTGTCCGGCGTCGACGTCATCCCGGTCACGCAGCTTCGCTGGACCGCGAGCGGGACCGGATTCGTGGCCGGCACCATGAGCCGGACCACCGCACAGGCCGTGGCGTCATGGGTCAGTTCCGGCTCCTGGACCGGAACCCAGAGCTACACGCTCGCCAACGCCTGGACCTATGCCACCGGCACCTATTCGACGACGCTGACCTACACGCTGACGGCCCCCTGATCCGACAGCCATGGCCGCCCGAGATGTCCGATCCATCGTCGCGATCCTGCTCGTATTCGTCGCCGGCACGGCACGGGCGCAGCAGCCCTCGGCCAGCGTCAGCGCCGCCGCGCAGATCCTGACGGGCGAGGAGTTCCGGCTGGCGGGCCAGAACCGCTTCGAACCGGACATCGGCGTGGTGCTGTTCGATCCCTGGTTCCGGTTCGGCACGTTGGAAGTGGCGGTGAGCGCCACGCGTCGGGATGAACAGGCCGTTCTCGGCCGCAGTTTCGTCCACCTCGACGGCGCGAAGCTGGCGGGGCTCTCCTGGACCATCGACGCCGGAGACGCCTGGCGCATGCCGACGCTGTCCGACTTCGGATTCGCCAACCTCTTCGCGCCGCCGGTGACCTTCGAAGGCGCGTCGGTCAGCGGCGCCAGCGCGCGCACACGTGTGTCGATCTACGGCGGCCGCGTCACGGCCCAGCAGAACATCTTCGGCACCGACACGATCCCCGTGGGCCAGCAGGTCTACCAGGCGTCGGCGTCGCACCGGCTCAATGAACGCCTCGACGTGTACGGGCGAGGCGCGCACGTGCGCAACGGGACCGTCAAGCTCTACCCTGCCTTCGTGGACGTCAGCACCGACGTGAGCGGCGGCACGCGCTACCGGGTGACGCCATCGGTGGCGGTCTCGGCCGAGGCCGGGTACGCGCAATTCCGCCGCAGGGGTTCGTCCGCCGTCGAGCACTCGCCGTCGGCGCTGGCCGGGGCGATCTGGTCGGTGCCTCGAGGCTGGCTGCAGTTCAACGCCCACTACCTGCCTCTCGGGTATTTCCCGGTGCTCAACTTTCCCTACATCGACCGGAAGGGCGTCTTTGCGGCCGGCGAATGGGACGCGCATCGGCTGGTCCGGCTCTTCGCGGGTGCCGAGGTCGCCTCGACGGGCCTCGACGAAGCCGCCGCCGACGCGGCGGCGGCGGGCGTCGCCCCCGGAACCCAGACCCGCGGGTACGGAGGCGTGCGCGTGCGCGTGGGCGACCGGTCGCTTGTCAGCGTGCGCGTCGAGGACGGCGGCCGCGAAATACGGCCATCCAGTTTCAACGGCGGGTACGAGAGCGACACGGGGGTGGTCAGCGCCGATTGGCACGCCGGGTTCGAGCGCTGGAACGCCTTCGCCCGGTACGAGCGGCGCGAGAACGTCGAGCCGGTGAGCCAGGGGTCGAGCTTCACGCAGCACGACGCGGCGGTGCACACGTATTTCAGCGTCGGCCCCGGACGCCAGGTCTTCGCCCAGGCGCTGGTCTCCCGCCGCGCCGACCGAAGCGGCGAGGGGCAGACGCTCTGGCAGCTCGGCGGCGGCGTGCAGTATTCACTGGCGCGCTGGCAGCTGCGGGCCGAAGGCAACGCGGGCCGGACCAGCGACTGGATCTCCGCAGCCGCCTCGAACCGGCAGTCGCTGTCGGTCGGGCTCTCAGGGCAGGTTGCCCGCAACACCTACGTCTCGCTCGACTGCTTCGTCGATCGGTCTCCGATCGCGCTCGTCCCGGGGAACCCGTGGATGACGCGGACCATCGTGCGGGTGACGCGGTCGTTCCCCTTCGGCACGGCGCGGTCCGCGGCGCTGCCCGGCTCGCCTGCGAGAAGCGGCCCGACGGGGCGCGTCACCGGCATCGTCTTCGCCGACTGGAACGGCAACGGGCAGCGGGACCCGGACGAGGACGCGGTCGAGGGCATCTCCGTGGTTGCGGCCGGGGACGGGTGGGCGACCAGCGGCGCCGACGGGCGGTTTGTCATCGCGAACGTGCCGGTCGGCGACAACGTCGTGTCGCTCGACCTGTCGAGGCTCCCCGCTCAGTTCGACGCGCCAGCCGAGCCGGAGCGCGCGGTCGCGGTCGCCCGGAATCGCGCGAGCGACGTCGCCATCGGGCTGCTGCCCCTGTCGTCGATTGCGGGCGCGGTCTTCCAGGACAGCGACGGGGACGGCCGGTTGAGCCCCGCCGATGCACCGATCACCGGGGCCATTGTGGTCGTCGACGAGGGCGCGCGCACCGAGGTGGCACGGGCCGGGCGGTTCCGGTTCGACGCCGTCCGGATGGGCACCCACACGCTGACGCTGCTGACCGAGTCGCTGCCCGACGGCTCGCAGCTGGCCGGCCCGTCGACGGTGGCGGTAGAGCTGACGCGCAATCAGGAGGCCGGCGAGGTCGTGTTCCTGGTGAAGCGCGAGAAGCGGCCCGAGGTCAGGAAGGTCTTCCCGCCGAAGAAGTGAGCCACGCCGCCCGGGGGGCGTACCCGCGCCGCCTCAGGGCGCGGTGAGCAGGAACCGCTGTAGTACAGTGGAGAGTTTGGACGTCCGCCCGGGCCGGCGCGTTGCGGCAGCCGGGCGGTCCTGCGCACCAGGTTCACGCGGCATGATCCAGTTGTCGTCGGTCACCAAGTCGTTCGGAGCCAGGGTCCTGCTCGAGGACGTCACCTGGCAGGTGTCCGACCGCGAGACGGTCGGGCTGTGCGGGCCGAACGGGGCCGGCAAGACGACGCTGCTCCGCATCTTCGCCGATCTCGACGAGCCGGACGCCGGGGCGGTGACCAAGCCTTCCGGCCTGCGCGTGGGCTACCTGCCGCAGGACGGCCTGACGCACGAAGGGCACACGCTGCACGAGGAGGCGGCCCTTGCCTTCGAGTGGCTGCTGGACGTGCGCAAGGAGATGGGGTCGATCGAGGACCGCCTCGCCGACCCCGCGGTGCCCGAGGGCGAGCACGAGGCGATGCTGCACCGGTACAGCGACCTCCAGGATCGCTTCCGGCTGCACGACGGGTATGCGATCGACCTGAAGATCGACACGGTGCTGCGGGGGCTCGGGTTCAGCCCCGCCGACTACGACAAGCCGACGGCGACGTTCTCGGGCGGCTGGCAGATGCGCATCGCGCTGGCGAAGCTGCTGCTCGCGAAACCCGACCTGCTGCTCCTCGACGAGCCCACCAACCACCTCGACCTCGACGCGCGGAACTGGCTCGAGGACTACCTCCACGAGTACCCGCACGCCGTCATCCTCGTCTCGCACGATCGCTTCTTTCTCGACGCCGTCGTCGATCGCATCACCGACATCCACCTGCGCACGCTCGTGGACTACGCGTGCAATTACTCGACGTACCTCGTGCAGCGAGACGAGCGCGTCGAGCGCCTGCGCGATGCCAAGCGGCGGCAGGACGAAGAGGTGGCGCGCATCGGAATGTTCATCAACCGGTTCCGGTACACCGCCACCAAGGCCGCGCAGGTGCAGGACCGGGTCAAGATGCTCGAGAAGGTGGTGCCCATCGAGGTGCCGCCCGAGCGCAAGCGGGTGCACTTCAAGTTCCCCACGTGCGAGAAGAGCGGCCGGATGGTGTTCGACCTGAAGGGCGTGCGCAAGGCGTACGGCCCCACGCGGGTGTTCGACGGCATCGATCTGTTCGTCGAGCGCGGCGACCGCATCGCGCTGCTCGGCCCCAACGGCGCCGGCAAGTCGACGCTGATGCGCATGCTCTCGGGCGTCGAGGAGCCCGACGCCGGCACGCGCACGTTCGGCCACCAGGTCGTGATGCAGTACTTCGCGCAGGACGAGGCGGTGCGCCTCGACCCGGACCTCACGATTTACGAGACGCTGTCCTCGGGCTCGCCGGTCCACATGGTCCCGATGATCCGCGACATCCTCGGCGGGTTCCTCTTCTCGGGCGACGACATCCGCAAGCGCGCCGGCGTGCTGTCGGGCGGCGAGCGCACGCGCCTCGCGGTGGCGCGCATGCTGCTGCGGCCGTCCAACACGCTGCTGCTCGACGAGCCGACCAACCACCTCGACCTCGACTCCAAGGACGTGCTGCTCGACGCCCTCATGGACTACGGCGGCACGCTCATCGTCGTCTCGCACGACCGGTACTTCATCGACAAGCTGGCGACGAAGGTCGTGGAGATCGGGAACGGCCGGGCCCTGCTCTACCCGGGCACGTACGAGGAGTTCCACTGGAGCAAGACGCACGCGGGCCAGGCCCCGGCGCTGCCGGACGGGCTGGGCAAGGCGAGCCTCGCGCCGAAAGCGCCGAAGCCGTCGAAGCCCCTGCCGCGCCCCGCGCAGCCCGCCCCGGCGGCGAGGCCTTCGCAGGCCGCGAAGCCCGCGCCGGGCGCGACGAAACCGGCCGGGCCCGCGCCCAAGGCCGAGCGCGTAGCGGACTACGGGGCGAAGAAGCAGGCCGACGCCGAGGCGCGCAAGCGGGATCGCGATCGCAAGCAACTCCAGGCGCGCATCACGGATCTCGAAGGGCGCATCACCGAGCGCGAGCAGGAAATCGCGAAGCTCGAGGCGGCCATGTCGCAGCCGGGCTTCTATGAGGACCGCGACGCGTCGAAGACCGTCGTCGATCGCCACCAGACGCTGATGTGGGAAGTGGGCGATCTGATGGGCCAGTGGGAAGCGCTGCAGGCCCACGCTGCCGAGCGGGAATAGCACCGGGCGCGCCGGCCGTGGACGGCCGGCGTTTACGCCTGAGCCTCCCGGTCGGCTACCTGCGGCCCTTCCATGCCCTCCCATAGAAGACGTCGTCGGCCCGGACCAAAGCCGGAGCCAGACGGGGGAAAGCCGCGACGAGGCGCCGGATGGCATTGTGCAACGGGCTGTCCGGATGCGAGAACGGGCAGACCACCATGCAGACGCCGCAGTCGGTGCCCATCAGCCGCCAGTACCGGTAGCAGCGTTCCACTTCGGTCGGCCATTTCTCGACGCCGTTGACGACGACCGGCGCGGCGGCCGACAGGGCGCGCGGCGGACAGTTGTCGGCGCATTTCCGGCAGTGGTCGCAGAACGCCCGGACGCCGAGATCGCGGCGGCGGTTCGCGCGCAAGGCCGCCGACAGGGTCACCGCGCCGATGCGGACACGCGTGCCGAAGCGGTCGGCGATGAGCAGGTTGTGCCGTCCCAGTTCGCCCAGGCCCGCGGCGACGGCCATCGGCGGCAGCATGAGCTCGTAGTGGGCGTCGTAGTGCGCCATCGCGTCGATGCCCGCGGTGCGCAGCGCCTCCGCGATGGTTCGCGCGATGACCGCGGCCCTGTAGTATTGGCGCGCCGACTCGCGGATGACCGCGGCGCCCGGCGCCGACCGCATCTCGGCGTGATCCATCTCCACGAGGAACACCAGCGCTGAGGGGCGCGGCGCGGCGTCTACCGCCGTGCCGTAGTCCTGGTCGAAACGCCCCTTGTGCGAATACGCCCACATCGGATCGACGTCGCAGCACCCGGCGGCCACGGCGCCGAGCGACCGGACGGCGGCCGTGAGGAGCGCCGCGAGATCGCCGGCCTTCGGAACGGTTTCGGCGAGGCGCTCGACGTCGGGGCCCGGCGCCCAGGTGTCGATGCGGCGGAACCAGTCGCGCGCGTCGGCCGCGATGGAAGGGTCGAAGGCGCGGCCGCCTGGCTCCAGCAGGCCGGGCAGCTCCCGCAGGCGATCGTCGTCCGCGCGGCGCCCGGGGTGGCGGGCGTAGTAGTCGGCATAGGCGGTCGTGCCCGGCCGCCTCGCCGCCCGCGCGAACATCGTGTCGCGCTCGTCGACCCGCGCGGCGGGCCGTCCCCAGATCACCGCGCCGCGCCTGCGCCGGCCGGTGCGGCGGCGGCAAGCCCCCTCCCTGACGACAGGAACACCGCGAAGCTCCCGAGCCAGTGGCCGCCTTCGTAGTGCTCGCCGGTGACGGCCTTCAGGCCGGCGTCGCGATGCCGATCCGCGACGGCCAGCAGCGACGCGCGGCGGGCGTCGTTCGCCGGCAGCCCGCTCACGATGCCGTCCAGCATCCACGCGCGGCTGAGGTTCAGGCCGTCGAGGTGGGCGAGTTTCGGGTCGCTTGGATCGGTGACGACGGCTGGCTCGAGCCAGGCGGCGGACCCGTTGACCGGAATCTGCGGCAGAAACGCCTGCAGCCAGTCCGCGAACGCCGGCGGCGCGAGTACGCGGCGCATGAGATCAGCCTCGGCGATGCAGGGTGAGAGGAAGTCCTGGCCGTTCGGCTCGTAGTGCAACGGGCACGCGGTGTCGCGGCGGTAGAACCCTGCCGTCTTCGACTGGATCAGATCGATCATCGGTTGATCGCCGGCGGTGCGCGCCCAGTCGAGCACGAGGCCGAACGCGAACGCGGTCTGATCGTGCTCGCCGATCCGGATGGGCCTCGAGAGCTTCGGCAGCCATTCCTTCAGGCGCGCGGCCGCGGCGGTCTCGAGCGGGCGGAGGATGCCGGCCCACTGCTGCGCCTGCGGGTCCTGCCACTCGCGCAACTCGGCGGAGAGCTGCAGCAGCCACGCGAGGCCGTACGGGCGCTCGAAACTGGTCCGGCCCGGCCCCGCGAGATAGCGCGCCTCGACCGCCATGTGCTCCGCCGTGAGGCTCCGGGCGAGCGCCGCGCGGGCGCGCGGCGCGAACGGCGCCTCCGGGAACAGCCGCGCGAGACGCGCGAGCAGCCAGTGCCCGTGCACCGACGAATGCCAGTCGTAGCAGCCGAAGAACGCCGGCGTCAGCCCGCGCGGCGGCTTCACGTCCGCGTCCGACTGCATCACGTGCGCGATCTTGTTCGGGTACTCCTGGTGGACGCAGGCGAGCGCGAGGCCGGCGAAGCGCGCGGCGGCGGCCGCGTCGAACACCGCCGTCGGTGAGCCTGCCGGCGGCGCCTGGGCCGCGAGTGATCCGCCCGCCACGCACGCCGCCGCGATGGCCGCGGCCATCCATCGGTTCACCGTCATGTCGTCCGCCTCCGAAGCGGCGCCGCCGCTACCGCAGCTTCACGGTGGCGATCGAGGCGAGCGCCAGAATGAGCGACACGATCCACAGCCGGATCACGACCTTCGTCTCGGCCAGCCCGGTGTGCTGCAACTGGTGGTGCAGCGGCGCCCGGTAGAAGAGCCGCCGCCCGAGCCACTTGATCCCGATCTTGTCCTGCACCTGCGACGTCACGGCCTCGACGATGAAGAGGCCGCCGAGGATCAGGAAGAGCGCCTCCTGCTTCACCAGCACCGACACGGTGGCGAGAAACCCGCCGATGGCGAGCGACCCGGCATCCCCCATGAACACCTGCGCCGGGTACGCGTTGAACCAGAGAAACCCGACCGCGGCCCCCACGAACGCCGCGCACACGACCACCAGTTCGCCGACGCCCGGCAGCAGCGGGAAGAACAGGTACTTGGACCAGATGGCGTTTCCCATGATCCACGCAAAGATGCCCAGCGTGGACACCGCGAAGGCGGACGGCACGATGGCGAGTCCGTCCAGCCCGTCGGTGATGTTCACGGCGTTGCCCACCAGGACGACGAAGCCGAACACGACGGGCAGATAGATCCACCACGACGAGGAGAGGGCCTGCTTCACGAAGGGCACGTACAGCGTGCTCGCCTCGCGCGCGGGCAGCGGCGTCCAGGGGCTCGCCAGCAGCGCCGCGAAGAGCGCCGCGAAGGCGCCCTGCAGCAGGAGCTTCCTCGCTTCGCTCATGCCGCGGTTGCCCGATCGCGATCGCCACTTCGCCACGTCGTCGGAGAGGCCGATGCCGGCGAACCAGAGCGTCGCCGAAACCACGGCCCACACGTATCCGCTGGCCAGGTCGCACCAGACGAGGCACGCCGCCAGGAGCGCGCCCACCATCACCGCGCCGCCCATCGCCGGCGTGCCGGCCTTGTCGAACGACGAGGGCACGCCGGTCTCGCGCATCTGGTCCACGAGGCCCCGGCGGTGCAGGTACCACATGAAGGGGGGCATCACGATCAGCACGAGGATGAACGCGGACAGGGCGGCGCCGATCGCGCGGACCGAGAGGTAGTCGAGGAGGCGGAGGAACGACCAGGCCCGGTATCCGCCTTCCAGCAGGTGCCCGATGAGGTGAATCACGCCGCGCTCCTTCTCGCGCCGATGGCCCGGATGAGCCGGCCGTACGACGTCCGGATGGTGAACTCCGGCTGGAAGTCGGTGGCCGTCAGCGCGAACCCTCGCGCGGCCTGCTCGAGCGTGTCGAGGTTGCCCGCCCGGCCGCGCTCGACCAGGGCGTGCAGGCCGCGGAGCCCGGCGGCGCGCACGAGCCAGTACTTGTGTTCCGCCAGGGCCAGCAGGGCCGGGCGCGCGTCGAACTCGCCGCCCACGTGGCCGAGGGCTTCGGCCGCCGCGGCCGCCACTTCGAGCCAGCGGTCGTGCAGCAGCGCCGTCAGGCCCGCAATGAGGCGCGCGCGGCCCTCGTCGCCCAGATGACGATCCAGGGCCGTGATCGTCCGGCAGGCCTCGGCGCGCACCTCGTAGTACGGGTCGGCCAGCGCCGCGGCCAACGCGTCTTCCACCTCCGGCGTGACCGCGCCGAATCGGGCGATGGCCGTCATCGCGTTGCGGCGGATGAACCCGACCTGCTCGAAGTCGCCGCCGAACAGCCGCTTGAACCAGGGCGCCGGACGCCGGTCCTCGAGCAGCGCGATCACCAGCGGCAGCTTCTCCTTGCCCTCCAGCAGGCCGAGCAGCTTCACGCCGAGGTTGCGCGCCTCCCAGTTCCGCCGCGCCAGCAGCGAGGCGGCGCGGCTGATGTAGTACGGCCGGTCCTCGGCGCGCGGCTGCCCGGGCCGCGCCACGCCGGCCGGCAGGCTCGCCGCGCGGCGATGTTCGAGCGCATACAACAGCGCGTTGTCGGAGAAGAGCCGGCCGCCGGCGGGCTCGGCCTGCGGCGGGGGCGGGAACGGCAGGCCGGGCGACGGCTCGTCGCCGGCAATCGACCGGCGGATCACTTCCAGGGCGTCGGCCGTCCCGAAGGCCTTGTTGGCGGCGCCCATGCGGCTCAGCCGGTCCGGGTCTTCCGCGAGCGCCAGGATCGTGTCGGCCAGCAGCGCGCCGTCGAGGACTTCGACCACCTGCCCGTCTTCGTTCCGCGTCTCCTCGTACAGGACGGCCGCGCCGCCCGCCGCCGCCAGTGCGCGGGCGTTCATCACCTGGTGCTCGCCGGGCAGGTTGATCTTCGGCACGACGATGGCCGGCAGCCCGAGCGCGGCCACCTCGCTCAGCGTACCGGCGCCGCCGCGCACGACGACGAGGTCGGTGACCGCGTACGCTGTCTCGATGTCGTGGAAGAACGGCCGCGACACGTAGAAGCTCTCGATGGCGCGGCGCTGGTCCTCGGTGTAGCGCTGCGCGAGGCGCGCCTGCACGTCCGCCCCGGGATCGGGCGCGCCGTCGCCGCGCCGCATGCCGGTCCCGTGGATGATGAACAGCCGGTCCTTGTGCGGCAGGAGTACGCCGAGCGCGTCAACCAGCGCGCGGTTGATCGTCCGCGCGCCCTGCGATCCGCCGAACGCGAAGACGACCTGCCGCCCCGGCGGTACGCGGAAGTCGAGGGCCGCGCGCGCCGCATCGCGATCGCCCTTCTGGATCCGGCGCCGCAGCGGGTACCCGGCCATCGTGCCGTTCTCGGGGAACGCGGCCAGCGTGTCGGGGAACGACACGAACACGCGATCGGCCAGGCGCCCCACCAGCAGGTTCAGCTTGCCGGGCGCCGCGTTCTGCTCGTGCACGTACACCTTCGCCGGGAGCAGGCCCATCCGCCGCAGGATGGCGGCGGCCAGCATCGTGGGCGCCGAGGCATAGCCGCCCGTGCCGACGATGATCTCCGGCGTGAACGACCGCACGATGACGAGGGCGCGGATCGTGCCGGCGAGGAGGTTGAACAGGAACCCGAGCCAGGCGAGGGAGGGGCGTGCGCCGGGATACGCGGAGGCCCGCACGAACTGAATCGGAATGCCCTCGCGGGGCACCACTTCCGCTTCGGCCCGGCCGCGCACACCGACGTACAGATAGGCCGTGCGCTCGTCGCCAAGCGCGCGCCCGATGGCGAGGGCCGGGTTGACGTGGCCCGCGGTGCCGCCGCCGGTCAGGAGGATGCGGGAAAACGCCTTCATCGCGTGCGGCTCAAGGGTATCACTTCTGCGTCTTCACCCTGGGGGCGCCGGCGATGTCGACGACGATCACATCGTCGAGGGCCGGGCCAGGCCCTGTGATGAGGCCGAGGCTGATGTGCAGGTCTTCGCCCTTGCGCTCGACCGGCAGACCGAAGGGCGTGTCGACGGTCGTCATCGGCCGGGCGCGGCGGACGTGGTTGAGCAGACCCGGCACCACGAGGACGCCGTCTGCCGGCCGGTCCCAGACGTGCAGATAGAGGCGCGTCGTGTTCGCATCGAGGCGGCGCTGCGTGCAGCGCCCCCACGGCAGGAACGGAAACGGGCTGGCTTGCGTGCCGTGGATCGACTCGCCGGCCGCGCGCATGAAATCGCCGATCTGCCTCAGGCGCTCCACGCTCTCCGCCGGAAACTCACCGTCCGCCGTCGGCCCGACGTTCAACAGGAAGTTGCCGCCCTTGGACGCGATGTCGACGAGATTCCGGCGCAGCGTCTCGGCCGACTTGAAGTCCTTGTCCGCGCGGTTGAACCCCCAGTTCCGGTTCATCGTCATGCAGGTCTCCCAGGCGGCGCCGGCCAGCCCGGTGGCGGGGATCTCCTGCTCCGGGGTGCCGAAGTCGCCCACGCCCTCGCCGACGCGGTTGTTGACGATGATGGAGGGCTGAAGCCGGCGGACGTAGCCGTAGAGATCGCGCCCGCGCGCCGCGGTCCACGTGGGCTCCCACTGGCCGTCGAACCACAGCACGCCGACCGGCCCGTAGCCGGTCAGCAGTTCCTTCAGCTGGCCTTTCATGAACGCCACGTAGCGATCGAAGTCTGCGCCGGACTCCGGGCGCGACGCGGCTTCCCACTCGCGCCGCGGCAGGTAGTCGGGATGGTGCCAGTCCATGATCGAGTAGTAGAGGCCGAGCCTGATACCGCCTCGCCGGCACGCGTCCGCCAGCTGCGCGATGATGTCGCGGCCGTACGGCGTGGCCATCACGTCCCACGTGGTGCCCTTCGAGTCGAACAGCGCGAAGCCGTCGTGGTGCTTGGTGGTGATGACGATGTACTGCATGCCCGCGGCCTTGGCCATGCGGACCCAGGCGTCCGGATCGAACTTCGCGGGGTTGAAGCGCGCCTGGAACTGATCGTAGACGTCGATGGGGATCCTGGCGTTGTTGCGGATCCACTCGCCGTAGTCGGTGCGGCCGTTCCACTCGCCGGCCGGAATCGCGTAGAGGCCCCAGTGGACGAACATCCCGAAGCGCGCCTCGCGCCACCAGTCGAGGCGGGGGTCCTGCGGCGCCCGCGGAAGCGCCGCCTCGAGCGTCTGCCCGGCCGACTGGGCCGCCGGCCGGGGCCCGGCCGCCGCTACGGCACAGACGACGGCCAGGAGGCCGGGGGCGAACCGGGGCGAGAGGCGGCGGGCGGCGATGGGCATGGCGGCGGCGACTCCAGGCTCGAGTGGTGCCACGGATTATACCGATCGTGTTCGCCGAGGAACGCCCGAATCACGGGTTCCTGCGCCTGGTGCTCGAGCAGGAAGGCGTCGTGGCCGCCGTCGCTGGGCATCTCGCGGTAAGTGACGGGCCGGCCCGCGGCCCGTGCCGCGTCCGCCGCCTCTTCGAGGTGATACGGCGGATAGAGCCAGTCGGACGAGAACGTGAGGAACAGGTACGCGGCGTTGCTGCCGCTGAAGGCGTCGCGGAGCGTGCCCCCGGCCGGGGCCAGATCGAAGTAGTCAATCGCGCGGGTGAGATAAAGCAGGGAGTTCGCGTCGAAGCGATCCACGAAGGCCTGGCCCTGGTGTTCCAGGTAGCTCTCGACCTCGAACTCGCGCCCGAAGCCGTACTGGAGGCCGTCGGTACGGAGGCGGCGGCCGAACCTCCGGCGCATCCCCGCGTCCGACAGATACGTGACGTGGCCGAGCATGCGCGCGAGGGCGAGCCCGGACCGCGGGGGTTCGCCCCCGTAGTAGTCCCCGCCCCGCCAGTTCGGATCGCTCATCACGGCCCGCCGCGCGATCTCGTTGAACGCGATCTGCTGGGGCGAGTGGCGCGGCGACGTGGCGAGCGCAATCACCGACTGGACCGCATCCGGGTACTGGACCGCCCACTGCAGCGCCTGCATGCCGCCCATCGATCCGCCCGCGACGGCGCGCAGACGCCCGATGCCGAGGTGGTCGACCAGCGCACGCTGGGCACTGACCATGTCCGGGATGGTGACGACCGGAAAGCGGCTGCCGTACGGGTGTCCCGAGGCGGGATCGATCGAAGCCGGCCCCGTCGTGCCGTAGCAGCTGCCGAGGACGTTCGACGACACCACGAAGTACCGATCGGTGTCGAACGCCCTCCCCGGGCCGATGAGCACGTCCCACCAGCCCGGCTTCGCGGCGCCCTCGTGGCGCCCGGCGGCATGGGCGCCTCCGGAGAGCGCGTGGCAGACGAGAATCGCGTTGTCCCGCGCCGCGTTGAGACGGCCGTAGCACTCGTACGCGACGGTCACCGCTTCGAGGCGGCGGCCGCACGCCAGTTCGAGGCCGTCCTCGCGCACCCGCGCATAGCGCGTTTCGACGAGACTCAACTCCCCGGCCGGGTGTGCCATCTACGCGGCCTCCGTCTCCGGGCACGCGTCCAGGTCGACCAGCGGCAGGGTGATGAACTCCCCTCCCGTGGCGCCAGCGGACAGGAGCGGTTCGAGCGCGCGGTCCAGGCCGGCGCGGCGGCACGGGCGCACCAGGGCCGCCCATCGGGCGCCGCCGCTCTCAGGCTGCGCCAGGATCCGGTCGAGTTCGATGCCGGCACCTTCGAGAAGGCGCGGCGGCGTGTGCGGGCCCGCCGCCTCCGGTCTCGAGACGCGCACGTAGTGCGGGCGCGCAACGTCGGCGGGCGCTCCGGCGGTCGACGGCGCCGGCCACGGCCGCGGCACGCTCCACGGGTGCGCGAGGGCGAGCAGGTCGGAGACCACGGCGACCGCCGTGGCGCCGCCGCCGGCGCCCTGGCCCGCGAACACCGTGGTGCCGCTGCGCTCGCCCCGCACGAGCACCACGTTCTCAGGCCCGCGCGCACGGCCGAGCCACGAGTCGCACCCGACAAGCGCCGCGCCGACGCCGGCCGCGATGCCGCCCGGTTCCCGGCCGGGCCGATCGGCCCATGCGACCTGGCGGATCACGCGGCCGATCGAGGCCGCCGCGGCCACGTCGCCCGCATCGATCCCGCGGATGGACGCCGCTGGAATGCGGCCCGGCGGCAGGTGCTCGCCGAACCCGATCGCGGTCAGGATCGACAGTTTGGCCCGCGCGTCCAGGCCGTCGAGATCGGCGGCTGGATCCGCTTCCGCGAAGCCGCGGGCCTGCGCGTCCCGCACGGCCTCGTCCAGGCTGACGCCAGCGCCGCTCATGCGGCCGAGCACGAAGTTGCAGGTGCCGTTCACGACGCCAGCGATGCGCGTCACCCGATCACCCGCGAGGCCGTCTTGCAGGCCCCGGATGACGGGGATCGCCCCACCGACGGCCGCTTCGAACCGGAGCGGGCTGCCGGAGGCCCGCGCCAGCGAGACCAGCTCGCGGCCATGCTCGGCCATCACCTGCTTGTTCGCCGTGACGACGGCGCGCCCGGCGCGCAGGGCCGCGGCGATCCACGCGCGCGCCGGCTCCTCGCCGCCGATGAGTTCGACGATGACGGCGGCGCGCTGCGCGAGCAACCCGTCGAGGTCGCTGGTCCAGACGACCTCGGGCGCCAGCCACGGCGCGTCGCGCCGCGCCGCCTCGGGCCGCCTCGTGCACACCGCCACGAGGCGCAGCCCGGGATGGCGCCCGTCGCACAAGAGCCTGGCAACGGAACGGCCGACGGTGCCGAAGCCGGCGATCGCCACGTTCAACGGAGGGGCCGCGGCGGTCACGCGCGAAGCTCCTGCGACGTGCCGCCAGCGGCCGGCCGCGGCGCGACACCCAGGCCGGATGCCGCATCGCCTTCGTCGCGTGACGGGCGGCGTTCGAACAGGCTCGCATGGAGCGTCTCGACCGCGAGCGCGAGATCGGACTGGTTCACGACGCACGCCAGGTGGTTGGCGCCCGGCGCGCGCGAGATGACGTGGACCGGGACGGCGTCGATCGCGCCCAGCACCCGCCACGCGATGCCGCGGCCGGACGCGAGCCCGTCGCCCACCGCCGCCACCAGGGCGAGTCCGCCGCGCCGCGTGGCGCGCCCCACAGGATCCAGCTGCGCCTCCACGCGATCGCCGCTCTCCCCATCGTCGACGACGATCGCGACGCTGCCGTCGGACACCGCGGTCAGGTGCACGGGCGCCTCGGCGCGCGCGCACGCGCCGTACACGGCGGCAAGCGCGGCGGGGCGGCCGGACCCGTCCGGCAGCGGCACATCGAACGCGCAGAGGCCCGTGAGGCAGGCGATGCCGGCCGCCGGCGCGGCCCGCCGGACCGGCCCGGCCGTCACGGTAGTGCCGCGGCCGGCGGGTTGGTGCGAGTTCAGGATGCGCACCGGGATCGTGGCCAGGACGGCGGGCCCGACGGTGGACGGGTGCAGCACTTTCGCGCCGAACCGGGCGAGCGCCGAGGCTTCGCCGAACGACAGGCGATCGACCGCGCGCGCCCGGCCGAAGAGGCGGGGGTCGGCCGTGAGCATGCCGTCGACATCGCTCCAGATCTGAATCTCCCTCGCGCCGAGGCCGGCACCGACGAGAGACGCGGAAAGGTCCGACCCGCCCCGGCCAAGCGTGCTCGTCGCACCGTCCGCGGTGGCGCCGATGAAGCCGCCGAGCACGGGGACCGCGCCCCGCGCCACGAGCGGGCCGACGATGCGCAAGAGCCGATCGGCTGTCTGGTCCACGCACGGCGAGGCCTGCTGGTGCCGCGCATCGGTGACGACGACGCTGCGGGCATCGACCCATTCGGCAGGCTGGCCGGCGTCTTTCAGGATGGCGGCCGTCAGGCGGCTGCTCGCCAGTTCGCCGTGCGCGACGATGGCGTCGGTGGCCGCAGGCGGGCAGGCCTTCAGCAGAACGGCCGCGCCGGCAAGCGTCGCCACGTCCCGCCACGCGGCGTCGAGGCACGCCAGCAGCGTCCGGCGGTCCGCGTCGTCACGCACGATGGCCGCCAGCGAGGCGTGGCGGTCGCGAAGCTGCTGAAGCGCGCGGCGGGCGGCGGCTTCGTCGCCCGCCGCCGCCCGCGCGGCAAGCCCGAGCAGCGTGTCGGTGACCCCGCCAAGCGCCGAGACCACCACCACCCGGGGCCGCCGCTCGGCCCCGACGATGGAGACGACGCGCCTGAGCGCGGCAGCGGTGGCGACCGACGATCCGCCGAACTTCATCACGACCATGAGGGCGCTCCTTCCGACAGCCAGCCGCGGACGGCGAGCAGTTCGGCGTTCAGGATCGCGGCGCCGGCGGCGCCGCGGATGGTGTTGTGGCCGAGGGCCACGAGCTTGAAGTCCAGGACCGGGCAGGCGCGCACGCGGCCGACGCAGACCGCCATGCCATCGGCGCGGTTCGCGTCGAGCCGCGGCTGCGGCCGATCGCGCTCCGGCAGGTGGATGATGGGCGCCTTGGGTGCGGAAGGCAGGACGATGCCGGCAGGCAGGTTGCTGAACCCGCGCAGGGCGGACACCAGATCGGCTTCCGACGGCGGGGCGTCGAACCCCATCGAGATCGCTTCGGTGTGGCCCTCGAGCACCGGCACCCGAGCGGCCTGGGCGCTGATCGCCATTGGGGCGGGCGCCACGCCGCCGTCGCCGCACGTCCCGAGGATCTTTTTCGTTTCGGTCTCGATCTTCTCTTCCTCGCCATCGATGAACGGCACGACGTTGCCGAGGAGGTCCCACGACGGCACGCCGGGATGGCCGGCGCCCGAGGCCGCCTGGAAGGTGGTGACCAGCACGCGGCTCGGCGCGAACCGACGGCACGCCGCGAGCACGAGCGCCAGGAAGACCGTCGAACAGTTGGGGTTGGTGACGATCGCCCCGCGCCACGGCCGGCCGGCGCGCTGCGCCGCCAGCAGCGCGAGGTGGTCCGGGTTCACTTCCGGGATGAGGAGCGGGACGTCGCCCTCGAGCCGGTGGGTGCGCGCGTTGCTGACGACGATGTGGCCGGCGGCCGCGAACGCGTGCTCGTAGCGGGTGGCGGCCTCGGCGTCGAGGGCGGAGAAGAGAAGCTGAGGCGCGCGGCCGGCAATCGGTCTTTCGACGCGGAGGTCGCGCGCGAACTCCGGGACGCTGCCGCCGAGCAGCCACGGGATCTCGCCGTAGGTCCGCCCCTCGGATCGCTCGCTCGCGGCGACCCAGGCCAGTCTGAACCACGGGTGTCCCTCGAGGCGCCTGACGAGTTGCTGCCCGACCATCCCGGTGGCCCCGAGAATCCCGACCTCCCATCGCTGCGTGGCCATGTGCCCTCTTCTTCCCCCTGCGCCCTTCCGTACCTGGCGCCGTACGCGAAACAACCCGCCGGCTGGCTCCCCAGTCCGGCGGGTTGGTGTGGTCCGTGTGGTGCGCTTGCTGTTACGGTCCGGCCACGGCTCCCCCGCCGATGCTGGTCATTCGCATCGCCATCATCCGCATCGCGGCGGCCGGGGTAGTGTGGAGCCGGGCTGGCATCTGAGAGGGCATCCTATCGCGCGCCGAAGAGCCTGTCAATCACTTTGTATCACTATATATTCATATGTCGATTTGGTGTGCTCTCCGACGCGCGCCCGCGGCGGTCAGAAGCAAGAATCACGAAGCAAGAAGGGCCAGCTGACGATTGTCAGAAGCAAGAAGGAAGGCCTGAGCGAGCTGGATACCCCGTCTTCTTGCTTCTTCTTCATGCTTCTTACTTCTTGCTTCTTACTTCTTGCTTCTTACTTCTTGCTTCTTCTTCTGTCTTCTTGTCTTCGTCCTCCCAAATCCGTCATACTTCGACCGCCCCAAACGCCCGGCCCGCGCGGATCGCGGGGCCGCTTTCCGAGGGAACCCGCCATGAGCCGTCGCCTGTGTGCCGTCCTCCTGATTGCGTTCACCGCGTCCGCCGCCGCCGGCCTGGCGTCCGATGCGTGGGCCCAGCCGGCCGCCCCGAAGGCGCAGGCCCCGGTGCTGGTCACCTCCTGCGGCCAGAGCCCGGGCCCGCTGAAGCTGACGGTCTTCCTCAAGAAGCTCGGCATCGAGTACGACTACAAGGCCGACGCCACCGACAAGGATCTCGCGTCGAAGAAGTACAAGACGCTCATCATCGTCACCGGCGCGAGCCTGAAGGGCATGGGCGCCGCGGGCGTGTCGATGAAGGACGAGCTGGCCCGGACCGCGGCGATCATCGACGCGGCGAAGAAGGGCGGCGTGCTGCTCATCGGCTCGCACATCGAAGGCATGGCCCGGCGGTCGCAGGGCGCCGAGGCCGGCGACAACTCCGACGAGCAGTCGATTGACGCGGTCTGCCCGCGGTCGCAGGCGCTGCTGGTCAGGAAGGACGGCGACGAGGACGGGCGCTTCACCGCCATCGCGAAGAAGCAGAACATCCCGCTCATCACCTTCGAGAAGAACCTCGAGATCGAAGGCGTGCTGAAGACCCTGTTCGGCCGTTAGGAGACGCGTCCCGTGAGCATGTTCACCGAGGCCGGCATCATCCTCGGCGTCATGGTGGCCGTGTACGCGGCGGCCCGCGCCTTCAAGCTGGCCACGGAGCTGGCGATGGTGGCGGCCGCCCTGGGCGGCGCCGTCGCGGGCGGCTATTGGTTCCCGGCCCGCCAGGTGGCGGAGGGCGCCGCGACGTACCTCGACATCAACCTCATCTTCATCACCGCCACGCTGTTCATGAACCTCCTCAAGGAGTCGGGCGGGGTGGCGTTCGTCGTGCGCGGGATCCTGCGGCGCTTCCACCGGCAGCGCGCGTTGCTGCTCGCGATGCTCAGCCTGGTGCTGCTCGTGCCCGGGGCGCTCACCGGCGCCGGCAGCGTGACGGTGCTCATCGCCGGCGGCATGGTGGCCACCGTGCTCGGCTACATGGGCATCCCGCGCGTGCGCGTGGCCGCGATCATCTTCATCATCGCGGGCCTGAGCGCGGCGGCGCCGCCCGTGAGCCTGTGGGCGATGATGACGGCGGCCGGCGTCAACATGCCGTACGTCGGGTTCTTCTGGCCGCTCCTGCTGCCCTGTCTCGTCGCCGCGCTGTTCACGATCTTCCTGCTCGGCTGGAAAGGCACCACGGCCGACATCGACAAGGCGCTCGCCGAACTGCCCGGCGCCCCCGCCGGCATGGCCTGGTGGAAGGTGCTGGCGCCGTTCGTGGTCTTCCTCGGCCTGGTCTTCATGGGCCGGCAGTGGCCCTACTCGACGCCCCTGGTGGGCCTCCCGCTGATGTTCGCGGCGGCGGCCGTCGTCTCGTGGGCGCTGTCGCCCGTGCCGCTGCGCGTGGTCCGCATCGCGCGCGACACGGTCGAGCAGCTGCTGCCGCTCCTCGCCACGCTGACCTGCGCGGGCATCCTCGTGCAGATCATGACGCTCACCGGCGCGCGCGGGCTGATGGCGGTGACCGCCGTCACCCTGCCCGTCGCGGTGGTGTACGCCACGCTCTTCCTGGTGCTGCCGCTCTCGGAAGCGGTCCTGATGTGGGGCTCCGCGCCCGTCATCGGCGTTCCCCTCGTGCTGCTCTTCAACACGATCGGCCTGAACCCGATCGTGGCGCTCGCGGGCATGAGCCTCATCTGGCCCCTCGGCGACGCGCTGCCGCCGACGGCCATCATCGGCCGCCTGACCGTGAACGTCGTCGGCTACCAGGGGTCGTACGGATCGTTCCTCAGGGCGTGCGCCGTGCCCGCCATCGTCATCGCGATCCTCGGCACGCTGATGGTGATTTACAGCCAGTAGTCAGTAGACAGTAGAAATGCCCGTCACGCTGGCCCGCGGCTCCGGGATGCTGCGACAGTTCGACAGGCCCTTCCTACTGGCTACTGACTACTGGCTACTGGATTAACGATGATCACACTGCAATCCGTCATCACGCTGGCGTATTACGCGCTGACGGCCGGGGCGGCGGCGCTGCTGGTCTACAACTTCGTGAAAGCGAAGTCGTGGGAGCGCGAGGTGCTCTACCTGATCGTCCTCGTGCCGTTCCTGCTGCGCGTGTTCCGCTTGAAGTGAGGCCCGGACCATGACGCGAACCGACCTCACGCGCAAGCTGCTCTTCGGCGCCCTCGCCGCCGCCTTTCTCGCCGTGGCCGGCCGGAGCTTCTACGATCACCGGCACCTGCGCGAGCCGGTGGTGCTGGGGCCCGGCGTCACCCGCGTGACGACGCTCTCCGAGTACAACCCGACGATTCGCGGCACGGCGAACGACGCCAACATCTACGTCCTCGAGGGCAAGGAGCCCGGCGGCACGGCGTTCGTGTTCGGCGGCACGCACGCCGAGGAGCCCGCCGGGCGGCTGGCCGCGTGGCTCCTCGTCGAGCACGCGACGCTCGAGCGCGGCCGCCTGATCGTGGCGCTGAGCGCGAATCGCAGCGCGTCGACGGTGACCCGCCCGAGCGCCGCCTACCCGGCCACCTACACGATCCCGACGGCCTGGGGCGGCCAGACGTTCCGGATGGGCGACCGCTTCACCAACCCGCTCGATCAGTGGCCCGACCCGGAAGTCTTCATTCACTACCCGAGCGGCCAGTACCTGGCGTACGTGGACGTGCGCAACCTCAACCGCGCCTTTCCCGGCCGCGCCAACGGATCGCTCACCGAGCGCACGACGTACGCGTTCATGGAACTCATCCGCCGCGAGAAGGTGGACGTCGCGATCGACCTGCACGAAGCCGAACTCCAGTACCCCGTCATCAACACGATCGTCACGCACCAGAAGGGCCAGGAGCTGGCCACGATGATCTCGATGACCCTCACAGACCTCGAGGGGTTCAACATCGGGACCGAGTTCTCGCCGCGCAACCTGCACGGCCTCACGCACCGCGAGATCGGCGACCACTCGCCGGCGGTGTCGCTGCTGTTCGAAGCGCCCCAGCCCTTCCTCGACGCCACCCGCGGCCGCACCAACGCCGACGTGCTGCTCAGCGGACAGGACGAGTTCGTGGTGAAGGCCGGCAAGAAGGGGCTGCTCTTCGCGCCGATCGACGAGAAGGGGTGGCCCATCGCCACCCGCGTCGGGCGCCACACCTCGGCGGTGGCGCAAACGCTCGAAACCTGGACGGAATTCAACGCGGACCGCGCCATCGTGGCGAAGAACATTCCGCGCTACGCGGACCTGCTGAAACACGGCGTCGGCCACTTCCTGCGCGATCCCCGGCAGGCTTCGCAGGACCGCCTCGCCCACGAATAGGACCTGCCGGCTTCCCTTCCCTGCGCACGGCGGCCGCATTCGGCCCGTCTGCCGCTGGCCCCTCCTGCCCGGGCACCCTGTTTGCTCCTCTCCAGGCCGAGCCGTCTGCCGCCGAGCTGGGCCCGCGAAAACCCGGACTTTGCGTCGGCTGGCCGCGCCAGCTGCATTGAACCGCGCACGATCTTGAAATGGGATTACAATCTTGAAATTCACGACGGCGAAGGCGCCTCCACTCAAGCGGGGTCTGATGGCAACGGCCGCTGACGACCGGTTCTTCCGGAACATCGTCACCAACATGCGCAACGGCGTGCTGGCGATCGACCGCGAGGGCCGCGTCGTCATGATCAACGAGGAGGCCTGCCGCATCCTCGAGATCGCGCCCGATGCCGAGGACTCCGGCCGGCACTTCTCGGAACTGCTCCGCCACCATCACGACGTGGTGCGCATCCTGGCGGGCGCCTTCGAAATGTCCACGCTGCCCAACCGCGCCGAGATGCGTCTGAAGCCGTCCGGCAAGGTGATCGGCTACACGCTCTCGCTCGTGCGGGACGAGCGGCTCCGCGTCCACGGCGCGGCGCTGTTCTTCAAGGACCTCACGCTGGTCGAGCAGGCCGAGGAGCGGGAGCGCCTCCGCGATCGCCTCGCGGCCCTCGGCGAGATGGCGGCCACCATCGCGCACGAAGTGAAGAACCCGCTGGCGAGCATCGAGGTCATGGCGGGCCTCGTGCGGCGCCAGGTCGCCGAGCGCGACGACCTGCGCGGCATGCTGTCGGACATCATCAGCGAAGCGAAGATGGCCAACGCCATCGTCGTCGAGGTGCTGGAGTTCGTGCGGCCGATCCGCCTGCAGATGGACCGGACCTCGCTCCTGAAGGTGGTCGAAGACGCCATCCCCCTGGCGGAGCGCAAGATCGCCAGGGGTGAGACGCGGATCGCGGTGGCGATCCCGGAAGGACTGCCGGCGATTCACGGCGACCACCACCAGCTGTGCCAGGTGGTGACCAACCTGCTCATCAACGCCCTGGAGGCGCTCGGAGGGCAGGGCGCCGTGCGCATCAGCGCGAGGATGAAGGCGGCGGAGATGGAAGAGCAGCCGCCGGAGGTCGAACTGGTAATTGAGGACGACGGGCCGGGGATTCCGGCCGAGATCACCGACCGGGTCTTCAACCCGTTCTTCACGACCAAGCCCCAGGGTTCAGGCCTGGGGCTGGCCATCGTGCGGAAGATCGTGGACGGGCACGACGGCCGCATCGACGTGACGACGGGCGCCGGCCGGGGCACCGCGTTCAAGGTCACGCTGCCGGTCGGTCTGCCCGGTCAGCTCGGGTTCTGAGGCGGGGATGCGCGCAAGTCAGGCGACATCGCCCGTTCGTGCGGTCGTGACCGACCGCGCCGCGCAGGTGATGACGCCGGTTGGAGTGAGGTAGTCAATGGGCCGGATACTGATTGCGGACGATCACGACGCGCTGCGGCGCGCACTCACCCGGGCGCTCACCGAGGCCGGGCACGAGGTCGAGGAGGCCCCCAATGGCAATCTCGCCATCGAGCGCCTCCACGAAGGCTCCTTCGACGTCGTGCTGAGCGACCTGAAGATGGGCGGCAGCGACGGCCTCGACGTGCTGCGGTCGTCGAAGGCGCTGCACCCGTCGGCGGCGGTCATCCTGATGACGGCCTTCGGCTCGGTCGGCACGGCGGTCGAGGCGATGAAGATCGGCGCCTTCGACTACGTCCAGAAGCCGTTCGAGATCGAGGAGATGGAGATCAAGATCGGCAAGGCGCTCGAC
>JALOKU010000213.1 GCA_025456345.1 Vicinamibacterales bacterium | reverse complement strand
GGCCCGGTTCGGGGCGTCAGCGTCGTCGCCTTGCATGCGGCGGACGAAAGACTCCAGGGCTTGCCTTGTTTGAATGCAGGGCCAGCTGCTGCATGACGCAAAGGTAGAGCGGCGCGGCCGCGAGGTCAATGCCCGAACGCCCGCCATTCGCCCCTGATCCCGAAAGCCCCCCGGCTTGCCGGTCATATCGCGTGGCGATGGCGCAGGGCGGCCGGGAAGATGGCCCCGACCCAGCCTTCGCAGGAGCACGGCATGCCCGACATCGAGATCGTCAAGCTGGACCAGGGTGGCGCCAACGCCCGCATCCTGGCCCGGGAGGCCAAGGTCGATTTCCGGCGCGTCGAGGCGGCCAGCGTGAAGATGGCCACGCGCTTCACCAGCGCCGAGGGCAAGCGCTCCTTCGTGCGCATGTTCAACACGCTGCAGCTCAACACGCACTTCATCTCGGTGATCGCGCGCACCCGGCTGGACCATGAGGACATCGGCCGGATCGAGACGGCGATCCGGGGCCAGATCGACCGGGCCGGCGCCAGCCTGGACCAGGCCATCGACGGCGCCGAGGCGCTGTTCAAGGCCCATGGCATCACCAGCGCGGCGTCCTACGACACCGTGCCGCTGGACGTCGATGTCCACGTCCTGTCGTCCACCAGCCGGCGCTTCCTGGAGGTGCTGTGCAAGCTCGACCAGCTGATGCCTCTGCTGCAGACGCTGGAGATCCACGAGGTCGTCACGGCGCAGGCGGTCGACATCCAGCGCGCGGGTCTGAAGCGGCAGGTGCGCGATATCGCCAACGGCGCACGCAACTTCGCGATGGGGTTGCGGCGGCGCATGAATGCCCTGGAGACGCGCCATCGCGGGCCCGTTGCGGCGCTCGTGCCCGTCGCCGAAGCGCAGCCGCAAGCCGAGCCTGCGGGGGAGGGCGACGCCGGCCTCGGGGTCGAGGTCGCGGTGGCTGCCGCCGTGTCGACGGGGACGGACGAGACAGACGAGACCGACGGGAGGGCCGAACCGGCAGCCGAGCGGCCCGTGGCCGCCGGGCCGTAGAGCCGGCAGCGTCCGCCACACGCAAGCGCCCCGGCGGCCCGGGGGTTTCGGGGGCGGTCCGCGGTGGCGTCTTGCGGCGGTTCACGGGATGGCATACCGTCGAGCCAGGTTCCACGCCATCGGCGCCCGCCGAAGCAGGCTGGAGCCCCCCGCCCGAAGCGTGGCGGCGTCGCAGTCGATACCTGCCTCATGCATCACGGGACTGCGTGTGCCACGGACTTCCGGGCACGCCACGCGTTCCGCGACATCGCCTCGCCGGTTGCCATGCGTTGCTGCGCCTGGACACCGTCCGCGGCCAACCCCCACGCCGCGTTGACGGGACGCGCGCGGCGTGTCGTCGAGCTCGGCGTTCCCCACCGGCGCGCGCCAATCTGACCTAGCGCGGCCGGGACAGAGCAGGTCATGACCTTTGCCGGCCCGCGCCGGAACAAGGCTCGATCGTGCACCACACCCACTCCACCGCCGCCCCGGTGGCGGCCAACGGCGCCCCGGCGCCGATCACCAAGCTGCCCGACACCGGCTTCCTGCGCCAGTCGCAGGTGCTGGCGTTCGTGCCCATCTCCAAGTCGACGCTCTGGCGGCGCGTCCAGTCACGCGCGTTTCCGCAGCCCGTGAAGCTGTCGGAGCGCGTCACCGTCTGGCGCGCCGAGGACATCCGGCACTGGATCGCCAACCAGGCGGGTGGCCAACGACCGCAGGGGGATCCCCCGGACGGGTGAGTCCTGCCGCGCGGTCGCCGCTGTCTCGAAGGAGACACCGCAACGGCAGCGTCGGGACGGCTCCCCCGAAAGGTGGTGCCTGCGGGCAGTCCCCCGGTGGTCGGCGTCCCCCCGTGTGCCCACCTCGGCCCCTTCGCCGGGGTGATTGGCGAGCCCCTGCACGACCACGAAACTGCCGCGCCTTGACAGCCGGCCTAACCCCGAAAGTCCCCCGAAAAACGGCCGGTTCCGCGTGGAAGCGCCAGGCGGTGCACCCGAGCATCCGGGCTGGATGCATCGATTCAGGAAGCGAGGAATGCATCATGGAGAGAGTCACGACGAGCGACAGGCACCGCGAGAGCGCGACGCAGTCGATCGGCATGCTGCGCCGGGTCGTCGACGGCGCCACCTACGAAGCCGTGGCACAGGAGTGCGGGATCACCCGCACCGCTGTCGAGCGGCGCATCAAGGCGATTGCGGTCCAGCTGACCCAGGAGATCGGCGTGGACGGCTTGAACGAGGACGGCGCCGCCTTCGTGCGCCGCCTGCGTCTGAGGCGGGAAGAGGTCCTGGCGGCGCTCGGGCGTTTCACGCCGGGGGCCGTGCCGGGCGAACGCCACGCACGGGTGCTGACCGAGCGTGAAGTGGAGCAGGGTGCGTTGCGCATCAAGAGGCGCACCTCGCGCCCCTGCCACGACCTGGCGCTGTACTACCTGCTGTTCGCGACCGGACTGCGGCCCCTGGAGGTTGCGCGGCTGGAGGTCCGCGACTATCTCGAGGTCGACGGGAGCGTCCGCCGGGCGTCGGAATTGCGCGACTGCGCGGCGATCAACGGCAAGTCGCGGCCGCTGTACTTCACCAACCGCCGGCTCGACGGGGCCATGGGCGCCTACCTGGAGGAACGTCTGAAGAACGGCCACGGCCTGGGGACGCCGGGTCACCACCGTGGGCTGGATGCCGGCAGTCCGCTGTTCCTGGGTCCCGGGGGAGAGCCGTACCCAATCACGCCCCATGGCGAGCCCGGGCAGCACCGCCACGTGTGCCGCGCCTTGCTCGAGATCTACCGCAAGCTGTTCCGGTACGCCGACATCAAGGGACTGTGCACGCAGTCGGCGAGGCTGACGCTGATGTCCAGGATGTACGCCCGCGGTGCCGACGAGGACCAGGTCGGACTGATCCTCGGCATCACCGACCGCAGCTCGGTGCGCGGGCAGCTGCCACGGCCGAAGCCCATGCTGGCCGAGTTGCTGGAAGAAGTGGTCTGACGCCGATGGGTCAGGCCAGCGGCGAAGGCAGGGTGGCTGCAATGCGCAGTCGGCCGTCGGCCGGCCTTCGCCGACCGGAAGGATGGCGAAGCCGGTAGGCCGTGGCCATGGATCTGCAACGGTTTGCGATCGATGGGCGCGTGATCGATGCCGACGATGGCCGGCTGCAGGACGCGCTGGCCCGTGCCTATCAATCGCCGGCCCGTCCGCGCTGCCTCTGCGTTCCGGGCGGCGTCGAGATGTATGTCGCCCGCCACGGGCACTTCCTGATCAAGCGCATGCCCGAGACCGGACCCCGACATCATCTTGGGTGTCCATCGTTCGAACCCGAGGCGAGCCAGTCCGGGCTCGGCGAGCTGATCGGCCAGGCCGTGGTCGAGGTCGAGCCCGGGCGGGTCGAGTTGCGGGTGGACTTTGCGTGGGAGCGCAGGGGCGGTCCGGCCGCGGCGCGCGGCGAGTCGCAGGAGCCGGCCGA
>JALOKU010000212.1 GCA_025456345.1 Vicinamibacterales bacterium | reverse complement strand
GCCGATGTTGTCGTCGAGGTGCTCGACAAACGCGACGTTCCTGGCCCGCGCCTCGTTCAGGTGCGGCGCGCGCTGCCTGACCCTGGCCAGCCACTCGGCTGGCGGCTCGATGGGAAAATGCGGCGCGTTGTACGCCAGGTAGAGGAAGAACGGCTGATCGGGCTGCCGGGCGCGCCCCCGCAGGTAGTCGCCGGCCCAGGCAGTGAACAGCTCGGTTGCATGTCCGGTGGGGTTGATCACCTCCGCATCGCGGCGCATGTAGTGCCGGCCCTCACGCAGATGCGTGACGTAGCTGTCCATCATGTCGCCGAGAAACCCGTGGAACAGATCGAACCCGCGCTCGTTGGGCGTGTTCGGCGGCTCCAGTCCCAGGTGCCACTTGCCGACGATCGCGGTGTGATACCCCGCCCGTCGGAGTTCGTCCGCCAGGGTGGGGACCGCCGGATCGAGATAGCCCCACGAGTTTGCCGGCTCGGTACGGATCACGCCAGGTACTCCGACCCGGTCGGGATAGCGGCCGGTGAGCAACGCCGCGCGCGACGGCGAGCACACCGTGGCATTGGAGCGCATCGCGGTGAAGCGCATTCCCTCGGCCGCGAGGCGATCGATGTGCGGCGTGCGGACATCGGACGCCCCGTAGGTGGAGACATCGCCGTAGCCGTGATCGTCGGTGAGGATAATCAGGAAATTTGGCTTCGTGCCAGCCCATGCGGGATCGACGCACGCGGCCGACAACAGCACAGCAATTCCGGCGAGGCGTCGCATGGTCCCCCCACTCCGGCAGAACGAGGCACGTGACCCGTATCCTACACCGGCCGTCGGATCCGGGCGCCTTCTGGACGCGCGTCGTCGCACGGGCCGGGTCTTCGGCTATCATGCGCACATGCTGCTTCACCTGCTTCGTCCTGCCGTCGTCGTCGCCGCACTGACCGCCGTGATTTCACCCGCGGCAGCACTGGCCCAGCCGCAGGGCGTCCGCCTCTTCAACGGGAAGGACGTGTCCGGCTGGAGCCACTTCCTGGTGGACCCGAAGGTTCCCGCAACCGACGTGTGGAGCGTCCAGGATGGCGTGCTCGTGTGCAAGGGAGAGCCCCTCGGCTACCTGTACACGAACGCCGAATACACGAGCTTCAAGCTGATCGTGGAATGGCGATGGGCTCCTGGTGCCGCCGCCCGCCTCGGGAAGACACCCAACAGCGGCGTGCTGATGAGAGTCAACGGGGATTCGAAGCCGAAGGGCGTGCCCCGGGCGTACGAGGCGCAGCTCCAGGCCGGCAATGCGGGTGACCTCTACGGATTCTGGGGCATGCCCCTCGAAGGCGACGCCGAGCGGCGGCGCGAGGCCAAAGGCCACGAACTGCTCGGCGACATGGTGGGCTTCAGGAAGACGGAGGCTGCCGAGAAGCCCGAGGGCGAGTGGAACGTCTACGAGATCACCCTGGAGGGCCCGTCACTCGTCGTGCTGGTCAACGGGAAGAAGGTCAACGAGGCGAGGGGCGCGCTGGTGCTGCCCGGGCGCATTGCGCTGCAATCCGAAGGCGGTGAAATCCACTTCCGGCGCGTCGAGATCTGGCCGATCGGCAAGTAGCCTGGCGGCGTTGCGGCGCGGCTACCGCGTGCGATCCGCGTCCGGGCTCCAGACGAGCAGGCCAATGGGCGTGGGCGCCGCCACGCCGGTCCGGTCATCACCGTCGCGCTGCATGACCCGCTGCACCAGCATGTGCACCTGACGCAGCCCCGACCACGCGGCCGGATCGATAGCCGGTTCCCAGGCCCCGACGGATTGCACGGTCAGGTCCTGGACAGTCCATGTTCGAGCGCCCGGCTGCTCCAGCGTCGCCGCGGTGACTCGACCGCCCGAGTCCCTGTAGACGAGATGAATCCGGTTGCCCTGGCCGGTGCGTTCCACCAGCACCACCGCGCGCGAGATCGGGGGCGCCTTCGTGCCGCCGCCAGACAGCGTGAACACGTCGGACCGCGCGGGTCCCTCGATGCTCCGCCAGGCGGTTCCGTCGTGGTGCACGACGTGAAACCGCGGCGGGGCGCCGGGGGCCGCCGACCAGTACGTCGTCACGTAGGGCCGGCCCTGGTCGTCCGCGGTGATCGCCGGCGAGTTCATCAGGTTGCTGTGCTGCGGGATCCGCACGGCGTACTCGGCCGTGCGCGCCGTGATGGGTAGCGCGACGCGAGATCCATCGCTGCCCGACCACGTACGGCCTTCGTCCCCCGATCGCGCGTAGCAGATGTCGTGATTGGTGGCCACATCGGGCGACTCGCGCCAGACCCAGGCCAGGTGCAGCGTCCCCTGGCGGTCGATCGTCATGTCCCAATACGGACTTCTCTCACCTTCTCCGTCGATGAGGTTCGTCTGGACTGTCGTCCACGAGCCATTCGCCGCCGCGTAGCGGTTGAGCACGAGCGACCCGCGGCCCGACGCGCCGTCCCGATAGAGGAACAGGAGATCTCCGCCAGGCAACCGGGAGAACTGCGGGTAGGTCACGCGGCTCTCCAGTTGACCGGTCATCGCCTGCTTCGGTCCCAGCTCGATCGACCCCGGCGCCACGCCGCGGGCGTAGTTCAATTGGCTGGCATGATGGTCCCACGCCACGTGCAGAATGCCGGCGCCATCCACGACCAGGCTGATCGAGTTGTGCGCGTTGGCGGCGTTCCCCTGGTAGGCTGTCCGCCGCGTCTCCCATTGGCCGGCATCAAGCGAGCGCCTGGCCAGGACCATGAACCGATCGGCATCGTAGAACGCGGCGAACTGTGTGCGTCCGTGTGTGAAGACCGACTGCCGGATGTTGGCGACGACGTTGACCGAGCTTCCCGCCCACGCGGCGCCGGAGATTGGAATCACGCGTGCGGTGCCGGCCGGATCTCCGGAGGCCATGCAAGGACCGCCGAGCGCGAGGAGGCCGATGATGAGCAGTGGCATGAATGGCCGCACGCGTCGCTCCCTGGTGAGATCCGCCATCGTCGCGTCGAGATCTGGCCCATCGGGTCCCGACAGCAGGATTCGGTCCGGGCCGTGTCAGTCGCCAGCGGCCGCGAGGCGCCTCGCCGCCTGCCACGGCTGCTCCAGACTCAGCCGTGCGACCCACGACTCGATGTACCGTTCATCGATTCGCCCGGCCGACACTCTCAGAATCCCGGCGATGTCGCGCAGGTGCTTCTCGGACCGGCCTTCGACGAAGTAGAGGAGCTTCGACACGATGACGTCCTCCGGCGTCGCAACCGAGGCGTCGAGACCCTCCGTGAACGGAACCCGCTGCCGCCTGGAGAATTCCTCGGCCGCGAAGGCCGTCCGGCGCCTGACGATGAGGTCGACCTTGGACCCGCTCGGCACGTGGATGATGTTGAACGATCCGCCGCCTGCGATGACAGACCGGACAGACTCCGCGGACGGCACGTAGAAGTCCTCGGCCGAGAAGCACGCCAGGAGGTCGTCGACCCTGTGCGGCTCGAGTGCCGCGACGACATCCATGTCGTTCG
>JALOKU010000211.1 GCA_025456345.1 Vicinamibacterales bacterium | reverse complement strand
CTGGCTTCGGCGGGCCACGGCCGCCTTCGCCAGAGCGTCCGTCCGCAGAACGTCCGTCCGCTGGCTTCGGCGGGCCACGGCCGCCTTCGCCAGAGCGTCGGCTGGCTTCGTCCTTCGATGCACGAATACGTCGACGTATTTGTGCCCTCAGGACGAAGTGCTGAGCGAGCGCAGCCGGCCACGTACGCCGAAACGGGATCGTGGCCGCAGTTGCGAGTCGAGGTACTTCGGCGAGCCAGAGCCGCCGCGCGCCGATCCGGGGCTGGGTCGTGGGCGTGCCCCGCGTGCTACGATGGCCTGCATCCCGTGAGCGCGCAGGTGCCTTCCCTCCGTTCCACCGCTCGGCGCGAAACCGCGCTCGCCGCCGCGGCGATAGCCGCCCTGACGGCGGTGGTCACCCATCCGTTGCTCTGGCAGGCCCGGAGGGTCTTGCCCGGCGACCTGGGCGATCCCGTGCTGAACACGTTCCTCCTGGGCTGGGGAGCGAGCCGCATGCCGTACGCGTTCAGCGGCGTGTGGTCTGCGCCGTTCTATTTCCCGCTCGAGGGCACGCTGGCGCTTTCCGAGCACCTGCTCGGGATCAGCGTCTTCACGGCACCGGTCATTTGGCTGACCGGCAACCCGGTGCTCGCGCAGAACCTGGCGTTCCTCGGCTCGTACGTCCTGGCCGGCGTCGGGATGTACGTGCTGGCTCTGTCGCTGTGGGGCCGGAAGGACGCGGCGTTCCTGGCTGCTCTGGCGTTTGCATTCGCGCCTCACCGTCTGATGCACGTGCCGCACCTGCAGGTCTTGATGTCCGGCTGGATGCCGGTCAGCCTGTGGGGGCTGCACCGGTATTTCGCAACGGGGTCGCGCCGGCCGCTCGCGGTGTTTGCCGGGGCCTTCGCATTGCTGGCCTTGTCGAACGGCTACTTCCTCTACTTCTTCTCGATCCCGGTCGCGCTCATCGTGGTCTCCGAGCTCGCCAGAGCGGCGGCTGGTGACGCCTCCCGCCGCGCCCGGATGCCGTGGCGGACGGTGGCCGAACTGGCGGTGGCCGCCGCCGCCATTCTCGCGGCTCTCGCTCCGGCGGTGTTGGCCTACACCCGGGTGCGGCAGGCATTCGGCTTCCGCCGCGCCGTGCACGAGATGGCCGCGTACAGCGCCGCGTGGTCCGACTACCTCCGCATTCCTGACGGACTGTGGGTCTGGTCGGGAATCCTGGACGTCGGGCCCGGCGAGCGGATGCTGTTCCCGGGGCTGACCATCGCCGCCCTCACCGTCGTCGCGGCCGCTACGGCCCGGCGGCGGGCGTGGTCCGCTGCCGCGACGAGGCCGGCCCGGTGGGGGTGGCATGTCGGCCTCTACTCGGCCATCCTCGTGCTGGCGGTGTGGCTGTCCGCCGGCCCGTCGATCCCGGGCCCGTACGGGCTGTTGCTGCGCCTCTTGCCCGGGTTCGACGGCCTGCGCGTGCCGGCGCGCTTCGTCGTCGTCGTGGCGCTCGCGCTGAGCGTGCTGGGGTCGGCCGGCGCCGCCTGGATTCTCAGCCGGCTTGGCAGGCGGACCGGGCTGGGCGTGGCCATCGTGCTCGGCGCGGCAATCGTCCTGGAGGGCTATGGCGGGCGGATGTACACGGTTCCGTTCCGGCACGACCAGCGGGTCAGGGCCGGGCTGAACGAGTGGCTCAGAAGCGGGCCCCCGGGCGGCGTGCTCGAACTGCCGATTGTCGGCCCGGCCTTCGAGCCGTTCACGCTGGCCTACCAGTACAACACGCTGCGGCACGGTCATCCGATCGTCAACGGCTACAGCGGGTATGGCTACGGCCTGCAGGACTTCCTCGGCGGGCCCGGGTCGCCGCTCTCCGATCCAGAAGCGCTCCCCGGCCTGCTCGACGGCCTGCGGGCCATCGGCGTCCGGTACATCGTGCTGCACCGGCCGCTGTACTCCGATCGGCCGGAGCTGGGATGGGCGGACCCGAAGGACCTCGTCGAGGCGATTGACCGCGCGGCGGGCGGGCTGGGGAGGCCGTTCAACGACAGCATCGGCTGGCTCCTTGGCGCTCCGCGTCCGCGCCTGCCAGTCGACGAGTCGGCGCTGGAGCGGGTGACGGTGCGGGCGTCGATGGTCACCTCGTCCGCGATGCCGGACAGGCTGCGCTATGCCGTTGACGGCGACATCGACACGAAATGGCTGTCGGCGGCGCCCCAGGCCGGAGCGGAGTGGATGAGAGTGGCGTTCGAGGATGAACTCGACGCCGGCCGGCTGGTGATCCTGACCAACCGTTTCGGAGTCGGCGATTATCCACGAGGCCTGGCGGTGGAGTCGGAGGCTGCCGATGGCAGCCGGATGACGCTGTGCTCGGGCTCGTTTCTGCCGAGCCTGCTCGGGGGCCTGGCGACCGGGAGGGCGGATGCCCCGGCCGTGCTCGACCTGCCCGCGAACCGGAGCCGGGCGCTGTGGCTGCGGCAGACCGGCCGATCGGAGCGGTGGCAATGGGCGGTCCATGAGTTGCGGATCTACCGGCGCCGTGCCCGTTAAGCGGCGCCCGCCGCAGGGGGGGCTTGCATCGCTTCTCCCACCGTGCTATCTTTGCTAGGTTCTTCGGTTGCTAGGACACCCTATCTAGTAACCGCCGCCTGGTAGGCAATGCGGAAGATTCCGCTCCTCGGCGAGTACACAAAACTCATAGGGTCACCACTCTCGGGTGCCAAGCTGCCGCGTTCGCGGCCGTTTCTAGGCCCGAGGGGGCTCTCGGCAGTCGGCGGGCGTGACGGTTCGCCCCTCGGCGCGGGAGTCGCAGCCAGGATGTGACGGCTGGCGTGAGCGCCGGTGTTCGGCGTGAGGCGTCGCCGTCGGTTGTGTGTTGTACGGAGCAGCCGTGCCGACGATCAGTCAACTCGTGCGCAAGGGGCGTCACCGCATCGTCTTCAAGACGAAGAGTCCGGCGCTCCAGGACAACCCGCAGAAGCGGGGCGTGTGCGTCCGCGTGTTCACGCAGACGCCCAAGAAGCCGAACTCGGCCCTTCGCAAGGTGGCGCGGGTGCGCCTGACGAACGGGATCGAGGTCACGACGTACATCCCCGGCGTCGGGCACAACCTGCAGGAGCACTCGCTGGTGCTCATCCGCGGAGGCCGCGTGAAAGACCTCCCCGGCGTTCGCTACCACGTGATCCGCGGCACGCTGGACGCCGTCGGGGTGACGGGCCGCAAGCAGGGTCGTTCGAAATACGGCGCCAAGAGGCCGAAGCAGTAGGACCGACGCTATGCCACGCAGACGAGAAGTTCCCAAGCGCGAGCTGCGGCGGTCGACAACGTCAAGCCGACGCTCGAGGTGAAGTCGCGCCGGGTGGGCGGGTCGAACTACCAGGTGCCGATCGAGGTCAACCCGAACCGGCGCCTGTCGCTCAGCATCCGCTGGCTGGTCCAGTACTCGCGGTCCCGCGGGGACGGCAAGACGATGCACGAGAAGCTCGCGAACGAGTTCATGGACGCGGCGAATCTCCGTGGTGGGGCGGTCAAGAAGAAGGAAGACACCCACCGCATGGCGGAAGCCAACAAGGCGTTCGCGAAGACGACGACCACCGAGCGCATCCTGTTCTACACCGGCATCACCTACAAGCTGGGTGAGGTCCACGAGGGGACCGCGGTGATGGACTGGATGGAGCAGGAGCAGGAGCGGGGCATCACCATCACGTCGGCCGCGACCACCTGTTTCTGGCGCGATCATCGCATCAACATCATCGACACGCCTGGCCACGTGGACTTCACCGCCGAGGTCGAGCGGTCGCTGCGCGTGCTCGACGGGGCGGTGGCCGTGTTCGACGCGGTCTCCGGCGTCGAGCCCCAGTCGGAAACGGTGTGGCGCCAGGCCGACAAGTACCGCGTCCCGCGGATCTGTTTCGTGAACAAGATGGACCGCGTCGGCGCGGACTTCCGCGAGACGGTGTCGCAGATTTCCGGCAAGCTGCAGGCGAACCCGGTGGTGGTCCAGCTGCCGATCGGCGCCGAGTCCGGCTTCGGGGGCGTCATCGACATCGTCCGCATGAAGGCGCTGAGGTACAAGGACGAGACGCTGGGCGCGGACTACGACGTCGAGGACATCCCGGCCGAGCTCCGGGCCGAGGCCGACGAGGCGCGCGAGCACCTGATCGAGAAGGTAACCGAGGTCGACGATCGGCTCCTCGAGAAGTACCTGCACGGCGAGGCGATCACCGAGGACGAGATCAAGGCCGCCCTGCGGAAGCGGACCGTCGAGTCCGTGCGTCACGAGAAGGCACCGTTCGTGCCGGTGGTCTGCGGCTCGGCGTTCAAGAACAAGGGCGTGCAGCCGCTGCTGGACGCCGTGGTGGACTACCTGCCGGCGCCGATCGACATTCCGTCGATTATCGGCCTGGTGCCGGGCGGCACCGAGCAGCAGCTCGAGCGGCCGGCGGCCGACGACGCGCCGTTCTCCGCGCTGGCGTTCAAGATCATGACCGACCCGTTCGTCGGCCAGCTCTCGTTCATCCGGGTGTACTCGGGCGTCATGCAGTCGGGCAGCTCGGTCTTCAATTCGACCAAGGGCCGGACCGAGCGCGTGGGCCGCCTCCTCAAGATGCACGCGAACAAGCGCGAGGAGATCAAGGAGGTCTACGCGGGAGACATCGCGGCGGCGGTCGGGCTGCGGAGCGTGAGCACGGGCGACACGATCTGCGACGAGAAGCACCAGATCCTGCTCGAGTCGATGGACTTCCCCGAGCCGGTCATCGCGCTGGCCATCGAGCCGAAAACGAAGGCCGATCAGGAGAAGCTGGGCCAGGGCCTGGGCAAGCTGCAGGCCGAGGACCCGACGTTCCGCGTGGCGACCGACGTCGAGACCGGCCAGGTGGTCATCCGCGGCATGGGCGAGCTGCACCTCGAGATCATCGTCGACCGCCTGAAGCGGGAGTTCGGCGTCGAGGCGAGCGTGGGCCGCCCGCAGGTGGCCTACAAGGAGACGTTGACCAAGCCCGCGTCCGGCGAGGGCCGCTACGTGCGCCAGACGGGCGGCCGCGGCCAGTACGGCCACGCGAAGGTCCGCGTCGAGCCGTGCAGCCCCGGCGAGGGCTTCGAGTTCGTCAACGACATTGTCGGCGGCACGATCCCGCGCGAGTACATCAAGCCCATCGAGGAGGGCATCCGCGAGGCGCTCACCGCCGGCGTGCTGGCGAGCTACCCCGTGGCCGACGTCCGCGTGACCCTGTACGACGGCTCGTTCCACGAGGTCGACTCGAACGAGATGGCGTTCAAGATCGCCGGGTCGATGGCCTTCAAGGACGCCGCGAAGGTCGCTGGCCCCGTGCTGCTCGAGCCGGTGATGCGCGTCGAAGTGGTGGTGCCCGAGGAGTACATGGGCGACATCATGGGCGACCTCAACAGCCGGCGAGGCCGCATCACGGCGATGGAGGCGCGCGGCGGGACCCAGATCGTGCGCGCCCGCGTGCCCCTCTCCGAGATGTTCGGCTACGCGACGGACCTGCGGTCCCGCACCCAGGGCCGCGCGACGTTTACGATGCATTTTGATCGGTACGAGCAGGCGCCCCAGCAGGTGAGCGACGAGGTCGTCGCCCGCATCACGGGCCGCTGACGGGCTCGGGGCAGTCATCAACCAGGGACGCGAAGCGCACCAACGGAGACAGGCATGGCGAAGGAAAAATTCGATCGTTCCAAGCCGCACGTGAACGTGGGCACGATTGGGCACATCGACCACGGCAAGACGACGCTGACGGCGGCGCTGAC
>JALOKU010000210.1 GCA_025456345.1 Vicinamibacterales bacterium | reverse complement strand
CGCGAGACGGAGACCCCGAGCGTGCTCATGATCTCGGTCCGCAGGGGCAGCAGGTCCATGTGCATGTGCTCCGACCTGGCTTCCGCGAGGATCACGAGCCGCTCGGTCCCCGTCTTCTCGTTCTCGACGCCGAACGCGACGTTCCGCCCCGGGATGAGGTAGTCCTTGGCGTTGAGAATGGCCTCGATGTCCTGCGGGTAGATGTTCTCGCCGCCGATGATCAGCATCTCCTTGCTGCGGCCGGTGACGTAGAGCTCGCCGTCGTGAAGAAACCCCAGGTCTCCCGTCTTGAACCAGCCGTCCGCCATCGCCCGCTGGGTCTCCTCCCAGTTGTTGTGGTAGCTGTCCAGCATGCAGTCGCTGCGGATCAGGATCTCGCCGACGTGATCCTCCGGCAGCGCCTCCCCGGCATCGGATCGGATCTCAATCGTGATGTTGGCCAGCGGCACGCCGGCGCTCGCAACGGGCCTCCCGTCGTCGGCGGGGCGGATGCGATGCTCCTTCCGGAAGAGCTCCTGATCGACCGACAGGAACCGGATCGGGCCCCCGCGGGTCGACGTCATGGCGAACGTATTCTCCGCCATCGCGTAGCAGTTCTGAAGGCGATCCGGGCTGATGCCGGACGGCGAGAACCGCTCGACAAAGGCGTCCACCGTGCTTTTGAGCACCGGCTCCGAGCAGCAGACGAGGTGCCTGACGCTCGACAGGTCGAACTCGGCCGGGTCGTCTTCGGCGCAGGACCTGGCGAGATGGCCGAGGGCGAAGTTGGGGAGCCAGACGTGCGTGCCGCCCACCCGGGCCAGCCACTCCAGCAGGAGCCTCGGGTGCATGACCCACTCGAACGGCGACATCATGTAGACGGGAACCCCGGTGACAAACGGCATGAGCATGCACGCAATCAGCCCCATGTCGTGATAGTGCGGCAGCCACGACACCACCTTGTCGCCCGCGCCGCAGTGCACGAACTCACCATAGGCGCGGACCTGGTTGAGGAGCGCCTTCACCGAGATCTTGACCCCCTTCTTGGCGCCCGTCGTGCCCGACGAGAACTGCAGGAACGCCTCGTGCATGGGTGCCGGGAAGTCGTCGAGGTTCGACCGGCCGAGCGCCGGCACCTCCGAGGTCTGGTAGAAGCCCACGAACTCCGGAACCGAAATCCGGTGATGGTCCTTGAGGACCGAAATCACTTCCGGGTAGCTGACGATGAGCTTGACTTCGTTGTAGAGCAGCAGCGTGTCGATGGAAGAGAGGAACAGCTCCGCCGACTGCTTGGGCGACGGATAGAAGTAGTAGGCCGGCAGCGCGCCGCACACGATCCCCGCGAAAAAGGACGCGAGAAGATCCAGCGACTCGCGGAGGATGATCACGACCGTGTCGTTCTCGGCCACTCCCGCCGCGCGGTAGAAGGCGCAGTAGTCGTACGTGCGCTCGGCGATCTGCCTGATGGTGAACGGCGTCGCGCGCTCACCCGAGATGAGCGTCAGCCAGGGCATGTCGGCGCGCGCCTCGAGATGCCCGGCGATGATGTCCCGGAACTCCGGCATAGCGACCCCTTCCGCGCGTCCGTGCCCGCGGCGTCCGGCCCCGCACCGCGCTGCTGTTCCTGTGTGCCCTGAGTTCCGGTTATACATCAGGTTCAGCCGTCGGGCCTACCGCCGCTCCGGCCGCCCTCCTCCAGCCCCGTTCACCCCGGAGTCCGAATCCTCCGCTCTGTCATCCTTCACGCCTGCTACAATGGCCGCTTGGCTTTCCAGCCGTCCCCGCTTCTGACCGGTCTTGCCGCCTGCGTCCGGGTGGCCCGATCCTGAGCAGGACGTCTGACGTGCACTCTTCTACTCTTGGGGGCCCCATGCCATCGTTCATCCCATCGCTCATCCACGCCGGCAGAGCGGCGCGCCCCGGCGCGCTGTTGCTGGCGATCCTGCTTGGCGTCCTCTTGCCCGCCGCCGCCGCGGGGCAGTCGGCCACGGCGGCCGAGCCGCCCGCCCAGGCGGCCGCCGACCAGGCAAGCACACCAGCCGAGAAGCCGCCATCCAACTTCAAGTGGAGCTGGGGCAATACGCTGACGTATGGCCTCGGCTTCAGGGTCGCTGATGCGGACCAGCGCATCATCGGCGTCGCCGCCGGCGGGTCGGCGTTCTCGGTCAATGGCGACGATGGCAACCAGAACTACGACAAGGGGCTGTACTCGAACGCCGTCAAGATCAACAGCGAGTTCGAGTTCAGCTACAAACAGGCGGTGGGCGGCTTCATTCGCGTCTACGCCTTCTACGACTTCGAGAACATGAACGGTGACCGGGCCCGCACGCCGCTGACCGACGCGGCCGATGACCGTGTCGGCGCCCGCGCGGAAATCAGGGACGCGTTCCTGTGGTGGCGGTTCAAGGCCGGGTCGCGTGCCGGGGAAATCCGCGGCGGCCGGCAGGTGATCAACTGGGGCGAGAGCACGTTCATCCAGGGCGGCATCAACGCCGTCAATCCGGTTGATGTCAGCGCCCTGCGCGTGCCCGGCGCCGAGTTGCGCGACGCGCTGATGCCGGTGGGCGCCGTCAAGTTCAGCATCAAGCCGTCCGCCAACACGTCGCTCGAGGCCTTCTACCAGTACGCGTGGGAGAAGACGTGGATCGACCCGGTCGGCAGCTACTTCAGCACGGCCGACTTCGCGGGGGCGGGCGCGTCGAAAGTCATGCTCGGCTTCGGCTCCGTGCCCGACACGGTGGCCGTCGGCCATGCGCCGCTGCCGCCCACGTTCAGCCCTGTTGGCACGGCGGTGCCGAAGCGAAGCGAGGATGTCGAGGCCGGCGACGACGGGCAGTGGGGCGCCGCGTTCCGCCTGTTCGCCCCGGCGCTGGGCGACACGGAGTTCGGCCTCTACTACCTGAACTACCACAGCCGTCTGCCGCTGCTCAGCGCCCGGACCGGCACGGCCAGCGGGCTGTTCGCCGGCAACTACGCCGCGACGGCGGACTACTTCCTCAGCTACCCGGAAAACATCCAGCTCTTCGGCGCGAGCTTCAACACGCAGCTGGGCCGGACCGGCATCGCGCTGCAGGGCGAGGTCTCGCACCGCTGGGACGTGCCGCTGCAGGTGGACGATGCCGAACTGCTCTATGCGGCATTGACCCCGCTGCGCCTGCTGCCGCCGCTGCCGCAGCTGGCACCCCTCATCGGGCTGGGCAACCTGCTGGCGAGCCAGAACCAGGTGGGCGCCTACGGCTTCTCGCAGCAGATCGACGGGTTCCGCCGCTTCGACACCACGCAGTTCCAGATCACGGGCACCAAGGCCTTCAGCCAGCGCCTGGGCGCCGACCAGGTGGTGCTCGTGGCCGAAGGCGCGTGGAACACCGTGCACGACCTGCCGGACCAGGCGACGCTCCGGCTCGACGGGCCCGGCACCTACACCAGCGGCAATTCGGTGTTTCAGACGGCCGGCATCCAGCCGGGCACCGAGCCCGCCTCGGCGTTTCCGACCTCGAGCGCCTGGGGCTACGTGCTGGCCGGGCGCTTCGAGTACAACAACGCGTTCGGCGCGGTGTCGATGATCCCCCG
>JALOKU010000100.1 GCA_025456345.1 Vicinamibacterales bacterium | reverse complement strand
CCGGATGATGGCCGCCGTGGCCGTCTTCAGCTTCGCGAACTTCGCGATCATCGAGTTGATCGCGTTCTCGTACGCGATCTCCGGGTGCTGCTTCTCGACGTCGGAAATCCAGAGCGACAGGAAGCCCCGCCACAAGTTGCCAAGCCGCGCGAACAACCCTCCTCCAGCCATGCTCGTCACCTCTCCTTGCGAGAAACAGGTCCGGCCGCGCTCTCGCCCCCGGCCCGGCGTGCCGAGGCGGCCTGCACGACGCGTGCGACCGCCTCCTGTCCGAAGAACTCCAGGATCTGCTGGATGCCCAGTTTCTTGTCGTTGCAGGCCTTCGTCACGGCCTGCTGCTCCTGCACGCGCTCGTCCATCACGGTGCGGATGCGCTGAATCTCGTCCTCGAACTTCTTGATGCGCGCAGCCGACTCCGCGAGCAACGTCTGGGTGTCGGCGGCGCCCGTGCGGATGTAGCCCTCGAGCGCCTGGATCTCGGCGACCCCGCCTTCGATGATCTTGTCGATGGACACGCCGAACGCCGTGAGCGACGCCTCGACGATCTGCTTCCTGACCGGCGCCGGCGTCTCGCCCGGCAGGCTGGCCAGCAGATCCTGCGCCCGGGCGACCCGGCCGGACTGCTCCTCGTCGATCCCGGCCGCCTCGAAGACCGCCTTGAAGTCCACCTGGCCGCCAATGGCGGCAGGGGGGTCCTTCACGAACACCTGCGGCATTTCCACGGCGCCTTCGCCTCCCGCGTCGCCGCTCGCGTCCCCGCCCTCGCCGCGCTGGCCCTCGTCGTCGTCCGACACCACGAACCACCCGAGCACGGTCGCGCCCCAGCCCTTCTTGTCGTTCATGTCGGCTCACTCCGGCGCATCAGGCGCCGCTCCACGGAGGAATCGGGAAAGCCAATGCCGTGTTGGCTAGGGATTGTACGACTGCGGCCGTCTGGCCGCAAATGGCGGGCACGTACAGGAGGACGAGATCGCGGCAGGCCGGGTTCCCGGGGGCAAGGGGCATGGGGCAAGGGGCAACGGGGACACGCCGGGAGGCGGCGCTATGCCGGCGGCTTCGCGAGGTGCAGCCGGATCTCCAGCCGCTTCCCGTTCACCGAGGCCACGCCGAACTTCTTCTCGTAGTCCTGGAACACCAGCCGCGAGTCGGTGGCGCTGGCAGGCTTCAAGTACGTGTCGAGGTTGGCCTTGAGGTGCTTGAAGGCCGCCGTGGCGGCCGCCGGGCTCGGGTAGTCGACGACGATGAGGGTGCTCGCGCCGGCGGCGTCCTTGTAGTCGCCCGCCGCGCCGGTGATCTTCCCGCCGAGCTGCAGAATGTCGCCGTCGCCAAGTGTATAGAGCGCCTGGAGGCTGACCGGCCCGCGAATGATGCGGGCCGAGCCCGGGACGAGCCCCGCCGGCGGCAGCAGGGCGAGCGCCGGCACCGGCGCATCGGCTGGCAGCTTGGGCACGATTGCCTGGGCCGCCTTGGCCAGGATCGGCGCGTTCGCCGCACCTCCGGCGGTGTTGTAGAGCACGAGATAGTAGCGGTTCCGCTGCAGCAGGATCTGATTGCGGCTGGCCGTGTGCCGATCCTTGAGGGCCGGGTCCGGGGTCTCCTTGCCGCAGCGGGCGAGATAGATGCCGCGCGCGGCCGTCGGGTCGGTCATCCGGTAGAGCTCGACCGTCAGTTCGTTCGCGCCATCCTGGTACTTCTGCACCGTCAGCTGGTCGAAGCCGAGTTCGAGGAACGCCTCCGCGCCGCCGTCGATGTGGCCGTACAGGTCTTCGCTCCTGAACACCTTCATCGGGCCGTTCTTCTTCCAGGCGCCGGAGAATCCGTCGAGTGGCAAGAACGCCGCGTCCCCTGCAGGCTTCTGCGCAGCCGCACGCATCGGCAGAAAGCCCAGCAGAGCCAGTATCAGCGTGATGTTGAAGACCGATCTGCAACGTGACATTGTCTCTTCCCTAGCCCCTAGCCCCTAGCCCCTAGCCCCTAGCCCCCGCCTTCGCCCAACGGCCTTGCGGCCGGCTTCGGCGCGGCAAACCCTAGCCCCCGAACCGGCACCGCTTCGCCCCGGGTTCGCCCTGAGCGAGCCAGGGAGCCGGCGAGTCGAAGGGGAGCCCCTACACTCTCACAAACTGTATCTTCTCCGTATTCGCCACCCCCAGCCCGAGCCGCTCCGCGTAGTGCAGGTAGTCGGTGAACCGCGGGTTCTCGTTCACCGCGATGCCCATCTCCTTGCGCTTCGCCACGAGCTGGCGGTGGCAGATCATGTCGAGGGCGAACGGGTCGGTGGCCAAGAGGATCGCGTGGTTCGGATACACGAACTGCGCGTTCTTGTCCGGGCCGCCGTCGTACTGGGCCCGCAGCGCCTCGGTGACGTTGAGCACCAGCTTCTCGCGAATCACCGGCGCGGCGAGCACCTCGGTGCAGACGTTGAAGAACAGCGGCGCGTGCAGGCGCCCCGTGTTGCAGAGAGACCCGTACCCGACGTTCTTGGTCGCCATCGAAATACCGGCGCCGGTGTTCTTGTACGCCGCGAGGTTGACGATCTTCGTCAACTGCTTCGTCACGAGCGTCCCGAAGTACGAGTACTCGCCGTTGAACACGTGCTGGTTCAGGTAGAACTCATCGTCTTTGTAGCCCTTGACGCCTTTGCCCACGATGCCCTTCGCGAAGTAATAGACGTCCTTGTCGAACTTGTCGAGACTGACGTGGTTGCCGTTGGCGTCCTTCCACGTGTTCCCCGTCTCGTCCATCGTCTGCAGGCCTTCGATCCGGACGCCTTTGGGGAACTGATCGGGCGTGTAGCCCGCATCCTTCAGCATGTAGTCGAAGCGGTCCCAGATGACGATGCGAGCGGGCGGCACCTTGTTGTCGAGGAGCCACGTCACGACCGCCTGGGTGAGTTCGACATGGGTGTTGATGAGGGGCGGGCCCACCGGGTTGACCTTGAGGCCGATGACGTCTCCGGGCTCGAAGAAGATGCCGAAGCTCTCCTTCATGTCCTTGCCCGTCAATGTGCGGACGCCCCGCTCGAACATCTCGGCCACGACCTTCGCGTCGATCTTGTCGTCGACGAGCGATCGCGGGTCCTTCACTTCGACGACACGCCCCGGGAATGCGCCAGGAAGGGCATGCTTGCCCTTCGGCACCTTCATGAAGTCGTTGATATTCGTCTCAGGCGCCGGGGGCGGCGTCCGCTCCTGGGCGCCGGGCACCGAAGGGACGCCGAGGACGATGCCGCCGGCGGCGGCGGTCGCGGCGCCGATCTTTACGAACTCGCGGCGGGTGACGTCGGTCGACGTCGGCATCGGCTGGTAGCGCTGGCGCTTCTTCATGGTTCACTCGGCCGGGGCTGGTTTTCTTTCAGCAGGAATTGGTTCGTCCGCGAGCGGGTTTCGCCCGCGCTGGTGACGTAAATCGCCGGGCTGCCCTTGATCGGGCAGGCGTACTCGCACGCGCCGCACCCGGTGCAGAGTTTCGGGTCGACGAACGGCTGCTTGAGCGTTTTGGTGTCCCCGTTCCGGTCCACCACTTCGGCGGAAACGAGAAAGATCGCTTTCGGCGACGTCGGGCACCACTCCTCGCACACGATGCACTCGATGCCCATGGCCCAGGGAAGGCACCGCCCGCGATCGTAGAACGCCGTGCCGATGCGGATCGGGTCCTTCGGCTCAGCCTGACCAGCGCCTAGCGCCAAGCCCCTAGCCCCTGTCTTTTCCGCCACCGTGATTTCCCAGATCGCCCCAGTCGGGCACACCTGTGAACAGAGCACGCAGTTCGGCTCGCAGTAGCCGATGCGCGGCACGAGCACCGGCGTCCAGAAGCCTTCGACGCCGCCTTCGAGGGTGGCCGGGTGCAGCGCGTTGTTGGGGCACACTTTCATGCAGTCGCCGCAGCGGATGCAGCGGTCGAGGAAGTGAGATTCGTCCAGCGAGCCCGGGGGGCGGATGCAGAAGGTGCCGGCCGGCGTCTTCAGGCCGGGGCCCGACCGCATCAGCGGCACCATCACCGCGCCAGCCGCCATGCTCGTGAAGAGCGCGCGGCGCTTCAGTTCGGGGGTCTCCCGGGTCTGCTTCGCGTGCGACGGCACGGTCGACCACGCGAAGCTGATACCGCCGGTGGGGCATTCGGTGACGCAGTTCAGGCAGAGGTGGCATTCCGCCTTTCGCCAGGCCGCCCCGGGCACCGGGTCGTCGCCGCCCTGGCAGTGCAGCAGGCAGCGGCGGCAGTCGTCGCACTTGTCCTCGTGCTTGCGCATCTGGACCAGCGACCAGCGGGCGCACACGCCGAGCAGGGCGCCGAGCGGGCAGATGGCGCGGCACCAGAAGCGCGTGACGCGTGAATTGAGGACCAGCACGAACACGAACAGCGTGCCAATCAGGAACGCGCCGTGGAAGTGAGGCTGTTTGAAGCTGAGGATCGTGGCGTTCAGCACGACGCCCCCGCCGTTGACCACCGCCTGCGCCGGTCCGAGGGGCCAGCCGTAGGCCGTGTCGAGGCCGGCGCGGATAGCCGCGTTGAGCGCGGGCAGCACGGCCGTCGACATCGACCTCACGAGGAACGACAGCGGGTCGAGCAGCAGGCCGGCCACCGAGCCGAAGAGCGCCATCACGAGCACGGCCGCGAGCACGTGGTACTTCGCGGCCTGCCAGCGCTTGTAGCGGTTCGACTCGATGAGCTTCGCGCCGCGCTTGGCGTCCGACTTGAGGCTGCTGACGAAGTGGTGCAGCGAACCGAGCGGGCACATCCAGCCGCAGAAGGCGCGGCCCACGAGGATGGCGAGCAGCAGGAAGGGCAGCGCCCAGAGGAGGTTGCGATACAGGGTGCCGGTGGAAAGGGCGGTGGCGAGAGCGACGAGCGGATCGGCTTCGAGGAACCAGCCGACCGGCCACGGGATGCGGACATCGAGCGCCGCCGACCGGATCGCGCCGGGGAACTCCGTGCGGACCAGCAGGAAGACGAAGAGGGCGAAGAAGAAGATCTGCGACGCCAGACGGAGGCGGCGCAGGGTAGCGTTCCGCATGTCGGCGCCCATGATACCGCAGGATGGCGCAGGCCGCCCGTCAGCGCCCGCCCGTCATCTCCTGCAGCAGGTTGAAGAACCCGCGTTTGCGGGCCGACGAGATGCCCCAGGCGACGGGGACGCTCTGGTAGCCCTCGTCCAGGCCCTCGCCCTGCCGGCGGAAGTCGAAGAACCCCCACGACGCGTGCGCGCTCGTGGCCGCGACGAAGTTGTTCCACGACGTCTCGAAGTCGTAGTGGTCGTCCTCGTTGAAGAGGATGGGCTTGGGCGTGTAGGCAGGAATCTGGCGGGTCAGGCGGACCATCTCGGCAATGCGGTCGGGGTTCGTCACGCCGTTCCCGTGCAGCAGGACGAAGTCCGACGCGGCCAGCACCGCGTCGCCCGGCACGGTGTTTCCGCCGTAACTCGTGCTGACCAGCAGCCGTAGCCCGCCCCGCGTGACACCCTTCGCGCGCGTGATGAGTTCGTGCACGCGGCCAGGCTGCAGGATGGCGTGGTCGTACCTCACGTTGCACTCGTTGTTGATCTCGATGAGCACGTTCCGGTAGCCCTGGCCGAGCACCCAGTCCACGGTCCCGTCGACGGCACGGAGGACGGCCGCCTCGTCGCGCAGGCGTTCGTCCTGCCCGAAGTAGAAGAGGCCGAGGATGACCGCCATCCCCAGCCGGTCGGCCTCGTCGAGGATCTGGCTCGTGCGCGCCATGTATTCCGGCCGCAGCCGGCCATCCTCGGTGAACGCCGAGTTGATCCACGGTTGTTCCTTCGAGTAGCCCTCGGGGCTGCCGCCCTGGAGGTTGAGCGTGATCGCGAGCAGCCCATGGCGCCGCCACTCCGCCATTGCCGCCACGAACTCGCGCGTGTTGCGCGCCGCGTCCCACGTCCTGGTGTCGGCGTAGGCCCATCGCGTGCGCGTCTCCGGGTTCAGGTCGTCGAACACGCCCTGCACCATGCGCGAGTTCGGCAGCAGGCCTTCCACCCTGTGCCCGCGCCAGACGACGCCTTTCAGGGTGGGCTGGCCGTTGATGAGGAAGCGGTCGGCCTGGATCGAGACGATGGTCGTGCGCGCGGCTGGAACGTCGTGCTGCCGGGCCATCGCTCCCGATGTAACGAAAGCGGTCAGCACCGTCAGTATGGGCAGCGCCGATTGCAGGGAAGACATCCGCATGGTGGCGACATCCTACCTCAGCTTCCCACCCGCCTTGAATCCGTCCGGGGCGCATGATACCGTCGCTGCTGCCGTTCGCCGCGCCGGGCCGCGGATTCGCCGGAAGCTCGTGCGGGCTGACACCCTCGGTGACCGGTCGCGGATCTCCATGTGCCGGGCGACCCAAGAGGCCAAGGCGATGACACAGACCCCAACGAAGACCCAGATCCTGCTGGCTCGGCTGGCCGCCGGGCTCATTGTCGCCTTCGCCGTCCTTGGAGTCGCGATGTACGGGTTCTCGGCGGAGGTTCGCCAGCGCATCTGGCAGAATCTGCTCGATCGCCCATCCGGGCCGATGACCTTCCGGTTCTTCCTCCAGCCCATCATGGCGGGGATCGCCGCGAGCGTGGCGGGCGTGAAGGATGCCCGTCGCGGGCGCTCTCCCTATCTCTGGACGATCCTCACGCATCCGGAGAAGGCCGGCGGCCGCCTGCACGAGGGCCTGATTGCCACCTCCCGGGTGATCCTGCTGGGCCTGGTGATGGACGTGATCTACCAACTGACGGTGTTCGAGACGTTTCATCCGGGCGAGGCGGCGATCATCTCGATCCTGCTCGCCTTCGTGCCCTACCTGCTGCTGCGCGGCCCGATCACGCGCGTCGCGGCCTGGTGGATCGGCCGTCGGCCCGCGAACGACGCTCAGTGAGGACGGCCCGCACATGAAGATGCTCGACGACCTGAAACGCCGATACACCGTGGATCGCAAGAACCTCGGCGCGGACTTCATCGCCGGGCTCATCACGGGCGTGGCGTCGATTCCCGACAGCATGGCCTCCGCCATCCTCGCGGGCATCAGCCCGCTGACCGGGCTGTACACGATGATCGTCGCCACGCCGATCGGGGCGCTCTTCACCAGCTCCCAGATGATGCACATTTCCACCACCGGCGCCCTGTCCCTGGCGGTGGGGAGCTCGTTGTACGGGGTGCCCCCCGACCAGCAGCTGCACGCGGTGTTCCTGCTGGCGCTGATGATGGGCGTGATCCAGACCGCGATGGGCGTGTTCAAGATGGGCTTTCTCGTGCGTTTCGTGCCGAACGCAGTGATGACCGGCTTCCTGAACGCCGTCGGCGTGCTGATCATCGTGGGCCAGCTGGCGCAGTTCACCGGCTACAGGAGCCCCAACGCGAACGCGATTGCCCGGGCCCTGGATACGCTCCTGAACGTCCGCAACATGGTCCTGCCGGTCCTGACCGTCGGCGTCGTGTGCGTCGTGCTGATGCTCGTGCTCCCGCGGATCAAGCGCGTCAGCCAGTGGTCGCTGGCCCTGGCGATGGCGGGCGCGTCCGCGCTCGCGGCGTTCGGCAGCTTCGACGTGGTGCCGCTCGTCGGCGACGTCACCACCGTGCCCCGGGCGCTGCCGGGCTTCATGATCCCGGACTTCAAGCTGTTCCTCGATCTGATCGTGCCCGCGTTCGCCCTCTCCATCATCGGGCTGGTACAGGGCGCGGGAATCAGCCAGGGCTACCCCGATCGGGATGGCAAGTTCCCCGACCCGTCAGGTGACTTCCTCGGGCAAGGGGTGGCCAACGTGGCGACCTCCTTCTTCCAGGGCATGCCATCCGGCGGGTCGCTGTCCGGCACGGCGCTCGTCGTCAGCGCCGGGGCAAGAACGCGGTGGGCGAACTTCCTGTGCGGCGTGCTGATCGCGGCGACCGTGCTCCTGTTCGCCGGCGTGGTGAAGCTCATCGCCATGCCGGCGCTGGCCGGGATGCTCATCGTCGTCGGCTACCAGACCATCAAGCCCGTGAACATCCGCACGGTCTGGCAGACCGGGCGCGTACCGCGGGTGGTGATGTCGATCACGTTCCTGGGGACGCTGATGATGCCCCTGCAGTACGCTGTGCTGCTGGGCGTGGCGACGTCTATCATGCTGTACGTGTTCCAGGGCGCCAACCGCATCCGGCTGGTCGAGTTGGTGCCGGTCAAGGGCGGGTTCCCGACGGAACAGCCCGCGCCGCGCCAGTTGGCCAGCCGCCGGGTGACCGGGCTCCTCCCGTACGGCAGCCTGTTTTACGCGGCGGCCAAGACGCTGGAGGAGAACCTGCCCGCGGCCGACCAGGCCAGGCAGGCCGTGGTGATTTTCCTTCTGCGCGGCTACGACGAGTTCGGCAGCACCATGATCGGCGTGCTGGATCGGTATGCGCGCACCCTGCAGGGCAACGGGGGCAAGCTGATACTGGCCGGGGTCAGCGAGGGCGTGTTCCAGCAGATCGATCGCACGGGCCTGCTCCGGTTGATTGGCCGGGAGAATGTCTTCATGGCGCAGCCGCAGTGGGGCGCCGCCGCCAACCAGGCGCTCGAATCGGCTCAGGCCTGGCTGGACGGGCTGGACCAGCCGGGCGGGTCAGCGGGCTGATCGGACACAGGAGCACTCGCTCCCGCCGCCGGTGAGTCCTGCCGAAAAACGAGGGCCGTGTCCGGCGCGCGCCGGACACGGCCCTTTCGCTGAAATCAGCCATCGACGAAGGTCAGTGGTTGGCGCCGCCTCCGGCGTCCTCGAGCTGCCTCATCACCGCATCCAGGTTGAACGAGGCCGGCTTCTGCCGCGGCGGGAACTTCTTGAACTCGCCGATCTCGCCGGCCACGATCGCCTGCATCGCGTAAATGATGTACGCGTGCGAGATCAGCCAGTCCCAGTACGTGTTGGAGTTCTCGTCGGCGCGCTCGAACGGGTCGCGGCGCAGGTTGAACATCTTCGGCGCCCGCAGCTTCACGAACGGCTCGAACCAGCACTGCAGCCGCGTGGCGCGCTGCTCCATCAGCACGACCTTCCAGTCTTGCATGCGGACGGCTAGGATGTCCCCGTCGTCGCTGATGTAGAAGAAGGACTGCCTTGGACTCTCCTTCACCTCGCCGGTCAGGTACGGCAGCATGTTGAACCCGTCGATGTGGACCTTGTAGGTCCGATCGCCGATCTTGTGGCCCTGGAGCAGCTTCTCCTTGATGTCCGGCTCCCCGGCCGCGGCCAGGAACGTCGCCAGCCAGTCCTGGTGGGTGACGAGGCCGTTGACGACCGTGCCCGCCTTGAACTTCCCCGGCCAGCGCACGAAGGCCGGCACCCGCCAGCCGCCCTCCCAGTTGGTGTTCTTCTCGGACCGGAACGGCGTGATCCCGGCGTCAGGCCACGTGTTGTAATGGACGCCGTTGTCGGTGGAGTACATCACGATCGTGTCGTCGGCGATGCCCAGCTCATCGAGCTTGTTCAGCATCATGCCGATGTTCTCGTCGTGCGCGACCATCACGTCGTTGTAGTCTCCCTGCCCGTTGCTCTTACCCTTGTGCTTCTCGGCCGGGTGGGTCCGGAAGTGCATGGCCGTCGTGTTGTACCAGACGAAGAATGGCTTGCCTTCCTTGTGGGACTTGTCGATGAAAGTGAGGGCGTGCGCCGTCGCCTCGTCATCGACGGTTTCCATCCGCTTCTTCGTCAGCGGCCCGGTGTCCTCGATCTTCTGCCCGCCCTTGCCATCGGCCCAGCAGTGGAGGACGCCCCGGGGCCCGAAGTTCTTCCTGAACGCGGGGTCCTTCGGGTAGTCCGGCTGCTCAGGCTCCTCCTCGGCGTTCAGGTGGTAGAGGTTGCCGAAGAACTCGTCGAAGCCGTGCATCGTCGGCAGGAACTCGTCCCGGTCGCCGAGATGGTTCTTGCCGAACTGGCCGGTCGCGTAGCCGTGCGGTTTGAGCAGCTCGGCGATCGTGGGGTCTTCCTTCTGCAGGCCGACCGCGGCGCCCGGCATTCCGACCTTGGTGAGGCCCGTGCGGATCGGGTTCTGACCGGTGATGAAGGCGGCACGGCCCGCGGTGCAGCTCTGCTGGGCGTAGTAGTCGGTGAAGGCCACGCCTTCGTTGCCCACGCGGTCGATGTTGGGCGTGCGGTAGCCCATCTGACCGCGGCTGTTGTAGCTGATATTCCACCAGCCTACGTCATCGCCCCAGAGAATCAGGATGTTGGGTTTCTTCGCTGCCATCGTTCCTCCCCTTATTGAGTCTGGATTGTCGGTGTGGCCGATTCTACCACGACTGCCAGGCCGCGGCCGCAGAAGGGGAGCACGCGCGCTTGACGGAGCTCGAGGATTCGACGGAACATGTTTTCTCGCGCACTCTAACGACCTGTACGAGAGTCTCGGTGCCCGTCTTCGGCGGGCACGCAAGTGTCTCAAGGAGGCCACGATGACGAAACCCGACAAGCACCAGCGTTCGGTCCTGCCCATCCCCGACGTCCGCAAGCCGGGGCTCACGACGTTCGACGCCAAGGACGCGGACTCCTCTTTCCCGCCGATCGAGACGGTCGTCCCGCCGGCCGGGGCGCCGAACGTGCTGATCATCCTCCTGGACGACGTGGGCTTCGGCTCGTCGAGCGCGTTCGGCGGGCCGTGCGAGACGCCGGTCGCCGAGAAGCTGGCGGCCAACGGGCTGAAGTTCACCCGCTTCCACACGTGCGCGCTGTGCTCGCCCACGCGGCAGGCGATGCTGACGGGCCGCAACCACCACTCGGTCGGCATGGGCGCGATCACGGAGATCGCCACGGCCGCGCCGGGCTACAACTCGCTGCGCCCGAACACCAAGGCGCCGCTGCCGCTCACCCTCAAGATGAACGGGTACGCGACGGCCCAGTTCGGCAAGTGCCACGAGGTCCCGGCCTGGCAGACCTCGCCGCTCGGCCCGTTCGACGCCTGGCCGGCAGGCGGCGGCGGCTTCGAGTACTTCTACGGCTTCATCGGCGGCGAGGTGAGCCAGTACGACCCGGCGCTCTACGAGGGCACGACGCCTGTCGAGCCGCCGGCCACGGCCGAGGAGGGCTACCACCTCACCGAGGACATGACCGATCGTGCCATCGGCTGGGTGCGCCAGCAGAAGGCGCTGATGCCGGAGAAGCCCTTCTTCGTCTACTTCGCGCCGGGCGCCGTGCACGCTCCGCACCACGTCCCCAAGGAGTGGGCCGACAAGTACAAGGGCCGCTTCGCCCAGGGCTGGGACAAGCTCCGCGAGGAGACGTTCGCGCGGCAGAAGAAGCTGGGCGTCATCGCACCCGACGCCGAGCTCACGAAGCGCCACGCCGAGATCCCGGCCTGGGACGAGATGCCCGCGCAGATGAAGCCCGTGCTCGAGCGCCAGATGGAGGTCTACGCCGGGTTCCTTGAGCACACCGACTTCCACATCGGCCGCCTGGTCGACGCCCTCGGCGACCTCGGCGTGCTCGAGAACACGCTCGTCTACTACATCTTCGGCGACAACGGCGCGTCGGCCGAAGGCACACACAGCGGCGCCTTCAACGAGATGTCCAACTTCAACGGCATGGCGGCCCTCGAGACGCCGGAGTTCATGCTGTCGAAGATCGACGAGTTCGGCTCGCCCACCGCGTTCAACCACTACTCGGTGGGCTGGGCGTGGGCGACGAACGCGCCCTACCAGTGGACGAAGCAGGTGGCGTCGCACTGGGGCGGCACGCGCAACGGCACCATCGTGCACTGGCCGAAGGGGATCAAGGAGCGCGGCGGGCTGCGCCACCAGTTCACCCACGTGATCGACGTGGCCCCGACGGTCCTCGAGGCCGCGGGCCTGCCGGAGCCGACGATGGTCAACGGCGTGCTCCAGTCGCCGATGGAAGGCACCAGCATGCTCTTCAGCTTCAACGAGGCGAAGGCGGAGGAGCGGCACGACCTCCAGTACTTCGAGATGGGCGGCAACCGCGGCATCTACTACAAGGGCTGGAGCGCCGTCACCAAGCACCGGACGCCCTGGATCCTCGTGGGCCAGAAGATGGTCGCCTTCGACGACGACGTCTGGGAGCTCTACGACGGCAGCACGGACTGGACGCAGGCGCGCAACCTCGCGAAGGAGCGGCCGGACATGCTGCAGAAGCTGCAGCGGCTGTTCCTGATCGAGGCCACGAAGTACAACGTGCT
>JALOKU010000029.1 GCA_025456345.1 Vicinamibacterales bacterium | reverse complement strand
GCGGCACGCGTCTGGTTGCCGCCGGCCATGTCGATCGCCTGGCGCACGAGGGACTCCTCGACGCGCTCGAGCGACACCCCGCCTTGCGGCAGCGTGAACCCGCCGCCCGGCTCGGTGGCCGGCTGAGCTTCGGGCGCGCGCGTCAGCTGGCTGGGCAGGTAGCCGGTCGTGAGCTCGTCGCCGTCCTCGAGAATCACCGCGCGTTCGATCGCGTTCTTGAGCTCGCGCACGTTGCCGGGCCAGTCATACTTCGTCATCGCGTCGACGGCCTCGGGCGAGACGCTCATGAGGGGCTTGTGGAACTTGAGCGCGAACTGCCGCAGGAAGTGCTGCGCCAGCGCCGGGATGTCCTCGCGATGCTCGCGCAGCGGCTTCATCGTCATTTCGATCACGCGCAGCCGGTACAGCAGGTCGCGCCGGAACTCGCCCTGCGCGACCGCGGCGTCGAGGTCGCGGTTGGTGGCGGCGATCACGCGGACGTCAACGGTGATATCCCGCGAGCCGCCGACCCTCCGGAAGGTGAGCGTCTCGAGCACGCGGAGGATCTTGGGCTGGAGTGAGGTCTTCAGCTCCCCGATCTCGTCGAGGTAGAGGGTGCCGCCATCGGCGAGCTCGAAGACGCCCTTCTTGAGGTACCGCGCGTCGGTGAAGGCGCCCTTCTCGTGGCCGAAGAGCTCCGACTCCATGAGCGTGTCGGGGATGGCCGCGCAGTTGACGGGGAAGAACGGGCCGCCCGACCTCGAACTCTGGTAATGCAGCGCCTTCGCGAAGAGGTCCTTGCCGGTGCCGCTCTCACCCGTCAGCAGGACCGTGCTGACGCCGCTTGCGGCGAGCTTCCGCAGCATCTTCAGACTGTCGGCGATGGCCGGCGAGTCGCCGACAATGGTCGTCTCCCCGGCGTCGTGATCGCCCGCCCGCAGGCGCTCCACCTCCGCGCGCAGGTGGCGCGCCTCGAGGCCGTACCGCAGCGTGACGCCCAGGGCGTCGAAGTCGAGCGGCTTCGAAAGGTAGTCGAAGACGCCCAGTTTGAATGCTGCGACGGCCTCCTGGACGCCTCCATGGGCCGTCACCATGATGACCACCGCGTGCGGATCGATCGCGCGGATCTGCCGCAGCACGTCGACCCCGGTCTGATCGGGCAGCTGCAGGTCGAGCAGGACGAGATCGGGCAGGTGGCTCGTGAACGCTTCGAGCCCCGACTGGCCGTCGGCGGCCTCGATCACGTCGTAGTTCCACGCGGCGAGATGCTTGCCCATCGCCCACCGCTGGAGCGGGTCGTCGTCGACGACCAGGATGCGGTCCCGGGCCATCCGGTCAGACCTCGTTCTCGGCGTGCGCGGTGAACATCGGCAGGGTGAACGTGAAGCACGCGCCGGGCGCGCCCGGGTTCTCGAGCCAGAGCCGGCCGCCCTGGAGTTCGATGAGCCGGCGGCTGGTGGCGAGGCCCAGGCCCGTGCCGCGGGGCTTCGTTGTCATGAACGGGCGGAAGATCGTGTCGGCCCGATCGGCGGGGACACCCGGCCCGTCGTCCCGGACGCTGCATGACCCCTGCCCGTCGCGGGCGCCGGTTGACAGGACAATCCTGGCGTCGTGGACGCTCTCGGACGCCTGGAGCGCGTTGATGAGCAGATTGACGATCACCTGGCGCACCATGTCGGCGTCGGCGAGCACGTCGAGGGGCCCGGCCCCGCCGAGTACCTCCAGGCTGGCGCCCTGGGCGGCCGCCCGCGGCCGGGAGAGCATGACGGCGTCGTCGAGCAGCCCGCGCAGGTCGGCCTTCGCGAGCACCGGCGCCTTGGGTCGTGCGAAATTGAGCAGCTGGCGGACGACGCCATCCACGCGCGCGAGTTCCTCCGACACGTGGCGGAGAATGCGCCGGGGCTCCTCGGCCTTCTCCTCCCCGGCCAGCACGTCGATGGCGGCCTTCGTGCCGGACAAAGGGTTACGGATCTCGTGGGCGAGGCTGGCCGCCATCTCGCCAAGCGTGGCGAGCTGCTCCACGCGGGCCATCTGATTGCGCTGCGCCTCCTCCTCTATCTGGCGCGCCCGGCGCAGCCTGGCGACCATCTCGTTGAATCCGGCGACGAGGCGGTCGAGCTCGGCGGTGCCCGGCGCAACCGCGGCCACTTCCAGGTTGCCGTGCTCGACCTGGCTCATGCTCTCGGCCAGGCGCCGGACCGGCCTCACCACGATGAAGCCGAGAATCAGCGCGATGCCGATTGCGATCAACGCGAACTGCAGGATCGTCGCCGTCGCCGCCATCGCGCCCCAGGTCCTCATTCCTGCGCTCTGGCGCGAGAGGCTGATGTCGACGTCGATGAAGCCCAGGATCTCGCGGTCCTGCCCGTGGCACCGCACGCAGCGCGGCTTGTTCAGGACCGGGCCAGCCACGTGAATGAGATCGGGACGCTGCTCCACGGTCGACGGGTTGTGTTCGTCGCCGCCCGACGCGGAGAGCATCGGCACGTGGCCCGGCATCATCTGCCCGACCTCGGCCGGCTTCGAGGAGTACAGCACCTTGCCGGACGGCGAGAGGATGCGGACCGCATCCATGTCGGGGCTGCGGCCGAGGCGCTGGAGGGCGTTCTGCAGGCTGCCGCCGTGCTCCGCCAGCATCACGTGCTCGACGTCTTCCACGCTGCTCCGCGTGAAGGCCAGCCCGTAGCGCGCGCGCTCCTCGGCCACCAGCCTGACGCCTTCGCCCATCGCCCGCATCGCGAAGAACGACACCAGTCCCATCGCGGCCAGCACCAGGGCGACGATGGGAATGACGACTTTGAGGTACAGGCTGCGGATCTGCAGGGGCGCCATGAGATACCAATTATCCCATCGGGAGCGTATGGGCTTTGCGGCAGGCTTGTTCAGCCGCTGCGAGCGAGTCTAGCACAGGCCAACTACCGTCCCGGGACGCCGGCGATCCGCGCCACGTACTCGTCGAACTTCCCGAGGTAGTAGAGCCGGGTCAGGTCCTTCTCGAGCGCGTCGAGCGTGGCGGCCTGTGACGGCCCGGCCGCGCGCGCCTCCTCGAGCCGCGATCGGATTTCGCGGAACGCCTTTTCCTTGATCCAGTACGCGTTGGCGTGGCGCTCGGCCACCGATGAGGCATTGGCGAGCGTATCCATCTCAGGCGTCGTGAGGCCGCGCTTCCATGCCGCGCGGTAGACCGCCAGCGCCTCCTGCCACGATTGGTTCGCCACCTTCGTGAAGGCCTCGTGGAGGCCCTTCCAGCCGGCGGCGCGGGTGTCGATGAGCGACGCCTGGTCGGGGGCCGGCCCGCCGGGCGTCCTGTAGTCCACCAGCGACACGCGGAAATCGAAGGTGCGGTCGCCGTCGTAATCGAACTCGATCGTGTCGAGGAACCCGTTGCCGTCGGTGTCCGTGTACTTGACGACCTCCTCGACCTTCTTCGCGAGAGGCTTCAGCGATGGCGTCTTCCATCCTCCGTGGAACTCGGCGTCCTTGTCTACCGTCCAGGCGCCCCACTCGGCGCCCGCCAGGTGCAGCTTGCGATCGAAGACGCCCACGTACAGCTTGCCGCCGCCGGAGTTGTCACGGTCGAACTCGCCGCGATCGCCGAGCGAATCGGCTTGAGGATGGCCGCCCAGGCCGGGTTTCTCGCCGGCCTCGGCCATGTAAAGCCGCGCGTAATTGCCGGACGGACCGTCGCGCCACTTTTTCACCGACCAGATGTCGATGTCCTCCGGGCCGCCGAACCCGTGCATCGGGTAGTACATTTCCACCCGCTCCCACCGGTGGTCGTCATCGTCTTCGTCGAAGACCATGTAGGTGGTGGTCCAGCCGGCCGTGAAGAATGTGTCGTAGCTGCGGTCGTGGGGCATGTACTTCAGTTCGTCGATCTGCCGCCAGTTGCCCCACTGGAAGCAGCCGTCGAACTTCGGATTGCCTCGGAGGGCCGGGTACTTCGTCACCATCGACTGGTACGGCACGCCGGGGCCGCCGTACCCGCGCAGCGACATGTCGTAGTCGATCTCGTTGCCCTTGCCCGAGTCGTTGTCGAGATCGAGGGTAAGAAACGCCTCGTTCAGCACGCCCGAGAGCGGCGCAAGGCCGTTGACGACCGGCATCATCGGATCGAGCCAGCGCATGCCCATTTCCGTGAGGCCGTCGCCGTCGGTGTCGAAGAACGCGAACGGGTTCTCCCAGTTCAGCCGCGGGTCGGGCAGCGCCTGCGGCGGGCGGTGGATCTTCATGAACAGCGCGTCGCCGTGGTAGTCGGGCAGCCAGTTCCCCGTACCCGTGTAGTCCCAGTTCGAGTTGCCGAAGTTGAACGTCTGCCAGTCCTGCCACCCGAGGACGCCGTCTTCCTCCACGTCGAGGAACAGCATCCAGTGGGACTCGTTCGTGCTCCACTTGCCGTCGCCCCACGCCGGCGGCTGCGTGGACCACGCCTGCGCGTCGGGTCGGCCGTCGCCGTCGTTGTCGGCCCACTTGATGCTCTGATCGGTGACGCCGTCGTACCAGCTGTCGCCGTTCATGTCGACCTGCATCACGTCGGCCACCTGGTCGCCGCGCGTGTCGGTGGGGGAGAGGTCGCCGTTTTCGTCCAGCCACCGCACCCGCCTGCCGTTCCACCAGCGCTCGACGATGTCGGGCTTCCGATCGCCGTCGATGTCGAGGCGGACGATTTCAGCCGACGGCGTGGCGGTCGTCAGGGCCGTCCGGCGCAGGTCGCGCGCCGACGGGGCCTGCGCGGCGAGGATGGTCCCCAGGCAGAGCAACAGGGCAACAAGTCGACCAGTCATGAGACGCACACCTCTCCGGCCCACACAGACCGCACGTGGCGCCATGGGACCGTCTATACCTTCACCGTGACGATGTCGATCCGCGAGGCGTCGGCGACGCCGAGGCCCCGTGCCGCCGCGGTCTCGATGTGCCGGCACTGGCGCAGTTTGTCGGGCAGGCCCGCCGCGCGCCGCTTCCCGAGGATGACGTCGCGCATCACCACGTCGAGGGCGACCGGGTCGGTGGCGATGTAGATGGCGTTCTCGCGCCAGACCGTCTGCGAGTTCTGCGGCGCGGGCCCGCCGTCGAAGCAGCCTTCGGTCGCATCCAGGATGATGAGCGGCGTCTTCGTCGTCTTCACGAAGTGCTCGTACGTCTCGGCGATGTACGGGTCGCAGTTCCCGCCGTGGGCCTGGCGATGGTTGCGGTAGCAGCCGAACGCCACGTTCTTCAGCGCGCCCGTGACGCCCGCGCCGCCGTGGTCCTTGATGACCGGCAGGTTGATCGTGACGTCGGTGTCCTCGACCGGGATGCGCTCGATGGGCACCTGGCCGCCGCTCGTCTCGGCAAACATCGCGTCGTGCCAGTTCGACCCCATCTTGATGCGCTCGCCATGCTTGCCGGTGCCGGCCTCGTACGAGTTCGACCCGAAGTGCTCCGGCTTCCGATCCCAGACGGTGATGTCGCCGGGCTTCACGCCCGCCGACAGCGCGCCGACGACCGCGGCGTCGGTGACCTCGCGGGCGGTAATGACGAGCGGCCGGCCAAGGAGGTTGAGCTTGAAGCCGACGCGCATGCCGGGCGTCACGAACTGCCGCCAGGCCGCATCAGCCTTCTTCTCGCCGGTGAACGACAGCATGCCGGCGCTGATCATGGCCGCCACGACCTCCGGCCGCCGCGTGTCGCCCTTCCAGACGTCCGGCGACTCGACGCGGACAACCTTCGCCCGCATGGTCTCCGCCGCCACCCGGCGCGACGCGAGCGTCGCCGCCACCGCCGTTCCGACGACGCCCTGGAAGAACCCGCGCCGCGTGATGCCGAACTCGTCATGGGGTGCCATTCGCAGTCTCCTTGCTGAAGGACCGGGCCGGGGAGGCCGGCCGCGCGTGCCGCAGTGTAGCAAGAAACCGGCGCCGGGATATAATCCGTTCTCCCCCAGGCGCCACCATGATTACCGCGCTCGCGCTCGCCGCCAGTCTCGGCACGGCCGCCCTCCTCATCGGGGCCGTGCTGTACCTGCGGCGGTCGCTCACGATTGTCCGCCAGTTGAGCTTCGTGCTCTGCGTCGGCGCGATCGCCGCCGCGCTGGGGATGTACGCCCTGGCGGGCGGGCCGCTGCCGGCCGACTTCGAGCAGGTGTTCGGCTGGCTGGTCGTGTTTCTGGCGGCCATCACGCTCCTCCGGCTGATCGGGTTGTACGTTTTCGACATCCACTTCCGCGCGCATCGGGGCGTGCAGTTGCCCCCGCTGCTGGCGCCCGCCACCCAGGCCGCGGCGTACCTCGTGACGGCCTTCCTCCTGCTGCGCGCGTGGTTCCCCGGGCTCAACCTGGGGCCCCTGCTCGCCACGAGCGCCGTCACGTCGCTCGTCCTCGGGCTGGCGCTGCAGCCCATCCTCGGCAATCTCTTCGCCGGGATCGTCATCAGCCTGGAAAAGCCGTTCCGGCTCGAGGACTGGATCAAGGTCGGGCAGGTCGAAGGGCGCGTTGTCGAGATCACGTGGCGGACGACGCACGTGCGGACCAGAGACAACGACAACCTGATCGTCCCCAACGGGAAGATCGCCGAGGACTACGTCCTCAATTTCTACTACCCGAACCAGATGCACCTGGCCCGGGTGCACGTCGGCGCCCACTATGCCGTCCCGCCCTACCGGGTGCGCCGGGCCCTGCTCGAGTGCGTCGCGGGCGTGGACGGGGCGCTGGACAAGCCGTCGCCGGATGTTTACGTCAAGGAGTTCGGGGCCAGCGCCATCGACTACGAGCTCCGCGTCTGGATCATGGACGTGGCGGATGTGGACCGGATCAGGAGCGAGCTGATGTCGCGGATCTGGGAATCGTTCAAGCGCCACGGCATCACGATCCCGTTCCCGATTCGCACGCTCGAGTTCGCACCGAGGCCGAAGACGCCGGCCCAGACCGCCGCGGTGCCGTCCGGACGCCTGTTCATCCTCGAGGGGGCCAGCGCCGGCGGCACCGTCGAGTTGTCCGAGCGCATGCTGCTGGTGGGCCGGAGCGATCAGGCGGGCCTCCGCCTGGACGACGCGCAGGTCAGCAAGGAACACGCGCGGATTGAATGGACCGGCGATGGATGGTCGATGACCGACCTCGACAGCAGTTTCGGCACCTGGGTGAACGGCGTCCGGACACCCCGCTGCGACCTGCATCCGATGGACCGCATTACCATGGGCGGTACCGTCCTGGTCTTTGAACGAGATGCCCGCTGATTTCCCCGCCCGGATCGGGCCCTACGACGTCGTTGGCGAGATTGGCTCGGGGCGCCAGGGCATCGTCTACAAGGCCTTCGACCAGGCGCATGCCCGCGTGGTCGGCCTCCGCGTGCTCTCGCCGGAGTTCCTGGCCGACCCGCCCCGGCTGGAGCGGTTCCGCCGCGACCTGCGGGCCCTGGCCGCCGTGGGGCACGAGAACCTGCTTCGCACACTCGACCAGGGCGAGGACGGCGGCCTTGTCTACGTGGTGTCGGAGTACGTGGATGGCGGCGCGCTGTTCGACGTGCTCGAACGCTCCCGCCTGACGCTGGCCGAGGCCATCCACGTGGTACGCGACGTGGCCGACGCGCTCGGGGCCGCGCACCGCGCCGGGCTCGTGCACGGCGACCTCAACCCGCGCAGTGTGTTCGTCTCGCGGGATCTCGCGGTGGCGAAACTCGGAGGCTTCGGCTGCGCCGACCCCTCGTTGCCCGCGGGAGCGGTTCGCACCACCGCCCTGGCGCGCGCGCGCATCGTCTCGGACCTGTACCGGGCGCCCGAACTGGCCGGCGGCCAGGGCACGCCCACCGTGTGCTCCGACGTCTACTCGCTGGGCGTCATCGCCTACCAGGCCATGACGGGCAAGCTGCCCCTCGGAAAGCTCAGCCTGCCGAGCGACGTCGACAGGCAGGTTCCCCTCGGACTCGACCCCATTGTGCTGAAGTGCCTGGCGACCGATCCCGCGCAGCGGTACGAGAGCGTGGCGGCGCTGCTGGCCGACCTCGACAAGATCGAAGAGGTCGTCGACGATCGGCTCCTGAAGGAACTGCAACGCCTGTCAGGCGGGCGCCTGTTCGCGAGGAAGGAAGCGCCGAGGCCCGTCAAAGGACGGGTGGCGAGGGCGCCGGTGTACCTCGGACTGGCGGCACTCGGCCTGGTGACCGTCGCGGTGATTGGCGCGCTGCTGCTGCGCGGACGCAGCGACACGCGGGAGAGGGCTGACGCGTCCGCGGCGCCCGCGGTCGTGTCCGTACAGCCGTCGCCCGGGGCTTCGCCTCCGGCGTCCGCCCCGCTGCCGCCCTCAGCGGCTGGAGGTGCGCCGCCGTCGGCACCGGCGGACGCGCCGGCCCCCTCCGTCCTCGTGTCATCCGCGGTCCTGCCCTCCACCCTGACCGCCGCTCCCGGCGCGCCGCCGCCGAAGCCGGCGGCAGCCCCAGCCAGGCCTGCGGCGCCTGTGCCATCACCGCCCGCGCCGTCCGCAGGCGGACGGTCCGGAGCACCGCCGGCGGGGACCGAGCCCGCCGCGAAGCCGGCCGCCAGCGCGCCGCGCAAGCCGGCGCCCGGACCGGCGCCTGCGGCGGCCGATCCGGAGAAGTCCGCCGGCGCTCTCTACACCGAGGCGCAGGCGCTCATCAAGCAGGGCCAGGATCTCGACGCGCGGGCGGTGCTGGAGGTGATCGGGGAGCGGTACTCCGAAACCCGGTGGTTCGTGCCGGCGATGATGGTGAAGATCGACATCGAGGATCGCCGGGCCCTGCGCGAACCGGACCCGGTCATCGGCCAGCTGGCGCCGGCCTCGATGCGGACGAAACGGCTGCTGGCCGAGCGCGCGCCCCGGCATCCCGCCGCCGAGGCGGCATGGTGGCAGCTCGGCGAGTCCTACGAGAAGATGAAGCTCTACGAACTCGCGGTGCAGGCCTGCGTGGAGCTGGCGACGCAATTCCCGAACACGCGCCTCGACGCCTGGTTCAAGGCCGGCGAGATCTCCGAGCGGCGGCTGAAGAACAAGGACGGGGCACGGGCCGCCTACCTCAGGGTGCCGCCCGCCTCGGCGCGCTACCGGGAAGCCCAGGACCGCGCCCGGAAGCTGGCGGACCGCTAGCCGCCGCGAGGCAGCGATCGCAGCTTCGTCGCGTTCATCGACGCGTCGGACGTGTGGGGCAAGTCTTCCCCGGGATCGTGTCGAACGAGCGCATCGCGGCGCGCACGCTGAAGCGGCTGCAGGTGAGGGTCTGCCCCCCGGAGGCGGGCCGTGCGCATCACCGTCGAACTCACCTGCGACATGAGCCAGGCGCTCGGGACGAGGCGCGTCGAGGTGGAGGGCGCCGTCACGGCGGCCGACGTGGTCCGCCTCACCCGGGCGCGGTTCGGCGAACGGGCGGCCGAGTTCGAACGTCTAACCGGGGTGGCGGCGGTGGCGGTCAACGGCGTCCGCGTCACCCACGGCCGGGGGCTGCGCACGAAGGTGGCCGACGGCGACCGGGTGATGTTCGTGAAGGCGTCGGCGGGGGGATAGTCCGGCCATCCCGACGGGCCGGGTCGTGCGGTAAGATGGCGGCACTCCATGCTTGAAGCGTTCAAGGCGCCGTTTGTCAACGGGTCCCAGATCTCGGTGACAGAAATCCTGACCCGCCTGGTCATCGCGGCGGTCTTCGGCGGTCTCGTGGCGTTCGTCTACCGCCGATCGCGCAACGACATCGACATCACGCCGACGTTCCCGCCCACGCTCGTCCTGCTTTCCATCCTCATCGCGATGGTAACGCAGGTGATCGGCGACAACGTGGCCCGGGCGTTCAGCCTGGTCGGGGCGCTGGCGATTGTGCGGTTCAGGACGGTTGTCCGCGATACCCAAGACACGGCGTTCGTCATCCTGGCGGTGGTGGTCGGCATGGCGGTCGGGGCGAGCGCGCCGTGGGTGGCCGGCATCGGGCTGGGGCTTGTCGCGGTGGTGGCCATCATGATGAAGCCGCCGGCCACCGGCGACTACATCACGGGGCACCTGCCGCTGCTCGTCAAGATCCGCATCGGCCTCGGCCACGACGCCGAGGCGCTGCTCGGCAGCACCCTGGACGTGTACTTCTCGCACCGGCGGCTGGAGTCGATCGAGACCGCCAAGCACGGCGTGTCGATTGACGTGGCCTACGAGGCGAAGATGCGGGAGCCTGGCACCGCCGAGCAGCTGGTCCGGGCGCTGAACCGGCTCGAGGGCGTCCAGAGCGTGCGCGTGGAGCGGTGCCCCACCGCCGAGGAGTGAGGGACGCCCGTCGATGGCTGCAGCCGTGAATTCCCGCGAGACGCGAGACTTCGCCCGCGAGCTGAAGTTCCTCATCAACGAGGCGCAGGCCCCGGCCTTGCGGGAGTGGGCCCGCGCGCACCTCGCGCCCGACCGCTTCGGGTCGGGCCCCCACGGCGACGACTACACCACCACGAGCCTGTACTTCGAGACGCCCGGCTTCGACGTCTATCACCGGCGCGGCTCGTACGGCCGGAGCAAGTTCCGCATCCGCCGGTACGGCGAGGCCGACATCGTCTTCCTCGAGCGCAAGTTCCGGACGAGCCGGCTGCTGGCGAAGCGGCGGACGACAGTGCCGATCCGGGAGATGGAGCACCTGGCCGGTCCCAATCCCACGCCCGTCTGGCCGGGCTACTGGTTCCACCGGCGCGTGCTGCTGCGGCGGCTGAACCCGCTCATCCAGATGTCGTACGACCGGATGGCGCGCGTGGGCACGGCGAGCGGGGGCATCATGCGGATGACCATCGACACGAACCTCCGGGTGCTGCCGATGCCGGACCGGGCGTTCATCCCGGGCGTCGGGTTTCCGCTCATCGAAGGCCAGTGCATCGTCGAGCTCAAGTACCGCGTCGAGATGCCGGCGCTCTTCAAGCAGCTCGTGGAGACGTTCAAACTGGCACCGAGCCCGGTGTCGAAGTACCGGATCGGGCTCGGCGTACTCGACTACGCGCCGTTGACTGCCGACCCTGCGGCCGCACCAGTCTGCTGAGATCAGGCGCCCGCGTGCCGGCGTGTGAATCGGCTGCCGACGGGAGGGAGGCGTAATGCTGGCTCGATTCCTTACCGCACTCGTTCTGGCCTCGGCCGTGCCGGCGGTTCTCGCGGGCCGCGGCGTGCCGGACCAGGCCCCCCCGTCGAAGAAGCCGGCCTCGGCGGAAGCCGGGAAGCCGGCCAAGGCACCGAAGCCGTGGCCGCCCGACGCCGAGACGCTCACGAAGCGGCGTCTCGCCGCCGAGGCGCTGCCGTTGTTCTCGGGCGTCGAGACGGTCGAGATCACGATCACGGCGGATTTCAAGACGGTGCAGCGCGACCGGAACGTCGAGAGCAAGAAGACCTTCCCCGGCACGCTGTCGGTCGTGACCAACGGCGCCGCCGGACCGCCGATCCAGATTCAGCTCCGCACGCGCGGGCACGTGCGCCGCCACCCCCGGACGTGCGAGTTCGCGCCCCTTCGGATCGAGTTCCCCAAGGACGGCGTCACGGACACGGTCTTCAGCGGCCTCGATTTCGTCAGGCTCGGCACGCACTGCCAGAGCGAAGCGGTCTACCAGCAGTACACGCTCAAGGAGTACCTGGCGAACCGGCTGCTGTTCACCCTCACGCCCCGGGCGCAGCGCACGAGGCTGGCGCGCGTGACGTATGCCGACACGGACGCCGGCAAGAAGCCCTACACGAGGCTCGGCATCTTCTTCGAGGACGCCGACGACGTGGCGAAACGGATGGAGGCGCGCGAAGAGAAGGTTGAGCGGCTGATGTTCGGGACGCTCGACCAGCCGTCGCTGCTGTTCATGTCGCTCTTCCAGTACATGATCGGCAACTCCGACTACTCGATCGTCGAGCTGCACAACGTCATCATTCTCCGGGATGCCGCCAACATCCGCTACGCGGTACCGTTCGACTTCGACTATTCTGGACTGGTCTGCGCGCATTACGCCACGCCGGCCAAAGGCCTGGGACTGGCGTCGGTGCGCGACCGCATGTACCGCGGGCCGTGCAAGACCGAGGCGGAAGTGGAAGGGGCGCTCGAGCCGTTCCGGACGAAGCAGGCCGAGCTGCTGGCCCTGCCGGCCTCGCTGCCGGAGTTCGACGACGGGCACCGGAGGAACGCCGAGAAGTACTTGAACGAGTTCTTCGAGCTCGTCGGCAGGCCCGACAGGGTCAGGAAGACGTTCGTGACCGACTGCAAGCCCATCGTGGGCATGTAACCGGCGCGGGGCGGCAGGGGGCGGCTCCCGCGCGTGACCAGGTGTTCGACAGACTGGAGGCGTCATGGTCCCGCGATTTCTCACGGCGCTCGCTTTCTCCGCCGGCCTCGCCGCCATGCTTGCGGGCGGCGGGCTGGCCGCCCAGCAGCCGGCTCAGGCCCAGAAGCCGGAGGCCGAACCTGTCGGGCTCAAGCCCAAGGTCCCGAAGCCGTGGCCGCCCGACGCCGAGACGCTCGCGAAGGACAAGCTGAAGGCCGAGGTGCTGCCGCTGTTTGCGAGCCAGGATCCGATCGAGATCGTAATCACCGCCGACTGGAAGGCCGTGCAGCGGGATCGCAACGTCGACAGCAAGAAGCTCTACCCGGGCACACTGGCGATCACGAAGGACGGCGCTCCCGGCACGCCGATTCCCATTGAGCTGCGCACGCGCGGGAACGTGCGCCGCAAACCGCAGCTCTGCGAGTTCTCCCCGCTGCGCCTGGAGCTGCCGAAAGACAAGTTCAAGGGCACGGTCTTCGAAGGGCAGGGCGGCATCAAGCTCGGCACCCACTGCCAGAGCGAAGGCATCTACCAGCAGTACGCCATCAAGGAGTACCTGGCCAACCGCCTGCACAACACGCTGACGCCCCGGTCGCTCCGCGTCCGCCTCGCGCGCGTGACGTACGCCGACACGGCTGCGGGCAAGAAGCCCTATACCAGGCTCGGTATCTTCTACGAGGACGCGGACGACATGGCGGCGCGGGCGGATGCGCGCGAGCTGCCCGTGCCCCGCCAGATGTTCCAGTACGTCAACCAGGACGCGCTGCTGTTCATGTCGCTCTTCAACTACATGATCGGCAACGTCGACTACTCGATCCTCACGCTGCACAACGTGATCATGATCGACGATGCCAAGGGCGTCCGCCTCACCGTGCCTTACGACTTCGACTACTCGGGCCTTGTGAACGCGCACTATGCCATCCCGGCGAAGGGGCTCGAGATGTCATCCGTGCGCGACCGCCTGTACCGCGGGCCGTGCAAGACGGAGGCGGAGGTGAACCAGGCGCTCCAGCCGTTCCGCGACAAGCAGGCCGAGATGCTCGCGCTGGTGGCGTCGATGGAACCCCTCGGCCTCGACGAGGGGCAGCGCAAGAGCACCGAGAAGTACCTGAACGAGTTCTTCGAGCTCATCAACAAGCCGGATAGGGTCAAGAGGATGTTCGTGACCGACTGCAAGCCGGTCGGCGGCATGTAGGGCGGCGGGGGGCATCGTGTCGCAAGGCGACCTGCTGTATCTCTCGCGCGCGGACGTCGAGGCTGCCGGCGTGGACATGGCCGCCGTCATCGCGCTCGTCGAGGAGGGCTTTCGCGAGAAAGCCGCCGGACGCGTCGAGATGCCGCCCAAGCCGGGCATCCACCCGCAACCGGACGCATTCATCCACGCGATGCCGGCCTACGTCGCCGGCATGCGGTCGGCCGGCGTGAAGTGGGTGGGCGGCAACCCGGCGAACCCTCCGCGCGGCCTTCCGTACATCTCCGGGCTCATCATCCTGAACGACGTGGACACCTGTGTGCCGTACGCCGTGATGGACTGCACGTGGATCACGGGATACAGGACCGGTGCGGCAACCGCGGTCGCCGCAAAGCACTTGGCCCGTCCGGAGAGCCGGACGGCCGGCATCCTCGCTTGCGGCTTCCAGGGCCGGACCAACCTGCTCGCCCTGGCCGAGGTCTTTCAGCTGACGAGAGTCTTTGCGTTCGACACCGATGACCAAGTCCAGCGCCGGTTCGTCTCCGAGATGTCCGCCGCGCTGAACATCGAGGTCATCGGCGTGCGCGACGTGCGTGAGGCCGTCATCGCCAGCGACCTGGTGGTGACGTCGGGGCCAATCCTGAAACACCCGGTCCCGGTGATTGAGAAGGACTGGCTGCAACCGGGCGCCTTCGCGTCCGCGGTGGACTTCGACAGCTACTGGACGCCGGGCGCGCTCGCCCAATGCGACAGGATCGCGACCGACGACCACGCGCAGTTCCAGTACTACCGGCGCGTCGGCTACTTCCAGCAGACCCCGGACCCGTATGCCGATCTCGGCGAGCTTGTCGGCGGGCAGAAGCCGGGTCGTGAGCGCGAGGAAGAGCGGACGATGGCCATGAACCTCGGCCTGGCCTTGGACGACATGGCCGTGGCCCCAGAGGTGTACCGCCGCGCTCGCGCCCGCGGGCTGGGCACCTGGCTGGCGCTGTAGTGGGGCACGCCCGCCCAGGCCGGCGCGCGGCCCCGCACGACGACCTCTACCGGGCGCTGCAGCAGCATCTGGACCGGATGCCCGTGCCGTACCCGGCCACCGAGTCCGGCGTCGAGCTCGACATTCTCAGGAGGCTCTTCTCCCCTGAGGACGCGCGCCTGGCGCTGTGCCTGAGCGTGATCCCGGAAACGCTGGCCACCATTCACCGGCGCGCCGGCCGGAAGGCCTCGAGGGCGGCGCTCGCCGCGGCCCTCGACGGGATGGCGGAGCGCGGCATCATCCAGCGCGTCGCGACGAAGCGTGGCGCGCTCTACGGCAAGGCGCCACTCGTGGTCGGGTTCTACGAGGCGCAGGTCAACCGCCTCACCGCGGACCTGCAGCGTGACGTCGAACGCTACGAAGCGGAGGCGTTCGGCGCAGCGTTCTGGGCACAGACGCCCCAACTGCGGACCGTCCCCATCAACGAGCCCATCAGCTTCGAGCGCGTCGTCGGCCGCTACGACGACATTCGGGCGTTCGTTGGCGCGTCGCCTGGGCCGTTCGCGGTGATGAACTGCGTCTGCCAGCAGGGGAAGGACCTCGTCGGCCAGCGCTGCAAACAGACGCACGATCGCGAGCATTGCCTCACGCTCGGCACGGCCGCGGAATCGATGGTCGGCCGCGGCGCCGCGCGGTTCATCACGAAGGCCGAGACGCTGGCGTTCCTGGACCGGGCCGATCGCGAAGGCCTGGTGGTCGAGCCCCAGAACACCCAGGACCCGATCTTCATCTGCTGCTGCTGCGGCTGCTGCTGCGGGGTGCTGACCACGGCCAAGAAGCTGCCGAACCCGGCGTCGTTCTTCGCCACCAACTACCACGCGTCCGTCGATGCCCAGCGCTGCGACGGCTGCACGGTGTGCGAAACGCGCTGCCAGATGGAGGCGATCGCCTGCGACGGCGGGGCGGCCGCGGTGACGCTGGAGCGCTGCATCGGGTGCGGGCTGTGCGTCTCATCATGCCCGACCGGCGCGCTGACCCTCGTGCTGAAGCCCGGTGCCCGCGTCCCGCCCAGGGACATGGGCCGGCTCTACGGGCGGATGTACCGCGAGCGTTTCGGCGCGCTCGGCGTCGCTGAACTCGTCGGCCGCCGCCTCATCGGGGCGAAGTCGTAGAGGCGAGAGACGCGGTGGTCGCGCGGGACCTGCCTGTGGCAGGATCGGCGCATGACACGACGCTGCCGATTCGCTGCAGTTGTCTTCCTCTCCCTGACACTCTCCCTCGCCGCCGGGTGTGCCGGCCGCACCGCGCCGCCTGCAACGGCGCCCACGCCGGCACCCGCTGCGGCGGCGGCCCCTGCCAAGTCGGCGCTGCCCGATTCGATCGTCTGGGTCCGCACGTCGGTCGAGTACCGGGCGGTCACGACGCAGTCTTACCGCCTGGCCGAGCTGATGCTCGACCGCGCCCTGGCGGACAGGAGGTGGACCGCCGCGATCGAGCAAACGGGGGACGTTGGTTCCAAGCCGCCGGCCGTGATCCTCGACGTCGACGAGACCGTGCTCGACAACAGCGAAAGCCAGGAACGCGACGTTCGCGATGGCGCCGCATACAGCGAGGCGCGGTGGGCTGTCTGGTGCAACGAGCGGAGGGCCGTGCCGATCTCCGGCGCGCTCGAGTTCACGCGCGCGGCCGCGGCGAAGGGCGTGGCGGTGTTTTACGTCACGAACCGGGACCGCGCGCTGGAGCAGGCCACGCGCGACAATCTCGCGAAGTACGGGTTCCCGCTCGATCCGGGCCGGGACACGGTGCTCATGCGGGCGGAGCGCCCCGAGTGGACCTCATCCGACAAGTCGTCACGGCGGGGCGTGGTGGCGCAGGACTTCCGCATCCTGCTGCTTGTCGGCGACGATTTCGGCGATTTCGTGCAGGGCGCGCGCGGCACGCTGGCCGCGCGCACGGCGCTCGACGAGGCGCACGCGGCGATGTGGGGCGTGAAGTGGATCGCCCTCCCCAACCCGATGTACGGATCGTGGAAGACGGCCGCCGGGCAGTAGCGGCAGCAAGAAGAAGGGCGTGGGGTGCCAGTGGCTCCCCACGCCCTTCCTGCGTACCGCGTGTCGCTACCTACCGTCCGAGGACGTAGCGGATGCCGCCCCACATCTGGTAGTTGCTGTCGACGCCGTTCGGCGCATCGAAGAAGAGACGTCCCTCGGCGATGAAGTAGATCTTGTTGCCGCGGGAGTCCTGGGCCATCGGGATGCCGACGTTGGCGATCCAGCTCACCGTGAAGTTGTTTCCGTCGAACAGATCCCACAGGCCGATGCCGGTGCCCACGTAGGCCCGCTTCTCGCCGAAGTGGTAGTTCACGACGCCTTCGACCATGACCGACGAGTTGTTGTACTTGTTGTCGCCGTAGTCATAGTCTCCAAGGTCGCCGAACATGAACGCGATGCCCGCGGCCGGCGCGAAGCTGGCCTTGCCGCTGGCGAAGTTGATGATCGGCCCGAACTTCACTCCGATCATCGGGTCGCAGAAGCCCGGCGTGATCGTCCCGGTCGCCGGCGCCTTCGCGTCCAGTTCGTACTGGCGGCGCTGCTTGCCGAATGCGCCGTCCGCGAACCAGCCCGCCATGCCATCCTCGTCCGCGGCGCCCGCCGCGCCTCTTCCGGGCACGACCACGGTCGACTCGCACGAGCGCGGCGTGCCCTTGGCCGAGGTGGCCTTCGCACGGAACGTGTAGGTGCCCGGCACGGCCTTGGGCACGAACACCGTCGTCGTGAACGGCGGAACGAGATCGAGCTCGGTCATCGACTTGCCGTCGACGAAGAACGGAATCGCCGTGCCGGCCGGCCCGATGAGCTCGATGGCGGCCTTGGTGGCCGGAGCGGCGCCCTGGCCCGTGGCCGAGGCGTCAATCACGAAGTTCCACCCGCCCTTGACCTTGACCGCGGTCAGCAGCGCGCCGCAGGAGGTGGGGGGCGGTGGCGGCGGCGGCGGCGGCGGAGCCGGCGCGGCGCACGCTTCGACCACGACATCGCGCTCGCAGGTGCCGAACTCGCGGCCGAACTTGTCGGTGGCCATGAAGGTGTAGCGGCCCGGCTGGAGCGGCATCGTGGCCTTGAAGCCCGAACCCGGCAGCAACTCACCAACTTGACGGCCTTCGCGCATGACCTTGACGACGGTTGCCTGGTTGTTCGTGATGGCGGTCCCGCCAGCCGTGAACGTCACCTGTTTGGTCGCGCAGTCGCGGACCATGGTGATGCGGATGCACTCCGGCATCGGCTGCTCGGTCTGGCTCAGCAACGCGAGGTTGCCGCAGTCCTTCGGGACGACGAAGTTGTAGATCTTCGCGCCGTCCTCGATCGTGAAGGCGAAGGCCTTGAAGGGCGCCTTGCCCGCCCAGACACCGTCGAGCACGAGGTCGGGCTTGCCGCCGCGGCGCACGGCCATCCAGCGGATGGCGGTGCCCGGCGCCACCGACGTCTCGGTGACCTTGTCGGCTTTGAGCGCCGCCAGCACCTGCGGCGTCAGCGAGCCCAGGCCCGCCTTGTCGAGCACCGCGCCCACGGCGGCCTGGTTGGCCTTGGTCGCAAACGTCTTCTCCATCGCCTTCGCGGTCGCGACGGGCGGCGTGAAGCGCGTGCCAGGGTTTCCGAGCCGCGTCATCTGGCGCTGGGCAAACGCGTCGGTCGCGGCGCCCAGCAGTGCGACGGCCGCGACCAGCGCGAGTGTGACACCCGCCTTCGTCCTTATCGCTTGCATCGTTCCTCCTCGTAGTCCTTCATCCAGACAATTGCCGTTGTGTTCAGCACCTTGTATATCACTAATCGAGCCGACCGTCTCGCCGGAAAGCGCCACCTCGCAACGTGTTGTATCAAGACGGACTGCCGCCTGCAGCGTTCACCCGCGCGCAGGCGGGGGTAACGAGATGCAGCGGCAATCACGGCATTCCGTGATGACGCCGCTTGCCGGGGGCCGACCGCGTGCCCGTGGGGACGTGTGTTCAACGAGCCGCCGAGAATTCTATCACAACAAACGCCAGTGCGAACCCTCACGGCCCGAGGGTCCGGCGGCAACGGCTCGGACGGTAGACACCACCCCCGATGCGTGCGATGCTCAACGCCCTGAAGCACGCGATGCCGCGAACATTCTGCGTCCTGATACTGGCGGCGGGGACGGCCCTCACCGCCGCCGGAGGTGCCGCCCCCGTGCCGGAGGCGTCCCGCCTGCCAGGCCACGAGCTGAACCCCTCCCTCTCGGCGCCCATCGCCACCTGGGACGAAGCGCTGCCGCTCGGCAACGGCCTGATGGGAGGGCTGCTGTGGGGCGGGGACGCGACCCTCAGGTTGTCGCTCGATCGCGGCGACCTCTGGGACGAGCGTCCCGCCGACGGCATGCGGTGGGAACTGTTCACCTACGCCAACCTGGTCAAGAAGGTCGCGGAACGCGACGGAAAGTACATCGACGACGTCTTCGACCGCGCCTACCGCGATTCCCACCCGAGCAAGATCCCCGCGGGCCGCGTCGAAGTAGACCTCGATCCCGGCCAGCGCGTCGAGCGGTTCGAACTGAACCTGGCGACGGCCGAAGGGCGCGCGTACTTCGCTGGCGGAGCCCGCGCGGAAGCGTTCTTCAGCGCCGCGCAGCCCGTGGCACTCCTGCGCATTCCTGGCGAGGCTCCCCGACGAGCCCGCCTCCTGACACCCGCGATGGTTGCCGGTGGAGGAGTGACATCCCCCGGCCCCGACAGCCAGGGCGTGGCGAAGTTGGGCTACCCGCCGGCCGTCTTCGGCGAAGAGCCCGGCCTCCAGTGGTACGTGCAGGACGCCGCGCTCGGCATGCGTTACGTGGTCGTCCTGGGTTCGAGCCGGGTGGGGGACAGCACCCTGTACGCGGTGGCGGTCACGGCGACGATGGACGGTCCCGACCCGCTCGGGCTCGCGAAGCAGCGCGTCCGCGCCGCCCTCCAGTCGGGCTGGAACACCCTGCGCGAACCACACGTCGCGTGGTGGGCCAGGTTCTGGAACCAGTCACGGGTGAGCGTCCCCGACCCGGCCATCCTGCGGCAGTACTATCTGGTGCGCTACTTCTACGGTGCCGCGTCGCGGCGCGGCGCGCCGCCGATGCCGCTCCAGGGCGTGTGGACCGCCGACGCGGGTAGCCTGCCGCCGTGGAAGGGCGACTACCACAACGACCTCAACACGCAGATGACCTACATGGCGTACCAGGCGGCGGGCCACTTCGACGAGGGCCTGAGCTACCTGGACTTCCTGTGGGACCGCCGCCCGCGCTTCCAGCGGTTCGCGCGCGAGTTCTACGGCACCAGCGGCCTTGCCACGCCCGGCGTGATGACGCTCGCCGGCGAGCCGCTCGCGGGATGGGTCCAGTACAGCCTGTCGCCGACGATGTCGGCGTGGAGCGCGCACCTGTTCTACCTGCACTGGCGCTACACGATGGACGACTCCTTCCTGCGCGAGCGCGCGTACCCCTGGGCAAGCGACGTCGGCACCTGCATGCTGGGCCTGCTGAAACCGGACGCGAACGGCCTCCTCGTGCTGCCGCTGAGCTCGTCGCCCGAGATCTTCGACAACTCGCACCGCGCGTGGCTGCAGCCCAACAGCAACTACGACCTGATGAGCCTGCGGATGCTCTTCCTCGCGCTCGCGGAGATGGCCGACGCGCTCGGCAGGCCCGACGACGTGACGACATGGCGCCGCGCGTCGGATCGACTTGGCCCATATCACGTCCGCGCGGACGGCACGCTCCGGCTCTCGGCCGACGCTGACTTGCCCGGCAGCCACAGGCATCTGTCGAACCTGATGGGCCTGCACCCGTTCAACCTGATCACGGCGGAGGGCGGCGCCGGCGATGCGCGGATGATCGGCGCGTCACTCGCCGAGTGGGACGCCACGGGAACGAAGGCGTGGTGCGGCTACAGCTTCAGCTGGATGTCGGCGCTTCGCGCGCGCGTCGGACAGCCGGAAGAGGCGCTGCGGCTGCTCGAGATCTATGCGAAGGCCTTCATTCTGCGCAACGGGTTCCACGCGAACGGCGACCAGACGAAGTCCGGCTACTCGAACTACACCTACCGGCCGTTCACGCTCGAAGGCAACTTCCTCGCGATGCACGCGGTGCACGAGATGCTGCTGCAGAGCTGGAGCGCGACGCCCGGGACGCGCGACACCGAGGTGATCCGTCTCTTTCCGGCGACGTCCGCGCGATGGAAGGACGCGTCGTTCGACGACCTGCGGGCCGAGGGCGGCTATCGTGTGTCTGCCAGGCGCGAGCACGGTGTGACGACCTGGTTCCGCATCAAGGCCGGCCGCGCCGGCATCCTGCGCGTGCAGGACAACTTCGGCGGCCGCCCGCCGTCGTGGACCCGCAGCGGCGTGCGGAGGGCAGGCGCGGACTACGAGGTGTTCCTGAAGGCCGGCGGCGTCATCGAAGCGACGATTGTCGGCGCTACCCGCCGCAGCGCGCGGTGAGGATCTGCTCCCGCTTGTGCTTGAAGGCGGCGACCCAGGCGTCGATGCCCGTGTAGGTCTGCTTCGTGTCGGGATCGCGCCACTGCGCGGGCTCACCCAACTGGTCCACCCGGCCGGCTTCGAACAGGGCGCGGATGTGCGCGTCGGTCAGGCTGCCGAGCAGGCGGGCGAGCAGTTCACGGCCGGCCTCGCTGATGACGGGTGACTCGCCCGCGTCCTGGCCGGCATCGAACGCAGCCGTGATATCGCCCCGGCATGTCCTCACGCCGCTCCGGGGGAGCGTGCCGGGCGGCAGCGGCTCGAACACCGGCCGCTTCGCCCAAGCCGAGAGGCGGACCTTGTTGCTCTGCGTGGTCCTGATGCCCGAACTGCCGAACGTCGCGCCCAGGTCCTGGATGATCACCGCAGGTGCCCGGCAGGCGGTGGCGCCCGAGCGCTCGAACAATGCCTGCACGGCGAGGGCCGCGTCGTTGTCGTCCAGGGAATGCACATCGCCCGCGCTCTCGTCGAGGTCGCCGAGGCAGACCAGCCGCTGGTTCGGCGCCTTGCGATCGCCGTGCTGGATGAAGACGGCCAGCAGGCTCAGGGCGTCGAACTCGGCCCGCCGCCTCAGCTTGTCCGGGCCGTCGGGCAGGCCCGCGACGGCCTTCTCAATCTCCCCGAACTTCCAGCCCTGGTCCGGGTTGGAGTGCGACAGGATGAGCTGGCCGGCGAAATGGGGCTCGGTGACGCCGAGGAACGTGCGCGCGGCTCGGGGGCCGGTGCCGTGCATGGGATCGGCCGGGCAGTCCTTGCAGTTGACCGTGATCGGGTAGACGCGGTCGGCCGGGAACCCGAGGGCCCAGAAGAGCCGGGTCGCTACGACCTCGGCGAACACTTCGCGGTTGCCGCTCGCGGGGTCGCCGTCGAAATACTTGACGCGGATTGTCCGGCCGTCCGGCGTGCGGCACGTGAACTTCGGCGTCTTGCCGCCCATGGTCGCGGAGCCGGACTCGTAGGTGCACGGGATGCCGTCGGGCGGGTTCACCGTCGCGCGGGATCCGCCGGGATTGCCTGGAGGACCCTCGACGATCGCTTCGGGGGACGGGAGCGCCTTTTCCCGCCAGACCGTCGCGTTCGCGAGGTAGGCGCGGCGCTGGGCCGGCGAGGTGACGAGGACCGATGGTCTCGCGGGGGCCGGTTCCTGACCCTGCGCGGCGGGCGCCATCGCGAAGGCCGCCAGCAAGGACAGCGCCGCCGCGAGGCGGGAGTTGCCGCGTTGCCGCATCCGGTTCTGCAGTGTCGTCATACTCGTTTGTCTCCCGCCTGCCGGCCTGGCGTCTATCCGATTCCGGCCACCGCCCGCGCGCACGCGCCCCGCGGGCCCGATCAGCGCCGCTCGCCGGGGGGCCGCCACCCGAGCACGTTGCGCAGGATCGACCAGCGAGGGCCGGTGCGACCCGCGCCCTGCCCGAGGATCCAGTAGTTGTAGGCGCGCGCGATCGCGCCCTCGCTCGTCGCGAACACGATCCAGTTGTTCACGGCGTCGGTCATGCGCTCGGAGTCTCGGGCCAGGCCGATGGCGTACGGCAGCTTCACCGGGTTCGGCTGGGGCACGACCACCGTGAACTCCGGGTGCAGCAGCGTGAACGCGGCCGCGCCTTCCGCGGGCGTCAGAAACGCGTCGATCTCCCGGGGCCGCTTCGCGAAGAAATCCGCGGTGCTTCCGAACGTGACGACGTCCACGCGGCTGCCTCCGAAGTACCGCTGCAGGCTGACCGCCAACTGGGTGGCGTCGAGGGGCACGCCCACCTTCAGGCCGCGCGCGCGCCGCAGCGCGTCGACGTCCGCGAACTCTTCCCGGCGCTCGTCGCGCACGACAAGGCCGACCGTGCCCGTGAAGTACGGCGCGGACATGTGAATCGTGGAGAACCAGTACGGGCGGACCCAGATGCCCGGCATCACGTCGATCTCGCCGTTCGCCAGCATCGCCGGCATGTCCGGCCACGTGACGGGCACGAACTCGGCCTTGAGCCCGAGCGACTCCGCGAGGTTCTGGGCGAGCTCCACGTCGAAGCCGACCAGTTGCCCGTCGGCGTTGAAGAAGCTGAATGGCACGTTCTGCGGGTCGTAGCCCACGCGCAGCGTGCCGCGCTGGCGGGCCCGATCGAGCACGCCGCCGCCGGCGGCCGGCACCGCGTCCTGCGCCGGGCGCGCCTTGTGCACGATGGCCGCGGATGTCGACCGCGACGCGTGCATCCTCTTGAGGGCCTCACCGCGGAGATAGGTCGTGTCCACCGAGGCGAAGAGCAGCGCCCGCACCCCCACCACCATCACGGCCGTGACGGCCAGCATCGCCAGGCCGGCCGTGACGACGCGCGTCCGCTTCACCTGGAGGAACCCGCTCATGGCGCCCGCGCCGAGGAGCGCGAACACGAGCAGGTTCATGGCCGTCACCAGCGAGTCGAACTTGCCCGTGATGATGGTGGTCGGGATGTAGAGCTGGAACAGGTCCTGCGGCAGCCTGAAGACGTCGAGCAGAAAGGGCAGCGCCACCTGGGCCTTGGCGAAGTAGCTGGGAATACCGACTGCCGCGAGTTTCGCCATGCCGGCCGGCCCGAGCGGACTGCCAGCGAGCCAGGCGGCGAACGGGATGAAGAGCAGCGTCAGCAGCCGCCCGGCATTCGGGAAGTTGAACAGGATGGGGATGAGGATCTCGGCCGCGGAGTCGCTCTCGGCGTTCAGCAGCCCCCGCTTCTCGAGCAGCGTCTTGGACCGCTCCACCAGCACGGGCAGGACGATGAACGCGTTGCTCGCGACGAAGGCGGTGATCAACGCATCCTTGCCGACCCACATCACCTCGCGGTAGGTGAACGGCGTCATGGCCGTGACCAGCAGGGGCAGGATCACGAACCCGAGCACGATCGACGCGGCCGCGAAGGCGGCGAAGTACACCTCGAGCCGCCGGAACGTGTCCGGGTCCATCGTCCCGGCCGTGACGGCGCCGATGGCGAACACGCCGACGGGGGTCAGGCGGATGACGAACTTCGTGATGCTCACCACGGCGGCGTTCACCACGCGCAGCGGGGCCAGCAGGCGCTCCCGCTGCTCAACGCCGATCAGGCCGATGCCGAGCATCGAGCTGAACAGGACCACGGCCGGCACGGCGGCGTTGGCGAGGGAGTTGAACGGATTGGCCGTGAAGTAGATGTCGGGGATCGAAAACGGCTGCCCGGGCTCGACCAGCGCGTTGCTGAAGAACGATGCGGTTTGGATGCCGGGGAACGCGGCCGGCATGGCTGCGACCACCCCGAACGTCAGGCCCCAGGTGAGCAGCAGCAGCGCGCCGGCCCGCTTCGCGAGCCGCTTCGCCTGTTCCGCCTCGAGCTGCCCGAAGCCGATGATGAGGGCCAGCACGAGATACGGCAGCACCGTCATCTGCATCAGCCGGATGTAGATGTCGGCCACGGTCTGGAGCGCCGTCGCAGACTCGCCGAAGAAGAGGCCGGTGAAGATGCCCAGCCCCAGGCCGACGAGGATCCAGGCGGACAGGCTCAGCCGCGGCAGTCTCAACACGGCCTCCATGATACTGCGCGGGCTGCCGGCGTGCAGGTGCGCCTCCCGGTCACATCCGCTTGAACCACTCCGCCGACTTGAACCAGTACGTGGTCCGTTCGTTGATGAACCCGCTCTCGCGCTGGAACGCGAGCCAGGAGTTCAGGTAGTTGAGGAAGTCGGGATCCCCCTTGCGGATGCCGGCCGCGGTGGCGGTCATCTGCAGCGCCCCGACGGGCGGAAGAAACAGCTGGTCGGGCGCGGTCCGCACGACAAGATCCGGCGCCGGCGTGGTCAGCAGCGCCGCGTGGGCCTTGCCTTCCAGGACGGGCGCGATCTGGTCCCCATCGCCCTCGACCTTGACCACCTGCGCGCGCGGAAACAGGCGCGCCGCAATCCCCTCCTGGATGGTGCCCGCATAAACCACGATCCGGACATCGGGACGGTTGAAGTCCTCCCGCGTCTTCATCGACCCGGCCAGCGTCTTTCCGGCCACCAGGTGCACCGCCTCGACCGACGTCGAGTCGGTGAAGTTCATGACGAGGGCGCGGGCAGGGGTGATCCACATGCCCGAGAAAATGACGTCGAAGTGGTTGCCCAGCAGGTCCGGCACGATCTGCGACCACGTGGTCGGGACAAACGACACCTGGACCCCGAGGTCCTCCGCGAACTTGCGGCCGAGGTCGATGCTGAAGCCCGTCAGTTCGCCGTTGGCGTCGCGCATCACGAACGGGTCGGTGGGCGCCACGCCGACCCGAACCACGCCCCGCTTGAGGATGGTCGCGAGGGTGTCGATGGCCGGCTTCCGGTAGACGGGCTCGATGTCGACGGCCGCCGGGCGCGGCGGCACGCCCTCCGGGTCGGCATAGCCCGGTTTCGCCTGCGCCGATGGCGGTTGCTGGGCCAGGGCCGGTGCGGCGATGGCCACCGCCGCGAGCGAAGCCAGGATGGTCCTGGAAGCGAAGCGTCTCAGATCTGCTCTCATGGTTCGTGCTCCTTCAGCTTCCAGGATCAGTACCCGCTGCCGGTTCGCCGGAATTGCACTCTGTGGCTGGGATCGGTTTCATCGATCGCGCTGAAGCCGTTGCCCGACCGCTCCACTTTGAAGCGGTAGTTTCCGGCCTGAAGCCGGCCGCGCTCCCACTTGCCGCTGAACGTCGCGTCGCCGGCGATGCCGGTCACCGATCCGCCGGGCAGCACGTTCAACTCCACATCCGAGCCCGCGCGCTCGTCATAACCTCGGAAGGTCCCGACCGACCACGCGTCGACCGGGTCGTCGTGGTGCGACTTGTTGGAGGCGATGATGGCCGCGATCACCGCGGCTGCCGCGACCCCTCCCACGATGGCTCCGGTGTTCCCGCCGCCGCCGCCGTGTCCGACCCTGAACTCCGCCTGGCACCCGCGGTCCACCCACACGCCGCGGGCGTCGTAGCCCCAGGTATCTCCGAGCCGGCATCGCGTGGCGACGGAGATCTGACGTTCGAGCCTGACCCGGTTGTCCGTGTCCGCGCGGCAATAGCTGTACCGATAGTTCCAGCTGGAGCAGGTGATGGTGCGCTCGGGGGCTTCACCCGCCCGCGCCGGCGGGGCGGCCTGCGGCACGACCACGCCCCAGGTCAGGCACAGCAGGCACGCGACGGCAGACACGTACTTCTTCACAGCGGACCTCCTTGCAGAGTTACTCGTCGGCCTTTGCAGCGGACAGGCGGCGGTTCTCGCGCAGCACGACGAACGCGAGGGCCAGCCAGAGGAGCACGAACACGACGTTGACGGCCGCGAAGCCGCGGGCTTCGAGGGCCAGCCAGCTCGTGCCGGCGAACACCACGAACGCCGCGGCCAGATCGCCGAGGCGGACGAAGAAGCTGTCGACCGCCTGCTTCGCCTTGTACTTCTCCTCGCGCGAGGTCGGCAGCCACAGCAACTGTCTCGCGGTGTTCATCACCGAGTAGTCCGTGGCGTTCTCGGCCGTCTTCGCCCAGCGCACGATGGCGATGGTGGCGCCGAGGGCCACGAAACCGTAGGCGCCGAGGGCAATGAACGGCAGGGCGAACAGCACGCCCGCCAGGCCGAAGCGCTTGACGAGGCGTGGGGCGACGAGCATCTGCAGCACGACCGCGGCGAGGTTCACCCAGAGAAAGTAGCTGCCGTAGAAGGCGCCGATGTAGGCGTTCTTGTCGAAGGACGGATCGGCCGCGGCCGCCTGGGCGGCGTGGGTCACCACCATGTGGCTCAGGATGTACTCGCCCACGGTGTTCACGATGTTCAGCAGGATGAAGAGGCCGACGATGAGGCGGATGTACGGGCTCTCGAACACGAGGGAGAACGCGCCCTTGCCGCCGATCGCCGCCTTCGCCGCGGCGGCCTGGCGCGCCGTCGCGCCCGTGCGGTTGACCACGAAGTAGAGCGCGGCGGTCGAGGCCAGCAGCGCGGCGGCGAGGTAGAGCATCAGGTGCGGCGAGAGGTGCGCGTGGAACATCCGCTCGGCAATCCACGCGCCGACCGGGCTGCCGGCCGTCATGCCGACGGCGATGATGGGAAACAGCCGGCTGCCGGCGTCCTTGGTGTAGATGTCGTTCGCGTACGACCAGAACTGCGCGACGATCGACAGGCTGAACAGGCCGACCCAGACGTAGTAGAAGACGCCGATGTGATCGACACCCGCGTGCACCGCCAGGGCGAACAGGACAATGTTTGCCACGAAGAACGCCGTGACGCCATACGCGAGCTTCATCCGGTCGACGCGGGAGGCGAAGGCGCTGTAGGCCGGCACGAACGCCATCAGCACCAGCGCCTGCCCGGCTGCCGCGTACGTCTTCACCTCGGCCGGGCCGGCGATCCCGAGGGCCTTCAGCCAGTCGGGCACGTCGGTGGTCAGGATGAGCGGCTCCCTGACGGTCTTGAGAATGTAGTAGCTGACCAGGATGACGAAGATGGTCACCAGCATCGTCACCGCGCGGGCGCCTTCCCCGGGGTGCACCTCGGTGAACACGCCGAGCAGGCGGTCGAAGGCTCCCGGCTTTGCCGCCGGCGTGGTGTCGGCTCTCACTCCCATCCCGTTGCACTCCCTGCGCGCGTGGTTTCCATCCAGAATACGGCACGTTTCGCCGCCGGAACCAGGTCATTTCGCCCGGCGCAAGAAGGCAGGAAGCGGATAGCCCGCACCCGGTCCGGCGTGCTAGAAATGAAGGTTACCGATATCGCCATCGATGGCTCTTGATGCCGCCGGGAGGAAGTTCTATGCGCGCGCGGGTGGCTGCCCTGCTAGCAGCGTTCGGGATGCTGGCCTCGTCGGCCAGAGCCCAGGAGACGAAGGTGGTCGCCGTCGGGCCTCAGTACGCGGCGGGCGGCGCGCAGCGGTTCTGGTTCGGCGACGGGTATCGTGACCTCTGGACGACGCCAGTGGAGCTCCCGGTGCTCGACCTCCAGAAGACCGCCGGCGGCCTGACGCCGGTGCGCGTGGTCGGCCAGGCGCAGAGCGTCGGACTGGCGATGCGCGGAGCGGACGGCAAGGCCTACACGTTCCGCTCGCTCCACAAGCACCCGGAGCGGATGCTCCCGGAGATGTGGCGCGACCGCTGGCCGGCGAAGATCGCCCAGGACCAGACCTCCGGCACGCACCCGGGCGCGGCGCTCGTCCAGGCCGCCCTCGCCGAGGCGGCCGGCGTCCCGTTCACGAACCCGCGCATCGTGATCATGCCCGACGACCCCGCGCTCGGGGAGTTCCGGAAACAGTTCGCGAACGAGATCGGCACCATCGACGAGTTTCCCCTCGCGGGGCCCGACAAGACGCCCGGCTTCATGGGCGCCACCGAAATCGTGTCGAGCGAAGAGATGTGGAACCGCTGGCTGCAGGGCCCGGAGAACCGGGTCGACAGCCGCGCCCTGTTGCGTTCACGCGTGCTCGACCTCTGGACCGACAATTACGATCGCCATCGCGGCCAGTGGCGCTGGATGTCCATTCCTGGCACGCCGCTGTGGCAGCCTCTCCCTGAGGACCCCGACTTCGTCCTCGTCCGCCACGACGGCGCAGTCGGCGCCGTGATCCGCGGACGCGCCCCCGATTTCCTGGCATTCTCGGAGACATTCCCCCGAAGGCTCGAGGGGGCGCTGAACAACTCCTACCAGGTGGACCGCTGGCTGCTCACCGATCTCGACGCCGCCGCCTGGAAAGAGGTGGCGATGGACGTGGTCAACCGCATGAGCGACGACGTGATCGAGCAGGCGATCCGCCGGCTGCCTCCGACGTGGTTCGACATCAATGGCGCCCGCACCATCGCCGACTTGAAGGCGCGGCGCGAGCGGCTCGTCGGCTACGTGCTCGACGCGTACCGGGTGGAGGCGAAGTCGGTGAACGTGCACGCAACCGATCGCGACGAAGTGGTCACCGTCGCGCGGGGCGCCGACGACTCGGTCGAGGTGACCATCGCCCTCGCCGGCGGCGAGGCGCCGTACTTCCGGCGGCGCTTCCTCGCGGATGAGACGGGGGACGTCCGCATTCACCTCCATGGCGGCAACGACCGTGTGGTCAGGACCGGTGCGGCCGGCGGGCCCATCACGGTGCGCGTGATCGCGGGCGGCGGCGCGGATGTGGTGGACGACTCGCAGAGCGGCGGCACGGACGTGTGGCGGGACGCCGGCACGGTGGAGGTGCAGCGCGGCAGCGGCACCAAGGTGCGCCCCGACGTCTGGGTGAACCCGGCGCCGGTCAAGGGCGCGCCGTGGATCGAGCCGCGCAGCTTCGGGCACTTCTCCACGATGATGCCGATTGTGGGCTACAGCCCCGACGCGGGCGTGATTCTCGGCGGCAGCCTGACGCGGGTCGCCTGGGGCTTCCGCACGAAGAACGACGCATCGTCGGAGCAGACGATCCGGGGCGCGTTCGCCACGAGCGACGTGTCGGGGCGCGTGGACTACTCGGGTACCTTCCGCCGGCCCGGTTCGAACGTCGCGTTCCGGGCCGAAGCGTTCGCATCGGGCATCGATCGCCTGAACTTCTTCGGCTACGGGAACGACACGCCGGCAGAGACCGACCGGGACCGCTACCGGACGCGGAACGCCGTGCTCTACGCCGCGCCGGCGCTGGTGGTCGAGCAGGGCAGGCGCTTCGAGGCGTTCGTAGCGCCGGAGCTGCGGTACTCGCAGTCGGATGCCGGGGCCGATTCGATTCTCGCCCAGGTGTCGCCGATCGGCACGGGCGACTATGGGCAGATCGCGGTCAGAGGGGGCCTGCGGTTCGATTCCCGAGAGCGCTCCGAGATCCATGCGGCGACCGATCTCGCCGGCGGCGCCCAACTCGGCGACGAGGGGCAGCAGGTCACGGGATTTCGAGTCCAGGCCTCGGGCTTCTTCGTGCCCAAGGCATGGGACGTCGACTCGCAGTACGGAGGGTTCGACGGCGCGGTGGCGGCGTATGTCGGCAAGACACGCGCGCACCTGGCGTTTCGCGTGGGGGGGCGGACGCTCGTCGGCGATTACGCCTGGTTCGACGCCGCCTATATCGGCAGCCGCAACAACCGCGGCTTCCTGAGCCACCGCTTCTCGGGCGACTCGTCGCTGTTCGGCACCGTGGCGCTGCGGGCCTGGGTCCGCGAAGTGCCCGTCAGCGTGCCGGTGCGGTTTGGCGTGATCGGCTTCGTCGACACGGGCCGCGTCTGGTACAACGGCGAGAACTCGAACACGTGGCACAACTCCTACGGGGGAGGCCTGATGTTCCAGCCGCTGGCGACGCCGACAACGGTGTACGCGGCGCTGGCCCACAGCAACGAGGGCAACCGGTTCTACTTCGGCATCGGGTTCCCGTTCTAAGCACATGCTGCACCGGACGGTTCTGTCGGCGGTGCTGCTGGCTGTCGTCTGGGCGGTCCCGGCGGCGCATGCCGGGCAGGACCCGCTGCCAGCCGCACGACCGGCCCCAAGCGCCGCGGCGGACGCTGTCCGCGACGACGGCCGGCGGACGATGGGGCGGTTCTTCCCGAATCTCTTTCGCGGCACCATCGGCATCGCCAGCACCGACAACATCAAGCCGCTCCTCGTTGGCGGTGGAGCGACTGGAATCGGGGCGCTCTTCGACGACGAGGTGGCGGACTGGATTGCCGATCCGGATCACGGCTTCGGCACCACGCTCGAGGATGGCGCGGCGCCGGCGGTTGTCGGCGCCGCCGTGGCGGTTGTGTTCGCCACGGGACGAGCGGCAGACGGCCCGCGCTACCGGGCGATGACGTACGACCTGATGCACGCGTTCCTGATCAACGCCGGCTATAGCACGCTGCTCAAGGAGGTCGTCCAGCGCGAGCGGCCGAACGGCGAGGACGACCTCTCGTTTCCGTCAGGCCACGCGTCGAACGCCTTCACCCTCGCGGCCGTCGCCGAGCGCCACTACGGGTGGAAGGCGGGACTCCCGGCCTACACGCTGGCCAGTCTCGTCGCCGTGTCGCGGCTGCAGCGGAACAAGCACTATCTCAGCGACGTGATGGCCGGGGCCACGCTCGGTTACATTATCGGGCGCACCGTCGTCCGCGTGAACGGGCAGCCGCTGCTGTCGCCGCGCGGCCCGCAACTCAGCCTCTCGCCCGTCATCTCGAAGCGGACCCGCGGCCTCGTGGCGCAGGTGGAGTTCTGACGACATGGTGACCAGACTCACCCGCGCCGCGGCCGCGCTTTCGGTACTGCTCGTCGCAGGGTTGACCGCCGGCGCACTGACCGCGCCGCAGCCGGCCTCAGGTGTCCGCTGGGTCTGGTCCGGTGGCGTTACCGCTCACAGCGCGGCGGTCAGAGCCCGCGTGGCGAGAGGCGGCATCCCGGTGCGCCTCCTGCTTTCCCCGGCGGAAGCGGCGGGTGCGACGCGGGAGCGGCCCTTCGAATCCGTCTCGGATCCCAACGGGATGGCGGCCTTCGGCCTGACCGGCCTGGAGCCGGCGACCGCGTACGAGTATCGGGTTGAACCTCAGGGAGGCGCCCCGATGAGAGGCCGCTTTCGCACGTTTGGCGAAGGCCCGTGGAACTTCCGCATCGCGTTTTCGGCCTGCGCGGACACGGGGTCGGCCAGCACGGTGTTCGACGCGATCCGTGATGCGAGGCCGGATCTCTTCATCCACATGGGCGACATTCACTACGAGGACATCGGCCGCAACGACGCCGGGCGGTTCCGCAGCGCGTTCGACGCGGTGATGGCTTCGCTGACGCAGGGCCGGCTGTATCGGAGCCTGCCGATCGCCTACATGTGGGACGATCACGACTTCGGCCCCAACGGCGCGGACAGTTCGTCGGCGTCCCGCCCCGCAGCGCTTGCCGTGTATCGCGAGTTCGTGCCCCACTATCCGCTGACCGGCGCTGGCAGCCCGGGGATTCATCAGGCGTTCACGATGGGCCGGGTGCGCGTCATCATGACGGACCAGCGCTCGCAGCGCACGTCGAGCTGGCGCACGCCGGCGGACCGCACCATGCTCGGGGCCGCCCAGCTGCAGTGGCTGAAGGACGAGTTGACGGCCGCTTCCGAAGCCCCGCTGGTCGTCTGGGTGAACACCGTGCCGTGGATCGCGGCGCAAGGCCCAGGGTCCGACAACTGGGGATCGTATGCGCACGAACGCGAGGCCATCGCGAACCACATCGAGCGCCTCGGCCTGACCAGGCGCCTTGTCATGCTGAGCGGCGACGCCCACATGGTGGCCATCGACGACGGCACGCACTCGAATTACGCGACCGACGCCCGCCCCGGTTCTCGCGGCTTCGTCGTCATGCACGCGGCGCCGCTCGATCGGCGGACCTCGATGAAGGGCGGCCCGTACAGTCATGGCGTGTCCCGCCAACGGGGCCAGTTCGGCCTGCTGGACGTCGCCGACGACGGGCGGAACCTCAAGGTGGAACTGAGCGGGCGCGACCGGGCCGGCGCCCCTATCAAGGGCATGCGCGTCGCCTTCTCGTGCGAGTGGCTGGAGTGCGGACTCCCGTTTCGGCCCGCGAAGTGACCCGGGGTGGCGCCCATCGCCACCCGCTGGGCATCGCGGGTCTGGCAGGAAGAACGAAGTCGTACGCTCAAGGAGCGTCCATGCGTCGAGCCGTATCGTGCGTCGTGCTGATTGGTGTGCTGGCGAACCCGGCGGCAGCCGCCGCGCAACGCGCTCCGGGGCCGGACGAGATTCGGGCCGCTGTCGCGTCGTTGACCGAGAGTGAGCGGCACCCGCTGCTCAGGTGGCCGGACATCACGAGGTACCTGGGGGTGTTGTCCGCGGTTGCCACGTCGGAGCCCGACGGCTTGTTCTGGTTCGAAGGCAACCGCCCGCACACGGCACTCGCTGGCGCGCTGCAGGCGCTCGCACACGCGCATGACGAGGGCATGGACCCGGCTGATTTCGATGCCCAGACACTGGCGGCCCGGTGGCAACGGCTCCAGACGGGCCCGGGAACGTCGGCCGCCGACTGGGCCGCCTTCGATAGCGGCCTTTCTGTCGCGGTGATGCGCTATCTCGCATCGGTCCACCAGGGGCGGGTCGATCCGCGCAGCGTCGGCTTCGACTACGACCTCTCGGCGCAATGGCTGGACCCGCTGGTGACCCTGCGTGCGGCCCGCGACGAAGCTGGAGGCGTGGCGGGCGCGGTGATCCGCGTGCGGCCCCAGTTTCCAGTGTACGCACGTCTGCTGGGCGCCCTGGCCACCTACAGGGCGTTGGCCCTGGCCGGCGAGCCGCCGCCGGTGCCGCTCCTGGCCGGCGGGCTGAAGAAGATCGAGCCGGGCCGGCCGTGGTCCGGGGCCACCGCCCTCGCCGCGCGCCTTCGCGCCGTCGGCGACCTGCCGGCCAGCGCGCCGCTCCCGGCAGCGGCGGGCGGCGTGCCGGTCTATGGCGGCGCGCTGGTGGAGGCGCTCAAACGGTTCCAGGAGCGCCACGCGCTCGAACCGGACGGCGTCATCGGCCCCGGCACGATCGCGGCCGTGAACGTGATGCTGGCGGCCCGTGTGCGTCAGATCGAGCTGGCGCTGGAGCGCGAGCGGTGGCTGCCCGAACTGCGCCGCTCGCCCTACCTGCTCGTGAACGTGCCCCTCTTCAAGCTCTGGGCCTTCGATCCGGCGGCGCCCGACGAGCCCCTGCGGATGAACGTGGTGGTCGGCAAGTCCGCCGGGCACGCCACGCCCGTCTTCATCGACCAGATGGAGTACGTGATCTTCAGGCCGTACTGGAACCCTCCGCCCAGCATTGTCCGATCCGAGATCGTGCCGAAGGCGCGCCGGGATCCCGGTTACCTGGAGCGACAGAACATGGAGATCGTCGCGAGCGGCGGCCCGACGGCTGCCGCGCTGCCCGCGACGCCTGAGAACCTGAACAAGGTGCTGGCGGGCAAACTGACGATCCGCCAGAAGCCCGGGCCGACGAACTCGCTCGGGCTCGCGAAGTTCATCTTCCCGAACGCCGAAAACGTCTACATGCACGGCACGCCGGCGCAGCAGCTCTTCTCACGCGCCCGCCGCGATTTCAGCCACGGGTGCATCCGCCTCGAAGACCCGGCGCGCCTCGCCGAGTGGGTGCTCCGCGACGATCCCCAGTGGACCCGCGAGCGCATCGTCGCGGCGATGAACGGGGCGGCGCCCACCCAGGTGAACCTGAAGGCGACGTTGCGGGTGATCCTGTTCTACGACACGGCCTACGTCGATTCGCGCGGGGTCGTGCACTTCGCCGACGACTACTACGGCCACGACGCGAAGCTGGAGGCGGCGCTAGGTCGCGGATTCCCGTATCCCCGCGCGCGCTGACAGGCCCGGTGCGTCTGCCGTCGGGGCGCCTCCGGACAGCGGGCGCGCGCTCGCCCTCCGGCAGCAAGACTCATCCGCCGATGATCAGCGCATCGAAAATCTCGTAGGACTCGCCCGACTCGAATTTCACCGTCGTGACGTCACCGCTGCGGGTGAACGTCATCTTCTCGGACGAATCCGATGCCACCGGTTTCCCGCCCAAGAAAAGAATCCGGCGCTTGACGCCCGTTGTCGGGATTTCGACCGTGGCCGTGCCGTCTCTCCCTCGACGGATGACGAACGCCTCGCACGGCTGCGGCTTTCCGTCGCCATACGGCCGCACGCACTTGACCGACGCCGATGCGTGAAACGGCGTGCCCGGGACGAGCGCGTCCTTCGATGCGGGCAGCGGCGGGAGCGCCTTTCCCGTCACGCTGATGGTCAGGGTGTAGTCGCTCGCCTCGTTGCGGCGCGCCGCGTTGCGCATCAGATAGACGCGCACCTTGTAGTCGCCGTCGGTGGGCAGCATGCCGGTGTAGGGCCCCCCGTCCTGGCCCACGTGCATCGCCACGTCGGCGCTACCCGGCGGCAGCACGTTGAAGTAGTTCGAGCGGTTCGACCCCTTGAGCGAGACGCTGAGGGTCTGGCCGGCGGAGGCGCCCACGACGTAGTCGACATCGGCGTCGCCCTTGAGCTGGCCCTTGATCGTGGCCGACGACGCGCCCTTGGCGAACGCCACGCGTTCCTGGCGCGGCGGAGCGGGCTGCGCGCCGGCGGTCATCGGAGGCAGCAGCACAAGCACGGCGGCAGCGGCCGCAAGCAGGGTTCTCATCGTCAGGCTCCTATCGCGTGTTGCGGTACTGGTTGATGTCACCGACGTCCCCTCCGCGAGCCGGACACCGCCAGCCGGCTTCGCGGCCGCGGTCCACTCGACGCTTCTACGACGCTAGCGCGCCGGGGAGGGTGCCGGCTATCCGTTCCTTGCCACGATCCGTACTCGGCGCTCCGGAGCTGAGCCTCGCGGCGGCGCTGAAGCCCACGATATACTGAGTGGCAACGATAGATCGGACAAGGAGCTTGAGTGATGCTGAACGTGCGCACGGGTGTCGGGATCTTCCTGCTCGGGACGGCGCTGGCCCTGCCGGCGATGGCGCAGACACAGGCGAAGCCGCAGGCGGAACCGGCCAAGCCTGCGGCGGAGTCCGGCGCCGCGCAGGCCGCCCCGCCGTCGGCGGAGGACCTGGCCAGGCAGTTGTCCAACCCGGTGGCGAGCCTCGTCAGCGTGCCCTTCCAGTTCAACTGGGACCAGCCGGTGGGCCCCGACGACGCCACCCGTTTCGTGCTGAACGTGCAGCCGGTCATCCCGTTCTCGCTCAACGACGACTGGAACCTGATTCTGCGCTGGATCATGCCTTACATCGGCCAGCCGGCGCTCTTCGAGGGCGGAGTGCCCACCTCGGGCATGGGCGACATCGTGGCCTCGGCGTTCTTTTCTCCTGCCAAACCGGGGAGGTTCATCTGGGGCGCCGGTCCCGCGTTCATTCTGCCCACCAACGTGAGCCCGGTGCTCGGCACGGGGAAGTGGTCCGCCGGGCCGACGTTCGTCATCCTGAGGCAGTCCGGTCAATGGACGTTCGGGATGCTGGTGAACCACCTCTGGTCGTTCGCAGGCAGCGATGTGAGCGCCGGCGTGGAGCGCGGCGACATCAATGCCTCCTTCCTGCAGCCGTTCGCGTCCTATACGACGAAGAACAGCGTCACGATGGGCGTGTCCGTGGAGGCCTCGGGCAACTGGCGGCTCTACAACCAGGGGCCGGGCGGGAGCCTGGAGCAGGTGGACGGCACGCAGTGGACCGTCCCGATCATGTTCACGGCGTCCAAGCTCACCCGGTTCGGCCCGTTTCCGATGAGCATCGGCGGCGGCGTGGGGTGGTTCGCCACCGCGCCCGACGGGGGGGCATCCTGGCGCCTGCGTATGACCGGTACCCTCCTGCTGCCGCGCCGGTGAGGCGCGTCACCCGGGCGCCGGCGGGCGCGCCTTGAGGTTTTCGGGAGGGCGTGTCAGACTCGACGGCGGTACATCTGGCCGCCCAGTGGCGCCGCTTCTGCACGAGGACACGCCATCATGAACAACGAGATCGTCCAGCTTCTCGGCGACAACGCCGCCTACCTCCTCGACCACACCTGCAGGACCGTTTCGAAGGACCTGCTGCACCTGCCCGGCCCCGATTTCGTCGATCGGGTGTGGGCGCTCTCGGACCGGAACAACCGCGTGCTCGGGAACATGCAGCGCCTGTACTCGACCGGCCGCCTGGCGGGGACCGGGTACATGTCCATCCTGCCGGTTGACCAGGGCATCGAGCATTCCGGCGGCGCGAGCTTCGGGAAGAACCCGATCTACTTC
>JALOKU010000209.1 GCA_025456345.1 Vicinamibacterales bacterium | reverse complement strand
ACCGGTGAGGCTCATCCGTTCCTGTCGCGCAACGACGAGTTTGCGAATTTCGAACTCTGGGACAAGGGCAACCTCGACGGTACGGCCGCGAAGTCGAAGGACATGCTCGAGTTCGAATACGCGCGGTCGGCACTGAAGAATGGACTGGTGCTCGAAGCCAAACTGGGCGCCAATCCCTACAAGTTCGGCATGATCGGCAGCAGCGACGCGCATAACGCCCTGGCTGCGATGGAGGAAGACAACTTTTTCGGCAAGACCGCGCCCCAGGAGCCGAGTCCTGAGCGAATGACCAAGGCCTTCGTCGACAACCAGACGACCGGCGTGAAGGTCATGGACTGGGAAGTCAGCGCCTCGGGCTACGCCGCCGTCTGGGCGACCGAGAACACGCGCGAGGCCATTTTCGACGCGATGAAGCGGCGTGAGACCTACGCCACCACCGGCTCGCGCATGGCGGTGCGCTTCTTCGGTGGCTGGGACTATTCAGCCGCGGACGCGAACAACCGCATGCCGGCGGCCATCGGCTACGCGAAGGGCGTGCCGATGGGTGGCGATCTCGAGAGGGCGCCGAACGGCAAGTCACCCACCTTCCTCGTTGCAGCGCTGAAGGACCCGATCGGCGCCAACCTCGACCGTATCCAGATCGTCAAGGGTTGGGTCGACAAGGACGGCAAGACGCAGGAGAAGGTCTACGACGTGGTCTGGTCGGGTGGCCGCAAGCCCGGCGCCGACGGCAAGCTGCCGGCGGTGGGAAGCACGGTGGACGTGGCGAACGCGACGTGGACCAATACGATCGGCGCGCCGGAGTTGATCACGGTGTGGAAAGACCCGCAGTTCGATCCGAAGCTGCGCGCGTTCTACTACGCGCGCGTGATCGAGATCCCGACCCCGCGCTGGACGGCTTACGACGCCAAGCGCTTCGGCATCAAGCCGCTGCCGGGCACGGCGATGGTGCTGCAGGAGCGCGCGTACACTTCCCCGATCTGGTACACGCCCTGAAGGAAGCGGTCGTTCGATGATCCTGCGGCCGGCGCCCTAGCGCCGCGACCGGCGTTGCCTGACCTGCTGCTTGACCTCGGCCTTGAAGAACTCCATGGCTGCCCTCGTCTTGGTCTGCTGGTTGCCGGTCAGGTCGATGCCGGCCTCCCGCAGGTATGCCTTCAGGTCCTGGGCGACCTGGAAAGCCTCGGCGGGCTGGGCCTTCGTCGATAGCTCCAGGTTGCGGGAACCATCGGGGAACAACCAGAGCTCGACGACGAGCCGCCGATCGAGCTGCTTGACCCACAGGCGCACCTTGAGCACGAACGTCGGGCCGAACGTCGCCAACGAGCGCAGCGCGATGCCTTTCGGAGCATGCGCCCGGTAGAAGGCGCGCTGCTCCCTGGAGAACAGCGAATCGAGGGGGATCTTGCCGCCGACGGCTTCACGGACCTCCTGGGCGGTGCAGCGGCCCTTGAACGACCCCGAGCAGACGAACCCGCCCGGTACGACGTCGACTTCCGTCTTGAAGCTCTCCGAGCGGCGCAACTCCTTGTCGATCGCGGCCGGGTCGACCGGTCGGAGCTTGATGACGGTGTCTCCCGCGCCGCCCTGAATGCGCCTGGCGCGCACGACGACGCCGGCCTTGTTCAAGTCGAGTTTCGGCGTGTCGAAGAAATAGACCTGCCGCACCTCGGCTTCGATCGGGTCCAGACCGAGCTTGCCGATCGTCGCCCGGTGCGTGTGCATCGGCGCGACCATCTTGAGCTCCACGCTGCCGACGTCCTTGAGGATCTTGATGACCTCATCGAGCTGGCTGCGGGACAGCTCCACGGCCGGCGCCTGCTTCGCGGTCTTCTTCCTGTTCATCGTCATGCTCCCTTCAGGTTCCGAAGCGGTCCGCCAGCACGCCGTGGCGCAGGCCGCGGTCACTGACGGTGAGCGATGTCTTGCCCAGCTTTTCCATGACGGTCCGGATGATGCATGCGCCCGCCAGGATGACCTCCGCCCGGTTCGGCTGCAGGCCGACGATGCCACGACGGATAACGGCGTCCCTCGAGCGGTAGAGTTCGATCTGCCGGTCGATCTCGGCGCTGTCGAGCACTGTGCCCTGCACGACGTCCGGATCATAGCGGGCGAGCCCGTGCTTCACCGCGGTGATGTTGGTCGTGGCGCCGCCCATGGCCACCAGCGCATCGGGGATCGGCCGGCCGTCGAGCCGGGACAGGTCGGCGGAGATCGCCGCGAGGGCGTCCTGCAACACTCTGGATGAGACGGCACCGTCCAGTCCGAAGCGCTCCGTGTAACGCACCGCGCCTACGTCGACGCTGAAGCGCTCCGCGACGTCGTGCCCGCGCCCGAACGTGAACTGGCTGCTGCCCCCGCCCGTGTCGAATACCACCAGCGACCGCTCGGCGGGCAAGTCGAGACCCGATCGAGCGGCGAGGTACGCGAGGCGGGCCTCTTCCTCACCCGAGACGACCGCGATGTGCACGCCGGTGCGGGCTTCGATGGCGGCGACGACTTCGTCCCGGTTCGCCGCGATGCGCAGTCCAGCGGTACCGACGGCGACGATGGCGAGGGCGCCGTGCTCCTGCGCCTCCGCGACCATGCCCGTGATGGCTGCTACCGCGCGTTCCAGGGCAGCGTCGCCGATGCGGCCGGTGTCGTCGAGCCCTTCACCGAGGCGCGTGATCTCCGCGCGATCGGCCACGGTGCGCCAATGAACGTCGGACGCGTGCTCGGCGACGTGGAACTTGATCGAGTTGGTGCCGACATCGATGACGGCATAGCGCGAAGGGGGTCCATCCAGCAGTGCCGCCAGCCCACGCGGATAGCTCGTGTTCACGTAGCCACTCAGTCCCAGGCTGCGGACGGCGGCGATGACGGCGGACGGATCCTCGGACTCGACGGCAATGGTCCGTGTGGGCTTGCCATCGGCAACGACCTCGGACAACTCGGCCATGCAACCGTCGACCGTATATCGGGTGCGCCTCTTCTGGACGTTGACCGCGCGGATGCGGCCGCTCGGCACGGCCAGTTCGGTGATGAACTGCTCGAGATCGAAGCGTGCCCGGCGCAGCGGCGGCGGATCGAGGCGCAGCGCCGCGAATACCTTCGCCACCTCGGCCGCCGGCAAGGGGAACCCCGCCTTCATCACCGGCGTCCACTGCTCCAGCCCGTCGGGGCGCGTCTCGCGCAGGACCTTGATGTCCATGAGCGCGTCCCGCACCTTCACGTTGTCGCCGGTCCCCGAGAGCAGGTAGGTCTCGCGGCTCTCCTGGACGGCGCCCGGCGTCAGGGTCGCGAGGCGTGACTCGGCGGGCCCGAACCGGCGTCCGAACCAGCGCCATTCCCACCGCGGCACGATCTCAGGCATGCATGCGCTTCCTGCTACGGACTGGATTCATACACTGACAGCAAATCACGACGCAGGCGAGGTGGGAGCCCGTCTCAATCAGGAACTCGTCGACGACATCCGACATAGTGAACTCGTGGCTGATCGGGCTGACGCGTTGCTCCAGCCCCTCCGAGAGCGAGTGTCAACCGCCCAGCAACTGCCTGCGCGACACCGTGGGCGCCGGCGCCGGCTG
>JALOKU010000099.1 GCA_025456345.1 Vicinamibacterales bacterium | reverse complement strand
GGTCGATTCACCGGGGTCGCTTGCGAGGTCGTAGACCTGCATCGGCGCCGCGGGTGACTTCAGGCGGATGCCCTTCCAGCGTCCTTCGAGCAGCACGGCCTGATCGAACCCGCTCTCGTAGAACTCCCAGTAGAGATACTCGTGCCTGGCCTGGGCGCCGCGGCCGAGCAGCGCCGGCACGAGGCTGAGGCTGTCGATCGCCGCGGGCGGCACGGCGCCGGCCAGTTCGGCGAACGTGGCCATCATGTCGCCGAAGTAGCCGACGTGCGCCGACTCCACGCCGGCCTTGATGCGCCCCGGCCAGCGCGCGAGCAACGGCACGCGGATGCCGCCGTCAGTCAGGCTGCGCTTGATGCCGCGGAACGGGCCGTTCGCGTCGAAGAAGTCGGGGTCGTACGCCGGCCCGCCCTCCTTGTGCGGCCCGTTGTCGCTCGTGAAGATGACGAGCGTGCGTTCGTCCAGCCCGAGCCGCTTCAACTGCGCCAGCACGTCGCCAATCTGGCGATCCATCCGCGTGATCATCGCCGCCTGGCCTTTGAGCGGATCGGCCCAGTCCTTCGAGGCGTAAGGACCGTAGTCCGGCACCTCCTGCCCGTCCCCGAGCGCCCGCGCCCGCTCGTTGTTGGCGTGGGGCACCGTCAGCGACAGGAAGAGGAAGAACGGCCGGTCCCGGCTCCGGTCGATGAAGGCGCGCGCCTCGTCGAAGAAGAGGTCGTTGGCGTACTGCACCCGCGCGGTCGCATACCCGGCGCCGGGCGTGGTGCCCACCGGCGTCACCACGTTCGGAAGCGGCACCTTTTCCCCGTTTCGCCACACGAAGTCGGGATAGTGGTTGTGCGCGTGGGTCTGGTTGACGACGCCGTAGAACTCGTCGAAGCCGTGCCGGTTCGGCTCGCCTTCCGATCCGATCTCGCCGAGGCCCCACTTTCCGACGAGCGCGGTGGCGTAGCCGGCGTCCTTGAGCACGCGGGCCACGGTCACGTCGCCCGCCGCCAGCGTCTGTGCCGCGTAGTTGCCGGCGCCGGCGTTGCCCCTCACGCGCGTATGGCCCATGTGGCGGCCCGTCATGAGGACGCTCCGCGACGGCGCGCACACGGTCGAGCCCGCGTAGAACTGGGTGAAGCGGATCCCCTCGGCCGCCAGCCGATCGAGGTTCGGCGTCTGGATGATCCGCTGCCCGTACGAGCCGAGGTCGCCGTAGCCGAGGTCGTCGGCCAGGATAAGGATGATGTTCGGCCTCGGCGCGGGCTGCGCGGCCGCGCCTGCGGCGGCGAGCACGAGGAGACCGGACAGCAGGTACGGAACAGGGCGGTGCATCGGAGAATCCTCCCCGCCCGGTGGGGCGGTGCCGCGATTATGCACCAACCGGACCGCCTCCATCCCTGGGTGGAGGCGCGCGCGCCGTGTTTCCTGGAGTCGGCGACGGGCGCGCAGCAGCCTGTTCATACGGGTCTGACAGCCAGCAGCTAGCAATTGAGAGCCGTCAGCTCTGAGCTGAGAACTGATTGCTGTGAGCTGTCAGCCGTCACTCCTCGAACGTGAGGAGGTAGATGTCGCCCTGCGTCTCGCGCCGAGTGAAGAATGCGGTGCGTGCGTCGCGCGTGAGCCGCGGCGGGCCGAGGGTGTCCCAGATCGTCGAGTAGATCTTCCGCGTCGCCTTCGTCCGGGTGTCGATCACCCAGAACTCCCTGCCCTTGTTGACGAAGAGCAGCCGGCGGCTGTCGCCCAGCCAGACGGGCCATTCGCCGAAGTCGGTCAGGCGTTCGTAGGCGCCGGTCGCGAACGTGTAGAGCACCACGCCGTTTCCGCCACGGTCGCTGAAGCCAATCATGCCGGCCAGCCTCGAACCGTCCGGCGACCAGGCGTTCGGGATGAAGGGGTGCAGCGCCTGGTCGGGACGCGGGAGTCGCTGGGGCTTCTGCTCCTTCCAGGGGCGGTGTGCGTCGACAACCCACGCCGCCCCTCCGGACTGAAGGACTTCCGTGGTCGCCAGACGCGCACTGTCCAGAGACCACACAGGGATGCCTCCCGTCTCGGTCACCTGCTGGAGACCGCTGCCGTCGGCGGCGCGGATCTTCCAGACGGCCAGTGCGCCGCTCCGGTTCGAGAAGAACGCGACCCACGTCTTGTCGGGGGACCATCGCGGCACGCGATCGAGAGCGGGGTCGCTCGTCAACTGACGCTGGCCGGTCCCGTCCGGCCGGCTCACGTAGATGTCGCCTTCGGGCTGGTCCCGCGAGTAGAACACCACCCACTCGCCGTCCGGGGTCGGATCTGGGTTCGCCCACAGGCGGGAGCCGTTCGTCACCCAGGCCGGTTCGCCCTTGACGGCCGCGGCGGCCGGGTCGAGCGTGAGCCGCTGCACGTTCGACGTTTGCACGACCGCCGTGTACGCGATCCGCCGGCCATCAGCAGACACCGAGGGATGCGCGAGGAACGGCGCAGGGGTGATGATCGGCTCCGGCTCGCCGAGGCGCCGGCCCGACACTTCATCAATCGGGACGCGCCAGAGATTCATGCTGCCGCCCCGCTCGCTGACGAAATACAGATACCGTCCATCGGGCGACCAGACGGGGCTCCAGTCCGTTGCCTGGTCGTCTGTGGCGGCCGCCGGCTCGCCTCCGCCCGCCGGGATGGTATGGATGTCCATGACCCTGCCGGCACTGCCGCCGGCACGATCTCCGGTACTGGCCTTCTGCCGCCGCGAGACGTACGCGATCCGATGGCCGTGCGGCGACCAGCTCGCCTGGACCGCATCGGGAACCTCGAGCCTGCGCTGCTCGCCCGTGCTCGCGTTGACTACCCAGAGTTCGCTCTTTCGCTCCCAGTTGAGAGGCGTCAACTGCACGTTCTCGGTCGTGTACGCGATCTCGGTCCCGTCCGCCGACCACGTGGGATTGAAGGCCGCGTTGACACCGACCGGCGTGACGCGCCGCACGCCTTCGCCCGTGCGGCCCATCACGAAGATCCCACCCCCCTCCCGGCTCGACCGGAACGCAATCCGCTCGCCGTCGGGCGACGCCGCCGGCTCGTCATCCTCCGCCGGGGAGTCGGCCGTCAGGTTCATGGGATTCTGACCGCTCGTGCTCAGCAGGTAGATGTCCCGGTTCCCCGTCTCCTGGCCGGAATAGACGACCCACTTGCCGTCGGGCAGCAGGCTTGGAAACTGCTCCACGCCGGAGTGCGCGCTCAGCCGGTCGGTGCGGAAACGGAGCGCCGCCGCCGGCGTGCGCCGGCCGGCACCGTCCCGCCCAGCCACCAGGAGCCACGCGACCCCTCCCACGATGGCGACCAGCCCGGCCGCCAGCGCCAGCCGGCGCGTCCAGCGGGACCGGGCGACCGCCCGGACGACGCCCCGCACGATCTGACCTGCCGCGGTCTGCTGCTGCACCTCCTGCAAGTCGTTGAGCAGTTCGCGCGCGCGCTGGTACCGCAGGGCGGGATCCTTGGCCAGCGCCTTCGTCACGATGCGATCCAGCGACGGCGGCGTGCTCCGCTTGACGTCCGAGAGGCGCGCGGGCGTGTCCTTGAGGATCGCCGAGATCAGCGAGACGGCCGTGTCGCCGCCGAACGGCCGCCGCCCGCACGCCATCTCGTAGAGCACCACGCCCAGCGAGAAGATGTCGGAGCGCTGATCCACCGGCCGCCCCTCCGCCTGCTCCGGCGACATGTAGGCGACCGTTCCGACGATGGTGTGCTGGCGCGTGAGCGACGGCGTCGCCAGGCACGTCGTGTCGGTCGTGCCCACCTCCGGCTTGAGCTTCGCGAGGCCGAAGTCCAGCACCTTCAGCCGGCCGTCGGTGGCGAGCATGACGTTGGCCGGCTTCAGGTCGCGGTGCACGATCCCGTGCTGGTGCGCGGCGGCCACCGCATCGACGAGCGGCACGGCCAGCCGGAGCAGTTCCTCGAGCGGCAGCCCACCCTCGGGGATGAGGTCGCCCAGCGTCTTCCCTTCCACCAGCTCCATTGTCAGGAACTGGACGCCGTCGGCCTCCTCGACGCTGTAGATCGTGACGACGTTCGGATGATTGAGGGCGGCAATCGCCCGCGCCTCGCGCTGGAAGCGCTGCAGGCGCTCCGGGTCGGCCGCCATCTCCAGCGGGAGCCGCTTCAGGGCGACCCGCCGCCCCAGTGTCGTGTCCTCGGCGGCGTAGACCTCGCCCATGCCGCCGGCGCCAAGCTTCTCCAGCACTCGATAGTGGCCGAGCCCCGTCCCGATCACGGCGGACTCCTTGTCCCGACCTCGGTGCAACCCCGGCGTCACGTCGCGCCGGGCGTCTGGGCGGCGGCGAGCACAGCCAGGCACGCCCCCAGCAGGGCCGCGTTCACGTCAGACGGCGTTGGGCACCGTGAACGGCGCCCGGTATTCCCTCGTCAGCATCTTGTTGGCTTCGGCGTCGTTCTTGACGAGCTCCGTCTCAGGGTCGATCTCGAGGACGCGATTGACGCGCGCGCCGGTCAGCGCGTAGTGCGAGAGCGCCGACGACCAGTGGCCTTCGATCGGAGGCGCGTTCACCGCCGCGGCGTCGCGGCTGCGGACGCAGTCGATGAAGTTCTGGTAGTGGTTCACGTCGGAGCCCTCGTCGCGCTCCTTGACGAGCTTGTTCTCGCGGCCCTCGTACATCTTGTAGCCGTCGTAGTTGGGGAAGGTCATCCAGCCCTTCTCGCCGTAGAAGATCACGCCGAACGAGGTGCCGCCGGCCTCGTCGTTGGTCATCCAGGGGCGCACTTCGAGCGTCGCCATCTTGTCGTGACCGTCCTTGCCCTTGAACATGAACGACGTCGACGACACGTCGAAGATCTGCTTGGCATCGTCCCAGAGCAGCAGGCCGCCCATCGACGTCACGCGGTACGGCAAGTCCACGCCGAGCCCCCAGCGGGCGGCGTCGAGCTGGTGGATGCCCTGGTTGCCGATGTCGCCGTTGCCGTACGCCCAGTGCCAGTGCCAGTTGTAGTGGACAAACAGCCCCTGCTCCTTGGCGTTGAGCGTGAAAGGCTCTTCCTGCGCGGGCCCCTGCCAGAGATTCCAGTCGAGTTCCGCAGGCGGTTTCCCGGCGTGGCCCTTGCCGATGTCGGGGCGCCACTTGTAGCACACGGTGCGGCACAAGTAGACCTTGCCGATCGCCCCGTCGTGCAGCAGCTTGATGCCTTCCTGGAACCCCGGGTTGCTGCGGAGCTGGGTGCCGTGCTGGACGATGCGCTTGTACTTCTTCGCGGCCTCGACAACGCGCTGGCCCTCGAAGATGTTGTGCGTCATCGGCTTCTCGACGTACACGTCCTTGCCGGCCTGGCAGGCCCAGATCGTGGCCAGCGAATGCCAGTGGTTGGGCGTGGCCATCGAGATGGCGTCGATGCTCTTGTCGTCGAGGACCCGGCGGATGTCCTGCTCGACCTTCGGCCCGGGCTTGCCCTTGTCGGCGAAGAACGTCTTCGCCGTCGGCCCGAACAGGCGGGAGTCGGGATCGCACAGCGTGGCGACCTCGACGTTCTCGACCTTGGCGTAGCCGCCGAGGTGCGACTTGCCGCGCCCGTTGAGGCCCATCACCGCGACGCGGACGCGATCGTTGGCGCCCGCCCAGGCCGTCCTGGAGGTGCCGAGGAGGATCGTCGTCGCGGCGGCGGTTTTCACGAAATCCCTGCGGGTCACCTGCTCCATATCGACCGTCCTTTCTGGCCGTCCGACCTACCCGGCAGATTATGAACCCTTTTTCCCCGGTTGAAGCCGGGAGAATGACCTGCGATACTCTGCACGTCCCACGGACGCGAAGGAGGTCCGCCGCATGCCTATCAAGACCGATGCCACGCCGGCAGCCAGCGGGCTGCCAACACGCCGCACGTTCCTGCACCACGCCGCCGCGGCCGCCGGCGCAGCCGGTGCCTTCACGATCCTGCCGGGCCGCGTCGCCGCCGGCCAGCGGAAACTGTCGCCGAGCGACAAGCTCAACCTCGGCGCGATCGGCGTCGGCGGCATGGGCGGGTCCAACCTGAGCCGGTGCGAGACCGAGAACATCGTGGCGCTCTGTGACGTGGATGCGCAGCTTGCGGCCAAGACGTTCGCGAAGTACCCGCAGGCGCGCCGCTATCGCAGTTACCGGGAAATGTTCGACAGGGAGAAGGATCTCGACGCGGTGATCATCGCCACGCCGGATCACACCCACGCCATAATCGCCATGGCGGCCATGCAGCGCGGGATCCACGTCTACGTGCAGAAGCCAATCGCCCACGCGGTGTGGGAGGCGCGGCTGATGACCGAGACCGCGCGGAAGCACAACGTCGTCACGCAGATGGGCAACCAGGGCCACTCGGGCGAGGGCCTGCGGCTCGTCTCGGAGTGGGTGGCGTCCGGCGCGCTCGGCCAGGTGAAGGAGGTCCACGCGTGGACCAACCGTCCCGTGTGGCCGCAGGGGGTCGAAGTCGACCGGCCGACGGACACGCCGCCCGTTCCCGACACGATGGACTGGAACGAGTGGATCGGCCCGGCCCCGATGCGGCCATTTCACCCCACCTACCATCCACAGCGGTGGCGCGCCTGGTGGGATTTCGGCACCGGCTCGCTCGGCGACATGGGCTGCCACATCCTCGACCCGGTGTTCGCGGCGCTGGACCTGAAATACCCGGTCAGCGTCGAGGGCTGCATCTCGACCTACTACGAGGACTTCTTCAAGTTCACCGTGCCGAAGAACGAGACGTATCCGCGCTCGACGATCGTGCGGTACGCGTTCCCGGCGCGGAAGAACTTCGCGGCCCTCAACCTGACCTGGTGGGACGGCGGCCTGATGCCCGCGCGCCCGGCCGACATGGAGCCGGATCGCAAGATGGGCGACGAGGACGGGGGCGTTCTGCTCATCGGCACCAAGGCGACGCTCATGGCCGGCTGCTACGGCCGCAGCCCGCGGCTGGTTCCCGAGGCGCGCATGAAGGACTTCCGCCCGCCGGCCAAGACGCTGGAGCGCGTGCCGAACGGCGAGGAGGGCCACGAGCAGGACTGGATTCGCGCGTGCAAGGGCGGCAAGCCCGCGTCGTCGAACTTCGACTACTCCGGCCCGCTGTCGGAGATGGTCCTGATGGGCAACCTCGCGGTGCGGTTCCCGAGCCGGCTGCTGCTGTGGGACGGCGAGGCGATGAAGGTCACCAACGACGCCGAGGCCGACGCCTACGTGCGGCGCCAGTACCGCGAGGGATGGACGTTGTAGTCGAGGCGGCAATGAAGCACGAGCCCTACACCTGCTCGGGCATCACGAACGGAGCGCGGTAGCTGTCGCGCAGCATCCGGTTGGCCCACGCCCCCATGTCGTAGCTGGAACTGCTCACGAACCGCTCCTCGTCCGGCTGCATCTCGAGGACCGGGCCCAGCGTAACCGCCGTCTTCGCCACGTCCACGCCGTTGGCCGTCAGGTGAGCGGAGAACCGATCGAACGCCTCGGCCACGTCGGCACGCGACGCGAGTTGGGCCCTCACGTCGGCCGTGGGCATTTGCGTGCCCAGCCGGTACGAGATGTTCGGCAGATGGCACAGGGCCGACGACAGGTGCCCGCCGAGGACTGGCGCCTTGAGGTCGGAGGGCTTCCGGCTGCGCACGGCGTCGATGAAGTTCGGGATGTGCGTGCCGCCGCCCTCGCTCGGCAGGGCCTTGATCCGCTTGCCGTCGTTGTCGTAGACAATGCCCCCGCCCGCTCCGCCGGCGAAGTAGCCGTGCTCGCATTCGACCGTGATGCCGATGCGCACGCCCTTGTAGTGGTCCATGTAGTTCGCGCCCGCCTGCGCCGGGAGGCCGCGCACCTCGAAGATGAGCGGCGCAGTTGGGTAGTCGAGCACCGCCACCAGCGTGTTCGGCGTCTCGGCATCGTCGTCGTATCCGAAACGCCCGCCGAAACTGAAGACCCGGGGAGGGAGCGTTTCCTCACCCAGCATCCAGCGGCACATGTCCATCTCGTGGATGCCCTGGTTGCCGATGTCGCCGTTGCCCGTCGGCCACACCCAGTGCCAGTCGTAGTGCAACTGCCTGCGCCGCAGGGGCACTAGCTCGGAGGGCCCGCAGAACAGGCTGTAGTCCACGCCGGGCGGGATGGGCTGCGGGCCCGTCACTTTGCCGATGTTGTCGCGGCGCTTGTAGCAAAGGCCGCGGGCGCGAAGGATCCTCCCGATCTGCCCGGTCTTCAGATACGCCGCCAATTCGTGCAGCGCCTGGTCCGAGCGCGACTGGGTCCCGGCCTGCACGATGCGGCCGTACTTCGCGGCCGCCTCGGCGATCTTCCGGCCCTCCCACACGTTGTGGGACACGGGTTTCTCGACGTAGACGTCCTTGCCCGCCTGGCAGGCCCAGACGGCCATCAGCGAGTGCCAGTGATTGGGCGCGGCGATGGAAATCGCGTCGACATCCTTGCTCTCGAGCAGCTTGCGGACGTCCGTGTACCTGGCCACCTGGATGTTGTCGGCCGCGAGTTGCCCGGCCCGCTCGTCGAGGATGGCTTGATCGATGTCGCAGATGGCGACGATGCGTACGCCGGGGATCTTCTTGAAGAGCCTGAGGTGGTAGTTGCCCTGCCCGCGGACACCGACGACGGCCACGCGCACCGCGTCGTTGGCGCCCTGCGGCGCGGACCAGGCAGGACGCGCGAAGGCGCCCAGGGCCGTCACGCCGCCCGCCACGCTCGTCGTCAAGAACCCGCGCCGTGTCATCTTTGAAGTCATCCGTCCTTCCCCTGTCTCTGTCCGTCCCGCGGCGGCGCCTCGGACACCCACGCGGGGTCGAGCATGACGTGCCTGATCGCCTCCCGGCGCCTGCCGCCCGCGGCGGGCGCCGGCTCCACGTAACTGTAACTCACGTGCACGAGGCCGTCTGCCGTCTGGATGACCGACGGGTAGGAAAAGGAGCCGCCGGGCGAGTCCTCGATCGCCCGGCGGCGAGGCCACGTCCGCCCTTCGTCGTTCGACAGCCAGGCTGAGAGACGGGCCCGCCCGTTCTCGGTGTCGTTCAGGACCATCAGCCACGAGCCGTCCCGCAGCGCGACAACTTCGAGGCTCGAGCCGGGGTTGGGAATGTCCGAGTCGACTCCCTGGCTCCAGCTGACGCCGCCGTCGCGCGACTCGGCGACAATCGCGCGCTGGGGCGGCGGACCGTTGTCCCTCATGTAAGCGACGATGGTCCCGTCCTTCCTGCGCACGAGCGAGGGCTGCACGCCACCCAGGCTCACGATCGGATCGCTCGCCCGCCACGTCGCGCCGTCATCGTCGGAGATCGCCACCAGGCCCACGCTGTAGGTGTCGCTGTAGAGCGGGAGCAGGAGCCGGCCGCCCGGCAGGCGAAGCGCGTGCGCGCGCGGCATCCAGCCGAGGCGGTTGTAGAGCGTGTCGGAAAGCCGTTCGATGAGCTGCGCGAGTTCGTCGCGGTCGCGTCCGGCGGGAAGCGACGCGAGCACCGACCGGGCGAACGGCTCGGTCTTCTCCTTCAGGTTGTCGGGACGCAGGAGAATGACCCCGCCTGCGTTCCACGGCGGGGCGCCCGCCGTCCAGGCCGCCGTCGGCGCGCGGCGGTAGCGCAGCAGGGCCGACTCCCACATATTGTCCAGAATCGCAGGCCAGACAACCGAGAGCTGGCCTCGGGCGTCGAGGAAGGCGATGGGGTTGCAGTCGGGGAACCCGGGCGAGTCGGCGACCGGAAACGGCGCGCTCCACGCGCCGGCACCCCTGGCAAGCCGTGCCCCTTCGAGGCGCACATCGTCGGCCCGGCGTTCGCCGCTGCCGCGGTAGTAGACGGCGAAGAGGTCGCCGTTCGGCAGTTCGACAATCGACGACGAGTGGACGTGCTGGTCCTGCGGCGGCAGGACGAACCGCGCCTCGAACCGGGGAGGCCCGGCGGACGTGAGCGAGGAGAGAGAGAGGGCGACAACCACAGCCGGCACGGCATGACGCAGCATGCGCCAAGCATAACCGCGACAGGCGCCTCGGAGGCACGATTGCGCGGCCGGTGCGGCGGAACCTGAGGTATAACCGAATCTCAGGGTAGTGAACCGTCACACCGCAGCGCCGGCGGATCCCGAGAGGATCGCCTGTGCCGCCTCACGCCAAGGACGCGCCCCCCATGTGCGGAATCGTCGCCTTCTTCGCCCGCCGCCATCCTGTCTCGGAGTCGGCCCTCGCGCGAGCGACCGAGAGCCTCCATCATCGCGGCCCGGACGGGCAGCGCCACTGGATGTCGCCGGACCGCATGGTCGGGCTCGGCCACGCCAGGCTGAGCATCATCGACCTGACCACCGGCGACCAGCCCATCGCCAGCGAAGACGGCCGGACGCGAATCGTGGTGAACGGCGAGTTCTACGGCTACGAAGCGATCCAGCGCGAGCTCGAAGCGCGCGGGCATCGCCTCCGCACCAGGTCTGACAGCGAGATCGCCCTGCATCTGTACGAGGACTTCGGCGCGCAGTGCCTGCACCATCTCCGCGGCGAGTTCGCCTTCGTGCTGTGGGACGAGCACCGCCGGACGATCTTCGCCGCGCGGGATCGCTTTGGCATCAAGCCGCTCTTCTACGCCTGGCATCAGGACACCCTGTACTTCGCGTCGGAAGCAAAGGCCCTGTTCGCCGCCGGCGTGCCGGCGCGGTGGGACGCGGAGAGCGTCTACAACTCCGTGGCGTTCGGCGGACACCAGGTGCGCACGCTGTTCGACGGGGTCCACCAGATCCCGCCCGGCCACCATCTGATCGCGACCGACAGGCACGTGCAGGTCACCAAGTACTGGGACTTCGACTACCCCGCGGCCGGCCCGGCGCGCGACGCGCGTGCCGATGCCGATCATGTGGCCGAGTTCCGCCACGAACTGGAGGAGTCGGTGCGCATCCGCCTGCGCGCAGACGTGCCCGTGGGCGTGTACCTGAGCGGCGGGCTCGACTCGTGCGCCGTGCTGGGCCTGGCCGCGCGGCACCATCCCGAGCCGATCCGCGCCTTCACGCTGACCTTCGAACAGGCCGCCTATGACGAGGGCCCGATCGCGAAGGAGATGGCGGAGCGCGCGGGCGCGGAGTATCACCCGATTCCCATCTGCCAGCAGGACCTCGCCGACCACTTCACCGACGCCATCCGGCAGGCGGAAACGCTCTGTGTGAACGCACACGGCGTGGCCAAGTACCTCTTGAGCCGCGCCGTCCGCGACGCCGGCTACAAGGTCGTCATCACCGGCGAAGGGTCGGACGAGATCCTCGGCGGGTACCCGCACTTCCGGCGCGACCTGCTGCTCTACGACCGGGAGGGGCAGGACCCGGCGGCGATCGTCGAGCTGCTCGAGTGGCTGGACAGCCAGAACAAGGTGTCGCGCGGGCTGCTGCTGCCGGACGGCGAAATCGGGCCGGTCGACCGCGTCAGGCGGATTCTCGGATACGTGCCTTCCTGGATCGAGACGTTCGCCTCACGCGCGACCAAGATGCGGCCGCTGCTCGCCAGAGAGCTCGTGGAGCGCTACGGGCCGACCGAAGGGACGTACGCCTTCCTGGACGACATCGACGTCCGGGGCCAGCTCACCGGCCGGTCCCCGCTGAACCAGTCGCTGTATCTCTGGTCGAAGACGGCGCTCTCGGGCTACATCCTGACCATGCTCGGCGACCGCATGGAGATGGCCCACTCCATCGAAGGGCGGGTGCCGTTCCTGGATCACCGCCTGGTGGAGCTCATCCGGTCCCAGCCCGTGCACATGAAGATCCACGGGATGACGGAGAAGTACGTCCTCAGGGAGGCGGTGCGCGACGCCATCACCGACACCGTCTACCGGCGGCAGAAGCACCCGTTCCTGAGCCCGCCGTCCACGCTGACCCCCGACGAGAGCTTCCACACGTTCGTGCAGGACACCCTCCGGGGGCCGCAGCTGGCAGCGATGCCGTTCTTCGACCAGCGGCAGGTCGTGGACCTGCTCGACCGCCTGCCTCAGATGGACGCCGGCGCGCGAGTGGCCAACGACCAGGTGCTGATGCTGCTGGTGAGCATGTGCGTGCTGAACGAAGGCTATCGCCTGGCGGCATGAGCGGACCGCGAGGCCGCCCTCAGGTGACGCTGCCCTGGACGACCTGGAACTCGCCCTCGAACTTCGTGAGCCGGCCGACGTGGATGCCTTCGTCGGGCCGCGCGATGCCCCCCAGCGAGTTGACGAGGTTCATGCAGTCGGTGAGCCAGCGGTCGACACCGGCGTGATCGGGCGCGTGGCGGGGGTTCGAGTCCACCGGATACAGGACCGACTTGGCCGACCAGCAGTCGAGGGCCACCGGGTCCTGGCTGGCCAGCAGCTGGTTCGCGCGGTGCGTGGCGCTCGCCGGGT
>JALOKU010000028.1 GCA_025456345.1 Vicinamibacterales bacterium | reverse complement strand
GCCTGGCGCCGAGCCCGAACAACCAGCAGCCCTGGCGGTTCATCGCCATCACGAGAAAGCCGCTGCTCGAGGAGATGGCCAACGCCGTGCGCGTGCGGCTGCGGGCCCTGCTGCCCGCGGCCATGCCGGAGGATGCGCGCCGCGCCGCGCAGCGGGTGGAGTGGTTCTCGACGTTCTTCGCCGACGCGCCGCTGGTGATGGCCGTGACGCGGCAGCCCTACGAGAGTGTCATCGCGCGCGCCGTGGCGGGCTCCTCGACAAGCGCGGCGGACATCAACGCGATGCGCGGCCACCCCGACATCCAGTCGATTGGCGCGGCCATCGAGCACCTGCTGCTCGCCGCCACCGGACTCGGCTACGGATCGTGCTGGCTGAGCGGCCCGCTGATCGCCCGCGAGGCCCTGGAGGCGCTGCTCGGTGTCGAGGCGCCGCAGCAACTGGCGGCGCTCGTGGCCATCGGCGTGCCGGCCGCGCCGCCCGCCGCGGACCACGACCGGCGACCCGTGGGCGAGATCCTGCGATTCATCAACTGACGCCAGGCGGCGGGCTCAGCGCCCAGCCACGATGTTCGGGATGTTGCGCGAGCGGAGCATCTGGTTGAACGCCGCCAGGTCGCCGCCGGCGATTGCGTCGAAGTCGGCGACTCTTGCGCGAATGCGTTCCGCCAGCAGCTTCTGCACCTCCAGGTGCTGGTCCGTCGGCCTGAAATCCGCGTTCGACACCCCGTTCGCGAGGTAGCCGAACCGCGAGATGAGCTTGGCCGCGAAGCGGATGCCGTCCTGGGCGCCGGTGATCCGCAGGTCGATCAGCAGCATCTCGAGATCGATCAGCTTCTGGTTCAGCACGGCGCCGGCCTTCGTCACTTCCGCGTCGCTTACGACCCGCCCGAGCGACTCGATCTGGCTCCGCACGAGTTCGAGACGGTTCAGCAGGTTTACCGCCGTGTTGAGATCGCGGCGCAGTTCGACGAGCGTCTGCGTCTGCGCCTCGATGTCGGCCTCGGTGCCCGCTGAATGCGGATCCTTGCGCACGATGAGGGGCTGCGTCAGCTCCCGCCCGCCGGCGGAGAGCTTCACGGTGTAGGTGCCCGGCGGCTGCAGGATGCTGATGGCCGCCCCGCCGCCAGCCGGCGGCCGCCAGCCCTCGGGCCCCAGCCGGACGTGCGGCGCAGGCGACAGGGGGCTGGTGCGCATCCGGATCGTGTCGGACGGCTCGCCCCGCAGGTCCCAGTTCACACGGTTGAGGCCCGCGCGTCCCGTGCCGGTGAGCGTCCTCACGACGTGGCCCTTCGCGTCGAGGATCGTCAGCGTCACGGGGCCGGGCACCGCTGCCTTCAGGTAATAGTTGATCGACGCGCCGTATTCGGGGTTCTCCCCGACCGTGGGATCGTCGTACGGCGTCGAGGGCGCCGTGATGAACCGGAACCGGTACGCCGGCCGCACCGTGAAGAGGTGCGCGTCCGACGCCAGCACCTGCGGCGTCATCTGCTGCAGCGGCCCGATGTCGTCCATGATCCAGAAGCCGCGGCCGTAGGTCGAGATCACGAGGTCGTTGAAGTGCTCCTGCACGGTGATCCACGACACGGGCGCGGCCGGCAGGTTCGTCTGCAGGGGCTGCCAGTTCTCCCCGTCGTCGAACGAGACGTAGATCGCGTTCTCGGTGCCGGCGTAGAGCAGGCCTCGTCTCACGGGGTCTTCGCAGATCGCCTTCGCGTAGCTCAGCATGCTCTTCGGGATGCCGCTGGTGATCGCGCGGAACGTCCGGCCGAAGTCCGCGGTCTTGTAGATGAACGGATCCCGGTTGTTGACCTGGTGGAGATCGACGACCACGTACGCGGTTCCGGCCTCGTACCGCGACGCGACGATGCTGCGGAAGGATCCCCACGGCGGCAGACCGGGCAGGTTCTTCGTCACATTGGTCCACGTCCTGCCGCCGTCCCGCGTCAGGTGCAGCAGGCCGTCGTTGGTGCCGGCCCAGATGAGGCCGCGCTCCTTCGGCGACTCGGCCAGGCCGTGGACGACGCCGGCGTACTCGACGCCGATGTTGTCTCCGGTGAGGCCGCCCGAACTGCCCATCCGGCTCCGGTCGTTCAGCGTCAGGTCGGGGCTGACGACCTCCCACGACTGGCCGCCGTTTGTCGTCCGGTGCACGTGCTGGCTGCCGGTGTAGACGGTGTTGTGGTCGTGCGGCGAGATGAGCAGCGGCGCGTCCCACACGAAACGGTACTTCAGCCCCTCGGCCGGGCCGTTCGACTGGTCGGGCCATACCTCGACGTTCCGGAACTGCCGTCTCATCTCCTCGAAGCGGACGACGATGCCGCCGACCATGCCGGAGCCGGAGGCGCTCGACCAGACAATGTTGGGATCGGTCGGGTCAGGGGTGGCGAACCCGCTCTCGCCCCCGCCGACCGCGTGCCACATCGCGCGCGGAATGATGCCGCTGGCCAGACGGCTGTTGCTGGGACCGCGGTACGTCGGCTCGTCCTGCTTGTTGCCCAGGACGTTGTACGGGATCGCGCTGTCGACGGTCACGTGGTACATCTGCGCGTTCGTGAGGCGCTGCTTGAACCACGTGCGCCCCCGGTTGATGGAGATCGACAGGCCCTGGTCGTGCGCGACAATCATGCGATCGGCGTTCGTCGGATCGATCCACATGTCGTGATGATCGCCGCCGGGGGCCTGGTCGCGTGTCAGCTGGGTGAGCGTCAAGCCGCCGTCCAGGGTTCTCGCGTAGGAGGCGGTCAAGAAGTACGCCTCGTCCTCGTCGTCGGGCGCGACGGCCATCCGCGAGTAATAGTGAGGGCGGCCCATGGCGAGGTGGTCGTAGCTCACGACCCGCCAGGTCTCGCCCCCGTCGTCGCTGCGGAACACCTGGCCCGCATCCGTCTCCTTGCCGTCCCAGGGGATGCCGTCGCCTGTCTCGATCAGCGCGTACACGCGGTTGGGGTTCGAGCGGGAGATGGCGACGGCAACCTTGCCGACCGGCCTGGCGGGCAGGCCGCGGCCGGTGAGCTTCTTCCACGTGACGCCGCCGTCGCGCGACGTGTACAGACCGCTGCCCGGGCCGCCGCTCGTGCGGCCCCACGTGTGAATCTCCAGCTGCCACATTCCTGCGAACAGGATGCGCGGGTTGTTCAGGTCCATCGCGATGTCGGAGCAACCGGTGTTGTCGTCGACAAACAGCGTCTTCGCCCACGTCTTGCCGCCGTCGGTCGTGCGGAACACGCCGCGCTCGGGCTGCGGTCCGTACGCGTGGCCGAGTGCGCACGCGAGCACGACATCCGGGTTCTGTGGATCGATGACCAGGCGCGGGATGCGCCCCGTCTGCTCGAGCCCCATCAGCGTCCACGACTTGCCGGCGTCGGTGGACTTGTAGATGCCCTGGCCCAGCGAGATGTGGCTGCGAATCTTGCCCTCGCCGGTGCCGGCCCAGACGATGTTCGGGTCGGAGACGGAGACGGCGAGGGCGCCGATCGACTGGACCGGGTGGCCGTCGAAGATGGCCTGCCAGTGCACGCCGGCGTCGGTCGTCTTGAAAATGCCGCCGGACGCCGCGCCCACGTAATAGGTGGAGGAGTCGCCCGGGATGCCGGCGGCCGCCGAGAACCGGTTGCCTTCCGGCCCGATGTAGCGCCATCGAAGCGCGCCGTACGTGTCAGGGGACGGGCGCGCCGCCTGTTGCGCACGGCCCGAGGGCACGAAGAGCGCGGCGCACGCGATCGCGAGCGCCAGGGAGCGGAGCATCGACCGGGTCGCCGTCGGCATGGCGATTCCTCCTCGGAAGGGGTCGGGACTAATTACGTACGGCGCCTTCTGAAAGCGACAGAATTGTCATCGCGCGAGCGATGACAGATCCGTCATCGTCGGCGCCTTCCGGGCGTAATTAGTCCCGACCCCTGACGCATCCTACGCGGGCACGGGCTGTGAGTAAAGGAGATGGCGCCCTGAGGCCTATAATGGTGGCCACTGCCGCGGGCTTCGACAGAAGGACCACCAATGACTCTCTTTTCTCTGCTCCTCGCGCTTGCCGTCGCGCAGGCGCCGGCGGCCGCACCCGCGCCTCAACCGGCCCTGGCGGCGCCGCTGACGGTCATGTCGTTCAACATCCGCTACGGCACCGCCAACGACGGCGATAACCACTGGCTGAAGCGGCGCGAGCAGCTGTACGCGCTCCTGCGCGAGCAGCAGGCGGACGTGGTCGGCCTGCAGGAAGCGCTGCACGGCCAGATCGACGAAATCCTGCAGGCGGTGCCGGGCTACGACTACGTCGGCGTCGGCCGCGGCGACGGGCGGCGCGCCGGGGAGTACGCGGCGATTCTCTACCGGACGGCGCGGCTCCGGGCGCGGCGCAGCGACACGTTCTGGTTCTCCGACACTCCGGGCGTGGTCAAGTCCGCCTCCTGGGGCAACCAGATCGAGCGCATCTCCACCTGGGCCTACTTCGAGGACCGGGAGGGCCCTTCCTTCTACTTCTTCAACGTGCATCTGGACCACCAGTCGCAGCCGTCTCGTGAGCGCAGCGTGGCGCTGCTGCTGGAACGGATCGCGGCCCGCGACCCGAAGGCGCCGGTGGTGGTCACGGGGGATTTCAACGCCGCAGAAGACAACGCGGCCGCCGTGGCGATGCGCGCCTCGTTCGTCGACAGCTTCAGGGCGCGCCACCCTGACGCGAAAGAGGTGGGGACCTTCAACGGCTTCAAGCCGGGCCAGACCACCGGCGACAAGATCGACTTCGTCTTCGTCGAGCCGGGCACCGAGGTCCTCGACGCCGCCATCGTGCGGACGTCGCGTGACGGGCGGTACCCGTCCGATCACTTCCCGGTGACGGCGCGGATCCGGCTGCGGTAGATCGAAGGTCGGGATTCATGACGGCCACCCGGGTCCGCCGACCGACAGGCCGGTGTTGCGGCATGGCGACTTGATCTGGAAACGGGATCTTCCCGGCCGGTGCCGGCGTCCCATAGAATGGATCAATCTCTCATGTTGCCGACCACCCCCCTGCGCGCCGCCGGCGCGTGCGCCGTGGCTGCCATTTCGCTGGCTCTGGTTCCGGGTCCTGCCGGCGCCCAGACGCCCGGACCCGCGGCCCGCACAGGGCAGGGCCCGCACGTGCGCGTCGAGCTGATTGCGGACCGCGCGGCGCCCGGACCCGGCATGCGGCTCGCGCTGAAATTCGACCTCGATCCGGAGTGGCACGTCTACTGGCGCAACCCCGGGGACTCGGGCGGGCCTCCGGAGGTGACCTGGACGTTTCCGCCGGGCATGATGGCGGCCGGCCTCGAGTGGCCGGCACCCGAGCGGATCGACATCGGCGGGCTGGTCAACTACGGATATCACGAGAGCGTCGTGCTGCCCGTGGCGGTTGCCGTCGCGGCCGGCGCGCGGGTCCCGCAGGAGTTCTCCGTCAAGGCGGCGGTCCGCTGGATGGCATGCGCGAACCTCTGCGTGCCCGGCAAGGCGGAGCTGTCGCTGAGGTTTCCGCTGAACGCGCAGGAGATCGGGCAGGTGTCCGGCTGGGCGGAGGCCATCGAGGCGGCGCGCGGCCAGGTGCCGAAACCGGCGCCGCCCGCCTGGAAGACCTCGGTGCGCTCGAACGGCGAGACCTTCGTCGTCGACGTCCTCACCGGGGCGCGGGAGACCGAGGCGGTGTTCTTCCCCCTCGAGTTGAGCCAGGTGAACGACTCCGCCGCGCAAGCCGTCACGCCGCTCCCGGACGGCGTCCGCCTCGTGCTTCGCAAATCGAGCCAACTCGCGAAGGATCCCGCCGTGCTGCGGGGAGTGCTCACGCTTGCAGGCGGGCGCGCGTACACCATCGCGGCGCCTGTACGGTAGGACAGAAGATAGAAGACAGGAGCCCCTGATGAAGAAGACGACCATCCTTGCCGCAGCGCTGGCCATCGCGGTGGCTGCCGCTCCCATGACCACCCACGCGTCGAAAACCGGTGCGCCGGCCCCCGCGTTCAAGGGCACCGACAGCAAGGGCAAGGTGCACAACCTCTCCGACTTCAAGGGCAAGTGGGTTGTGCTCGAGTGGCACAACGAAGGCTGCCCGTACGTGAAGAAGCACTACGGCGGGAACAACATGCAGAGGCTCCAGCAGGAGTGGACGTCGAAGGGCGTGGTGTGGCTCACCATCCTGTCGTCGGCCGCGGGCCAGCAGGGGCACATGGAGGCCGCGCAGGCCAATGCGTACTTCGCGCAGAAGAACGCCGCGCCGTCCGCCATCCTGCTCGACCCGACGGGCGAGATCGGGCGCCTTTACGACGCCAAAACGACGCCGCACATGTTCGTCGTCAATCCTGACGGCGTCCTGGTCTACAACGGCGCGATCGACGACAAGCCGACCAGCGACCAGGCCGACCTGGCGACTGCCTCCAACTACGTGTCGGCGGCGCTCGCCGAGGGCATGGCTGGCAAGGCCGTGACGACGGCGACCTCCCGCCCGTACGGCTGCGGGATCAAGTACGCGCGGTAGCGGCGGAGCAGGGACGGTTCAGCGGCCGCTGGGCGGGCGTGCATGCCCGCTCCACGCCGCGCCGATCCCGGCAAGGCCTGCCGCAAACGAGACGAGCGTGATGGGCGGCAGGGACCCGGGCCACGCCGCTGGCGTGAACCAGCTCGAATACCCGAACAGCGCCGCATGGCACCCCGCCGCGAACGCAATCAGGCCCAGGCCACGGAGCCTGGACCGGTGGGCGCGGCCCGGCCGCGAGACGACGGGCAGGGCTACTGCGGCCGCCACGCCAATCGCCAGGGCGGTGCCTGCCTGCCAGGTGAGCCGGCCGTCCGCAAAGAACGCCGGGAAGTAGACCGGCGAGAGCGCGGCGAGCGACAGGCCGATGTGCCCCAGCATCAGCCGTGACGCGGCCGCCAGAAGCGCCGGCTCGGACGCGTCCGTCGATCTCCGGTGCCCCAGAATCCAGGCGGCCAGCACCAGCAGGCTCGCCAGGGCCAGACCCTTGTTCAGGATGAAGACGGGCCAGTCGGCCCAGGCCACGCCCTTGAAGACGTTGTAGCGAAGCGTCGCGTAGGCCAGTGACGCCGCGGTGGTCACCCAGACCGCTGAAGACGGCTTTCTCATGACCTCAAGCCCCACGGCCCTTCCCGGCGGGGATGCGCGGAGAACGGTAGCACACTGCGCCCGCCGATTGCCCATCGGCCTTGACATCCCGCAGAGGAGCCGCTAGATTCCTAGGTGCAAGTTCTGCGTAAATAGGAATGACTCGTGAACAAGGTTCCTCGCCTCGCCGTTGAGCGCCGCCTCGACCGCTTCAGGTCGGCGGCCGCGGCCGCCGGCGTCAAGCTCACGCACCAGCGCCTCGAGATCTTCCACGAGGTGGCGTCCAGCCTCGAGCACCCCGACGCGGACGCCGTGTGCCGGGCCGTCCGAAAGCGGGTGCCGACGGTGTCGATCGACACGGTCTACCGGACGCTGTGGATGCTCAACGACCTGGGCCTGGTCACCACGCTCGGGCCCAGGCGCGAGCGCGTCCGCTTCGATGCCAACCTGGACCAGCACCACCACTACGTCTGCGTCCACTGCGGGCTGGCGAGGGATTTCGAAAGCGCCGAACTGGCAGCGTTGCGCGTGCCCGCCTCCGTCCAGGAACTGGGCCGCGTCATCACCACGCAGGTCGAAGTGCGGGGCGTCTGCAGCCGCTGCGCCAGAACCGAGGGCAGGATCTCACCACGCGGGAAAGCCCGCTAACAGCACCATCAGGGGGAACCGAACATGGCAGAGAAGACGAACGAATCGAAGTGCCCGTTCCCGGGCCACGCGCCGAGCGGCGCGTCGAACCGCGACTGGTGGCCGCATCAGCTGAACCTGAAGATCCTCCACCAGAACCCGCCCGCGGGCGATCCCATGGGCGGGACCTTCAACTACGCCGCAGCGTTCAAGACGCTCGATCTCGATGCCGTGAAGAAGGACATCGAGAAGGTGATGACGACGTCGCAGGACTGGTGGCCGGCCGACTACGGCCACTACGGGCCGCTCTTCATCCGGATGGCCTGGCACAGCGCGGGCACGTACCGCATCAGCGACGGCCGCGGAGGCGCCGGGGCAGGCATGCAGCGCTTCGCGCCCCTCAACAGCTGGCCCGACAACGCGAACCTCGACAAGGCGCGCCGGCTGCTCTGGCCCATCAAGCAGAAGTACGGGCGGAAGCTCTCGTGGGCCGACCTGATGATTCTCGCCGGCAACTGCGCCCTCGAGTCGATGGGGTTCACGACGTTCGGCTTCGCCGGCGGACGGGCCGATGTCTGGGAATCGGACGACACCTACTGGGGCGCCGAAACCACGTGGCTCGACGACAAGCGCTACACCGGCGACCGGCAGCTCGAGAATCCCCTCGCCGCCGTGCAGATGGGCCTCATCTACGTCAATCCGGAGGGACCGAACGGCAACCCGGATCCCCTGGCTGCCGCGAAGGACATTCGCGAGACGTTCCGCCGCATGGCGATGAACGACGAGGAGACGGTGGCGCTCATCGCCGGCGGGCACACGTTCGGCAAGACGCACGGCGCAGGCCCCGCCACGCACGTCGGCCCCGAACCTGAAGCCGCGCCGCTCGAGGCGCAGGGGCTCGGCTGGGCCAGCAGCTACCGCACCGGCAAAGGCGGCGACGCCATCACCAGCGGGATAGAGGTCACCTGGACCTCCACGCCGACCAAGTGGAGCAACAACTTCTTCTGGAACCTGTTCGGCTACGAATGGGAGCTGACGAAGAGCCCGGCCGGCGCGAACCAGTGGGTGGCGAAAGGCGGCGCGGGCGCCGGCACGATTCCGGATGCCCACGACGCGTCCAAACGTCATCCGCCGACCATGCTGACGACGGACCTCTCGCTGCGCGTCGACCCCGCCTACGAGAAAATCTCGCGGCGCTTCTACGAACACCCGGAGGAGTTCGCCGCCGCCTTCGCGAAGGCGTGGTTCAAGCTGACGCACCGCGACATGGGGCCCGTGTCCCGGTACCTGGGCAAGCTGGTGCCGAAAGAGCCGCAGCTGTGGCAGGACCCGGTCCCCAAGGCGACCTGCAAGCCGATCGGCGCCAAGGACATCGACGCATTGAAGAAGAAAATCCTCGCGTCGAAACTCTCCGTGTCCCAGCTGGTCTCGACGGCCTGGGCGTCGGCGGCGACGTTCCGCGGCACCGACAGGCGCGGCGGCGCGAACGGCGCGCGCATCCGCCTCGCACCGCAGAAGGACTGGGCCGTGAACAACCCGGCCGATCTCGCGAAGGTGCTTCGGACGCTGGAGAAGATTCAGCAGGACTTCAACAAGGCGCAGGCCCGCACGAAGAAGGCGGTCTCGCTAGCCGACCTGATCGTCCTCGGCGGCTGCGCCGCCGTCGAGCAGGCCGCAAAGAAGGCCGGGCACAGCGTGAAGGTCCCGTTCACGCCGGGACGCACGGACGCGTCACAGGAACAGACCGACGTGCACGCCTTCGCGGTGCTCGAACCGCCGGCGGACGGGTTCCGCAACTATCCTGGGAACGGATCCCAGCGCCCGGCGGAGCTGCGGCTGGTTGATCGAGCGGCGCTGCTGACACTGAGCGCCCCCGAGATGACGGTACTCGTCGGCGGCCTGCGCGTCCTGAATGCGAACTACAAGCAGTCCAGGCTGGGCGTCTTCACCAAGCGGCCCGGGACGTTGACCAACGACTTCTTCGTGAACCTGCTCGATCTGGGCACGGAGTGGCGGCCGGCGTCCGAAGCCGCCGAGACCTTCGAGGGCCGCGATCGCAAGACGGGCGCGGTCAAGTGGACCGGCAGCCGCGTCGATCTCGTCTTCGGTTCGAACTCCGAACTCCGAGCCCTCGCGGAAGTCTACGCGAGCGACGACGCGAAGGAGAAGTTCGTGCGCGACTTCGCGGCCGCGTGGAACAAGGTCATGAACCTCGATCGATTCGACGTTGCCTGATTCGGTCCTCCAGTTCGGCCGGCGGGGGCAGCCCCGCCGGCCGGCCGCCCGCCCCCGACCCAGCATTTCCCCGCGCGTCCCGGTGAGGTAGACTGCTAGTTCTCACCCGAAAGGCAGGCACAGCCTTGGCCGACGCATTCGCCGCTGCCCGCTGGCAGTTCGCCTTCACGATCATGTTCCACTACCTCTTCCCCGTCCTCACGATGGGGCTGGGGGTCCTGATCGCGGTCCTCAAGACGCTCGAGCTCAGGACCAAGGACCGGCACTACGGCTTGGCCGCGCGGTTCTGGGCGCGCATCTTCGCGGTCACGTTTGCCGCGGGCGTGGTGACCGGCATCCCGATGGAGTTCCAGTTCGGGACGAACTGGGCCAGGTTCTCGCGCTTCGCCGGGCCGGTGGTCGGACAAACCCTGTTCATGGAAGGCGTCTTCGCGTTCTTCGCCGAGTCGTCGTTCCTCGGGCTGTTCCTCTTCGGCGAACGGCGCATCGGTCCTGTTCTGCACTGGCTCTCGGCGGTGATGGTCGCGTTCGGCGCGGTCCTCTCGGGCTTCTTCATCGTCGCCACCAACGCCTGGATGCAGCACCCGGTCGGGTACCGCATCGTGGAAGGGCGGGCGGAGCTGACGAGCCTGTGGGCGCTCCTCACGAACCCCTATGCCCGCTGGCAGTACCCGCATGTCATTTCGGGATCGCTGGTGGTGGCGTCGATGGTCATGGCGGGCATCGGCGCCTACTATCTGCTCGCGCGAAAGCACGAGGCCGAGGGGCGCACGTTCGTCCGCGTGGGCGTGACGGCCGGGCTCATCTTCTCGGTGGTGTCGCTGTTTCCGACCGGATCGTTCCACGCCGAGAACATCGCGCGCTTCCAGCCGGCGAAGATGGCGGCGATGGAGGGGGTGTTCGAAACGCAACCCCGCGCGGGCATGGCGATTATCGGGATGCCGGACAGTGAACGGAAGCAGTTGATGGATGCGATCGTCGTGCCGGGCGTGCTCAGCTATCTGATTTACGGGGACGCCCGGGAGGAAGTGATCGGGCTGAACGACATCCCGGCGGACCAGCGCCCACCCCTCGAGATCGTGTACTACGCGTACCACATCATGGTCGGCCTGGGGACGATCTTCATCGCGATCTTCGCGATCTCCGGGTTCCAGTTGTGGCGCGGCCGCCTGTTCGCATCACGAGGCGTCCTCTGGGCGCTCATGCTCGCCATGCCGTTTCCGTACATCGCCAACCACGCCGGCTGGGTGGTTGCCGAGGTGGGGCGTCAGCCGTGGATCGTCTACGGCCTGCGGCGCACGACGGAGGCGACATCGCAGAACGTCACTGCCGGGATGACGATCTTCACGCTCTTCGGATTCATGGGGCTGTACGCATTGGTCGGATTGCTCTACCTGCTGCTCGTCCTGCGGATCGTGCACGCCGGGCCGGGCGGCGGCCACGCGCACGAGCCCTCGAGCGCGACGGGGACGGGCGACGGCCTCGACAACGCCCACGCCGCAGCCGGAAAGGCGCGATCGTGATCAACACCGTCTGGTTCATCGTCCTCGCCTTCATGCTGGCCGGCTACGCGGTGCTCGACGGGTTCGACCTCGGCGTGGGCGCCCTGCACCTGCTGCTCGGCCGCAACACCCGTGAGCGCGGGAGGCTCATCGATACGATCGGTCCCGTGTGGAACGGCAACGAGGTCTGGCTGCTCGCGGCGGGCGGGTCGATGGTGGTCGCCTTCCCGCATCTCTACGCGGCCAGCTTCAGCGGGTTCTACCTGGCGCTGATGATCGTGCTCTGGCTTCTCGTCCTGCGCGGTCTCGGCATCGAGTTCCGGCACCAGATCGACCACGACATGTGGCGGCACGCGTGGGACGTGGCCTTCTCGCTGTCGAGCGCGCTGCTCGCGCTGCTGTTCGGCGTGGCGCTCGGCAACGTGCTCCGCGGCGTTCCCCTGGACGAGCACGGGGAGTTCCAGGGGACGTTCTCCCTGATGCTGAACTGGTTCGCGCTGCTGGGCGGCGTGCTGAGCGTGGCCCTGCTCTCGATGCACGGCGCGGCGTGGGTCGTGGTGAAGACGGACGGCCCCCTGCAGGCCCGCGCGCGGCGCTTCGCCGGGGCGCTCTGGTGGGCGGCGATGGCGCTGCTCGCGGCGATGATTGCCGCCAGTTTCGTCGTGCGGCCGGACTTCACCGCCAACTTCGTCCAGTATCCGTGGCTGCTCCTCGCTCCCGCCATCACCGCTGCGGCCGCCATCGCCATCAAGTACTTTCAGGGGCGGCAGGATGGCGGACGCGCCTTTGCCGCCAGTGCGACGTTGATCGCCGGCATCCTCGCGTCGGTCGCCGCGGGGCTCTATCCGCGGCTGCTGCCCGCCGGGCCCGGGAGCGCGCATCCGGGCCTCGACATCTACAACGCGGCCTCGCCCGAAGGCAGCCTCCGGACCGCACTCGCCATCTACCTCTGGGGCCTCACGCTGGTTGCCCTGTATCAGGTGACCGTCTATCGCCTCTGGCGGGGCAAGGCGCGGGACGTCTACGAGTGACCTCAGGGTAGCGTAAGTCTGCCTGGCGGCGGACTTCCCGAAATCTTCAGTCCAGCCCGCGCCGCTCCTGCAATTGTGCTTGAGCCGTGCGGGGCCCTCTTGTATACTCCGACTAATCCAGTCTGAAATGTGTTTCACCCCGTGGGTCACTTGCCGTCGACCGCCGGCATGGTAACCGACTGAACCGCAACCCGGTTCAACCGGCGCTGTGCCGCGCGAAGGATACAGCAGGGAGAATGCAGATGTTCCCAGTCAAGGTCGGCTCGACGTTCGCAGTCACGCGATGGAGAGCAGCCGTCGCGCTCTTCTCTTTGGGGTTTGCGTTGCTCTCGGCCCAACCTGGTGAGGCGCAGCCGGGGCCCTTGAAGTTCTTCAAGAACTACTTCATCACCGGCGACTACGCCGTGGGCGGCGCGAGTCTGTGGCAGGAAGGTGCCGCGGACGGCAAGGCGACGGTGCAGATCTCGGTGCCCGACGTTCCCGAGGGCGTCGACATCCTGGCGGCCTACCTGTACGTGCAGACGGCGGAAACCGTGCAGTGGTCGGGCATCCACCGCGCGAAGGTCAACGGTGCCGATCTCGGTCCGGGCTCCAGTTCGCTCGCGAAAGCGCTCAACTGGGACCTCGCCACGGCGCCGTGCTGGAGCGTCGGCTGGCCTGGAGGCCGCCGAATGGTCACATACCGCGCCGATGTCCTGCGCTTCCTGCCGGTCGGTCCGGACGGAAAACTCGTGGTCGGCCGAGTCGACGGGACGAATATCTTGCCGGCTGTCCAGGTGGAGGTGCCGGATTCCGGAACGGCCTTCGGCGATGTTGACGAAGGCGGCACCGAGAGTGGGGGCGGGACGGGGCCGCGCGCGGTCGGCGCCAGCCTGGTCGTGGTCTACAGAGATCCGACGAAGCCCTTCAAGGCGATCGTCATCTACGACGGCGGCTTCACCAAGTCCGCCTTCTCGACGATGAATCAGACCATCGCCGGGTTCTACCAGGCCTCGGCCACTCCCGCAGCCAAAATGACGCACATCGTCGGTGACGGGCGGCCGTATGTGTCGGAGAAGGTGCTGTTCGACGGCCAGGTGATCGCGACCAATCCGTTCTTCAGCGCGGAAGGCCCGAAGTGGGACAATCCGACGTTCCCGCTGACGGCCACCCCTCTTCCCCTGCCCGCTGGTGCTGCTTCAGTAGCCGTCAAAGTGGCCCCCAATGGCCTGCTCTCCGACTGCCTGTGCTACAGCGGCATCGTCTTGAGCACCGAGGTCCAGGATTCGGACAAGGACGGCCTCCTCGACGTGTGGGAGTCGTCGACCACCACGCTCTACGATCCGAACGGACAGCCGCTGCCGAATCTCGCGGCCATGGGCGCGAACAAGGACGTCAAGGATCTCTTCATCGAGATCGGCTACATGAAGATCGACGCCGAAACGTCCTACGGCGGCGTGCTCAAGCCGGCGCACACGCATCTACCGACGCCAGCGGCCCTCAAGTTGATGGGCGATGCGTTCGCGAAAGAGCTGATCAACGTCCATTTCGACGTCGGAGGCGGGTATTCGGCGGGTGAAGCCAGCGCCTACGTCATCCCCGCCGGCCTGGCCCGCGGTGGAGAGGCCATCGACGAAACGGCCACGGTGTGCCCCCCTGGCGGGCCGGACCAGCCGTGGGTGTGCCAGTTCTCTGAGTACCCCGGCACGGTGGGCTGGAAGACAGGCTTCCGGTTTCTGAGGGACCAGGTCTTCAGCGTGACGCCGACGCCCCCGGTGACGAACCCGCCCACGCCGATCGAAGACTACTGTGGCGTGCCGGGCTACACCTGCGACACGCGGTTCGACCGCAACCGGAAAGACATGTTCCGGTACGCCTTGTTCGCCCACGCGCTGGGCCTGCCGAAGTCCGAAGATCCGACGGACCCAGGCTTCCACGTGCCGCGGACGAACACGGGCGTCGGCGACTTCCCGGGCGCCGACGTCATGGTGACGCTCGGGGCGTTTGCCGACACCGACGGGCTCCCCGTGGGTACGCCCTTCATGCAGGCCTCCACGTTGATGCACGAGCTGGGGCACAACATGGAACGGCGGCATGGCGGTGAGGCGTTCGAGCCCAACTGCAAGCCGACGTACCTGAGCGTGATGAACTACCTGTACCAGCTGCGCGGGCTGCTCGACGACTCCGGGAAGCCGAACCTGGACTTTTCCGGGAGCACGTCGGGCGGGATCAGCGAGGCATCCCTGTCGGACGGGCCTTGGGGCGGGTTCCGCTACCGGATCGGCTGGTATGCGCCGCTGACTGGCAGTTATCTCGACCCGCTTCTCGGGGGCCGGGGGACAGCCGCGCTGAGGCACTGTGACGGATCGGACGTGTTGGCGACCGACGTGCCGATGGTCCGCATCGATGCGAGAACCGCTGCCGGCGAAATCGACTGGAACGCCGACGGGGATTCGACGGAAACGCCCTTCTCCCTGGACATCAACTTCAACGGCCGCATCGACGCTTCGCTGAACAGCTCCAATGACTGGTCGAGCATTCTCCTGAACCAGATCGGCGCCCGGCGGAACACGGGGGGTGTGTACGCCGACCCCGACGGCTACCTCTTCGTGGGGCCGTTGTCGCTGGATTCCGGTCGCGGCGATCTGGGCCGCGGCGACCTGGGCCGCGGCGACCTGGGCCGTGGCGATCTGGGCCGTGGCGATCTGGGCCGCGGCGACCTGGGCCGTGGCGACCTGGGCCGCGGGGACCTGGGCCGCGGGGACCTGGGCCGCGGCGACCTGGGCCGTGGCGACCTGGGCCGCGGGGACCTCGGAGGCGGTGACCTCTTCGTGGGCGACCCGGACAGCCCCGGCGGCGAACTGGACTTCGAAACGGCGACCGAACTGGCGAAGACGCCGCCGAACGAGTTCACGGCGACGATCGCGACCGACGGCGTTCTGGCCAGCTGGAAGGCACCCAACATCGGCGGTGTCACCGATTACTTCGTCTATCGCGTGCCGGGCAACGAACTCGGGCAGGCGTGGCAGCCGGTGACCGGACCCATCACGGAAGTTCCGCCGGGGACGTATACCTTGGTCGACGGCCTGGCAGGCTACGGAGAGGTCTATACCTACTTCGCGGTGGCCGCCTATGGCGATGGCGTCCAGAGTGACCCGTCGAATCTCGTGACGCTCACCACTCCCAAGGCGTCGTCGACGGTGACCGTCACGTGCCCCAGCAGCGTGAGCTACACGGGGTCGGCGCTGACGCCGTGCTCGGCGACGGTCACCGGACCGGGGCTGAACCAGACGGCGGCGCTCGTCTACGAGAACAACATCAATGCGGGCACGGCCACGGCGAGCTATACGTTCGAGGGCAATGCCAACTATGAAGGCAGTTTCGGCCAGGCCACTTTTGAGATCGTGCCGGCGATCTCGACGGTGACGGTGTCCTGCCCGGCGAGCGTGACCTACGACGGGACGGCGCAGACCCCGTGCACGGCAACGGTGACGGGTGCGGGCGGGCTGAACCAGACGGCGGCGCTCGTCTACGAGAACAACATCAATGCGGGCGTCGCGTCGGCCAGCTACATATTCGCAGCCGATGCCAACTACGCGGGCAGCACGGGCTCGGCCCACTTCACGATCGACCAGGCGTCGCCGACGGTGACGGTGACGTGCCCGGCGAGCGTGACCTACGACGGGACGGCGCAGACCCCGTGCACGGCAACGGTGACCGGTGCGGGCGGGCTGAACCAGACGCCGGCGCCGACCTACGTGGGCAACACTGATGCTGGTACCGCGTCGGCCAGCTACACATTCGCCGGCGATACGAACTACGCGGGCAGCACGGGCTCGGCCAACTTCACAATTGGGCTGGCCGCGTCGACCACGACGGTGACGTGCGGGCCTGGCGTGCCGTACAACGCGGCAGCGCAGACGCCGTGCACGGTGGCCGTCACCGGGCCGGGCGGCCTGAGCCTGGCGCCGGCTCCGAACTACTCGAATAACCTCAATGCGGGCACCGCGTCGGCGAGCTACACTTACGCGGGCGACGCCAATTACGCCGGCAGCGCCGGCACGGGCAGCTTCACGATCCCCAAGGCGCCGTCGGCCGTCACGGTGGCGTGCACGCCGAGCGTGATCTATACGGGCCAGCCGCAGGCGCCCTGCGCGGCGCAGGCGACAGGGGTGGGGATGAGCCCGGTCGATGTGAGCGCGTCGCTGGTGTATACGGGCAACATCAACGCCGGCACGGCGGGTGCGACGGCGACGTATGCGGGCGACGCCAACCATGACGGCAGCAGCGGCGCTGGCGGCTTCGCGATCGCCAAAGCCACGCCCGTCTTCAGCGGCTTGAGCGGACCGGCCATCAGCGCAGGGACCACACCCACGGCGCTTGCCGGCACCCTCAAGTCCGGGACCCTGATCCCATCGGGAAGCGTGTCCATCACGCTGAACGGCGTGACCCAGTCGGCCCCGATCACGGCGACGGGGGCGTTCTCCTCGAGCTTCGTCACGGGCGCGCTGACGACGACTGGTTCGCCCTACACGATCACCTACAGCTATACGGGTGACACGAACTTCACGGCGGCGGGCCCCGACACCAGCAAGGGCCTGACCGTCAAAGCGGTCGGCTACGCCCTCCTGAACGTGAAGAACCTGCCGCCGGCGGCCGGCGTGACGTTCAAGCCGAGCTCCACCGGCACCCTGGTGGATCTCGAGTGGAAGTTCACCACGAACGGTGCCGTGGTCAACAGCGCCGATGCGCGGCCGACCGTGACCATTACCGGCCCCGGGGGCTACTCGAAGATCCTCAGTGGGGGGGGCGGGAACGACTGCAGCAACTTCGAATACAAGACCAAGGACAACAAGTGGGATGTCCACTGGCAGCCGAGAAACGCGGCGGTCGGCACGTATTACGTCGTCGTGACGAGCCAGAAGACAGGCCAGAGGTTCCCGGAGACCGGGCCTGGCTACCCGGTCGTCTTCAAGTAGTAGGAGAGTAGTCGCCCGGGGGGCCGGCGAGCCGGCCCCCCGGGCGATGAACTGGTCTTATTGGGTTCCGCTGGCGGCCGCGCGCCGGCGGACTTCAGGCAGGAGCGGGTCTTCCGTAGATTGCCCGCGGATATCCAGATACGCCTTGTACGATTCAGCGGCCTTCGCGCTGTTCAGTCCTTCCTTCACACGGCCCTGGTAGTAGTAGACGGGCGGGAAGAAGCCGTACGTGGGCTCTTCGTCCAGGAACAGTGACAGGGCCTCGCCGCGGCGCTTGATGCTGCGGTCGAACTCGGAATCGGCCTGCGGGAACGCGCCGGCTTCCAGATACGCCCGCCCGAGATCGAAGTGGCCGATCCACGTGTCGAGGAGGCCGTTGGCCTCCGTCAGATCCTTGATAGCCCGGCGAGGGTTCCCGTTCTTCAGTGCCGTCAGGCCGTCGATGATCAGGGCGTAGGCCTGAGGCTCCGCCTGGAGTTCGGCACCGAGGGCGGCCGAGAGCGCGCCGGCCTTGGCGGTCGCACCCGCTTCCACGAAAACCCGCGCGGCCAGGAACCGGATCTTCGCGGCCTGGCTGTTCGCCAGCGCCTTGTCGGCAGCCGCGAGGGCGGCGACATTCTGCCGCCGCAGGAGTTGGGTGTAGGCGAGCGCGGCGAACTTGTTGGCGGCCCTGTCGGTGTCCTTGGCGGCCACATCCGCGGCTGCGCCCTGCGTGAAGATCCGCGCGGCGTCCAGCAACCGGCCTTCGTAGAGCGCGAGGTCGCCGAGGCCGGACGCCATGTAGGACGCGCCCTGTTCGTCGATCCTGGCCAGGCTCTCGAATGTCGCTGCCGCCTCAGGCAACTGGCCCTGTCCCATTTGAGCGTACGCCAGGGGAAGCACGCCGAACAGCCCGGGCTCCTGCATGGCCCGCGCCCGCTCCTCGGCGGCCTTGAAATCGCCGCTGTAGGCCAGGTACTGCGCGAGGTTCTCCTTGTAGAGCGCACGATTGGGCAGCACCTTCACGACCTGCTTCATTTCATCCACGGCCCTGGGCATGTCCCGCAGGTGCGTCAGGCACAGCGCGAGGTTGTTTCGTGCCGCGGCGTCTGCCGCATACCGGCCGATCAGATCGCCGTATTCCTTCACGCACGCCTGGTAGTCGTTCGTCAGGAAGTAGTACATGCCGCGCGTGCGATAGCGCTCGCGCTCGGTCATGCCGTCGAGGTGACGGATGGCTTCCTTCACGTGTTTCTCCGCATCCTCCTGCTTGTCGAGGTTCCGCGACGCGATGGCCATGCCCGCGTGGGCGAGGCCGAAGTTGGGATCCAGGGTGGCCGCCTTCGAGAAACCCTGGAGCGCTTCAGTGTTCTTGCTGCGGGACAAGGCCTCCATGGCCCCCGCGTACTCCCGGACCACCTCCAGGGACGTCGCCGAGAGCGTGTCCATCGCGAAGCGTTTCGCGGAGTCGGACGTGTCGTCGCCGAGCGCCTCGCGGACCTTGGACGCCAGCGACGTCGCCACGCCGAGCACCTGGTCCTTGCTTGACGCACGTTCGGTCGCGCTGGCGATCACGTTGCCGGTGACCGCCTGCGTCGCTTTGACCGACACCCCGTAGCGGCTGCCCTGGCGGTCCACTGAACCCGAGAGCACCACGCCCAGGCCCTGCTTGACCGCAATCTCCTGCGCCGCCCTCTCGTCCAGTGTGTCGGGAGGGCGCACGCCGAGGGTCCGCCTGATCCCGGCCCGGTCGTACGCGCTGATGAACCCGGCGCCTTCCAGCGCGAGTTTCATCATCGGCTCGAGCGCCTTGTCGAACGTCGCATCGCCGGTCTTGTTCTGAAAGTCCGCGATGAGCACCGAGACGGGCTCGTGCACGACAGGCACCCCGGGCCCGCGCGCCAGCCAGTACGTCGCGCCGACGAGCGACGCGACGACCAGGGCCGCAGCGGCGCCGACGCGCCACGTCAGCCGCCGCACCATCGGCAGCGGCTTGCCGTTGTCGTCCAGTTTCTCCAGATCCGCCAGCATGTCCGCGATCGACGGGTAGCGGGCGTCGGCAGCCGGCTGGATGCAGCGGGCGATAATCCTGTCGATCGCCTCCGGGATCGAGGCGTCCTTCGTGCGCGGGGCGGGCGGCGCCTGTACCATCCGGGTGTTCAGTTCGTCGAAGGCGCTTCCGGCGCTGCTCGCGCGCGCGCGTCCGAGCAGCAGGTCGTACAGGATCAGGCCGAGGGTGTAGATGTCGGCGCGTTGATCGACCGGTTCCGCCCGCGCCTGCTCGGGCGCCATGTACGCGACGGTGCCGACCACGGCGCCGGACATGGTCTGTCCCCCGGGCGGGTTCCCCGGGACCGGGGCCCCGGCCATGGTCTCTCCGGCCGACGCGTCAGCCGGGACCGCGCCCCCGGCCCCGCCCTGGCCCGCTGTGCGCGCCTTGGCGGCGTCGGTGGAGCCCGCCACGCCGAAATCCATCACCAGGCCTTCGCCGTCGGCGTCGACCATGATGTTGGCGGGCTTGAGGTCCCGATGGACGACGCCGGCCGCGTGAGCGGCCACGAGGCCGGACGCGACGCTGCGCGCGATCTTCATCACGCGAGGCACGGCCAGTTTGCCCTCGCGTTCCAGGATGGCCGACAGCTCCTCGCCCTCGAGGAACGGCATCGTGATGTACTTGATGCCGCCCACGTCGCCCATGTCGTGCACCCGCACGATGTTCTTGTGCGTGACCCTGCGGGCGAGCAGCAGCTCCTGCTTGAACCGGCGCTCCAGCATGCGCGCCGTCTCCGGATCCGCGGCCACTTCCGGCCGGATCGTCTTCAGGGCGACGACGACCTCGAGGACCTCGTCCCAGGCCTGGTAGACCGCGCCCATGCCGCCGGCGCCGAGCAGCTTGATGATCTTGTAGCGGTAGCCCAACTGCTGCCCGACCAGATCGCCCGCCGAATCCCCGAACGTGCTCGCGGAGGACGAGCCGGGCCCGGTGCCGCGGGCTGCGCTGGAGACCGGAGGCGGCGTGGTCCCGCCCAGCATGGTGGCATCCGGATCCGCGGCCGCGGCGAGCGGAGCCACGCCCAGGTGCGTGGCACCGGGATCCTCGCTGAGGGGGCCAGGCCGGGAGCCAACGACCGTCGCGTCGGCGTCAGCCATCGCGGCACGCGGGGACGCGAATCCCGTGGCTTCAGGATCCAATGGGGCGGGTGGGAGGGCGGGAAGGCCGTTCTGGCCGCGATCCGGCGCAAGGGGGGGAGAGACGACCGTCTGGTCGCCCGCGCCGGAATCCAGCAACGCTCCGCAAGTCGAGCAGCGACCGGAGACCGAAGCCGAACTCCGGCCGCACTGAGTGCAGGTCATGTAGTGTGTTTGAGTCGGCTGCCCGACACCTTCTCCTGATCTTAGGATGCCTCGCGCGCCGACACAAACGAAAAGCGCCGCCCGGCCCTCCCGGGGCCGACGACGGCCTGGCAGGCGGGGCCGGTCTTGACTGGACGGAACCGCTGAATCCCGAGAACGGTGCAGAACGCTGCAGAGAACGCTGCAGAGGTCTTGACAGGTCCCGTCATCATGACCAGAATGGTCATATGAGAACAGCGGCCAGCATCGCCGACGTCAAGGCCCGGCTGAGCGAGTTCGTGCGGCGGGTCAAGGCAGGCAACGAGGTGGTCATCACCGAGCGGGGCGTCCCCGTGGCGCGCCTGACGGGATTGGAGGTTGCCGAGCGCAGGGCGACGCGGCGCGACCGGCTGGCCCGCTCCGGCGCGGTCAAGGCGGGCAAGGGCCGTGTCCGGCGGGCGCTTCAGGCGCCGCCCGCAGGCGAGCCGGCCGGCGTCGGCGGAGAGGTGCTGGCCGCCCTGCTGGCCGAGCGCGGGGAGGGCAGCTGATGTTCTGGGACACGTCGGCAATCATCCCCGTGCTCCTGCCCGAGCCGCGGTCAGCGGTTCTCACCGAGGCGCTGGCGGCCGACCGGGAGGTCACCGTCTGGTGGGGCACGCCAGTCGAGTGCCTGTCGGCCATCTACCGCCGGCACCGTGAATCACCGGTGCCCGCGCCATTGCTGACCGAGGCGTTGAGCCGGCTTCGCGCCCTCGTCGAGGACGCCGACACCGTGTCGCCGACCGATGAGGTCCGTCGCAGGGCCGGCCGCCTGGTGGCCGCGCACCCGCTTCGCGCCGCGGACGCACTGCAGCTGGGCGCCGCCCTCGTCTGGTGTGAAGAGCAGTCTCACGGCGAGGTATTCGTGTGCCTCGACGATCGGCTGCGCGAGGCCGCGCGCCGGGAGGGATTCTCCCTGGTGCCGCAATAGAGGAGGCCCGGACACCGCGCCGCCGCCCCGCGGAGACGTCGCTCGTGGCGAGCGAGGCGAAATCGGCGCACCGAGATCCTGGTCGCTGCGCGCGAGACCGTGCTGCTCCACGAGCAGCGCTACTTCGGCAGCCGCTCGCCCACCCACGACACGACCTGAGACGCGCCGGCGCCGGTGTTCGCCAGCGCCGCCACGACGTACCCGGAGTCAGGGAAGATCCGCAGGTCGCCGTTCATCCCCGGCGCGCCCCCGCTGTGGCCGAAGCTTCGCACGCCGCCGTCGATCGCGTCCTCGAAGCCGTAAGCGTACTTTCCGCCCCGTGGCGTCTCCGCCTTGCCCGTGGTAAGCAAGGCCGTGTGCGTCGCGTCCAGAAGCTCGTGGCCCGTGAGCGCGGTGGCGAATCGCAGCAGATCGCCGACCGTGGTGTAGCCGCCGCCGGCCGACGTGCCGCGATAAGGAAGCGTGCCGGTGTTCAGCACCCAGGCGCCGTTCTGCTGCATGTAGCCATTGGCGCGCCCGGAAACGGCCACGTCCTCCGGCTCCGACCCGCTGGCGGTCATGCCTGCGGGCTTGAAGATGCGGTCGCGCACGTAGTCGTAGTAGCTCTGCCCGGACACCTTCTCGACGATCGCGCCGAGCAGCAGAAAGCCGTAGTTGCTGTACTCCCACCTCGAACCCGGCTCGAACTCGAGGCCGCGCGCGCCATAGAGCTTCACGTAGTCGCCAAGAGTCTTCAACTCGAGGCGGTGCGCGGCGAACTCGGGCCCGAAGATGTCGCCCGTGCCGCCGGTGTGCGTCAGCAGGTGATGAATGGTCACCTTCGTGGCGACATCCCGGTTGGCGTAGTCGGTCAGGTACGTCCCGAGAGGTGCGTCGAGCGTGACTTTGCCGGCCTGCACCAGCTGCATGACCGCCGTCGCCGTGAACATCTTGTTCATCGAGCCCATGCGGAACTTCGTGTCGAGGGTGTTCGGGGTCCTGTTCTCGCGATCGGCCAGCCCCTTGGCGTCGCTGTAGATCACCGTGCCGTTGCGCGCGACGAGCACGGCGCCCTGGAACCTGCCGGCGGCTGCCTGGGCGTCCACCTTCGCACGGACGGCGGAAACGAGCTCCGCCTCGCTCAACCGACGAACCGCCATGTCGGCCGGCCTCGGTGCGAGGTTCACCTCGAGGCGCGTGATGCGATGCGGGGGGGCCGATTCGACCTCCATCACCGCCCGGGCCACGTTGTTCCACGCCCGCTCCTCCACGAGACACGTCACGCTCGTCGCGGTCCGGCTCTCGACCTTGCGGATGTCGAACCCGCCGGTTCTCGTCAGGAAGTTCAGGTCGCCGTCGAGGCGGGCGGCGCGCGACGGGAAGTGCTCCCGGAGGAACGCCTCGTACTTCGCGCGGTCGCCGGCGTTGAATGCGCTCAGCCACGCGCGGAGCTGCCGCTCGGCGGGGCTCTGGGCGGCCTGTGAGACGGGTGCCGCCGTCGTGGCGGCGGCCTGCGGGCTACGGGCATGACCGGCAGCCGCAGGCACCATCAGGGTTGCGGTCAGGAGGATGAGGGTGAGGTTCCTGGTGTGCATACGGAGTTAGACGGACGGAGGGCGTGGATGGCTCCGTCCGGGAGGCCGCAGGGCCGGGCTTCGACGCTCATCTCCGGCCCCGGCGCGCACGTCCTTGCCGACATCTGCCGATCTCGGGCCCGCGCCCTGATTGTCCGATAGTATGTCAGATGCTTTCCGGAGGGGCGCGCCGCGTCTTTGCCGCGCAAGCCGGGAGTTGGGGGGCGCCGGGTGATCTTCTTCGTGGTGCGGGAGGACCATAGTTTCGGGTTCCAGTATTTCCTCGAGGATCGCTCCGGCACCAGGCGTGACGTGTTCCGTATCCTCGGTGCAGACGACCTGATGCATGACGGGCGGGCCGATCCCGGCACGTACGTCTTCGCCGTTGACGACATGCTGCCGGCGGAGCGTGCACTTCTCGGGTCCGTCTGGGATCAGTTGCGCGGGCATGACGGCCGCGTCCGCCTGCTCAACGACCCCCTGCTCACGCTGGGCCGATTCGCGTTCTTGCGGGCGCTGCACGCCTCGGGCCGGAGCCGGGTCCAGGTGGTGCGGGCGACGGATCGGATGGAGTCACTCCGCTTCCCCGTGTTCCTGCGGGAAGAGACGCGGCACAGCGGCAATCTGAGCGCGCTGCTCAATTCTCCGGACGAGGTGCGTCGCGAGTTGCGGAGGCTGACGCTGCGCGGGTTCCACCGGCGTGAGCTCCTGGCGGTCGAGTTCTGCGACACGGCGGACGCCCGCGGGATCTACCGGAAATACTCCGCCTACGTCGTCGGAGAGCGGGTCGTCCCGAGGTGCCTCGAGTTCGGCCGCGACTGGATGGTGAAGCACGACCCTGGCGCTTACGACGCCGACCGCATTGCCGAAGAAAGGGAGTACGTCCGGACGAATCCTCACGAGGCCCAACTGCGGGAGATTTTTGCCGTCGCGAGCGTCCAGTACGGGCGGATCGACTACGCGTTGCGCGACGGGGAGCTGCAGGCCTGGGAGATCAATCTCAATCCCACCATCGGCCGGCATCGCCCTCACACGCAGGACTCGGCCGACGCCAGGCGCGTGCGCGAGCTTCGTCGTGACACCAACGACATCTTTTACTCCCGGTTCCTGGACGCCTGGCAGGCTGTCGACACGGGCCAGGCCCGGCCGGACCCCATCGCCTTGAAGGTGGACAGGCACCTCCTGGACGCCGTGCACGCAGAACGCGCGGAAGCGCGGCGCGGCGAGCGCCACAAGCAGGCCGTGGAGCGGATCATGAGCCGGCGCGCCGTTGCCTCAGCATGGCGGATCGTCAAACCCGCGCTGCGGCGAGGGAAGGCCCTGTTCTCCCGGGGCCGGCCTGGGGAGCAACTGTGACGCCCGCCGAGGGCCGGGACCCCTCACGTCCACGGCCGGCGAACGCTGCGCTCCCCCGCGTGCTCGGCACCGGCTCGGCGGCTGCCGTCATGGTCGGCTTGATAGTCGGCAGCGGGATCTTCAGGGTTCCGAGTGCCGTTGCGGGGCAGGTGGAAAGCGTCGGCGCCATCGCGCTGCTCTGGGCGCTCGGGGGCCTGATCGCGCTCTGCGGCTCGCTCACCATCGCCGAACTCGCCTGCCTCTACCCCGAGGCGGGCGGCGTGTACGTGTTCCTGCGCCAGGCGTACGGTCCGCTCGCGGCGTTCCTGTACGGATGGACGCGCCTGCTCCTCCTCGTCCCGGCGTCGATAGGAGCGATCGCGCTGATCTTCGGATCGTATGCCGGCGCGTTCTTTCACCTGGGTCCCTCCGGCGAGCGCTGGATCGCGGCCGCGCTCATCGTGGCCCTGGCCGCGCTGAACTACAGGTCGCTTGTCTGGGGCGCAGGGCTGGTAAATGTCGTGACGCTGGCGAAGGTCGCCGCGCTTGCCACAGTCGCGGTGACGGCATTCGCCTTCGGGAGTCCGGAGAGGGGGGCGTTCGCCGAGCCGCTGGCGTTCGCGCCCGCCACCTGGCCGGGATTCGGCCTGGCGCTTGTCACGGTCATGTGGGCCTACTCGGGGTGGTCGAGCGTCGTGGCGCTGGCGGGAGAGGTGAAGCACCCCGAACGGACGCTCCCTCGGGCGCTCGTCGGCGGGATCGCGCTGGTCATCGTGGTCTACCTCGCGACCAACGGTGCCTACCTCTACCTGCTGTCGGTGAAGGAGATCGCGAACTCGCCGCTGGTCGCGTCCGACGCCGCCACCCGCGTGTTCGGGGCGTGGGGCTCCCGCATCGTGGCGGCGCTCGTGGCGCTCTCGACCTTCGGCGCGGTGCAGGCCGCCCTGATGTTCAACCCGCGCATCTTCTACGCCATGGCCTCCGACGGGCTGCTGTTCGGGCCCGTTGGCCACGTGCATCAGCGCTTCCTGACGCCGCACGTCGCCACGGTGTTCACGGCCGTGCTCGGCATCGCCTATCTGTCACTCCGTTCGTTCGAGCAACTCGCGCAGGCATTCATCCTCGGTGTCTGGCCGTTCCACATCCTGATGGTATGGGCGGTCTTCCGCCTGCGGAGGCTGAGGCCGGACCTGCCGCGGCCGTTCAGGACGCCGGGCTACCCCGTGGTTCCCGCGGCGTTTCTCGTGGCGTCGGGCGCGATGGTTCTCAACGCATTCATCCAGCAGACCGCGCTCACGCTGTTCGGCTTTGCGCTGATTCTGGCGGGTGTTCCTGTCTTCCTGTTGATTCAGCGTCGAACAGGGCGTCGTTCAACCTCCTAGCGCGGCCTGACAGCTACTTCTTGGTGTACCCCGCCGGCAACGCGAACACTTCGTCAGCGATTGGGTCGGTCGTGAGCGCCGTCACGGTCGTCACCAGCGTCATGTTGCCCGTCTGCGCGAGCGCGGCGGCGGCCTGACCCGTGCCCTCCATGGTCATCTGAAACTCCTGGGAGAGCGGGATGCCGGCCTCGGCCATGGCCTTCTGCATCTCGACCATGCCCTTCGTGGCCAGTCCCTGGGCCATGAACGCCGTCGAGAACCCGGACTCCGACGCGGCCTTGGTGAGCGCCCTGTATTCCTCCACGCCCGGCCCCTTGTCGGCGATCCAGACCGTGCCCGACATCTTCGTCACGATCGTCTCGGCGCCGACGGTCATCGGCACGGTCATGTCGATCGCATAGCCCTGGCAGGTGCGGCCGAGGAGTTCCTTCGTCTGGCCTGTGGGCTTCATGCTCACGGCCGCCTCGCCGAAGGCGATGGGGAGGCTGCCCGCCAACGCCGCCGGATCAGTTTTCGTGATCTCCCTTGTGGTGTGGTTGACCATCCACAGTTCCTTGCTGGCCGCGTCGAAGAAGACCGACATGTCCTGCTGCATCATCTTGACGTCGGAACGCATCTTCATCGCCTTGATGCGGGTCTCCATCTGCCCGTTGATCGCCATTCCGCCCGCGTTCATCGACATCGTCATCGTCATGCCGAGGTCGGCGGACGCCGGCGAGACAGTGCAGACCAGCAACACAAGCAGGGCAACGGCGGCTCGCTTCATGACGCCCATCCTCCTGGCGGCCGGATTGGCCTTGAGAGATGATACTCGCACGCAACCCCGTGACTCTGGGTCTGGTGCGTTTCGTCGGCCGATGTGGCCCGGAGTTCCGCCTTGAAAGACAGCCGATTGACACCCCGCGGCTTCCGGCGCTAGCTTCTCAAGCCAGGCATCAACTCGTACGCGCCCGCCTGCGGGCGGCGCGCTTCCCGAAGGGACACCGCAATGACCGCACTCAGCATCTTCCTGGCGATGGCGTTCGCCGCCCAGACACCCGCGAAGCCGGTGAACGCAGATAGCTACGTCGGCCGGTGGAACGTCATCATCACCGACGCCACCGACACGTTCGTCAGCGGCGGCATCCGGATCGACAAGACCGACGCGGGCCTCTCCGGCGGGCTGGTATGGCGCTCGGGAAGCTACGCGCCCGTCAAGAGCGTCGAGTTCGTCGACGGCGTCCTCAAAATCACCCGCGGCGAGGTGGCCGGCAAGCAGGACATCTTCGAGGCGCGGCTGGAAGGCGGCATGCTCAAGGGCCAGGTCACGTACCCCGGCGGCAAGGTCCACCACTTCGAAGGCCGCAAAGCGCCGGTGCTGGCCTCGTTCAAGACATCGGCGCCGTGGAAGAAGACCAAGATGTTCGACGGCCAGACGCTCAACGGCTGGCACCAGCGCGACCCGAAGGCCAAGAACGGCTGGGCCGTGGTCGATGGCGAGCTCGCCGTCGTCGATCCCAAGGGCAACTCGGACCTGGTCAGCGACGCGAAGTTCCAGGATATGCAGCTGCACCTCGAGTTCAACATCGAGCCGAAGTCGAATAGCGGCGTGTACCTCCGCGGCCGCTACGAAGTCCAGATCCTTGACAACCCGGACGCCAAGATGGCCCTCGACACGCACGGGTGCGGCGCGGTCTACAGCCGCCTCGCACCGAAGCTCGACGCCACGAAGCCCGCGGGCGAGTGGCAGACGCTCGATGTCGAGTTCATCGGCCGCGAAGTCGAGGTGAAGCTCAACGGCAAGACGGTCGTCAAAGACGTCGTCGACGGCATCACCGGAGGCGCGCTCAGCCCGTGGGAAGGAGAGCCCGGGCCGCTCATGCTCCAGGGGGACCACGGCAAGGTCCGGTTCCGCAACATCGAGGTCAAGTCGCGGTAGGGTCGCGCGGCGCCATATACTGCCGCTCATGGCGGACTCACTCCAGCAGTTGCTGGCCGACCTCGAACGCGAAGCGGGCGCCGACACCGCCGCCGCGTTTGGCGAGCTGGTCGCGGCGTATCTCGCCGGCACACGGACCGGCGACGGGCGCGTCTCGACGGCCTTCACGCCCGCGGAACTGGCGGCGCGCTTCGCCGAGCCTCTGCCTGAGCTGGGCCGTCCGCTCAGCGATGTCCTCGATCGCTTGAGGAACGGCGTCCTGCCGGACTGCAACCGCCTGACCCATCCGCGTTCGATGGGGCACCAGGTGTCGGCGCCCCTGCCCGTCGCGGTGTGGACCGAGGCGCTCACCGCCGCCCTCAACCAGTCCGGCGCGGTCTGGGAGATGTCGCCCGTCGGCACGATCGTCGAAACGCAAGTCGTGCGCTGGATGTGCGCCCTTGCCGGCTACGGCGCTGAGGCGGGCGGCACCTTCACGTCCGGCGGCACCGAGGCGACCTTCGCGGGGCTGCTTGCCGCGCGGCAGGCCGCGCGCCCCGACGCGTGGCGGACGGGCGTCGGCGCGGACCCGCCGGTGGTCGTCTGCGGAGAACACGCGCACTATGGCGTGGCGCGGGCCGTCGGCGAGCTCGGCATCGGATCCGAGCACGCCGTCATCGTGCCGTCCCGCGACTACCGTATGAACGTGGAGGCGCTGACAGGCACTCTCGATGTGCTGCGCGCCGCCGGCCGGCAGGTGATGGCCGTGGTCGCAACCGCCGGAACGACACCGACCGGCTCATTCGACGACCTCGAGGCCATCGGACGCCTCTGCGACGCGCGCGGCCTGTGGCTGCACGTCGACGGCGCCCACGGCGCGTCGGCGCTCCTGTCGCCGCGGCATCGCGACAGGTTGAGAGGCATCCATCGCGCGAATTCCATCGCCTGGGACCCGCACAAGATGATGCTCATGCCGCTGACGGCGAGCGTCGTCCTCGTGAAGCATGAGCGCGAACTGGAAGCAGCGTTTTCGCAGCAGGCGCCCTATCTGTTTCACGGCGGGACGGGGGAGCGCAGCTGGGACCAGGGGCTTCGCAGCTTCACCTGCTCGCGGCGAATCGATGCCTTGAAGGTATGGGTGGCGATCCAGCGGTACGGCGCGTCGGGGCTGGGCGCGCTCTACGATCACCTGTGCTCGACGGCCCGCACGCTCCATGCGGCGATCCTCAATCGGCCGGTGTTCCAGGCTCTCCACGAGCCCGAGTCGAACATCCTGTGCTTCCGGTTCGTTGGGGACGGGACCGTTCCCGGCGATCGGCTGGATGCGCTCAACCTTGAACTGCGCACGACGTACAACCGGGAAGGAGACGGCTGGATCACGAGCACCGTGCTCGGCGGCCGGCGCGTGCTGCGCGTGACGCTGATGAATCCCCGCACGACCCCGGGCGACCTCGATCGTGTCCTTGACGGCCTCGAGGCGATTGGCGGCAGGCTGATCCGCGCACGGTGATGTTCGACGCCCGATACGCGGCCTTCGCCACGCTGTCCGCGCTGCTGGTGCTGTCGCCGGGCGCCACGCTGGCCGTGGTCGTCGAGACGGCCCTCGGACACGGGCGGCGGGCGGCGCTGTTGACCGTCGTCGGCATCGGTCTCGCGAACGCCACGCTGGCGGCATCCACCGCGTTCGGCCTGTCGGCGCTCGTCGACCGCTGGCCGTCCGCGCTGCCGATCGTCCGCCTTGCCGGCGGCGCCTACCTCGCGTATCTCGGCGCCCGAGGCCTGTGGCGTGCCTGCTTCCCAGCGCCGCAGGTGTCCAGCACCGCATCGGGGACAGTCCCCGTCGCTGATTCTGCCACTTTGGGGACAGTCCCCCGCGGGGCGATGAGTGTCGCGCCGCACTGGAGCACCGAGTTTGCCGCCAGGGGGCTGCTGACGAACCTGCTCAACCCTCCCGTCATCCTCTTCTACCTGACGGTCGTTCCGCAGTTCATCGGGCCGCAGGACCCGTACTTGGCCCGCGCATTGGTGCTCGGCGCCACGCACGTGGCGATGAGCGTCGTGTGGCAGGGATCCTGCGGTCTGGCGGTGGGCCTGGCCGCCGAGCACATGAGCCGGCCGGCCGTCCGCCGGACACTGCTGGGGATCACCGGCGCAGTCCTGATGCTCCTCGGCGCCCGCCTGCTGCTGTGAAATGGGATCAGACACCGTTCAGTGTGTGAATGGTGTCTGACCCCACTGCACCATCAGAAGCGGACAGAAAGGCCAGACAGGAGGCGCGTTTCCTTGTACTCCTCGTCGCGCGTGTAGTCGGCGACCACCAGCAGCGACAGGGTCCGCGAGAGATAGATGTTGGCGGAGGCGCCGAAGCGGTCGGTGTGCGGCCGGCTTTCGACGAGGAACCCGTCTCCCCGCGCGTACCGAAGCACGGAGAGCGACGTCGTGTACTCGCCTGACAGGTAGAGCCGCGAGCCAAAGGACCGGCCGGCGGACACGTACCACGAATCGTATGAAGACGCCGATCCCCGCGTATACCGGTAGTCGGTGACGTTGACGTCCACGCCCGTGCCGAACAGGTTCGACGAATACACGCCGAACGACAGGCGGTTCATGGCGTCTGCGTCCCGATCGTTCTTGTCCTGCCCGTAGCCCCCGAACACCCGGAAGCCCTTCGCCACCTCGACCGTCACCCGCGCGCCGATGGACTCGAAGAGAAACCCGTCAAGCGTCTTCGAGGGGACCGGACGGCCATTCAGCAGGTCGTCAGTAATCGACCGCGCGTCGACGGAACGGCCCCGGTGGTACGTCACCTGGACGTCGGCGCGCTTCGCCGGCGCGACTCGTCCGTTGATGAAGAAATACGTCAGCCCGCCCGAGCCCTCTCCGCCAGGGCCGGTGAGATCAACCTCGGCTGCCTGGTAGATGAACACGGATTGCTTGACAGGGATGTAGTTCGTGAACGAAATCACGGAGCGCTCGGTCAGGTCCTCGTTGCGGACATTGACGTAGCCGACGACGCTGCGCTGTGCGCCGTTTCCGTCCAGGGCGAAGTAGCCGCCGAACTTCTTGACCCCGGAGACGTAGCCGAAGTTCATGATCTCCGGCTCCACGCCGCCGAAGCCGCCAGCCCTCCAGCGAAGCCGGGACGTCTCCGCGCTCTGCCGGTACTCGACCAGTCCGCCGCCGACCGACCCGAGGCCGCCGAGATCGTTCAGCCACATCTGTCCGGCCTTCACGAGCAGGCGGCCCTCCATCAGGCGCTGCCCGACGTACGCGTCGTACACCGACGTCCGGGGATCGCGCTCGTCCGCGGACGGATACGCGCCAAACCGCGCATCGAGACCGTACTCGAATCCGTTGCCCGTGTGCTGAACCGACTGGGCGGAGACGTTGGTCACGATTTCGCTGAATGACGAAGTCGAGCCGTCGGCGCCGGTCATCGATGCGGCGTTGACGAAGAACGACACCCGGGCCCATCGCGGGATCGATGATGTCACCTGAACCGGCGCAGGCGAAGCCGCCGCCACGGGGGGCTGTGGATTCTGCGCCTGCGACTGGGCGGATGCGGGCAGGGCCGCGGCCGTGATGCCGGCCGCGAGCGCGACGACGGTGATCAGGAGGCGTGCTCTCATCGGCGGCTCCTACGTCCTGCCTGTCGGGTGACAGGAGTAGCAGGCAGCGGAGTCGTAGCGGTACCCTGCGCGGCCCGAGTGCTCGGAGTCCATCCTCGACCGCGTATGGCAGGTCGTGCAGGTGAACACCTTGTAGTTGTTCGGGTCGGTGTGGCACTCCGCGCACGCCCGGCCGGCGTGTTTCCCGGACGTGATCGGGAACCATGTGTGATTGAACCGGCCCTGGTTGAAAGACGTATCCGAGTTCCTGTGGCACGTCTCGCACGTGGTCGGGAACCCGGCGGCCCGGTGGTTCGGGTTCGTCGTGCGGTCGTATTGCGCCTGGTGGCACGGGTAGCAGTCGCGCGGCGTACCGCGATAGACGTTGTTCTTGTGACACGAACTGCACGCCGCCGAGAGATGGCGCCCGGCGAGGACGAAGAACCGGTTGTGATCGAAGCTCGCCGACCACGTGGACGACGAGGCGCTGTGGCACGACTCGCACGACGTCGGGAAGCCTGCGGCGGCGTGGTTCGGGCGGGTGGTGCGCTCGTAGGTCGTGCGGTGGCAACCGTAACAGTCGCGGGGCGTACCCTTGTAGACGTTGTTCTTGTGGCACGCCGTGCAGGCCTGAGTCGCGTGGACGCCGACGAGGGGATACACCGAGTTGTGGCTGAACGTGGCGCGCCAGCTCGCATCCGAGGCCCGATGACACGACTCGCACGTAGTCGGGAACCCCGCCGACACGTGGTTTGGACTGGTGGTGCGCTCGTAGGTCGTGCGGTGGCAGCCGTAGCAGTCGCGGGGCGTGCCCTTGTAGACGTTGTTCTTGTGGCAGGCCGTGCAGGGCTGCGTGGCATGCACGCCAACCAGCGGGTAGGCGCTGCTGTGGTTGAACGTCGCCCTCCAGCCCGGGTCCGACGCCTTGTGGCACGACTCGCAGGTAGTCGGGAACCCCGCCGACACGTGGTTTGGACTGGTGGTGCGCTCGTAGGTCGTGCGGTGACAGCCGTAACAGTCGCGCGGCGTGCCCTTGTAGACGTTGTTCTTGTGGCAGGCCGTGCAGGGCTGCGTGGCATGCACGCCCGCGAGCGGGTAGACGCTGCCGTGATTGAACGTCGTCTTCCAGCTCGCATCCGACGGCCGATGGCAGGACTCGCAAGTAGTCGGGAACCCGGCGGCCGCGTGGTTCGGGCTGGCGGTGCGCTCGTAGCTGGTGCGGTGGCAGCCGTAACAGTCGCGGGGCGTGCCCTTGTAGGCGTTGTTCTTATGGCACGAGGCGCAGGCCTGGGTGGCGTGCACGCCGGCGAGCGGGTAGTACGCGCTGTGCTGGAAGCGGGCCTGCGAAAACGAGGTGTGCGATGGCTTGTGGCAGAGCTCGCACTGCGTCGGGAAGCCGGCAGGCTGATGGGCCGGCTGCGTGGTTGCCTGGTACTGCTTCGCGTGGCACGAGTAGCAGGATGGGCTGCCGGCGTCGAAGCGGCGGTTCGTATGGCAACTGTCGCAGCCCAACGCACGGTGCGCCGGGCTCAGCGGCGTGCCCGTGGCCGCGCCGTGATTCCAGCTGACCGCGGTCCAGCCGACCGGCCGGTGACAGGTTTCGCAGTCGGCGCCAAGCCGCGTCCGGTAGGGGTCGTCCTGGCGCCGGACCCAGTGGCAGTCGTAGCACTTGTTCGGCGTGCCCTTCACCGCGCCGCTGATGTGGCAGTTCTCGCACGGCACGCTGAGGTGCCGGCCTTCGAGATTGAAGCGGCCGGTCTTGTGAAACGCGCGTGAGGCGCTGGCCCAGCCCTCGGGCGTGTGGCAGGTCTCGCACGCGCTGCCGCGCTTGGCCGCATGCGCGTCCGTGTGACATGTGGCGCATGCCGCGGACACGGTCAAGTACGACCGCGACGCATGACACGACGCGCAGTTCTTCGCGATCGACGCGTGGCGTCCCTTCAGGCCGAACCCGGTCTCTCCCGCGTGGTCGAATGTGGCCGGGTCGAGCGGCCGGAGATCGGCATCCACGCCGCCATGCTCCACGTGGCAGTCGGAGCAGGCTCCGGTCACGGCCCGATGCACGCCCTTCTTGGCGCGGATTCGCTCGGCAATCGGCTGGTGACACGACAGGCAGAGGCCCGGCGCGACCTTCCTGTCCGCCCCGTGGCAGCTCTGGCATTTACCCGCGCCCTCGAGTGCCGCGTGGGCTTTCGACAGGGGGCCAGGCGACACCGCCTGGCCGTCCTGGGCGAAGGCCGTGAGTGCCACCGAGAACAGCATGGCCACGGACAACGAGCTGAAGCGCAGCAATGACAACAGGGGGGATGGGGGCATAGTTGTCGCCAACCGACGCGGATTGTGTGCTGATGATCTAGCAATTCCCGCGCCAGGGCGGAGCTTCCCGCACTTGCACAGCTTTTCAGGGCTTCTCGCCAGCGAGATGTCAGTCTCGCGTTACAAAACCGCTCACACATTGCGGCTTCGAGGGTGGTGGGAGAAGGCGACGCCGGCCCGGAAACCTGACGATTCCCGGGCCGCGAATCGCCGTAACGGTGATCTCTTACACGCCGCGTGAAAGTATTTCCACGGCAATCAGGTAGGAATTCGCTCCGGCTCTGGCTCGGCTGGTGCCGGCGGATCTGGAGCAACGGGTGCAACAAACTCGGTGTACGGGACGGCAGCCGGCACGGGCTTCGGCAGGGCCGTGACGTGGAACTGCCGTTCGGCCCCGACCATGGCCACGCGCAGGAACACCCGGCCGATCACGACGGCTTGCTGGATGACGAACAGCACCGCAATCGCGGCCCAGGTCCCCGCGGCCGGGGCGTTGGTCTCGTACGCCAGGTAGATGCCGGCCAGTACGGCCAGCGCCGCGACGAACACGATGGCCAGGCCGTAGACTGTCACCAGCCGGCGCAGGACGAATCCCAGCCCCGACGCATACGCCTTCAGCATGCGTCGCGAATCGTCGCGCGCCACCCGGATCCGCGCGTAGTCGAGCGCGAGCAGGAACAGCGCCGCGACGGCGAGGAGCACCACCATGGTCGCGACGCCTCCGAGGTAACCCGCGGGCTCCCACTCGGACTTGCTCATCGGCGCCGTGGCTACGGCCATGAGCGCCGACACGGCGCCGGTCGCGAGCACCAGGCAGACGCCGGCCATGATCGCGAGCCGGACGAACCGCCAGAAGAAGTGCCCGCCTCCGCGGAAGAACCGGTGCATGAAGGAGCGCTTGTCGTCTTCGGTGCCGAAGACTTCGAGCACGCCACCGAACGCGAACGCACTCGAGACGAACGCCACGACGCCGGCGGCCGCCGCCGCGCCCGTCAGGAGGCCAATGCCGTTGATGCCCTTGCCGGCCGTCAGGTCCAGGAACACGCCGAGATCGAACCGCTTCAGCACCGACGCGGCTTCGGGAGATGAGCCGAGCACTCCGTTCCACCAGTTCCACGCCGGAAGCGCAGGGACCAGCGCCAGCAGCCCGTACCATGCCCAGAGCAGCCACACGAGCTTCGGGTGCCGGACAGCCGCTCGCAGGCCGGCCTTGATGCTTGCCGTCATGACGTCGCCTCCTGCGGTCTCACAACAGTCCGATGGTGGTGAAGATGTTCTGCAGCAGGAACAGCCACCTGGCCGTCCAGCTGGCCGCCGGCCGGGGGTCGGGCTCGAGCCGCCTGCCGTTGTTCACCCAATTCACGTCGAGCGCGATCTTGCGATCGGGATCGACGTCCGCCCACTCGAGCTTCTCGGGCCGCTCGAACCGGAAGATCTTCGTCGGCTCGCGGCCGTCCCACGTCTGCCGCTCGACGGGCTTGCCTTCGAACTTGAAGGCCACCTCGACAGGCAGCGCCACGCCGCCGCTCCGCCGCACGACCACGATCGATTCATAGACCTGCTTCCTCGCGCGGTCGATCTCGCGGTCCTTCGCCTCGGCGTCGGTGCCGGTCACCGTTTTGCGGCCTCCGGCCTCGTCGAACACGCCCTGCGCCGTGCCCTTCGCCTTCGTCCGCGCCGACCCGATGTCGTAGTCCACGATATCGGTGCCGCGGACGACCTGGTCGAAGTACCAGCTCCAGTCCTGCCCGGTCACCTCGTTCACCAGCGCGAAGAAGTCCTCGCTGCGCGGGTGCTTGAAGCGCCATCGCTCGTGGTATGTGCGCATCAGGCGCGCCATGGTCTGCTCGCCGAGGTAGCCTTCGAGGGTGTTCAGGACCAGGGCGGGTTTCGAGTACGAATAGAAGCTGTACACGCCCGGCGGCGTGTAGTCCCAGGACTTCGCCAGGATCCGGTTATAGCGGGCCGTGGGATTGTTGCTTGCCCGGTTCATGTCCCGGTCGCCCATCTTGATCCCGAGGAACTCCATGATGGTCGCGTCGGCGCCATACGCCGCCACCATCGCCTTGCTGGTGGACCAGGTGTTGAAGCCTTCGTCGAGCCACGCTTCCTCGAACTCGTTGCTCCCGACCATGCCGTACCAGAACTGGTGGCCGAACTCATGGACGGTCACTTCTTCGACGCCGCGGATCTTGTCGAAGGGCCAGTAGTTGAACATCCACGCGGAGCCGGCGGTGATGAACGTCGGGTACTCCATGCCGCCGGCGCCGCCGGCCCCGGGCGCCGGGTCCACCACGGTCAGCGTCTTGTAGGGATACCGCCCGTACCACAGGCCGAACCACTTCAGCCCGGCCTTCGCGGCATCGACGTGGCGCTGGGCCTGGGGGCGATGCGCGGGCTGCAACAGGACGGTGATGTCGACATCCGACAGCTTCACCTCGTCGAGCGTCCGCCCGAGCAGCTTCGCCGTGCGCTCGTACTCGGCCGGCGTCACGTCCTCGGTTGCCGAGAACTTCGCTTTGACGACGACGTAGTCGGGGTCTGCCGTCCAGGCGAAGTCATGGATATCGGCCTGCTCGAAGGTGTACGTCTTCGTGCCGTTGCTGTTTATCCGCTCGCTCTTCCGCTCGCCGGTGGCCCCGAGGACGTAGTCGCCCGGCACGGTGATGTCGACCGCGTAGCTGCCGAAGTCCGCGTAGAACTCCGAGGTGGCGTGGAACTGGTGGCAGTTCCACGCGCCCGTCTCGCGCCCCCGCATGCCGGCCGGCTCGTAGACGCCGAGCTTCGGGAACCACTGGCCGACCAGGTAGAAGTCGTCCTTGTACCCCGTCCGGGCGAAGACCTGCGGCAGCTTCGACGTGAACGCCATCTCGAGGGTGATAGACCCGCCCGGCGGCACGGCTTCCGGCAGTGTCGCCCTGATCACCGTCTGATCGTCTTTGTTCCCATCGTCGGGCTGGATGAACGCGAGCGTGGGCTTGAGGTCCGCGCCGGAGGCCGTCCTGATCGACGTGATGTCGATCCAGCCCCACCCGTCCTTGGCCATCTCGTCGCCGCGCAACTGGCCGCCCGACTCCTTCATGAACGTAGACTTCGTGTTCTTGAAGGCGTTCAAGTACAGGTGGAACTGCAGCTCGGACACGGCATCGGTCGCGGACGGGTTCCGCCACGTCAGCGTCTGTTTGCCCGCGAGCTGACGCGTCGCCGGGTCGAGCGTGACGCTGATCCGGTACTGGACGACCTGGTCGGACTTCTCGGGGAGGGACTGCGCCGCGGCGGGCGCCGC
>JALOKU010000027.1 GCA_025456345.1 Vicinamibacterales bacterium | reverse complement strand
GTCGACGCGGTGCACGCCGGCCCGTGTCCCTACCCACGTTCCGCCGCCGCGCGAACCCACCACGGCGGTGACGAAGCCGTTGGTGAGACCCTCCCGCACGCCCACGGCGGTGAACGCGCGCCGCCGCAGGCGCGCGAGCCCGTCACGCGTCCCTACCCACACGCCGCTGCCGGGATCTTCCATCACGGCCTGGACGAGGTCGCTCGGCAGCCCGTCCCGGGTGGCAAACGCCTCGAAGTGCCCTCCCCAGAACCTCCAGAGGCCGCCGCCGTCGGTGCCGGCCCAAAGTGCGCCGCTCGAATCGGGAAGCAGCCGGCGCACCCCACGGCGGCCCGTCGCGCCGGGCGGGGAAAACGGGGTGATGCGCCCGCCGGCCAGGTGCCACAGGCCGTTGGCGTCGGTCGCGATCCACAGGGTCCCGGCCGGGTCCTGCCAGAGATCCAGAACGTTGTCGTCGACGGAGGCCTCGGATGGATCGTAGGCGGACAGAGGCCCGGGCTTCACGCCGTAGGCCTGCAGGCGGCCGTTTTCCCAGCACGCCAGGCCGCGCGCATTCGTGCCGATCCAGATTTTGTCGTCCGGCGCCTGGTAGACGACGCGCACGGTGTCGTTGGGGAGACCATCGCCGGTGCGCAAGGTCTTGAATCGTGCCCCTTCCCGGACACTGACGCCTTCCTCGTTGGTCCCGACCCAGAGGCGCCCCTGCCGATCTTCGAAGAGCGCACGGATGCGCAGGGCTCCGAGGCCGTCCGCGGGACCGATGGCGGTGAAGCGCCCTTGATCGTAGACATACAGGCCCGCGCCATAGGTGCCGATCCAGAGCCTCCCCTCGCGGTCCTGCAGCAGCGCGTGAACGTTGTTGACCTTGAACTGACCCTGATTGAAGGTGGTGAAACGGATGCCGTCGAACCGCACCAGGCCCGCGGAGGTGCCCAGCCACACGTAGCCGTCGCGGGTCCGGACCATGGCCTGAATCTGGTTCCGGGGCAGCCCGTCCTCGACCTGCCAGACGTCGGTCAAGTACTCGCTGCGCGGCGTGTGCTCGCCGGGCGGCGGGCCCGTGACGGCTGCGGCGCCGGTGCCCGCGAGCAGGATCGGCAGAAGAACGGCGGCGAGGCGAAGCGGAGCGGGTACGATCATCGGCCGTCGTGCCGACAGCATAGCGCCCTGGCCGCCGGTTGTCACCTGACCGCGCGGATGCGTTCGGCATGGTGCCCGCGGCTGGACACGAAGGGTGCGAGAGGGCTACAGATGCACCAGCCCCCGCCGGATGGCGGTGATCACCGCCTGCGTGCGGTCCGTGACGCCGAGCTTGCCGAGGACGTTGGTCATGTGGCCCTTCACGGTCGCCTCGGTGATTTCCAACGCGGCCGCGATCTCTTTGTTGCTCTTGCCCGTCGCCACCAGATCCAGCACGCGCTGCTCCCGTTCGGAGAGGCCCAGCGCGGTCATGCGCTCCGCCAGGCGGGTGCCCACCGCCGCCGGGATCCGCCGCTGGCCCGCGTGCACCGCCCGGATGGCCGCCAGGATCTCGTCGCAGATCATGTCCTTGAGCAGGTACGCCTGGGCGCCAGCCTCGAGCGCGCGGTAGATGTCTTCGTCGCCGTCGTAGGTGGTGAGGACGATGAGGCGGCTCGCCGGGAACTCCCGGCGGATCGTCCGGATCGCCTCGACACCGCCCATTCCCGGCATGCGCAGGTCCATCAGCGTGACGTCCGGGCGCACGCGCCGGAACAGATCGATCGCCTCCTCGCCGGATCGGGCCTGGGCCACGACCGTCATGTCGGGCTCGGTCCCGATCATGGCGGCAAACCCCTCCCGCACCACCGGATGATCGTCAGCGATCATGATGCGCGTCGGTGCGCCGCCGGCGCTCGCCGCGTTCTGCGTCATGGGACCATGGCCTTGCTGCCCCACGCGCGGTTCGGCAGGTCGGCCAGGACCAGTTCCAGCGTGCCGCCTGACACCACCTCAGCGTGTGTGATGAAGGGCGTATCGAGCGGCTTGCCGTTGAGAGAGGCCTGCTGGATGTACTTGCGCTGCGGGCTTGCGCCCTTGGCGATGATCGCGAACGTCCTGCCGTTCGGCAGGGTGATGGTAGTGCGCTCGAACACGGGACTGGTGATGGCGTAGTGCGGCCGGCCGGGGGTGACCGGATAGAGCCCCATGGACGAGAAGACCACGAAGGCCGACATCCCGCCGCCGTCCTCATCACCGGGGATGCCGAAGAGGTTGTCCTTGAACCAGACATCGAGCAGGAACCGGACGCGCTTCTGCGTCTTCCAGGGCGCGCCAACGTAGTTGTACAGGTAGGGGATGTGGAACGCGGGCTCGTTGCCCATGGCGAACTGCCCGACCAGCCCGGTCGCGTTGGCCCCGTCGACGTAGAACTTGCTCTTCGGCAGTCCGAGCGGCTCGCGGAACAGCTGGTCGAGCCGTTCCTCGGTCGCCTTCCTGCCCCCGAGGAGTTCGACCAGGCCGTCAATGTCGTGCTGCACCTGCCAGGCGTAGGTCCACCCGTTGTTCTCGTCGTAGTAGTCGCGGTAGCCGGGGCCCCCGTCCAGCTTGGGGTTGATCAGGATCCACGCGCCCTGGTCATCCTTGGGCATGAAGAGCCGCTGCTCGGGATGCCACAGGGTCCGGTAGTTCTGTGCCACGCGCGAGAACCGCTCGTGATCCTCTTGCTTGCCCAGGTCCTTGGCCAACTGGGCCAGCACCCACCCGTCGTAGCTCACTCCGAGGGTCACGGCCACGGCCTGGCGCTTCTCGAAGCTGTCGACCTCAGGCTCGCTCTCGGTCTGGCCGGGGCGCAACGCCGGGTAGTACCGCCTGGCGTGGAAGAAATCGTCGAGCGCGATCTTGGGCAGCCCCTGCCGCCACGGCAGCAGGGTGGCCTCGGTCAGGTTCTTCCTGATGCCCGCGTACGCACTCTGCATGTCGAAGCCGGAGAGGCCCTTGCGGTGGCCGTCGAGGAAGATGGCTGCCGAGTGGTAGCCGTTCATGCACATGTGGTTGCCGTGCACCTGCGGGAAGGTCGGCATCCAGCCGCTCTGCTCGTACATCAGGGTGTACGAGTTCAGGATGTCGCTCTCCATCGCGGGATCGAGGATGGTGCGCAGCGGATGCTGAGCCAGGTAGGTGTCCCAGATCCAGTCGTCCACATAGAAGGGACGCGCGCTCTCGTGCACCGTGCCGTCGTAGCCGCTGTAGTAGCGGCCGCCCTCGTTGATGTCCACCATGCGCTCGTGGGTGCGATAGAGCGCCGTGTAGAACGACCGCTTCTGCGCCTCGGTGCCGCCCTCCACCGCGACGCGGCCGAGCACCCGGGCCCATTCGGCCTTGCCTCGGGCCACGAGATCCTCGAACCCGCTCGAGGCCACCTCCGCGGCGAAGTTCTTCTTGGCCTGCTCGGGGCTGACGTACGAGACGGCGTACTTGAGCAGGAGGCTCGCCGGAGCGGTCGCGGGCCGTGTGACCGACAGGGTCCGCTCCGCCGCCTCGATCCGGATCCCGGGAACCGGCCTGCCCTGCGGGTCGGAGATCTGGGCGTAGCAATAGACCGACATGGTGCGGGTGACCGGCTTGGTACCCCTGGTCTTGTAGCTGACCTTCTCCTCGATGCCGAAGGCGTTGGGGCCGGCCGCCGAGATCTGCGTGCTGCTGGTGCCGCTGAAGAGCAGATTCCCGGCTTCGCCGCGCGGGAAGTCGATCTTGTAGATGGCCGCCTTCCTGGCCGGGGAGAAGCTGACCCTGACGGCGTCATCGATGAGGTAGGTGGAGTAGTGCCACGGCCGCACCACCTCGAGGTCGTGGTCGATGTGCATCTTGCGCGTCCACGCCTCGGGAGTGATCGCGCCCAGGGAGACCCGCATGGGCAGGATGCCGGGATTGCGGTGCGCGATGACCTGCAGGGGGAAGCCGCTCACCTGGTCCTCGAGGTAGTCGGCCTTCGCCGGAACCATGCGCAGCATCTGGTTGGGCAGGCTGAAGGTGGGGAACGTGGGGACCAGCAGCGGCGCGACGTTGCCGATGCGCGGGTCGACGAAGCCGGTGACATCCTGGCCGGCAAGCGCGGCCCTGGCGATGTCGGGCGCCGCCGCGCCCCCGCGGACCAGCAGCGTCCCGCACACCACCAGCACGGAAAGCAGAGTGCCCGGCCTCGTCATGTGCGTCTCCCTTGGTTCCCCCGCTTCGTCATGGGGCTGGACCGCCACAACCACCGTCGAGCCCTGCCGGACGGTGACCCCCAACGTCCCGCACAGACTAGCGCCGGACGCGCGGTCGCGCATCAGATGGACGTCGGCCCTCCGGACCCGACCTTGGTCGTGCTCGGGCCGCCGACCTGCCGAGGATTGTGCGGGTGACCGGCGTCAGCCAAAGGACGCCGTCGTCGTTGATCCAGGGGCTCCGCACTCCGCGTTTCGCGCCGATGGGGTGGCCCCCACCGAGGCGCCTGCCAGGGCACCGGGCCGGCCCGCCGCCGTTCGCCGGCCGGCGTCGGCACCGCCGGGTCGAGGTATCCCCAGGAGTCGCCCGGGTCGGTGCGAATCACCCCGGGCACCCCCACCCGATCGGGATAGCGTCCCGTGAGCAGCACCGCCCGAGACGGCGAGCACACCGTGGCGTTGGCCCGCATCGCGGTGAAGAGCATCCCCTCGGCGGCGAGGCGGTCGATGTGCGGCGTACGAACATCGGATGCATGGTAGGTCGAGACATCGCCGTAGCCGTGATCGTCGGTGATGATGATCAGGAAGTTCGGCTTGGTCCCCGCCGACGCCACACCGGCGCTGGCGATCAGCAGCAACGGGACAACGGCACCGATGAGTCGCATGGGGCCGTCATCCCTGACACCCGATCAGTTTCGGCGCGACACCCGCGATGGCCGCGGTGCAGACACCGATGCGCCGCGGCCAGGCGTTGTCGCCCGCCAGTGTGGGGTGGAGACGGTCACTCCTCCGCCGGCAGCCTGGCATGGCGGCCGGGGCGGCCTCCGCGCTTCAGAGCGACGCCGGCCCCGCGCGCCCGACCTTGGTCGTGCTCGGCCACCGACCTGCCGCCGTTGCGCGGAACCCGCGGTCGCGCTATCAATGGGCGAAGCGAAGGTTGCCGGCGCCCTTTGCCGGAGATGCCATTTTGCATCTCACAGTACAATGAAGCGCCTGCGCAGCACTGTCGATTGCATCGGCAGCATTGCTCGATGTGAAGCCATGAAACGACGACGATTCCTGCTCACGACTGGGGCCGCGGCGCTCGCCACCTGGCGCATCCCGGTCCCTGGCGCAGCCACCCAAGCCCCACCGGTCCCCGAGGTCCGCATCCGCGCTCTGACCCAGGGCCCGAAGCACCACTTCTTCGGCTATTACGGAATCCCACCCTGGAATCGATCCGGCACACGGCTGCTTTGCCTGGAGACGGAGTTCCAGGATCACATGCCAGGGCCGGGCGAAACCGCGGCCATCGGACTCGTGGACGCTCAGGCGGGCCGCTTCGATACACTCACCGACACGCGCGCGTGGAACTTCCAGCAAGGCGCGATGCTCCATTGGCACCCCGCCGCGCCCGACACCGAAATCGTTTTCAATGATCTGCGCCAGGGGGAGGTGGCTTCGGCGGTGCTCAACGTGCAGACAGGCCAACGGCGCTGGCTACCCCGCCCCATCAGCGCATTGAGCCACCGTGGGCGTCATGCCCTCAGTCTCACCTACGGACGGCTCGCTCGTCTGCGCAAAGTCACCGGCTATGCCGGCGCCGTGGATCCGAATCCGCAGTCGCCCGCGCCGGAGGACGACGGCGTGTTCCTGATGGAACTGGCGACGGGACAGTGCCGGCTCGTGGTGTCCTATGCCCGGATTCAGAGCCAGCTGCTCGACCAGCATCCCGAGCTCAAGGAGCAGCACCTGTGGATTGACCACGTCGAGTTCAATCCAGCCGATACCCGCTTTCTGCTCCTGCCCCGCACCTGGACCCGAGGTCCCAATCCGCGCCTGGAAACCGGCATGTTCACCGCGAACCCCGACGGTTCAGATCTGCGGGAAGTCATCCCGTACGGCAGCCGCGTGTCGCATTTCGGCTGGCGAAACGAACGGGAGATCATCGCCACGTTCACCTTCGAGGGCGCCAACCGTCACGTGCTCTTCACCGATGGCAAGCAGGATTACCGCGTTCTCGGCCGGGACGTTTTCAAAGGTGACGGGCACTGCACGTTTTCCCCCGACGGTGAGTGGCTGGCGACGGACCAGAATCACACGGACACGCAGTCCAAGTCGCTCTGGATTCTGAACGTCGCCAGTGGCCAATCCGCGAAGCTGGGTGACTTCCCCATGAAACAGTATCGGGGCGGAGATCTGCGCTGCGACCTGCACCCCAGGTGGAGCCGCGACGGCCGGCAGATTTGCTTCGACGCATTGGAGACGACATCCTGGACGCGCCAGCTTCACGTCGCAGTTCCGGGACCTGTGAACCAATAGAACCTGTGGGGAAGTTGGACTGGCGCAGCGTCGTGTCTTCTGTGACACGCGTGGGGATCGCAGCGGCTCTGTCCTCACAACCCGGTTTGACGAATCGATAGGGTGTTGAATCGGCTGCCGACGGGAGCCGGAGCGGCTGGCGAGGGGGCGGGACCGCCTTCGTGCATCAGAAGGACGCCGGCCGCGCGAACCCGACCTTGGTTCCGCTCGGCCAACCCACCTGCCGGCGTTGCGCGAAAACCGCCGTCGCGCTATCAATAGGCTGGCTCGATGTCTGCCCTTTCTCCCACGGCGCCACGCCACGGGGCCGGAGGGGCCACTCGAGAACGGAGGCCCGCGTGAACGCGTTCGTCAAGACCATCCCCCTCGTCCTGCTCGCGACGGCGAGCGTGGCGTCCGCCCAGACCAAGGACCCGGTCGACTATGTCGACACGCGCATCGGCACCATCTCCCACATGCTCGTGCCGACGTTCCCGAGCATTCAGCGGCCGAACGGCATGCTCCGCATCGTCCCGCCCAACGAGAGCTTCACGACCGACCGCATCAACGGGTTCAACCTCAGCGTCCCCTCGCACCGGCAGGGCGCAGTGTTCCGGCTGATGCCCGCCAGCGGCGACGCGGCGGCGCTGCGCCCCGACTGGAGCTCGCGCTACGACCACTCGACGGCGCTGCCCTACCGCTACTCGGTGTTCCTCGACGACCACGACGCCACGGTCGCGTTCGCTCCGGGGCGCCGCGCGGCGATCTGCGCGGTCGACTTCGAGCGTGCGCCCGCCGCCAACCACGAGCGCTTCGTGATGCTGCGCCCGCAGAAGACAGGGTCGCTGCGCATCGACGGCCGCGTGATCACCGGCACGGACGACTATCACGGTGTCACCGTATATCTCCACGGCGAGTTCGATTCGCCGCCGGCGCGGGCGGGGGCGTTCGCCGCCGGCGTCCTCGACTTCACCCGTCAGGCCACGCAGGAGTCCGCCGAACCGGTGGTGGCGGCCTTCCCCGCCGCCGTGAAGCGCGTGCGGCTGCGCTACGCGATCTCGTACGTCAGCGCCGACCAGGCGCGCCGGAACCTCGACGCCGAGATCCGCGATTTCGACATCGAGCGGCTCGCCGCCGAGGCCCGCGCCGAGTGGAATGCCGCGCTCGGCAAGGTGTCCGTCGAGGGCGGCACGGAGGACGAGAAGACCGTCTTCTACACGGCGCTCTATCGATCGCACGAGCGGATGGTCCCCATCTCGGAGGACGGACGCTACTTCAGCGCCTGGGACCGCCGGGTGCACGACGACGGCGGCGTGCCGTTCTGGACCGATGACTGGATCTGGGACACCTTCCACGCCCTGCACCCGCTGCAGATCCTCCTCAACCCCGGGGTGCAGCAGGAGAAGATCGCGTCGTACGTCCGCGCCTGCGAGCAATCGGGCTGGATGCCGACGTTTCCCACGGTCTTCGGCGACGCGCACTGCATGAACGGGCAGCACGCGGTGGCGCTCCTGGCGGACGCGTGGCGCAAGGGCATCCGGGGTTTCGACCTCGAGCGCGCCTACGCGTGCATGAAGAAAACGATGCGTGAGGAGAGCCTCATCCCCTGGTACCGGGGGCCGGCGACCGAACTGGACCGCTTCTACTGGGAGAAGGGCTACTTCCCGGCGCTACATCCCGGCGAGCCGGAGACCGTGAAGGAGGTCACGCGGGGCGAGAAGCGGCAAGCGGTGGCCGTCACGCTCGCGGCTGCCTACGACGCCTGGTGCCTGGCCCAGATCGCCGCCGAGCTCGGCCAGGAGCAGGACGCGCAGTTCTTCCTCGCCCGGTCGCTCGACTACCGCAACCTCTGGAAGGCCGACACCGGCTTCTTCCACCCGAAGGACCGTGACGGGCAGTGGATTCTGCCCTTCGACTACAAGGTCTCGGGCGGTCAGGGCGCCCGCGACTACTACGACGAGAACAACGCCTGGACCTATCTGTGGGAGGTCTACCACGACATCCCCGGGCTGATCGATCTCGTCGGCGGCCGCCGCGCGTTCATCGACAAGCTGGACCGGCTGTTCGTCGAAGGGTACGAGCGCCCGCGCTGGGAGTACTACAACGTGCTGCCCGACTCGACCGGCAACGTCGGCATGTACGTGATGGGGAACGAGCCGAGCTTCCACATCCCGTACCTCTACGCCCTGGCCGGCGAGCCGTGGAAGACCCAGAAGCGGATCCGCATGCTCATCGAGGCCTGGTTCCGGCGCGATCTCATGGGCGTCCCCGGCGACGAGGACGGCGGCGGCATGTCGGCGTTCGTCGTGTTCTCGATGATGGGCTTCTACCCGGTCACGCCCGGCGTCCCGGCGTACGCCATCGGCAGCCCGGTGTTCAGCAAGGTCGTCATCCGCCTGGAGAACGGCAAGCAGTTCGTGGTGAGCGCGCCGAAGGCCAGCGGGGCCAACAAGTACATCCAGTCGGCGACCCTGAACGGCAAGGCGTTGAATGAGCCGTGGTTCAGCCACGATGTGCTGACCAGCGGCGGCACGATCACGCTCGAGATGGGCGACCGGCCGAACAAGGCGTGGGGCGCGAGCCCGGACCTCGTGTCGCCGTGGTCCCGGTACGCGCCCAAGCCCCGGTGAGGGCCCACCTGAGCCGGACTCAGTACCCGCCAGAGCCGATTCGGCCGGAAGATGCGGTGGTGTCGCCCGCGGCCTCGCGGCGGCGATACTCGTCCATCATGGCCGCGGTGGCGGTCGCGCCGCAGCGGGTGCCGCCCAGGTCGCGGACCTTGATGAGACCGTCGAGATCGCGCACACCGCCAGCGGCCTTCACCTGGACTCGCGGCGATACGCTGGCGCGCATGAGCGCGAGATCGTGCTCGGTCGCGCCTGTGTAGTTGTAGCTGCCGTCGGGCTGCTTCACGAAGCCGTAGCCGGTGCTCGTCTTCACCCAATCGGCTCCGGCGCGTTCGCAGATCTCGCAGAGCTTGCGTTTCAGGTCGTCGCTGCTGAGGCCCGCGCCGCCCTGGGTGAGGTAGTCGTTCTCGAAGATCACTTTCACCTTCGCGCCATGCGCGTGCGCCTCGCCGCACACGGCCTTCACGTCGGCCTCGACGTAGTCCCAGTCGCCGCCGAGCGCCTTGCCGATGTTGACGACCATGTCGATTTCGTTCGCGCCGTCCCTGCAGGCCAGCTCGGTCTCGTAGCGCTTCGATTCGGTGGCGCTGGAGCCATGTGGAAAGCCGATCACGCAGCCGACCAGCACGCCGGAGCCGCGCAGCCACTCCGCGGCCTGCCTCACGGCGCAGGGTTTGATGCACACCGAGGCCACCTGATACGTCGCGGCCAGCTTGCAGCCGGCCTCGAGGTCCGCATCCGTCATCGTGGGATGCAGGAGGCTGTGGTCGATCATCTTGGCGAGGTCGGAGTAGCTGTATCTCATGGGCAGCTCCATGATGCACTCAAGGCACGGCACTGTCGAGGCCTCGGGCCGCTCCCGCCGCCCGTCACTCAGGCTTCGGGTCACGGACGCCGGAAGACTGGTAGACTTGGCGGCGGCGTGGCCGCACGGTCTGGTCGCCGCGCGGCCGTTTGCCGGTGGATTGCTCAGGTCGCGCCACGCGAGGAGTCATCGTCATCATGAACTGGCGTCTGTTCCGCTGGTCCGTCGTGTCCGCCCTGGCGGGTTTCCTCTTCGGTTTCGACACCGTCGTCATTTCCGGCGCCGAGCAGACGATCCAGGCGCTCTGGGGCCTCAGCGCGGGAGTGCACGGTCTGGCGATGGGCGCGGCGCTCTACGGCACCGTGCTGGGTTCGCTGCTCGGGGGCTGGCCGGCGGACCGGTTCGGCCGCAAGAAGACCCTCCTCGGCATCGGCGTGCTGTACGTGCTGTCGGCGATCGGCTGCGCGTTCGCCACCGGCGTGTCCACGTTCATCGCGGCCCGCTTCATCGGCGGGCTGGGCATCGGCGCCTCGACCGTGGCCGCCCCGCTCTACATCTCGGAGATCGCCCCGCCGGCCTACCGTGGGCGCCTGGCCGGCATGTTCCAGTTCAACATCGTCTTTGGCATCGTGATCGCATTCGCGTCGAACGCCGTCATCGCGCGTGTCGGCGGGGCTGACGCGTGGCGATGGATGCTCGGGATCGCCGCCGTGCCGTCCCTGGTGTATGCGGCGATGTGTCTCGGCCTCCCTGAAAGCCCGCGCTGGCTGATCGGCCGGAAAGGCGACCGGGCTGCCGGCCTGGCCGTCCTGCGCCTGATCGAGCCCGAGTTGCCGCCGGCCCGCCTCGCGGCCCAGGCCGACGAGATGACCGCGGCCGGCCGGCCGGAACACGCGCCTGCCTCCCGGTTCTGGACGTGGCGTCTGCGCGTGCCCATCGTGCTCGCGATCCTGATCGCGTTCTTCAACCAGCTCTCCGGCATCAACGCGGTGCTCTACTTCGCGCCGCGCATCTTCGAGATGACGGGCCTCGGCCAGGAGGCCGCGCTGCTGCAATCGGTCGGCATTGGCGTCACCAACCTCATCTTCACGTTCGTGGGCCTGTGGCTCATCGACCGCCTCGGCCGCCGCACGCTCCTCTACCTCGGGTCGGTCGGCTACATCGTGTCGCTGGGCCTCACCTCGTGGGCATTCTTCACGCACCACTACGGGATCGTGCCCGTCTGCATCTTCGCGTTCATCGCGTCGCACGCGATCGGCCAGGGCACGGTCATCTGGGTGTTCATCTCCGAGATCTTCCCCAACCGCCATCGCGCGGAGGGACAGGCGCTGGGCAGCTTCACGCACTGGGTCTTCGCCGCGCTTCTGACGACGTTCTTCCCGCAGATGGTGACGTCATTCGCACCGGGGTACGTGTTTCTGTTTTTCGCCGGCATGATGGTGCTGCAACTCGTGTGGGTGCGGCTCATGGTGACGGAGACCAAGGGCCGGTCACTCGAGCAGATCCAGCGGGACCTCGACGTCGCGTGAATGGTTCCCGCGGGCGGCCGAGCCTTGCCGCTGCCCGGCCGGGCCGACGGGGCCGCCTCGGACCGACGATCAGGATGCCCAACCGCCGGTCTGCCGCGCCTCGGGCCCGGTGTCGCCGGACACGGTGAACTCGGCCGCGCCCGGGGTGAGGCTCTCCGGCCAGGCGGTCACCACGCGCGCACGTCGCTGTCGACGGAGAGCCGGCCCGATTCGAGGGGGACACGGGCGCGTGACCCGTTTCGTAGCGCGTTTACGGATCTCAGATCAGGAGGTGTTCTGAATGAGACAGCACGCGTGTCGCATCGCCATCGGCATCATGCTCGTCTTCGGGTTGACCACCGCGGCCGCCGCCCAGGTTGGCCGCGGATGCTCGAACGCCACGCTGAAGGGCGCATGGGGCTACACCGAGACCGGCTCGGTCATCGCGCCCACCCCCACGGGGGGCACCGTCACCCTCGCCGCCGCCGCCGTCGGCCGGTACGAGTTCGACCGCGCGGGGAACTTCGAGGGCGAGCAGGACAGCAGCGCCAATGGCGCCGTTGGCCACGACACCAAGGCGGGAACCTACACCATCACGCCGGAGTGCACCGGAACGCTCACGCTCACGGCGTTCCGTGACGGGGTCCCGCAGCGCCAGTCGGTCTGGACGTTCGTCCTCGTCGACCACGGGCAGGAGATGCGGGCCATCATGACGTCGATGGCGCTGCCCAATGGCATCCCCCTCTCGCCGACTATGACCATGACGGCGCGGCGGGTGCTCCCGATCTGGGTGTTCTGGGACTGAGGTTCCTCGAACACCCGTCGCCCTATAATGTGCCGGAGGCGTGGTGCCGATGGCCCTCGACCGTGATCGCTGGCGGCTGGCGGAGAAACTCTTCCTCGCGGCGCTCGCGGAGCCACCCGAGCGCCGCGAGGAGTTCCTGGCCCAGGCGTGCGGCAGCGACACCCTCCTGCGCCAGACCGTCGGTCGCCTCATGGAAGGTGACCAGCGGGCCGCCGGTTTCCTCGAGGAGCCCGCCAGCCTTGAGCCGGTCTTCGCCCTCACGCGCGGCTCACTGGTCGGCCGCCAGCTGGGTTCCTATCACATCGTCTCGTTCATCGACGCCGGGGGCATGGGGGAAGTCTACCGCGCCCACGACGCCAAACTCGACCGCGACGTCGCCGTCAAGACGCTGCCTCCCGAGTTCGCGCGAGATGCCAGCCGACTGGCACGCTTCCACCGGGAAGCGCGAACCCTGGCGGCGCTCAACCATCCCAATATCGCCGCGATCTACGGCGTCGAGCAGTCGGACGGCGTCGACTACCTCGTGCTGGAGCTGGTGGACGGCAGCCAACTGCGAGGCCCGCTCAGTGTCCCAGCCGCGATCGACTGCGCCTGCCAGATGGCGCATGCGCTCCAGGCGGCGCACGAACACGGGGTCATCCACCGCGATCTGAAACCCGCCAACATCAAGGTCACGCCCGACGGGCGGGTGAAGATCCTGGATTTCGGCGTGGCGAAGGCGCTGACACGCGCCGCGGATCCGCCCGAGACGTCGCCGGCCTCGACCCCGGGGACCCTGACCGGGCTCATCGTCGGCACGCCGGGGTACATGAGCCCCGAGCAGGTCCGCGGCGGCGAGGTGGACCATCGGACCGACATCTGGGCATTCGGCTGCCTGTGCTACGAGCTGCTCGCCGGCACGCGCGCGTTCGCCGCCGCCTCGGATGGTGAGACTCTGGCGCACGCGCTCGACCACGAACCCGACTGGCAGGCACTCCCCGCGGACACGCCACCTGAGGTCCGGAACCTCGTGCGCCGCTGCCTCGACAAGGATGCCACGCAACGCCCGGTCAGCATGGCCAGCGTGCGGGCCGAGCTCGAGGCCGCGCAGCGACCTCCTGCTCGCTGGCGCGCCGTATTGGCCCGGTTGCGCCAGCCGCGCTACGCCGCCCTCGCGGCCGCTTGCCTTCTACTGGCAGCCTTCGCCGGTCTGCGCCTGTACCAGCACAGCGCCAAGGTCCGCTGGGTGAGAGAGGAAGTGCTGCCGGAACTCACCCGCCTGGTGGACGGCGGCGACTACAAAGCGGCGTTCCGGCTGCTCCGCCGTGCGGACACGGCCGTGCCCGGCGACGAGGGCGTGAAGCAGCTTCGCGCCAGGACCGCGCTCCCGTTGACCGTCAGGACGAACCCGGCCGGCGCCGAGGTCTGGGCCACGGGCTACGAGCCAGGGGACGAGGACTGGGTGCGTCTTGGCACAACGCCCTTCACGACCAGGCTTCTGCCGCTCGGCTTCTACCGGGTGCGCGTGCAGAAACCTCAGTTCGACACCATCATCGCAAGCGGGGAGGTCCGCGGCGGCACGACGATGGAGTTCGACCTCGACCCGGCAGGCAGTCTACCTGCCGGGATGGTGCGCGTCCCCGCGGGCACCGCGAGCGTTCCCACGCTCGACGACGTGAAGGTGGGCCGGTTCGTGATCGACCGCGACGAGGTGACCAACCGGCAGTTCAAAGTGTTCGTCGACAGCGGCGGCTATGGTGAACGCCGGTACTGGACTGCGCCCTTCGTCCGGGACGGGCGTGTGCTCGCCTGGGAAGAGGCCATGCCCGCGTTCATCGACGCCACCGGCCAACCCGGCCCGTCCACGTGGTCGGGAGGCACGTACGCGCCGGGTCGCGGCGACGACCCTGCAGCCGGCATCAGCTGGTTCGAGGCCGCCGCATTCGCGGAGTTCGCCGGAAAGCGCCTGCCCACCATCTACCACTGGCAGCGGGCGGCCAGCCCTGGCTGGTTCGGGGAGGTCGTGGAACTCAGCAACTTCCGGGGCGCCGGGCCTGCACCGGTCGGATCGTACCGCGGCCTTGGCGCGTTCGGCACACTCGACATGGCCGGCAACGTCAAAGAGTGGTGCTGGAACGAGGTCGCGGGGGCGAGGTGTGCGCGCGGCGGCGCCTGGAACCAGGCGATGTGGACCTTTGCCCAACTCGACGCACGGTCGCCATGGGACCGGTCGCCCGAGAACGGCTTCCGCTGCATGCGCGCCGATGCACGCGGCGAAACGGCACTCGACGCTCCTGTGAGCCGGGTGCCAACGGACCGCGTCGAGCAGACGCCTGTCTCCGACGAGGTCTTCCAGTTCTTCCGCGACCTCTACGCATACGACCCCGCTGGGCTCGACGCGCGCACGGAGGGCGTCGCGCTCGACACCCCTGACTGGAGGCGGGAAACGGTGTCCTTCGCGTCCGTGGTGCCGAACGAACGGATCGTGGCGTATCTCTACACCCCCACGCGTGCGAAGCCGCCCTACCAGGCCGTCCTGTATGCCAACCCCGGCATGGCCCTGAGGCTCCCGTCGCCCGAGCATGGCGAGGAGCGCATCTTCGAGTTCGTCGTCAAGAGCGGACGGGCTCTTCTGCACCCGGCGCTGAAGGGCTACTACCATCGCCGCTACACGGCGCCCCCGGCCGGACCGAACGAAGCGCGCGACCGCCTGGTCGTGGAATCGAAGGAGTTCCGCCGGTGCATCGACTATCTCGCGGCCCGTGCGGACGTGGGTCGCGATCGGCTCGGCGTCTTCGGCCTGAGCCGCGGCGCGAGCCTCCTGTCAATCCTCGCCGTTGGCGAAACGCGGCTGAGGGCTGCGGTGCTCTTCAGTGTGGGCCTGACGCCGAATCGGCTCGAACACCGCGAGTCGGACCCGTTTCACTTTCTCCCGCGATTCACGGTCCCCACGCTGATGGCCGCAGGGCGCTACGATTTCGGGTTCCCGATCGAAGGGTCGCAGCGCCCGATGTTGTTCCTGCTCGGCGCCGCCGAGAAGGACAAACGCCTGATCCAGTGGGCCGGGGGCCATGGCGACCTCTCACCCCACTACCCGGCGCTGACCCGTGAGGCGCTCGCCTGGTTCGACCGATACCTCGGGCCGGTGAAATAGGACCGGCGGGCTCGTGCGCTACCGGCGGGTCAGTTCGGCGAAGAGCCACGCCTTCGCCACCCGCCAGTCGCGCTTGCAGGTCTCGACCGAGACGTCGAGAACGCTCGCCGCCTCCTCCAGCGTCAGGCCGGCGAAATACCGCAGTTCGACGAGGCGGCTCTTGCGGGGATCGAGGCGGGCGAGGCCGTCGAGCGCGGCATCGAGGTCCAGCATTTCAGCCCCGACGGCTCTGGTGCCGGGCACGTCCACCTCGTCAATGGGAACCAGGGCCGCCTCGCCGCCGCGCTTCGCGGAGGCGCGCTGGCGGGCATGATCTACGAGGATGCGACGCATGATCTGCGCGCAGAGGGCCAGGAAGTGGAGGCGGTTTTCGCAGTTGAGGTGTCCGGCGTGCACCAGCTTGAGGTACGCCTCGTTCGCCAGGGCCGCAGACTCGAGACTCTCGCCTGGCCGTCGCCGTTGAAGCTGCGCGCGTGCCATGCGGCGTAGTTCCGGGTAGGCGCGTTCCACAAGGCGATCGAACGAGCCTGGTTCGCCGTCCTTCCATGCGGCAAGCAGCGCGGTGATGCCCGAATCGGCGGAGGTCGCCATGCGCCGCCGATCCTACACCCGGCTGCTCCGTCCGGCGCGACTGGCGGTGCGCCGCTCTGGAGGCTACGGTCCTGGCCCCGGCCCCTCGGCCCCGGCCGAGAGCGGGACTTGCGGTGGCGGTCCCGGACGATTGGGGCCGGTCAGACTCTACCGGCTGTCAGCCGGCACCACGCCCCACGCGGTGTTGGGTCGGGGCCCGAGCGTGATGGCGAGCGTGCCGCCCGAGGTCAGTTCCCGGTGCGTGATCCAGAAGCGGCCGGTGATCGGCCGGCCGTTCAACGAGGCCGACTGGATGTACACGTGGCCCGGGAGGTTGTTCGACGTCGCGATCGTGAAGGTCCTGCCCGGGTAGTAGCGCGGGTCGAGCGTGACGGTGACGCGATCGAACAGCGGGCTGGTGATCTCGTAGCGCGGCTCGGTGGCCGCGCCGCCCGTGACATCGAACAGGCCCATCGCCATCAGGACGCCGAGCCCGCCCATCTGGCCCTGGTCTTCGTCGCCGTTGTAGCCGCTGGACGGCGTGGTGCCGCCGTAGGCCTCGTCCTTGACCCGCCGCACCCAGTACTGCGTGAGCCAGGGGGCGCCCGCGTAGGTGAACAGGTGCGCCATGTGGCACGACGGCTGGTTCTCGTAATCGACCCACTCCTCGGCGTGCCTGCCATGAGGGGTGACGTACCGTTTCGGCGCCGCGAGCTCGAACTGCCGGTTCAGCTTGTCGATGAAGGCCGCCGGGCCGCCGATGGCGCCGACCAGGCCCGCGAGATCGTGCGGGACGAAGTACGTGTAGATGGCCGAGTTCGACTCGACGAAGCCCGGGCAGGCGCCGCCGGTGCACGTCGGCGTGAACGGCTCGAGCCACGTGCCGTCGGGGTTCTTCGGCCTGATCCAGCCCACCGACGGATCGAACAGGTTCCTCCAGTTCGAGGACCGCTTCATGAAGGCGGCGTAGTCGTCCGTCTTGCCGAGCCCCTTCGCGAACTGGGCGAGGCACCAGTCCTGGTAGGCGTACTCCAGCGTCTGCGCGGCGCCGGCGCGATGGAAGCCCTTCGTGCCCGGGACCGCCCGGATCCAGCCGCGCTCGACGTAGTCCGGCATCCCGCCGCCCTGCGGATTCGGCCCGAACTCGTAGCCCGCCCGATCGCGAATGCCGCCCGGAAAGGCGTTCTTCCGTGCGCCGGCATAGGCGGCCTCGACCTCGAAGTCGCGGACGCCCTTGCTGTACGCCGCCGCGATGAGCGGCGTCGCCTGGTCGCCGATCATCACGAAGGAATCGCTCCCGCCGGCCGGTCCGCGCGCCGTCATGCCGCCGTTGGTGTAGTAGTCGACCAGCGAGGCGGCTTGCTCGCTCATGACGCGCGGGTAGGCGAACGACCACAGCACGTTGAGGTTCCACTGCGAGCCCCAGAACGAATCGCTGTTGTAGGTGGCGCGCGTCGGGCGCCCCGCCTCGTCGAGCGGCACCTGCCGGATCCGCGGCGCGGGGCCGGTGTTGTCCACGTAGCGCCCGTCGACATCCGAGAAGGTCCGCCGGCCGAGCAGCGCGTGCCACAGGTCCGTATAGAACTTGACGCGCTGCGCCTCGGTGCCGCCGTCGATGGCAATCGTCGACAGCCACGTGTTCCAGTCGTCGGCCGACGCCCTGACCGTCGCGTCGAAGTCCCAGCCCGGCAGCTCCGCGTCGAGATTGCGCCGCGCGTTGTCCTCGCTCACGTAGGAGATTGCGACCTTCATGCGCAGCTGGGACGGCCGCTCGAACCGGAATCGCGCGAAACCGCCCGAGCCGGGACCGGCGACCCGTTCCACGCCGGACTTCACGGCCTTCGCGGCCCCGTCCTTCTCCCAGCCGCCGAACGCGGCCATGTCGCGGTCGAAATCGACAACGAAGTACACCGTGCAGGCCTTCTCGCGCCGTATCGTGGGCGCCATCGTCGACGAGCCGGCGAGCTGCCGCGGGCCGACCCGCCGCAGTGACGCGTCGGCCATCGTCGTCATCGCGATGGGTGCGCCAATGTCGAGCAAGACGTACGCCTCATCCGTCGCCGGGAACGTGTAGCGGTGGAACCCGACGCGCGTCGTGGAGGTCAGCTCCACCGTGATGCCGGAGTTGTCGAGCACGACCTTGTGGTAGCCGGCGCGCACGGTTTCCCGGTCGTGGGAAAACGGCGCCTTGTAGGCCTCATAGCCTTCGTGGCCGTTCATGCGGCCGACAATGGGCATCACGGGGACGCCGGCGAGCTGCCAGTCGTGGATGTGCGAGAACGCGCGGATGTAGGGCTCGACGTAGATGTAGCCCGCGCCCCAGTCGCCGTCGAGCTTCGTGTCGGGGCTGAGCGACACCATCCCGAACGGACGGGACGCCGACGCGAAGAAGATCCACCGCGTCTGGGAGGTGTCGATGCGCGGATCCACCAGGTCGACCGGCCGTGTCGCGGCCGGCGCCGCGGTCATGACGGCCGTGCAACCGAGGACGAGGGCGAGCGCGATTCGACGCATCATGGGTGAATCATACCTCTCGCCACCGCCCCGATTCCGTATGGCGCCAAGGCCCGCGTGAGGGGCCCGCATGAGGGGATCGTGTTCAGGGACCTGCCGGTCCACCGGTTCGCTGGCGGCTCGACACGAAGCCCGGCAACCCGCGGTGCCTCCAGACCGTCACGCCGCCAGACGACGTCAAGAAGATCGTAGACTACTGGAGCGGCGAGGGCGAGCGCCCATTGCGCCAAACCGCGCGGCGCCGCTGGCTTTGGCTGGTCGAGGACTTCAAGACCGAACAGTGCCGCTTCAACGCCGACCTGGCGGCCGCGCTGATTCCAGCCGGGGAAGCGGCCGTGGCGCCTCGCACCGGGAGCAACTGAGATGTGCCATCGAATCGTGTGCCGGACATGCGGGAAACCGACCTGGGCAGGCTGCGGCCGGCACATCGAGGAGGTGCTGCACGAGGTTCCGCCGGAGAAGCGCTGCCAGTGCCCGCGACCCAAGTCCTGGCTCGCCCGCCTGCTCGGTCTCTGAGACGGCAGGCCGTCGCCTGGAGGGTCTGGGCCGGCGGCTGAGCCCGGCTCCCTCCCCTACTTGCCCGTCTTCGGCCCTTTCACGGTCTCCTGCCCCTCAGCGGCTTCCTGCCGGCCCACGACGAAGTGGCCCTTCCCGGGCAGCTTGACCTGGGACAGAAATCTCGCGGACCCGACCACGTCGAAGATCAGCTCCGCCCTGTCGACCTTGCGGTCGTTGAGCTTCTTGGTGTCCGGGAATTCCACGGCAGCCCCGCCCTCCGCCGTGAGGACCACGTGGCCGCTCGGCGAGATATCGACTGAGTAGGTGCCCGCATTCAGGGCCCTGCCCGCGGCGACAAACCGGAAGTCGATGTTCAGGGCCGGCACCTGGGCATGCGCCCACCAGGCTCCAGCGAGGATGAATGCGGCGGCGACGACGTGAGTGCGGATACGACGACGGTTCATGAACGACCTCGATGATGGGTGCCTAACCGGCTCGCCTTGGGGCGGGAGGAGCCGGAGTCCTGCCGCCGGGCCGCGGGTCCGGTGGCGCCTTCACCCATCAGATACGCCCGGCGGCGCCATTCCGTTTACTCCCCGTCCCGCCAGCTCAGCGGCCCTGCCCCGCTGTCCGCTCCTCGGGAGACCGGTGGCAGAAACTGCCACGCGCGGGCCCGGGACCGGTGGCAAATTCTGCATCCCGGTTCGTGACAACTCCCCGCCAATCGCCGAACTCGGGGGTGGCACGCGGCGTGCTCTCACTGGTGCTCGCCTGCGGTTCCGGAATCGACGCCGCAGCGCGGACACCGAGGAGGGCGACGTGAGCGTACACACAGGAACCGCGGCCCGGCGAGTGGAGGACATACCTGGGGTCTACAAGTACTGCGACGACTGGTGCGAGTTCTGCCGTGTCACGGCCCGATGCACGTCCCATCGGGTCCGGCAGGCATGGGAGGCGCGGCGCCGGCGCGACTCGGCGTTCGACGCGGACGATAGCATCGCCTTCACGCGCGAGGTGGCGGCCGCAGCCGGCGAGACCACGCCCGGTCTTGACGCGTTGATGGCCGGAGACCCCAAGGGCGAGTACCAGCCCGTGCCCGCCGACGAAGGGCTGTGCTTGCTTGCGAGCCAGTACGCCGTCGGCGCAGGGTTCCTGCTGACAAGGGCGGGCTGGAGGCCCCCGGCCTCGGGCACCTTCGGGCGGTCGCCGGGCCCGCAGGACGTTCTCGCGTGGTATCACCAGTTCCTCGCGATGCGGGCGACCCGGGCGCTGGTGGCGGCGGCACGAGCCGACCGCGGCATCCCCGGCGAACGGGACGACGCCGAGGGCTCCGCCAAGATCGCGCTCGTCGGGATCGACCGCTCCCGGGCGGCGTTGGCTCGGCTGACAGACGGCAGGCACGCGAATATCTGCAGGCATCTCGACGGTATGCTCGAGTCGCTGGCCGCCGGGCTCGAAGCGCGCATTCCTGGCGCGCGGGCCTTCGTGCGCATCGGCCTCGACGCGCCCGTCGTCTGAGGCGGCCACCCGAAGGGGCGGCGGTATAATCCCGGGGAACCCTTTGCCCCGGGAGGCTCGATGACCGCCGTGAACCGCCGCTCCTTTCTCGCCACGCTCGGTGCGGGACTCGCAACCGCGCCCGCCCTGCTTCGTGCCCAGTCGCGCCCGGCGCGCTACCCGATCGCCTTCTCGACGCTCGGCTGCCCCGCCTGGAGCTGGAAAACGATCCTGGCGAACGCCGACAAGGGCGGCTTCGTGGCGATCGAGCTCCGTGGCATCGCCGGCGAGATGGACCTGCCGAAGGTCCCGGAGTTCACCGGCACACGCCTCGCAGACGCGAAGCGCGACCTCGCCGCCCTCGGCATCGCCGTGAGCGATCTCGGGGCGTCGGCACGCATGCACGAGAAGGACGCGGCGGTCCGGGCGCAGCAGTTCGACGAGGGCCGGCGCTTCATTGACCTCGCGCAGGCGATGGGCGTGAAGTACGTCCGGATGTTCGGCGACAAGTTCCCCGAGGGCGAACCGAAAGACGAGGTGATGAAGCGCGTCATCGAGGGCTTCCGGGCGATGGCGGACTACGGGAAGCCGGCGGGCGTCACCGTGCTGATCGAATCGCACGGCGACTTCACGCGCTCGGCCGACCTCGAGAACATCCTGACCAGCGTCGGGTCGCCGCAGTTTGCACTCCTGTGGGACGCGCACCATTCCTTCGTCGCCGCCGGGGAAAAACCCGCCGACACGTTCGCCAGAATCGGGAAGTGGACGCGCCATACGCACCTCAAGGACTCGAAGCCGGAAGGGGCCGACCGCCGTTACGTCCTGCTCGGCGCGGGCGAGGTGCCCGTGAAGGAGCAGGTCAAGGTGCTGGCGGCGGCAGGCTACAAGGGCCTGTACTCCTTCGAGTGGGAGAAGAAGTGGCATCCGGAGATCGAGGAGCCGGAGGTCGCGTTCCCGCACTACGCGAAGACGATGGCCGATTACTTGTCTGCCGCGGGCGTCAAGGCCTCGTAGGCGCAGGCTGCGTCACAGGAGCGAATCATGTCGATGCACGAGCGAATCAGCCGGCGCGAGTTCCTGGAGAAGAGCGGGGCCATGGCGGGTGCCGTCGCGGCCATCCCGTCGCTCGTCGCGGCGTCCGGCCCGGCGGAGGCCGCCACGCTGATGCCGCACCGCACGCTGGGCCGCACAGGCGTCAGCGTGTCGATTCTCGCGATGGGCTGCGGCAGCCGCTTCCTGCAGTTCCCCGCCGAGCAGGCGACGTCGGTCATCGAGAGAGCCGTTGGCCTCGGTATCAACTATCTCGATACGGCGATTGACTACGGCAACGGCGAGAGCGAAACGCGCGTGGGCCGTTTTCTGGCGGCGCGGCGCCGCAACGTGTTCGTCGCGACGAAGGTCCCTCCGAGCGCCCGAACGCGGGATGCCGCCCTGCGGGAAGTCGAGGCCAGCCTCAAGCGCCTCCGGACCGACCACGTCGACCTGCTGCACCTTCACGGACTTGGAGACGAGGCGGACCTGGCGAAGATCGAGGCCGCTGACGGCGCGCTGAAGGCGCTCTACCAGCTGCGCGAGCAGAAGGTGGCGCGCTTCATTGGGATGACCAGTCACAGCGACGGCGCCGTGATGGCGAAGGCGATCGAGCGGCACGACCTCGACTGCGTGCAGATGGCGATGAACCCCTCGCGCGCGCTTCGCTTCGAGGAACTGGCGCTGCCGGCCGCGAACCGGAAGAACCTGGGCGTCATCCTGATGAAAGTCACCGGGCAGGACAAGCTGCTGGGCGCAGGCAAAGCCGACGCGGCGTCGCTGCTCCGCTACGCCTGGAGCCTGCCGATCTCGACGGCGGTGTGCGGCATGCCGAAGCTCGAGTTCCTCGAAGCGAACGTCGCGACGGCGCAGGCGTTCGCGTCGTCGCTCTCCCCCGCCGACATGGATCGGCTCCGCCGGCAGTACGCCGGCAGCACGGTCGAGATGGCCCGCTTCTTCACGGGCCACCGCGACGACGGGACCTGGACGGCATAGCGTGCGCGCCGTGGTCGTGTGCGCCGCGGTCCTGGCCGGCGCCGCTCTCGCGGCGCAGCCCGTGAGGCTCGCCCCGTACCCGCAGAAGGTGCGCACCTTCTATCAGGCCGGCGACCCGGCCGTCCCGGCAGCCCTCCGCGAGGCGGCAGACAGGCCGCCCGGCGTCCGCGCGGCCGACGGCGCGGTCTGGTCCGGCAGTCCCCGGGGGCTGACGCGGGTGGACGAGAAGGCGCCCCCGCGCGACCGCCTCCAGTACTTCGCCGGCAAGCGGTACCTGCCGGATGACGACGTCCAGCGAATCGTCGCCGACGCGACGGGCGGCGTCTGGGTGCGCACGCGCACAGGCGTGTCGCACATCGAACTGCGTCCCATGACGCTCCTGCAGAAGGCGGAGGTGATGGAGCAGAACGTGCGGCTGCGTCACGACCGCTACGGCATGCTCGGCGACTCGCTCCTGGAAGTCCCCGGCGACCTGTCCACCAGCCGCCACGTCGACAACGACAACAACGGCCTGTGGACGTCGATCTACGCCGCGGCGGAGTGCTTCCGCTACGCCGTCACGTCCTCCCCCGACTCCCTCGCGAACGCCCGCAAAGCGGTCGAGGCGCTGCTCTTCCTCGAGGAAGTCACCGGGCGCCGCGGCTTCCCCGCCCGCTCGTACATCCGCAAGGGCGACCGCATGCCGGCAAGCGGCGAGTGGCATTGGACCGCCGACGGGCAGATCTACTGGAAAGGCGACACGAGCTCCGACGAGATCGTCGGCCACATGTTCGCGTTCGGCATCGCCTACGACCTGCTTCCCGATGCCGATCTCAAGACGCGCATCGCCGCCACGACCCGCCGCATCATGGACCACATCGTCTCGAGCGGCTACCACCTCGTGGACGTCGACGGCCAGCCGACCACGTGGGGCAAGTGGTCGCCGAAGTACTTCGCAGAGGATCCCGAAGACTCGGCGCTCAACGCGCTCGAGTTGCTCAGCTTCCTCAAGACGGCAGCGCACATCACCGGCGACGGACGATACGAGACGGAATATAGAAAGGTCGCGCACGACCTGGGCTACGCCACACTCATCCTGCGCCTGCACGACGTCCGCGTGGAGATGAACTACTCCGACGAGGAGCTGGCCATGCTGCCCTTCTACGCCGTGTTCCGCTACGAGCGGGACCCGGCGATGCTCGCGGCGTACCGCCGCGCGCTGGACGACTGGTGGCAGAACATGCAGCGCGAACTGTCCCCGCTCTGGACGTTCATCTACCTGACCGGCCGTCCCGACGCCGCCGTCGACCTGCCGGGGGCGGTGTGGACGCTCTACCGGATGCCCCTCGATCTGATCGACTGGGACGTCAGGAATTCACACCGCACCGGCATCGAATGGGCCACCGACGCCGATCGGCACGGCAGGCGCGAGGCGCGCACGCTCCTCCCGCCGGACGAGCGGCCGGTCATGCGCTGGAACGCCAACCCCTTCGTGGTCGACGGCGGCCGCGGAGGCCGCTCCGAGTCGGACGGCGGCGCGTTCCTGCTGCCGTACTGGATGGGGCGGCACCACAAGTTCCTGATCGGCGAGTGATGCGCGCATGACTGACGGACCAGCCGTCGCGGCCGACGCGCATGACGGCGCCTTCCTGGCCGGGGCCATCGAGGGCTTCTACGGCCGGCCCTGGTCCGCGCCAGAACGGCTCGAGCTGTTCGACTGGATGGCCGACTTCGGCCTGAACACCTACCTCTACGCCCCCAAAGACGACCTCAAGCACCGCACGCTGTGGCGGGAGACCTACTCGCCTGAGGAGGCCGACGCGCTCGCGGCGACGGTTCGAGACTGCGCCGCGCGCGGCCTGCGGTTCATCTATGCGCTCAGTCCGGGTCTCGACATCCGGTTCGGCAGCGAGCCGGATCGGGGCCGCCTTCACGCACGCCTCGAGCAGATGCTGGCCCTGGGGTGCGAGCACTTCGCGCTGCTCTTCGACGACATCCCTGATCGCATGCACGCCGAGGATGCGGCGCGCTGGACGTCATTCGCCTCCGCGCAGTGCGACGTGACGAACGGCGTGTTCCGGTGGGTCCGGGAGCGGCGGCCCGGCGCGCGCTTCCTCTTCTGTCCGACGCCGTACTGCGGGAGGATGGCGGACCGGCAGCTCGGCGGCGCGGGTTATCTGGACACCGTGGGGCGCGAACTGGATGCCGGCTTCGACGTGTGCTGGACCGGGCCGGAGATCGTGTCGCGCGACATCACCGTCGCGCACGTCCGTGAACTGCGGCAGATCCTCCGGCGCAAGCCGCTCATCTGGGACAACCTTCACGCGAACGACTACGACGGCCGGCGCTTCTACTGCGGCCCGTACGCCGGCCGGCCCGGCGCCTTGCGCCAGGAGGTGGCCGGGATCCTGGCCAATCCCAACAACGAACTGCCGCTGAATTACGTGCCGCTGCGCACACTCGGCGAGTTCGTCCGGGGCGACGGCCCCTGGGACGCGCGGCGGGCGTACCTCGAGGCGATGGGCGCGTGGCTGCCGCGTTTCGAGACCGTGGGCCCTCCCATCTCGCTCGACGACCTCCTGCTGCTTGGAGACTGCTACTACCTCCCGTATGAAGAAGGTCCTCTGGCCGAGTCTCTCATCGCGTCGGCGCAAGGCCTGCTGGCTTCGGAGCCGGCGACGTGGGGCAGCGCCTTCGCCGTCAAGGAGCAGGCCGCGCGCCTGCGGGACGTGTGCGCGCGCGTGTCGGAGTTGCGCGACCGCCCGCTCTTCTACGCGCTCGGCCGACGCACGTGGGAACTGCGGGAGGAGATGGACCTGCTGCTGGCCTGCGTGCGGTCCAAGGAAGCCGACCCGGGCGCGCCATGCCGGTCGGACTTTCATCGTCCGGGCACCTATCGCGGCGGCGTGGTGGCCTCGCCCGGCCCGGCACCAGGAGCCGTCGCATGAGCGCCTTCACCATTCGCTCCGCGCGGCCGGACGATCAGGCAGCCGCCTACTACATCTGTCTCAAGACCGGCGATCACGGCGCCGACGGCGAGCCGTTCTACGGGGACGACCCGGACGCCCTGGGCCGGATCTTCGTCGGTCCTTACCTCGCCTTCGAGCCCGAACTGGGACTGATGCTCGAGGACGGGCATGGCGTGTGCGGCTATGCCTTCGGCGCGTTCGACTCGCGCGCCTTCTATTCGCGCTACGAGTCGGACTGGCGGCCGCAACTATGCGCCCGTCATCCGATGCCGCAAGGCGATCCGTCCTCATGGACGCGCGCACAGACGGTGCACTCCTGGTATCACCACCCCGACTACTACTGCCCCGAACCCTATGAGGCCTATCCTTCGCACATGCACATCGACCTGCTCGAGCGGGCGCAAGGCCGCGGGTTCGGACGGCAGATGATGGAGCAGGTCATGAACACGCTGCAGAGGCGCGGGTCGCCCGGCGTGCACCTGGGCGTGAGCGTGCGCAACGACCCGGCGCTTGGGTTCTACCGCAGGATCGGCTTCACGGAACTCATCCGCGTGGGTTCGGCGACGGACGGCGTGGTCTACCTGGGCAAGGCGCTCGACCCATGACATCTCCGCTCGCGTTGCTTGGCGGCCGCCCGGTGCGGACCAGGGCCTTCCCGGCGTGGCCCGTCTTCGGCAAGGCCGAGGAAGCCCGGCTGCTCCGCACGCTGCGCAGCGGACAGTGGGGCCGGCTGCACGGCGACGAGGTGCGGCGCTTCGAGTCGCGCTTTGCCGGGATGCACGGCTGCCGGCACGGCATCGCCGTCTCGAACGGCACCGTCTCGCTGCGCCTGGCGCTCATCGCGGCCGGCGTGCCCGCCGAGGCCGAGGTGATCGTGCCCCCGTACACGTTCTTCTCCACGGCGTCGGCGGTGGTGGAGGCGAACATGATTCCGGTCTTCGCCGACATCGATCTCGACACCTTCAATCTGAGTCCAGCCGCGGTGGAGGCCGCCCTCACGCCGCGCACCCGCGCCGTCATTCCCGTCCATTTCGCCGGGCAGCCGTCGGACATGGCCGCGATCATGCGCATCGCGCGGACGCGGAGCCTGGTGGTCATCGAGGACGCCGCCCACGCCCACGGGGCGCGGTACAAGGACCGGCCCGCCGGGAGCCTGGGGCACCTCGCGTCGTTCTCGTTCCAGTCCAGCAAGAACCTCACGTGCGGCGAGGGCGGCATCATCACGACCAGCGACCGCCGCCTGGCCGACGCCTGCCGTTCCCTGCACAACTGCGGCCGGGTGCCGGGCGGTGTGTGGTACGAGCACCACACGGTCTCCGGCAACTACCGCCTCGGCGAGTTCCAGGGCGCGGTGCTCAACGCCCAACTCGATCGGCTCGAGGCGCAGACGAACACCCGCGACCGCAACGGCCGCGACCTCGCCGCGCGGCTCTCGGCGCTTCCGGGCCTGCATCCGCAGAAGCGCCCCGCCTCCTGCACGCGGCACAGCTACCATCTCTTCATGCTCAGGCTGGACGCGGCCGCGTTCGGCGTGCCGCGGGCCGCGGCCATCGAGGCGCTCCGCGCGGAGGGCATTCCGTGCTCGGCCGGCTACGGGTTCTCGCTGCCGCAGCAGCCGATGTTCCGTGAGCGGGCCTTCGGTCCATATCTGCACGGGGCCGCGGCGCGGACGGACTACAGCCGCGCGGAGTGCCCCAACAGCGACCTGATCTGCCGCGAGCAGGGCGTGTGGCTCGAGCAGGCGATGTTGCTCGGCAGGCGCGCCGACATGGACGACATTGCACGGGCGTTCGAGAAGGTCCACGCAAACCGGGCCGCGCTCTCCGAGTGGTCCCGGAAGCGAGGCACTCGCCGGAAGGGGCCCGCGTGAGGTCGGCGACCGCCTTCCTGAACAAGTACGTCGTGCCTCCGCTGACCGTGCTGAGCGAGAACACGTACTTGTCCGCCATCCGCGCCGGCATGGTGTCGATCGTGCCGCTGACCATCATCGGCGGGCTCTTCCTCGTGGTGTCGTTCCTGCCGGTGGCCGGTTGGGACACGGTCGTCGCGCCCTACCTGCCCCTGCTCCAGCTGCCGGTCACCGCCACTTTCGGGTTGCTGGCCGTCTTCGTCTGCTTCGCGATCGCGTACGACCTCGGTACGCGGCTGAAGCAGGAGGCCGTCGTCAGCGCCTCGATGGCGGCGCTCGTGTTCCTGCTGATCCAGGTCCGGCCCGAGGACCAGACGCTTTCCATGGACGGCCTGGGGTCGCGCGGCCTGTTCACGGCCATCCTCGTGGCGCTGGTGACGGTGCGGGTGCAGAAGTGCTTCACCGATCGGAACTGGGTCATCGCGCTGCCCCGCCACGTGCCGGCGGTCGTCTACGACACCTTCCTCTCGCTGAGCCCGATGGTCTTCCTGGTCGTGGCGTTCTGGCTCATCCGGTTCGTGGCCGGCGTCGACATCAACCAGGCGCTGCAGACCGCGTTCACCCCGCTGGTCTTCGCCTTGAACACCCTGCCCGGCATCCTCGCCTACGCATGTCTGGTCACGCTGCTGTGGTCGGTGGGCATCAACGGCGACAACACGCTGGACGCGATTGTCGCGCCGATCTTCCTGCAGTACCTCGCGGCCAATGTCGATGCCGTGGCGCAGGGCCAGGCGTTGCCGTACGTGACGGCCTCCGGGTTCTTCAGCACGTTCGTGAACGTCGGCGGGACAGGGGCGACGCTCGGCCTGGCGCTCGTCATGCTGCGGTCGAAGGAGCCCGGCTACCGCAAGGTGAGCCGGCTCTCGCTGCCCACGCAGATCTTCGGGATCAACGAGCCCATCTTCTTCGGGTTCCCCATCGTGCTGAACCCGATCTTCATGATTCCCTACGTCGTGACCGCCCTCGTGCTCACCACCTGCACGTACCTGCTCATGAGCTGGGGCCTGATGCAGAAGCCGTTCGTGGCCGTGCCCTGGACCACGCCGCCCATCGTCGGGCACTACCTGGTGTCGGGCGGCGATTGGAGGGCGGCCGTGTGGGGCGCGATTTCGATTCTGATCGCCATGGCTGTCTACTATCCGTTCGCCAAGGCCGCCGAACGCCAGCGGCTGAACGCCGAACGCACCGCCGAGCGAGGGGCCGATGTCTGACCGGTCGCCTGTCGCGCGTGGCGTCCTCGCCGCCTGGATTGGCATCGCCGCGTTAGGGGCCGGGGCGGCCGCGGCGGCGCCGGTCACGCTGGTGGCGCAGGCTCCCGTGCGCATCTCGTCGGCGGCTCCGGGGGTGGTGCTGGTCGATTTCGGCCGGGTCGCCTTCGGCAACCTCCGCCTTCTCCCGCCGGCCGGCGCGGCCGGCGACGTGACCGTGCACTTCGGCGAGTCGCTCGCCGACGGCCGGGTCAACCGCGCGCCGCCGGGCTCGGTCCGCTATTCGACGGCGCGCGTCACGCTGGCGGGCGGCTCGCCCATCGTCGCCGCCCCGCTGCCCGACGCGCGCAACACCAGGCAACCCGCCGCCGTGCTCACGCCGCCGGAATGGGGCGTGGTGACGCCGTTCCGCTGGGTCGAGATCGAGGGGTGGCCCGGGGAACTCCGGCCCGAGCATCTGAGCCGGCAGGCGGCGTTCGCGAGCACCTGGGATGATGCCGCCGCGGCGTTCACGTCGTCGGACGGACTCCTCGACCGCATCTGGGAGCTGTGCCGCTACTCCATCAAGGCCACGACCTTCGCCGGCGTATATGTCGACGGCGATCGTGAGCGGATTCCCTACGAGGCAGACGCCTACCTCAATCAGCTCAGCCACTACGCCACCGATCGCGACGTGCAGATGGCGCGTGACACGTTCGACCACCTGATGGCCCGTCCCACCTGGCCGACGGAGTGGGCGTTCCACATGATCTTCATCGCGCACGCCGACTGGATGCACACCGGCGACAGGGAATGGCTCGCCGCGCGCTACGAAGCCTTGAAGCCCAAGCTCCTGCTCGACCGCGCCCGCGCCGACGGCCTGCTCGCGAGCTCGGAGGCTCAGCGCGCGAAGGAGGATATCGTCGACTGGCCGGCCGGCGAGCGCGACGGGTACGTCTTCACGCCGGTCAACACCGTGGTCAACGCCTTTCACCTTCGCGCGCTGGCCCACATGGCGGCGCTCGCCGCCGCGCTGGGCCGCGACGCCGAGGTAGCGGAGTACCGGACGCGGGAACGTTCAGCCCGCACGGCCTTCCAGGGCGCGCTGTTCGACCCCGTGCGCGGGTTGTATCGCGACGGTGAGGGCACGGACCACGCGTCCGTGCATGCCAACCTCTTCCCGCTCGCCTTCGGCCTGGTGCCGGCGGAGCACGCGGCCGGCGTGTCGGCGTGGCTGGCCAGCCGCGGGATGCCCTGCTCGGTGTACGCGGCGCAGTACCTGCTCGAAGGCCTCTTCGAGCACGGTGATGGCGCACAGGCACTCGCGCTCGTCACGGCGGCGACCGACCGAAGCTGGCGGCACATGGTCGAAAGCGGCACCACGATCACGTGGGAGGCGTGGGACCAGAAGTACAAGCCCAACCAGGACTGGAACCACGCATGGGGGGCGGCGCCGGCCAACCTCCTCCCCCGCTTCGTGCTCGGCGCGCAGCCGCTCGCGCCCGGCTGGCGGCGCGCCAGGATTCGCCCGATCCCCGGCTCGCTGACGCGGGCGGCCGGCACGATCCCGACGCCGCGCGGGCCGGTCCACATCGCCTGGGCCAATGAAGCGGGCTTCCGCGTGAAGGTGACCCTGCCGCCAGGGATGACGGCGCAGATGGAGTTGCCCGCCCCGGCCGGCTCGCGCGGCGTCTTCAGCGGAGGCGCCCCTGTCCGTGCCCGGCGCGTAGCGAACCGATGGCTGCTCGAGGACGAGGTGACCGGCTCCGTCACCCTCGACGTCAGGTGATCGGGGCGGCCGTCACCCGGGCTCGCCCTCGAACTCGAGTCTGATCACCATCACCGTGTTGGACATCTCGTTGGCCGGCAGCTCGACGACACGCAGGTAGGCCGCCTGTTCGGCGTGGTCGCTCGGGGCCATGTCCACGACGCATCGGACGGGCCGGCCGGTGTTGAGGAGCGTCGCCCGCCGTGGCTGACGCGCCAGGGGCTTCAGTTTCACCGCGTCGCTGACCGGATCGCGATGGCAGTGCACGTACACCGTATTGCCCGTCCGCGTGAGCAGCACGTTCCGGTTCGACGTCAATACGGAAGCCGGGGCGGCCCCATCAAGCCCCTCCGCGACCGACCGGTGCCAGGCGCCGATGCGCCGCAGGATGGACGCCGACTCCGCCGGGATCACGCCGTCCGCCATCGGTCCGACGTTGAGCAGGTAGTTCGCGTCCCGCGCGCGGTACTTGTCGATGCTGCGGAGCAGATGGCGATCGGTGTAATAACTCTCGTCCCGCCGGTAACCCCAGCTCTCGACACCCACCGACTGACAGGCCTCGGTGCGCTTGCTGAACACGAGCGTCTCGTCGCCCGCCGTATCGACGTCGCGCTCCGGCGTCCCGAAGTCGCCCTGATCGAACCCGCGATCGTTGATCACCGCGTTCGGCTGGAGCCGGCGGATCATCGCATTGATCGACGGGTCCACGTGCCTGTCCACGTTCATGTCCCACCAGAACCCCGAGATCTCGCCGTAGTTCGTGCACAGTTCGCGCACCTGGGCCTTCAGGAACTCCAGGTACCTGAGCAGATCCGGCTGATCCTGCGGCTGGGGCGGCAACTCGTGGTGACGTCCCTGGTTGGGATAGTCCGGATGGTTCCAGTCCGCGATGGAGTAATAGAGGCAGAGTGGAATGCGCCGCCGATGGCAAGCCTCGGCGAGGATCCGGACGACGTCCTTGCCGTAGGGCGTGTTCATCGTGTGGAAGCGCGTGAGCTTCGTGTCCCAGAGACAGAACCCGTCGTGGTGCTTGGCGGTCAGGCAGATGTAGCTCATGCCCGCCTGCTGCATCAGATCGAGCCACGCCTCAGGGTCGAAAGCCGTCGGGTTCCACCGCGCGGCCAGCTTGACGTACTCCTCGCGCGGCACGCGGCGGCGCCACTGCTCCTGTTCGTGGAAGCCGTTGATCGCGTAAAGGCCCCAGTGCACGAACATCCCGAAGCGCTTCTGAAACCACCAGTCGCGACCGTCGCCGAAGCGCGGTGCCTGTTCGAGGCGGTCGCGAGCCGGCTCGCGCGCCGTCTGCGGGGCGCCGACCGCCGGAAGGGCACGCGCGGCGGCCGTCGCGGCCGCACCGCCCAGCAGCACCGGCCCGGTCTGCAGAAAACGCCGGCGGTTCATGGCCGCGCTCCAGGGATCGGCGTGGGCCGCCTGTCGCACCGTGGGAGACCTGTGGAACGACGCATGCGCACATCATAGCCGTTCGGGAATTCCACAAGACAGCTCCCGCGAGGTAGCATGCAGCGTTCGCGCCGCGGCGTGCTGGAAGCTCGAGCCGCGGCGCGCCGACGTGCTGGCGCGGCCAGCAGGCGCAGGGTGATCGCATATGCCGTCGACACCGCCGACATCGCCAGCCTCCCAACCGCCGCACGGCCCGGCCAAAGGCGTGCCGCGCGGTTACAAGTGGTGGGTGGTGTTCATGCTCTGGTTCGTCTGCTTCTTCAACTACGCAGACCGCCAGGCCATTTTCGCCGTCTTCCCGACGCTGAAGCAGGAGTTCGGCTTCGACACCGTCCAGCTCGGGCTCATCGGCTCCGCTTTCATGTGGGTCTATGCGTTTGGCGCGCCGGCCGCCGGGTTCATCTGCGACCGGTTCCGCCGCAAGGACCTCATCCTGGGCGGCTGCCTGTTCTGGAGCTTCGTGACGGTCACGACCGGCTGGTCTTCGAAGCTCTGGCACTTCATCACCGTGCGGGCGCTCGAGGGACTCGGCGAGACGTTCTACTTCCCGGCCTCGATGTCGCTCATGAGCGACTACCACGACTCACGCACCCGCTCGCGCGCGCTCTCTTTTCACCAGTCGAGCGTGTATCTCGGGACGATTCTCGGCAGCTGGATCGGCGCATGGTTCGCCCAGCACGTGGGATGGCGATACGGTTTCTTCCTCTTCGGCGGCCTGGGCATGGTGCTGGCGGTCGTGCTCTACCGCTTCCTGCACGAGCCCCAGCGCGGCGCCGCGGACGCGGCGGACGGAGCACCGGCGGCGCAGGGCGCGGCGGCGGAGGCCCTGTCGCTGCGCGAGACGCTGCGGGCCATCTTCCAGTCGCCCGTCGTCCCGCTGCTGATGCTCGCGTTTGTCGGCGCGAACTTCGTGGCAACCATCTTCCTCACGTGGACGCCCACGTTCCTGGTCGACAAGTTCGGTTTCACGCTGGCCTCGGCCGGCTTGTCTGGCACGGTCTTCATTCACCTGGCGAGCGCGGCGAGCGTACCGCTGGCGGGCGCGCTCGCCGACCGCCTCACGCGCCGGATGGCCGGCGGCCGGATGCTCGTGCAGGCGCTGGGCCTGCTCGCGGGCGCCGCGTTCGTGGTCCTCGTCGGAAGAACCGCCGACACGACCACCCTCATCCTGGCGATGACCGCCTTCGGCGCCTGCAAGGGCTTCTACGATTCGGGCATCTTCGCCTCGCTCTTCGATACCATCGAGCCGCGGGCACGCGGCACGGCGGCCGGGCTGATGAACACGGTCGGCTGGGGCGGCGGCGCGCTCGGGCCGCTGTTTGTCGGCTGGACGTCGAAGTACGGCAGCAAACCGACGCAGGTCGAGAACATGAGCGATGCCATCGCGTTCGGTGGCATCATCTACCTCGTCGCGGCGGCCCTGGTGGTTGCGGCCATGCTGGTGTTCGCCCGGCAGCGACGGCGGGAGCAGACTCGATGAACAGGCCGCTCACCGGCATCGTGCCCCCGATGATCAGCCCGATGCGGGGCCGGGATGAGCTCGACGCCGCCGGCCTCGAGCGACTCGTCGAGCGCGTGCTCGCTGGCGGCGTGAGCGGGCTGTTCGTGCTCGGGACGACGGGTGAAGGCCCCAGTCTCAGCTACCGTCTGCGGCGCGAGCTCGTCGAGCGCGTCTGCCGTCAGGTCCGCGGGCGCGTACCGGTGCTCGTGGGCATCACCGACACCGCGTTTGTCGAGGCGCTGACCCTCGCCAGGTGCGCGGCGGACGCCGGGGCGCAGGCGGTCGTGGCGGCGCCGCCGTACTACCTGCCTGGCGGCCAGCCCGAGCTGCGGGAGTACCTCCGCCACCTGGTGTCCGAGCTGCCGCTGCCGCTGTTCCTCTACAACATGCCGGCGCTCACCAAGGTCGCTTTCGAACTCGAGACCGTGCGCGCCGCCATGGACGAGCCGCGCATCGTCGGCCTCAAGGACAGTTCCGGCGACATGGCCTACTTCCGCGACGCGGCCGCGCTGCTGCCGCAGCGCCCGGACTGGTCGCTGCTGGTGGGACCTGAGGAGCATCTGATGGACGCGCTGCTGGCCGGTGGGCACGGCGGTGTCTGCGGCGGGGCGAATCTGTTTCCCGCGCTCTACGTCGCCCTGTTCGAGGCCTGCCGGGCCGGCGACCTGTCACGCGCGCACGCGTTGCACGCGCAGGTGATCCGGGTGGGCGAAGCCCTCTATCGCATCGGCCGGCATCCGTCCGCCGTCATCAAGGGCCTCAAGTGCGCCCTCTCGTGCCTGGGCGTGAGCGACGACTTCATGGCCGAGCCGTTCCATCGGTTCCGCGCGGATGAACGCGCGCTGGTGGAGCGGCGGCTGGAGGCGCTCCGGGCGGACATCACGGCGCTGGGGCTCCATCGCGGTGAAGGAGCATGAGATGAGGCGCCGGGAATTCCTGAAGACCACCGCGGGAATGGCCGTCCTCGGTGCGCACCCGGCCGCGAGTGTCCGCGCCCACGACACCGCCGCCGCCGCCGATCCCGACCCGCTCGTCCTCGAGTTGGTCCGCGCGAACGACGCGCATGTCGCACGCCTGCTGCCGCGGCAGGAACGCCGGGCGTCCCATCGCCGGGTGGGGGGCCTGCCGAATGAACACGGGATCTTCGCGGCAGGCGAGGCCGCCGGCTTCGTCTCCGCGCTCGCCTGCGCCTCGTGCGCGCCGGGCGCCCGCTTCTTCCGTTCCACCGAACTGGTCGAACCGCTGCAGCTCGCCGCCCGCTTCCTGCTCGAGGTCCAGCACGACGACGGCACCATCGATCTCCACACGACGAACTTCCATTCGCCGCCCGATACGGCGTTCGTGCTCGAGGCGCTCTGCCCAGCCTGCACGGTGATGCAGCGCGAGGCCTGGCCGCCGCTCGCCGCTGTGGTGGCGGACCTTCGCCGTTTCGCCGTCCGCGCCGGCGCCGCGCTGGTGTCCGGCGGCGTGCACACGCCCAACCACCGCTGGGTGGTCTCGGCGGCGCTCGCCCGGCTCAATGTGCTGTCGCCCGATCCGGACTACGTCGCTCGCATCGATCAGTGGCTGGCGGAGGCCATCGACATCGATCCCGACGGCCAGTTCACGGAACGGAGCACCGCGGTCTACTCGCCCGTCGTGGACCGGGCGTTGCTGACGGTGGCGCGCCTGCTTGATCGCCCGGCGCTACGGGAGCCTGTCCGCCGCAACCTCGAGATGACGGTCTTCTATGTCCATCCCGACGGCGAAGTCGTGACCGAGGCGTCCAGGCGTCAGGACAAGTACCAGCGAGGCGGCCTGGCGCGGTACTACTACTCGTACCGATCGCTGGCGTTGCTGGACGGCAACGGGCGGTTCGCCGCGATGGCCCGTCAGATCGAGCAGGCCGAGCGGCCGCACCTCACCGGCGAGCTGCCGGCGTTTCTCGAGGAGCCCGGCCTGCAGCAGCCCCTGCCCGCGGCCGCGCCGCTGCCGGCCGACTACGTCAGGGTGTTCAGCTACTCCGGCCTCGCCCGGGTCCGCCGCGGGCGCGTCAGTGCCACGATCCTGGCCGACAACTCGTCGGTGTTCTCGCTCCGCAAGGGCAACGCCGCGCTCGAGGCGGTGCGTCTCGCCAGCGCCTTTTTCGGCAAAGGGCAGTTTGTCGGAGACAGGCTGGAGGTGCGCGGCGGACGGTTCATCCTGCGCCAAGTGCTGGACGGCCCCTACTTCCAGCCGTTCTCGCCCGACCAGATCGCTGGCGGCGTGGCCGTGCGCCTGACGCCCAACGGCACGCTTGCCGCCGACAGCCGTGCCGTGCGCGCCCGCAGCAACGTCCAGACACTCGAATCCGTCGTCGAGATCACGGAAGCCGACGGCGCGTTCGAACTCGACCTGGCCGCCGGCGGCACCGACGGGGTCCCGGTCGCGGTCGAGCTCGCGTTCCGCCACGGCGGTCAGCTTCACGGGGTCGAGGCCGTGCCGGGCCTGAAGGACGCCTACCTGCTCAGGGAGGGCACCGGGCGCTACACGTCCGGCAGCGACACCATCACCTTCGGTGCCGGCCGCGCCGAACATTCGTGGACCCAGCTGCGAGGCGCGTTGCCCAAGTGGGACGGCCAGTCCGTGTACCTCACCGGCTTCACGCCGTTTCACCTGAGACTGGCAATCGGATGAGCGCCTCTCTGCCCGCCCGTTACCTGGTTGGCTGGCTCCTGTTCGAGGCAACGACGGTGAACCACGCCGCCGCGGCGGCCCCCGGGCGAATCACCGCCATCGATACGCACTGAATCTGGCAGGAGGGACAGCGGCTGACGAGGGAGCCGCTCCGGATTGTGGACCGCCGCCTCACCGTGCCCGATCGGCCCGGCCTCGGCACTGAACCCGGCATGGAGGCGATCGCGAAGGCGCACGCGCTCGTCGAGCAGCACGGCCTCGGTGCGCGCAACGATGCCGTCTCGATGCAGTTTCTCGTGCCGGGCTGGACGTTCGACAGCACGCGCCCGTGTCTGGTGCGCTGACGGCCTTCGCGCGCTCCGCGGCGTGACAGCCTGACGGGCGGCGCGCGGAGGACATCTCTACTTCTTCGGCAGCGCGCGCTCGATCTCATCGAGGCCGGCGCCCAGCGTAGCCCGGGCAATGGCGTCGAGGGCCGCCCGCGTGCCGGTCAGGTGCAGCGTCCGGTGCACGTGCTCGAGCGACGCGCCTGGTGCCAGGGCTGCGGCCGGCGACGACGACTCAAGCTCGTAGAACGGCCCGAGCGGCTTGGCCCCCGGCGCGGGCGGTCCGTCGTTGTAACTGTTCGCCACGTCGCCGGAATACGGCTGCTGCTGAATCTCCCACTTCGAATTCACGTATCCGTGCGGCGCGGGCGGCAGGGTGAACTGCACCAGGGTCAGCACCTGGGTCGCCGCATCGTAGCTGCCCAGGATCGGGCGCACCCGCCGCGGACCGATGCCGATCTTGCTGCGGTACTGGCCGTCGCCGCTGAAGAAGACGGCGCCGTCTTTCACGACGAGCCGATCCGGCGGGACGGCGCCGAAGTAGTCGGCGTTGACGGCCGTGCCGAGGCTCGATTCCGGTCCTGGCGCGATGGGCACCACGATCGTCGTGGCCGGCGACGGATTGAACATGCCAAGGATCCAGATCGACAGGAGCCCCGTGCCGGCCGTCCAGGGCGTGCGGCCCGCGTTCGTGATCGCGTTGACCGACTCGAAGGCGACCATCGAGACGCCTGGCGCGGCCGGCACGCCGAGCGCCTTCCAGGCCTGAGCGGCAGCGAGCAGACGCACGCTGCGGTCCACGCGGACGTTGAAGGCGGCGCCGGAGTAGTTGCTGAGGGCGAAGGTGTGGCGGAACTGCGCGGTGTCTCGTGTGGACCGCACGACCTCGAACGGCTCGGTGTCGATGGGCTTCGGCGTGTACCAGTGCTCCAGATCGAACGGCGCGCCCCTGGCGAAGAAGATGGAGAACTGCCCCCCTTCCGGGCCCAGCCAGAAGCGGTCCTCCCCGCCGAAGACGTTGATGTGCGGATCGACACCGCCGGCCGCGATGACGGCGCGGTTGATCCAGCCGTAGCTCGATCCGGAGCCGCCCGCAGCCGTGCTGGTCATGACGCGGCCCTGCCAGTCCGGGGCGACGGCCACCTGGGCCTCGTCGCGCTCGTCGGCCAGCACCAGAATCTTCGTGTGCGCCCTCAGAAACGCGACATCGTCCGCGAACGACCGCCCGGGAGGCCCCGCTGCCGCGGCGGGACCGCACGCGGCGGCGGCCGCCAGACAGGGGCCGAGGCAGGCCACCATCCACAGCAGGGACGGAAGCTCGCACTTCATGGACATGAGCATCATCCTCTGGCTCCGTCGTCTCGGGCAGGCGCCTCGGGTTACGCCGGCTCGCTCTCGGTGCGTTCACCGGGCTCGCGCGGCTCATGCGCGCGGAGCGCCACCAGCGCCGCGTGGCGGTACATGTCGGAGAACGTCGGGTAGTTGTAGAGGGTCTCGGCAATATGGGCCGCGTCGGCGCCCGCATCGAGAAACGCCTGCCCGGTGTGGATCAGCTCGCTCGCCGTGTGCCCGATGATGTGGACGCCGAGCAGCCTGAGTGAGCCGCGCTCGAAGAGGAGCTTCACGAGCCCCCCTGGCGCCCCGACGATCTGGCCCTTCGGGTTCATCTCGTAGTGCCCGCGCCCGGCGACGAACGGAATCTCCTGCTTCTTCAGCGTTTCCTCGGTGTCGCCGACGTAGCTCACTTCGGGAATCGCGTAGATCGCGAACGGCAGACGATCCGTCCGCAGCTTCGGCCCCGGAATGCCGTACGCGTTCCGGATCGCCTGACGCCCCTGCTCCATCGACGTGCTCGCCAGCGCCGGGTATCCGATCACGTCGCCGACGGCGTAAATGTGCGGGTGCACGGTCTGGAACCGCTCGTTGACCGAGAGCAGCCCGCGCGCATCGGGCGTGATCCCGATCGCCTCGAGGCCCAGGCCGCGCGAGTTGCCGTCGCGGCCGACGCAGTAGAGGAGCACGTCGGCTTCGAGCACGTTCCCGCTGCGGGTCGTGACGCGGACCGTCGGGGGCGCGCCGCCGACGCGCTCGACGCCGGCGTAGTGGTCGTTCGAGACGAAGACGACGCCGAGCCGGCCGAGTTCCTGGCGCAGCAGGCCGGCGATCTCGCGATCGACGAACGGCAGCAGGTCCGCGCGGGTGTCGACCAGCGTCACCGAGAGCCCGAGCGCCGCGAAGATCGACGCGTACTCGACGCCGATGACCCCCGCCCCGAGCACGATCATCGACCGCGGCATCCGCGGGAGGCGCAGCACCGTGGTGCTGTCGAACACCGTGTCGTCGTCGAAGTCGACGTCGGCGGGCCTGTTGGGCGCCGAGCCGGTCGCGATCACGATCACCCCGCCCGACAGGCGCAGCCGGACCTGCCCGTCCACGCCGTGGACCGCGATCGTGTGGGCGTCGAGGAACCGCCCCTCGCCGCGGTAGACCTCGATCGCATAGCGGGTCAGCGAGCGGTTGATGAGCTCCAGCTCCCGCTGGACGACGCGCTGCTCGCGGTACATCAGTTCGGGGATGGTGATGGTCTCGGCGATCGCGACCTTGATCGCGTCCAGCTTGTTGTGCCGCAGGCCGTGGACAAACAGCGCGCTCTCGCGCAGCGTCTTGCTGGGAATCGTCCCCCAGTTGACCCGCATGCCGCCGACGACGTTCTCGCGCTCGACCAGCGCGACGCGCTTGCCGGCGCGCGCGGCCTGGATGGCCGCGCGTTCGCCTCCCGGACCACCGCCAAGGACGACGACATCGAAGCTGATCACGGGTGCTCCCGCCGGTGATGCCCGGCCAGTACAAGTACCAGATCGGTGCCGGCCTGTCTCAGAAACCGAGCAGCAGCGGCCAGACGGTCAAGCGTTGCGTCACTTCACCGCGGCCGGCGCCGCCTTGAACGGCTCGATGTCGGGGACGACCTTGACGCCGGTCGTGAACGTGAAGGGCGCCATCGCCACGCCGCTCGGGAACGTCAACTCGACCATGTAGGCCGTGTAGCCGCGGAACGGCCGCGGCACACGGGCGACGTACTCGCCGCTGCTGCCCGCCTTCAGCGGGCTGCCCTTCCATTTCGCCCCGATGGAACTGAGGCGGAAGTCGCGCGCCCCGGGGTTGGTCGCCTGCCAGAGCGTCACCGCGCTCGGGGCGTCCTTGCTGCGAACCCGGACCGCGCCGTCCTTGTCGATCTGCCACGTGAACTGCGGCAACGGCGCGCCGTTCAACAGGGCGTGGTACCACGCCAGCACGGAGAGCCACGCGTCGGTCCCGCGCAGCGAATGGTCGGCGTTCGGCACGTACCGCAGCGACGTCACCCCCGACAACTGGTCAAGATAGAACCGCCAGGAATCGGGCACGAAGAACTGATCGCCGGTCGCGTTGACCATGAACTTCGGCATCGTCAGGCGCTGGCGGTATTCGTAGGGTTCCTCGATCGCCATCAACGCGCGGTACCGCGGCGAATCGGACCACGCCATGATCCCCAGCTCCTCGTAGTCGGCAACCGCGGGTGCGTAGTAGCCGTAGACGGCCAGATGGTGCTTGAACGAGGGGACGATGTTGAGCAGGTCGATCACGAGGGGCACCACCGCCACGACGCGCCTGTCCACCGCGGCCGTCGTCCAGGCCGTCCAGCCGCGCTTCGACGCACCGGCCACCACGAAGCCGTCCACGGCCACCTTCTGGCTCGCGCAATAGGACACGACCGCATCCATCGCGCGCACGGCGGCCTTGGTCATCGGCAGCCGCAGCGGCCACTGGTCGTCGCCGCCGCGCAGGAACTTGTCCCAGGTGTAGGCGACGATTCCGTCCTCGCTGCGCGGCTGCGTGTCGTCGAGGAACGTCAGCGGCTGGTTCGGCACCATCCGCAGTTCCGCCACCACCGACCCGGTGAGCACGGCGACGCGCGCCAGGTTCTCGTCGGCGGCCTTCGGCGCGGGATTGTTGTTGCTGCCGCCCGTGATGTAGAGGAACGCCTTCTGGTGCCGCACCTTGTCGGGCGTGATGACGGTCAGCCAGTGCTTCCAGGCGGTGCGGTCCACCTCCCCCGGCGCGCGCCAGGTCTGCGACGTCATGTCGAGGACAAACGCCGTGTACCCCTCGCCCGGAATGGTGGCGGCCAGTTCGTACTTGTAGCTGGGATCAGGCGCGCCGACGTAACGGTCAAGTGCCGTCTTCGCCGCGCCGGGCGCCGGCGCCAGCGCAGGCACTTGCGCGCGGGCCACGCCGGCTGGCGAGCAGGGTACGGCCAGCAGCAGGGCCGCGGCGAGCGCCGCGATGGACGTCGATCGAGGTCGATTCATCACGCTCCTCCTGGCGGCCGCGAGCGCCCCGCGGCCATCCCGCCGGATCCGTAGAGCTGCCCCGCGCCGCGGCCCTGCTGGATGAGGGGCACGTACGTCTCGAGTTCACGCAGCGTCGCCGCGTCGGTCAGGTCGACCACCCGCTTCCGCTCGGCGGACATGTACGCGGCCATCACGAGCCGCGTAATCTCGAGCCCGTAGCTCCACGGCAGCAGCGCATCCCGCCCGTTCGAGAACGCCTCGAGCGCGTCGGCATTCTCGTCGGTGTACCCGTACAGATCGGCCTCGTTGTGCTGGACCGCCAGCAGTCCCCTCGACGCCGTGGACTTCTCCAGGGCCGTCTCGGCGTCCTTGATGGCGTCCGCGGCGACGTCGCCGATGAAGAGGTTGAGGGGCGACAGCAGCGTGTTGATCTCGAATGCGTATCCCGGCCCCATGCCGTCCATCAGGAGCCGCAGCCCCTGCTTCTCGAACATCCACGAGTTGGTGAACTGCGCCTTCACGAGTTGGCCGGTCTCCGGGTTCCGGAACGTGATCATGCCCGTGGCGAAGTCCTCGGCCGGCGTCTTCGCGTAGTCGACGCCGCGGTCTTTCAAGAGCTTCTCTCGCCAGGCCGGCAGGCCCCACTTGAGCAGCCCCAGATCCGCCGTCACCTCCTGCGGCTCGAGGAACGTGAGCGGCTTCCCGGTCGGTGTCAGGACGTGCCAGCCCACGGCGATGCTGTGGCACCCCATGTCGCACAGCACGCCGCCACCCTGCCGCGTCGGATCCCAGAACCACCCCTCGTGGGGCCCGCCGTGTTCCTCCGCGGACCGGGCCAGCGCCAGCGGCCCCATCTGCCGCCGCACCGGTTCGAGCTGGGCGAGCTGTGCGCGAACCGGCTTCATGAAGATCTGGTTCTCGAAGTACGCCGTGCGCAGGTCGGCTGACCGGGCCAGCTCGACCAGCCGCCGGGCCTCAGCCACATTGCGGCCCAGCGGCTTCTCGCAAATCACGCCCTTCAGCTGCGCGCCGGCCTTGACGGCGCCGACGATGGCTTCGACAATCTCGACGCGCGCGTAGTTGGGGGCGCAGATGACGACGCAATCGACGTGCTTCGTCAGCTCTTCGACGCTCTCGAAGACCCTCGTGTCGCCGAGTCCCGAGTCGGCCGCGAGCCGCGCGAACTCGGGCGCGCCCTTCACGGCCGTCACCCCGGCCACGTCGATCCCGCGCACCTGCCCGAGGGCCGCGAGCTGGAACCTGGCGATGAAGCCCGCGCCGACGAAGCCGTACTTCAGGGTTGGGGTATGCATGACTGCCCTCCGGTTCAGCGCGCCTGTCTGGCCGTCCCCGCCGGCTTCGAGCCGACGCCGAGGAAGAGCGCGATCACGAACAGCGCGGCGGCCATCGCGGCCACGATGAGCAGGCTCTGCTGGATCGTCGCCCCCACACTCAGGTTGCCGACGATCTGCGGCACGAAGGTGCCGCCGAGCAGCCCGATGGCGAAGATGATGCCGAAGATGCTGCCGTAGAGCCTGGGCTCGAACTTCGCGAACGTGACGCCCACGATCGTCGGGAAGATCGGCGCGAACACGAAACCCGCCAGCACGACCGCCGCGGTGGCGACCGCCGACGACGTGGTCATGATCATCACGAGAATGGCGGCCATCGCCACCAGCGCCAGCACCGCGATGAGCCGGACGCCGATGGCCGTCAGGTTCTTCACGGCCGACGTCACGAAGCGTCCGACCATCATGGCGGCGCCGAACAGGCTGAGGATGAGCCCGGCCCTCGCGACGGCGCCCGGGTTCGCGGCGCCGCCGAACAGTTCCGTCATGTACGGTTTGCTCCACGTCCCCATGCTCACCTCGAGCGAGATGTAGCAGAAGAGCGCCGCCGCGGCGATGAGCACGGCCGGCGTGCCGAGCAGCTTGAACGCCATCGAGAACTCGTAGCCGGTCGCGACGCTCGGGAAACTGGCGGTCAACGCCACCAGCAGGAACAGGAGCAGGAGGCCGCAGAGGATGAAGACGCCGGTCTTGTAGGACATCCCGGCGCTGCCGAGGAGCGAGAACAGGAGCGGCGTGATGACATAGCCCAGCCCGAAGAACGCGTTCCCGAAATTGCTGGCCCGCGCCGGGTCCTTTCCGCCGAAGAGCACCACCGGGATGAGCGTGTTCCCCACGGTGTTGAGGCACATCGCGCCGATGCCCAGCAGCACGCAGGCCACGGTGGCCGTCCCCAGGCTCGAGGCCGTCCCGAGCAGGAACATGCTCGAACTTGCCACCAGGAATCCGACGATCGCCACCGGCTTGTAGCCGAACTTGTCGACCATCGGCCCGACGATCAGCTGGACGAAGACGCTCGTCAGGAACAGCGTCAGCACCAGGTTGCCGATCTCCGCGTTCGTAACGCCGAGCGCCGTCTTCAGTTCCTCCGAGACGGCACCCAGGATGATAAAGGCGATGCCGAGGCCGAACACCGCCGTCAGCGCGACGATGGACACCTGTGTGCGGGATGTGCCTGCCATGTTGACTGCCTCCTGCTCCGGGATCTGTGCAATCCCGCCAGATAGTCCCCCGTGCGTGTCACGGAAGGGCGGGGTGATTATAGCCGACCGCGCCCCGGCACGCGCCGGCACGCGCCGGCCCTTGCGGTGGCGAGGCGGCGCTGCTAGCCTACACCCCGTCCTGTCGGGCGCGTGGGGCCTCCGCCGCCGACAGGCCGAGAGGGAACCGATGACCGCCACACCGACGCGCCAGGAAGACCCGTTGCCGGCGGACCGGGTACGGGAGATCCTCGACCGGATCACCCGGGTCCGCGTGGCGGTCTGCGGAGATTTCTGCCTCGACGCCTACTGGATGCTCAATCCGCGCGGGGGCGAAGTCTCCGCCGAGACGGGCCTGCCGGCGCAGGCCGTCGGGCGGCACTACTACTCCCTCGGCGGCGCGGCCAACGTCGTCGCCAACCTGGCCGCGCTCAGGCCTGCCCACATCCGGGCGGTCGGCATCGTCGGCGACGATATCTTCGGCCGCGAACTGCTGCGCCAGCTTCGCGAACTCGGCGTAGCTACGGCGGGGATGGTGGTCCAGCACGGGCGCTTCGACACGGTCACGTATGGCAAGCGCTACGGCGAAGACGGAGAAGCGCCGCGCCTCGACTTCGGGTTCTTCAACGAGCGCAGCCCGGAGACCGACGCGTCAGTGCTGACGCACCTGCGCCAGGCAATCGAGCAGTGCGACGCGGTGATCTTCAACCAGCAGGTCCCCGGCGGCCTGAGCGAGGCGTTCATCGACGGCCTGAACGCCCTCGCCGGCGCCTATCCGCAGAAGATCGTCGTGTGCGACTCGCGCCACTACGGGAGCCGGTTCAGGCACATTCACCGCAAGACGAACGACGCCGAGGCCGCGCGGCTCAACGGGATCGCCCTCGAGCCGGCGGTCCATCCGTCGCTCGCCGAGATCGAGTCGTACGCCACCCGCCTCTTCGCGGAGTCGGGCAAACCGGTGTTCATCACCAGGGGCGCGCGCGGCATCCTGACGGTGGCCGACACCGGCGTCCATATGGAGCCCGGCATCCAGTTGCTCGCGAAGACCGATACCGTCGGCGCCGGCGACACCGTCACCAGCGCGCTCGCCCTGTGCCTCGGCGCCGGGCTCTCGCCTGCCGAGGCGGCGGGCTTCGCGAACTTCGCCGCGGCGGTCACCGTGCAGAAGCTCTTCAGGACGGGCACCGCCTCGCCGGACGAAGTGCTCGCCGTCAGCGCACACCCCGACTACATCTACCAGCCGGAGCTCGCCGACGACATCAGGCAGGCGGTGTACCTCGACGGCTCCGAGATCGAGGCCTGTGGCCGGCCCCTGCCCCGCCTCGCCGACGTCCGCCACGCGGTCTTCGACCACGACGGCACGATCAGCACGCTGCGGCAAGGCTGGGAACGGATCATGGAGCCGATGATGATCCGGGCGATTCTCGGCGGCCGGTACGCGACGGCCGACGAGACGCTCTACCATCGCGTCGTGCATCGCGTACGCGAGTACATCGACAAGTCCACGGGGATCGAAACCCTGGTCCAGATGGACGCCCTGGTCGGCATGGTGGAGGAGTTCGGCGTCGTTTCGCCGCACGACGTGCTCGACAAGTTCGGGTACAAGGCGATCTACAACGACGCCCTGATGGCCGTGGTGAGCGGACGGCTCGCCAAGTACCGCCGGGGCGAGCTGAACATCGACGACCTCACGGTCAAAGGCGCCGTGGCGTTCCTGCGGTCGCTGCGCGCCGTGGGCGTCACGCTGTACCTCGCGAGCGGCACGGACCACGATGACGTGCGCCATGAGGCGCAGGCCCTCGGCTACGCGGACCTGTTCGACGGCGGCATCTACGGGGCCCTGGGCGAAGTGAACGCGCAGTCGAAGCGGCAGGTGATCCAGCGGATCCTCGCGGAGCACGGCCTGGACGGCGCGCAGCTCGCGGCGTTCGGCGACGGCCCGGTGGAGCTGCGGGAGTCGCGACGGCGCCACGGCGCGGCGATCGGCATCGCCAGCGACGAGATCCGCCGCTACGGGTTGAACCCGGAGAAACGGACACGGCTCATCAAGGCCGGCGCCCACCTCCTGCTGCCGGACTTCTCACAGGCGGCCAGCCTGTTGACGCTGATGAGACACGATCATGACTAAGGACACGATCCAGGCGGCGAGGGACGAAGCGCGCCGGCACCTGACCGGGGACCTGCTGCCCTTCTGGCTCACCCGCTGCAGAGACGACGTGAACGGCGGGTTCATCACGCACTACGACAGGCACGGCCGCGACACCGGCGACGATCAGAAGTCGCTCATCGCCCAGACCCGCAGCGTCTACACGATGTCGGCGGCGCACCGGGCCGGGTACGGCGGCGGCGTGTGCGCCGACTTCGCGCGGCACGGCGTCGACTTCCTCCTGGCGAAGATGCGGGATCCGCAGCACGGCGGGTTCTACTGGACCGTCGACCGGCGGGGGAACGTGCAGTCCGACAAGAAGATCCTGTATGGGCTGAGCTTCGCGATCTACGCGTTGAGCGAATACACCCTCGCGACGGGAGACACCCGCGGCATCGAGCACGCGCAGGCCGCGTTCGATCTGGTTCAGCGGCACTGTGCCGACCCGGAGCACGGCGGGTACTTCGAAATGTTCGAGCGCGACTGGACGCGATGCGGGCCGGGCCGCGGCGGCGGCGACCGCAAGACGCTCGACGTCCACATGCACCTGATGGAGGCGTTCACGACGCTCTACGAGTGCACGGGGAGCGCCGCCCACCGGCGCGCGCTCGTCGACGACATCGAGATCCTGACCCGGCGCATTCTGCACCCGCAGTACGCCACCGGCATCCCGCAGTTCTGGGCCGACTGGCGCGTCGCGCCCCAGATCAAATTCGACATCGTCTGGGGCTGGGACCGGTTTGCCGAGGGCGGCGCGAAGCCCCACGCCGGCGACAACACGTCCTACGGCCACAACGTCGAGTTCGCGTGGCTGCTGCGGCACGCGCTCGATGTGCTCGGCGAGCCGTCGGCGCCGTTCGAGCCCGTCATGCGACAACAGCTCGATCACGCCGTCAAGGCCGGCATCGACTACGAGCACGGCGGCGTCTACGTGGAGGGGCCGCACGACGGCGGCCCCGCCTATGACACCGACAAGGAGTTCTGGCAGCAGGCCGAGACGCTCGTCGGGATGCTCGACGGATGCCTGGCGTTCGGGATGGTTCCTTACTGGAAGGCGTACGTGCAGGTGCACCGCTTCGTCTTCGACAAGCTGGTCAACCGCGACGTCGGCGAGTGGTGGCCCCTCCTGTCGCGCGACGGCAACACGCAGATCTGGACCCACATGTCGCACTCGTGGAAGATCAACTACCACTCGGTGCGCTCCATGATCCAGTCGATTGCCCGCCTGGAGAGACTGCTGGCGAGGTGAAGACCGTGGCGGGGGTGCCGACCGCCGCCGGGGAGGAATGCGCTCAGTGGGCCTGGGCAGGCGGCAGATGGTTGTCCCGTGCGCCGGAGAAGATCTGCCGGCCGGGCCAGTCGCTCTTGAGAATGGCCCAGAGATCGTCGTCCACCACTTCGCTGCCGTGTACGAACGACTGCCGCAGGTGCGCCTCGTGGACGGCCCCCAGCTTGCGCAGCAGCGAAATTGACCCGGGACTGATTCTGCTCGCGCGCGTCTCGAGCCGATGCACGCCGAGCGTCTCGAACGCAAACCCTGCCATGAGCCGGGCCGCCTCGAACGCCGCCCCTGTCCCGCGGTGGCGGCGCGCCAGCACGATGCCCCATTCGGCGACGGCGCCCGGAACGTCGGTCCGCCCGACCTGAAGAAGGCCCACCGCCTGGCCGGCGCCCCGAGGGACGATGGCAAAACCGGCCGCACGGCCCTCGGTCCGCCGCGACCGGACCCACGAGACGTACCGGCGGAACTCACCCGGCGTAGTCGGCGCCGGCTCGAAGGCGACCTCGATGTCAGCCGGTTCCAGCGAATCGAGCAACGCCGGGACGTCGTCCGTGTCGATCTCGCGCAGCGTCACCAACGAGCCTTCAAGCGTCGGCAGGCGAAGCGTCCAGGCGGGCCGCTTCACGTCTCGGCCGCCTGATGGAGCGCCCGGCATGGGGTGTTTCTCCTCGCCGGGAACCAGCACACTCGGTGCCGAGTGATCGGGATGGCTCCACTCGGTCGCCAGCACCGACCACAGGATCTGGTCCGCGAAGCCGCAACGGGCCGCCCTCGATTGGCGCAACACGCCTTCAGTGACGGCACCGAGCCGGCGCACCGCCTTGAACTCCCAAGACGCGCCGGCCCGTCCTTCCACCCGGCCCACCCCGACCGCCTGGAACGCGAAGGCGACCATGCAGGCCAGGCTCGCGGCCGGCAGGTCGGCAGCCCGGTGCGCCTCCGAGAACGCAAACAACACCGTCGCCGCGCGGGACCTGGGCGCCAGTCGCTGCAGCAGAATCAGGCCGCCGACCTCCGCCGGCGCGTCGGGCACGACGGCGTAGCACACCGTCTGGCGCCCGGCGCGGCCGGTCCTCACCCGTGCAACGAAGTCCATCCACTCGTCGCGCCCGCCGGGCGCGGCCACGCCCAGCCTCGATGCCGCCTCGGGCCCGAACGCGGCCGCCAGGCGCTCAGCATCCTCCAGACTCGGCTCCCGGAGGCGGAAGCCCGGGCACACCAGGTCGGGCAGGCACACGTGCCATTCGGCCACCAGGCCAGGCGACGGCTCGAACCGGGGCCACTGGGCCATCATGGTGAGCCTCTACAGCACGGCACGTGCCGATTGGCCTGGCCGGGCGTCTGGCGAGCGTAGCGGTGAGGCAACCGACTGACAACGCTGGAGTTGCGGGTTGCGCCGGCAGGAGGGTGCATCCTGAACGAGTCCCTGCAGCTGCCTCGGAACGAGGCAGCCGGTCCAGATTCTAGGCATCGCCCGCGTGGCGGTCATCCCGCCGCCGGCGTGACGCGTGTCACGCCGCAAGGCCCGAGTGCATCTATGCAGGAGGGGCGGCTGGTTCGTCCCAGGGGAGGCGTGATTCGTGGCGAAGGCGACGGCGGGCACGACGGTCCCGGCCCAGCCCCTCTCGCGGGGGCGCCGGGCAATCGGCGCGCTCTGGAGGCGGCGCGAGCCACTGCTCTGGGCGGCACTGGTGGCCGCCGTGGTCGTCATCCAGTGGCCCATGCTCAAGGGCTGGTACTACCGCGCGACGGGCGCGCCGGCGCCCGCGTCCTCCATCGCCTGGCGCACCGATCTCGATGCCGCGCTCGCCGAAGCCCGCTCGGCCAACAAGCGCGTGCTCGTCGACTTCTCGGCCGACTGGTGTCCTCCGTGCCAGGCCATGAAGCACGATGTCTGGCCGCACCCGCAGGTGGAGAAAGCCATCAGCGCCGGCTTCGTGCCCGTGCTCGTGGACGCGGATCGCGACACGGTGCTGGCCGGCCGCTACGAGGTGTCATCGATTCCCACGATTCTCCTCCTCGACACCGATGGCCGCGTCGTCAAACGCAACAACGGCTTCCTGCCCCGCTCCGGCATGCTCCGGTTCCTGAACGAGACAGCCGAGTAGTCTCCGGCGCGCAAGAGCGTGCTATCGTGGCCCCGGAGGGGCCATGGAACGGCGAGAGTTCATCAGGCAGACGTCGATGGCCGCCCTGGCAGCCACGGCGGTGGCTCGCGCGGGCGCGGCCAACACGCGGATTGCCTTCGGCGGCATCCAGATCGAGTGCAGCACCTACGGCAACATCCTGTCGCGGATGGAGGACTTCACGGTCCGCCGCGGCCAGGCCCTGGCGGACTACCGGCTCTTCGCCAACACCAGAAGCTACCCTCACCCCTTCATGCCGGTGTTCCTGGCGAGCGCCGTGCCGGGCGGTCCGGTGGAACGGAAGACCTACGACGCGCTGAAGACCGAGTTCCTGGGCCGCCTGCGGGAGCTGCTGCCGCTGGACGGCGTGTATTTGCCGATGCACGGCGCGATGTTCGTCGAGGGCATGACCGATGCCGAAGGCGATTGGATCTCAGCCGTTCGCGCGGTCGTCGGGGAACGGTGCCTGATCTCCGCGAGCTACGACCTGCACGGCAACCTGAGCCGGCGCGTCATCGACAATCTGGACATGATGTCGGCCTTCCGGACCGCGCCGCACATCGACCGTGAGGCCACCCACACGCGCGCCTGCGACATGCTGGTGCGCTGCCTCGACGAGGGCATCCGGCCGGCGCTGGTCTGGGCGCCCATCCCGGTCCTCATGCCCGGCGAACGCAGCAGCACGGAGTACGAACCGGCGAAGCGCCTGTGGGGCCAACTCCGGGCGATGAACGCGCAGGACGGCGTCATGGACGTCTCGCTGCTGGTCGGGTACGTGTGGGCCGACGAAGCGCGCGCCACGGCGGCGGCCGTGCTCACCGGCACGAAGCCGGCCACCCTGCGCAAGGTCGCGACGGACCTGGCGCAGCAGTACTGGGATGCCCGCGCCGAGTTCACCTTCGGCGTCCCGACGGGAACGATGGCGGAGGTCATCGCAAAGGCGCAGTCGCTGACGACCCGTCCCGTCGTCCTCTCCGACTCGGGCGACAACCCGACGGGAGGCGGCACCGGTGATCGCGCCGACGCGCTGGCCGAACTGCTTCGGATGAAGGTGCGCGATGTCGTGCTCGCCGGCATCGCCGATCGGCCCGGGACGGAGGCCTGCTACCAGGCAGGCGTGGGGAAGACGCTGGCGCTCACGATCGGCGCAACGCTCGATCCGCAGGCCAGCCGGCCGGTAGAGGCCGCGGCCAAGGTGGTGTTCCTCGCGGCGGCCGACAAGCCCGCCGAGCGACAGGCCGTCATCGAGGTCGAAGGCGTCACCGTTGTCCTCACGGCGCGCCGCCGTCCGTTCCACGAGATCGTGGACTTCACCTCGCTCGGCCTCGACCCGACAGCCTTCAGGATCGTTGTCGTCAAAGCCGGCTATCTGGTGCCCCCGATCGCCGCGATCGCGAATCCGAACCTGATGGCGCTCACCGACGGCGCGGTCAACCAGGACATCGAGCGCCTGGGGAACCGGCACCGCGTGCCGACGTACCCGTTCGTGCGCGACCTGCGCTGGGCGCCGACGACGATTGTCTCGGCGCGATCGAAACGATAGCTGGAGCCCGGGGTCATGAGGCCCCGGGGTTTCACAGCCCCGGATACCACTTCCGCGCGTTCTCGTCGTAGAGCTTCCGCAGCACCGGCCCAGGCAGGGCGACGCCACGCGACTTGAAGCCGGCTCGCACGTTCTCCATCGCCAGTTCCTGGTCTGTCGCGAACCACTTCGCATCGGACTCGTAGGTGGCGGCCAGCCGCGCCAGCGCCTTGGTCGGGTCCGCGCCTTCCGCGCCCGAACCGCGGCCGAACTGGGCGTCGGTGCCGTAGAGCAACCGGTCCTGGTACTTCATGAGAAACGCCCGGACCTTGGCGCGCGGCTGGATCTGCAGGTGGACGATTCGGGCCGAGAGATCGACGGCCAGATTGGGGTACTTGTCCAGCCGCTTCGCCAGTTCGTCGACGTCGTACTCGAGGCTGCCGAGGTGGCAGCCGACGACTCTCAGCGTCGGATGGCGCTCCAGCATCCTGTCGCGGGCCGCGACCTGGGCCTCGTAGTCCGGAATCTCCGGATGAAGCAGCCCGTGGTACTCGGGATGCTCGGCGAAGTACCGCCGGTCCCCGTCGACGGTCATCTGGTCCACCGGCAGCCAGCAGTTGCGCGGCTCGCCGAGATGGGCGACCAGCGTGCGGCCGTTCTTCGCGAGGGCGCTGAACACCGGGTCCAGGCGCGGGTCGTCGGCCATCACGTACTTGCCGTCAGGGTCCTTCAGGACCATCCCGACGTCCTTCCAGATCTTGACCGCCACGGCGCCGCCGGCGAACCCATCGTCGATCGTGGCGTTCGCGGCCTTCGCCCAGTCCGCCTGGCCCCAGTTCGTGACGGTGAACGACGTCGCCCACGCGATCCGATCGGGCTGCGCGGCGTGCAGCGCCTGTGCGGAGCCGATCTGCCGGCTCAGCCGCGCCCAGTCCATGCCGCCCACGCAGATGTTCAGCCACCGGAGGTTGTACTGCTCGAGAAACGCGATAAACGCGCGGAGATGCCCGGGCGACACGGCGCCGATGTGCGCGTGCGCGTCGATCTTGGGCATCTGCATCACCTGGTCGACGGTCATGGCATCACCTTGCGCGCTGATTGGCGCGCGGAGCGTGAGGGCGGCGGCAACGGCGAGGCTTCCGGCCAGCAGGACAACGGCTCTCAGGGACGCGCGGCGCGACGTCTGCGACATGGGTCTCCTCCGCGCCAGGGCGGGCGGGGGGAAGCCGCCTGGTTGCGCTGTAGAATAGCGCGGGTCGCGGCTGGCGGAAAGCGCGCGGCATCACCCATGGTCTGGCGGCCCCTGGAGGTCTCATGAAGACGGCCCTGATCGTCGTCGCGGCGGGATGCGTGGCGCTGGCCCAGGCCCCGGCGACGAACTACGACGAGGCGAAGGTGCCGGCGTACACGCTGCCCGCGTTGCTGGCGATGAACGACGGCGCGCCGGTGCGCACCGCGACGGACTGGACGAAACGGCGCGCCGAGATTGCCGCGCTCCTCGAGTCGCAGATGTTCGGCCGGGCCCCGGCACGGCCCGCAGACCTCACCTTCGCCGTCGACTCCGTCGACAAGGCGGCGCTCGGCGGAAAGGCGATTCGCAAGCAGGTGTCCATCACGGCCCGCGGCCTGTCGTTCCATGTGCTGCTCTACCTGCCCGCAAACGCGACCGGACCGGTGCCGGTCTTCGTCGGCCTGGACTTCAGCCCCAACCAGAGCGTCAGCGCCGACCCCGGCATCACGCTCGCGGGAGCATGGGCCCAGAACAAGGAAACGAACGAGATTGCACGGCAGCCGGCACTGGATTCCTCGCGCGGCTCGGCCGCGTCCCGCTGGCAGCTGGACATGGTTCTCGACCGTGGCTTCGGCCTGGCCACGATGTACTACGGAGATGTCGAGCCCGATATCGCCGGCGCGGTGAAGCACGGCATTCGGGGAACCTACCTGAAGGCCGGCCAAGAAGCCCCGGACGCGAGCGACTGGGGCGCCATCGCGGCATGGGCGTGGGGCCTGAGCCGCGTTGCGGACTACCTGGAGACCGACAAGGACGTGGATGCGGGGCGCATGGCACTGGTCGGCCACTCGCGGCTGGGCAAGACGGCGCTGTGGGCTGGCGCCATGGACACCCGCTTCGGCATCGTCATCTCCAACGACTCGGGCGAAGGCGGCGCGGCAATCAGCCGCCGGGTGTTCGGCGAGACGGTGGCCGATCTCAACACCCGCTTCCCCCACTGGTTCTGCCGCAACTACAGGCAGTACGGCGGCCACGAAGGCGCGATGCCGTTCGATTCGCACATGCTGCTGGCACTGGTCGCACCGCGGCCCCTGTATGTCGCCAGCGCCGAAGAGGATCACTGGGCCGACCCGAAAGGCGAGTTCCTCGCGGCCGCGGCCGCCAGCGAGGTGTACGAACTGCTCGGCAGGAACGGAGTCGGGACGGCGACGATGCCGCCGGTGAACCAGCCGGTTGGCGACGCGGTGCGCTACCACGTCCGCACCGGCAAGCACGACGTCACGGCGTATGACTGGCAGCAGTACCTCGACTTCGCGGAGCGGCAGTTCCGTCGTGCCGTCCCTGCCGCTCCTCGGCCGCAGCTCCTGCGGGTCGAAAGCCGCCTGGAGATCCTGACAGTCGCCACCGGCGCGCGCGAAGTCGTCTGGTCCGCGCCGGCGCACCTCGAAGCGCCCAACTGGTCGCGGGACGGGAAGGCGCTCCTCTTCAACCAGGGCGGCCGGATCTACGAGTTGCCGCTCGACAATCGGACACCGCGGCTCATCGACACGGGGACGGCCACACGCTGCAACAACGACCACGGCCTGTCGCCCGACGGCGCGTGGCTCGCCATCAGCCATGCGCCCGAACGCGACTCGCTGATCTACGTCGTGGCCGCGGCCGGAGGCCAGCCCCGCCTGGTCACGCCGCACGGCCCGTCGTACTGGCACGGCTGGTCGCCGGACGGCCGGACGCTGGCCTACTGCGCACGGCGCGAGGGCGAGTACGACATCTACACGATTCCGGTCGAGGGCGGCGACGAGCGCCGGCTCACCACGGCACCGGGTCTCGACGATGGGCCTGACTACGCGCCCGATGGGCGCATCTGGTTCAACTCGGTGCGCACCGGCGTTATGAAGATCTGGCGGATGGACCCCGACGGCGCGAACCAGACGCAGATGACGCGCAACGAGGAGTACGCGGACTGGTTTCCGCATCCGTCGCCGGACGGCACGCAGGTGGTCTTCCTCTCTTACGATCGCTCCGTCGAAGGCCATCCCGCGAACAAGGACGTCGTGCTGCGCATGATGCCGGCTGGCGGCGGCGAGCCCAGGGTAGTCGCGCGGCTTGTCGGCGGCCAGGGCACGATCAACGTGCCGTCGTGGTCGCCCGACGGCCGGCGGTTCGCGTTCGTGAGCTACCGGCTCCCGAGCGAGTAGGCGCAGAGCCGCATGGCACACCAGCGCTTCCGGCCCGACACGATCCGTCGCGCCCTCTCCGACGCCCTTGCCCGCGAGGGTGTCCCCCCTCACGTCCGCGACGTTGAGGCGGACCTGATGACCGAGGCGGAGCTGCATGGCGTGCCGTCGCACGGCATGCTCATGCTGCCCCGCCTCGTGGCGGGCTTCCGGTCCGGCCACGCCAGGCCGGACCCGCACATCCGCCTGGTCCGCGAGACGGCGGCCACCTGCGTGCTCGACGGCGACCTGGGGCCCGGGCGGTACCTCGGCGTCCAGGGCATGCATGCGGCGATGGAGCGTGCGAGCCGGTTCGGGATCGGCGCCGCGCTCGTCACCGAGACGACGCACTGGGGCCGTGCACACGCGTACGCGTGCCTGGCAGCCGACGCGGGATTCATCGGCCTCTGCACCACCAACGCGATCCCGAACATGCTGGCGCCGGGCTCGTCGGCGCCGGCGCTCGGCAACAATCCTCTTGCGATCGCGGCGCCCCGCGGCGAGGGCCGCCACCCGATCGTCCTCGACATCGCCATGAGCCAGGCCGCGCTTGGCCGCGTGGCGGCGGCTCAACGCGAGGGCGAGACGGTCCCGCTCGGATGGGGACTCGATGAGAACGGCCATCCGACGAGCGATCCGGCGGCCATTCTGGCCTCGCAGAACCTGCTCCCGATGGGCGGCCACAAAGGCGCCGGACTGGCCCTGATGATGGAACTGCTGACGGCTGCCCTCGGCGGCAGCCCGCTCAGCCACGAAATCGCCCAGGCCGACGCGTCAGGCCTCGACGCCGGCGCATCCAAGCTCTTCGTGGCCATCGACGTTGGAGCCTTCGGTGATCCCGCGCGATTCGGTGCGCGTGTCGACAGCCTCGCGGCGTCCTTGCGCGAGCGCGCAACGGGCCCCGACGCCCTGCTGCCAGGAGAACGCGGCTGGCGGACACGCGACGAGTACGAGCGCGACGGGATTCCCGTCCATCCATCCGTCGTGGCCGCGCTCGGCGCCGTGGGCGTCGAGCTGACTGCGCCCTGAGGGGCGCCGGCGTCGCGGCGCCGCAGGACGTCACGCCGAATTCCCACCGGTGAAACGCCGCCGTAACCCCGGCTCGATAGGCTCCAGGTATCGGGAGGGCAGACCATGACGAATACGACGCCTGGCATTCGACTGGTTCGCAAGGAGGACCGTCGGCAGACCCTCGTCTGGCACGTCGCCGATGGATGGTCCCGCGCGTTCGGACGCCGGGCGACCATCACCGACGTCGCCCGCCGGTGGCAGATCGAACCGTCGACCTGCGAGCAGCTGCTCGGCGAGTTGACGGACCGCCACGTGCTCAGGCCATGCCCGGAGGGGTTCTATGAACTCACCCGCGCGGAATGACGATTCGCTCACGCCGCTCCAGCAGGTGACCTGGCTGGTGGCGTCGCTGACCATGCTAGGGCTGTCGCTCTACCTCAGCCTTGGATAGTCGATGACGGATGTCGGAAGGCCGCCCGAGCCTGGGTGTCGGGGCGTCGAGGCGGATCGGCGCGGGACGCTAGGCGTCCCCGCGGTCTCCCATCACCTGGACGATGACGTGCCGCTCGCGCGGGCCGGTGTCGAATTCCACCAGCACGATCTGCTGCCACGTGCCAAGCGCGAGCCGTCCGCCGGCGACCGGCACGGTGAGTGACGGTCCGAGCAGGGCTGCGCGCACGTGGCTCGACCCGTTGTCGTCGCCCCAGCGCAGGTGATGGGCGTATTCGCCCCGCCGCGGCGCGATGCGCTCGAAGGCCCGGTCGAGGTCGCCGACCGCGCCCGGCTCGAACTCGATCGTGGTGATGCCCGCCGTCGACCCGTTCACGAACACCGTGACGAGGCCTGAGTGGCACGCGGCGGTGGCGACGGCCCGGCCGACGTCCTGCGTCAGGTCTCGGACGTCGCCCTGCCCCTTCGTCCGGACATCAATCGTGTGCGTCGCGACCATCGCGTGAGGAGCCCTCCCCGCTCGCCGCTCGGCTACCGCTTCGGCTCCTTCGCCGCCTTCGCCCGCTCGAGGGCGACCTCGACCGTCGACGGCAGGCGCTCGACCACGGTCCAGCCGCGGGCCTTCATCTCGGCCTTGGCCGCCTCCGACATGGTGCCAGTCAGCCGCATCTCGAACGCCGTCGCGCCGAGTTCCTTCCTGGCGCGGGCTTCAATCTCCGCCAGTGACTGCTCGAAGGCCGCGGTCCAGCGCACCCAGTCCACGGGAAGGAGGATGACAGCCTGTCCCTGCCTGGTCTTCGCCACCAGCGCCCTCGAATCGCTCAGCACGATCGACACCGGCGTCGTCTTGTGGAATCGCGCCAGCATCTCGGCGCTCTCGACGAAGAACAGCGCCTCGCGTTCGGTGTCCACCTGCGCGGCCGTTACGGCGTAGTCGCCGCACCCGGGCACGTTCACCTCGCGCAGGTTCGACGCGAGCCGGGTGTGCAAGGTCAGCGTGAACCCCTTGCTCAGGTAGAGGCGCTTGATCGTGTCTCCGGTGACGCCGATGTCCTTCAACTGCCGCTCGTTGATCTTCCTGAGCTCCTCGGGGTCCTTGCTCCAGACCAGGTCGCCGACCGTCGCCGTCCCGGTGACGATGAACGGCATCGGCACGATGATCTTCGTCGCGAGGCCGCCGGCCGCATCGATCTTGCCGATGTCCACCAGCGCCTTCTTCAGGATGGGATTGGTGGTGTACGGATCCGCGCCGACCTTCTGCGCCCACCTGCGCGAGGCGGAGTTCACGCCGAACACCGAGTACGCCATCCCGGTGCCCACGGCCGCCGCCTTGTCGGTGGCGGACGGCTCCGGAATCCCCTTCGCCTTCCGCTCCTCGGCAGCCTTCTTCTCCTGCTCGTCGGTCGTAGCCGCGTCCACGCCCTGGTCGCCCAGCCGCTTCGCCTGCCGGCCGAGGTTCGTGCCGAAACGCTTGAGGCCGGACCCGACACCCTGGGCCGTGGCTTTGGGATCCTGCACCGCCGACACCACGTTCTTGCCGACGTTGTACATCGACGTGCCGACCGCTTTCACGAACACTTCGGTCTTCGACACGTCGTCGAGGCGCTCGAGCGCGTCGACCTCGAGCAGCCGCATGAGCAGCAGGCTCCGGCCTTCGGCCTCCAGCGGCCCGAAGTCGGTCGTGATGCTGAACAGGTGGAGGTAGCCCTCGGTGTTCACGAGGGGCCCCACTTCGAAGTGCGGCCCTTTGATCTGCTCCGGCTTCAGCAGCTCTGACGCCTGGAACGTGCGCGGCCCTTCGTAGGCCGCGCCGAAGGCGAGCGCGGCGGACGACAGGACCGCGACGGTGGCGCGGCGGAAAGGCACGTGGCGCACGGAGATCTCCTGTCGAATCGGGAAGCGGCCCCGGCGCCGCGGGCCCCTGACCCGGCGCTCACTCGAGTTGACCATGCGCCGGGATGGCGCCCGCAGGCTTCAGGCTGCGTGAGCCGGAGCGAACGTCACCGACCAGAGAGACGCTGGGACTAGAAGCGCACCCGCATGCCGACCACGATCGGCATCGTCCAGCGCGCGCTGTCGTCGTTGATCGGCTCGAGGCCGGTGCCCGCGAGGTCGTCGATCGGGGACAGGCCCGACATCCAGCGCAGCCCGATCTGGCTGTACGCCCCGACGCGGTCCGAGAGCTGCCACAGGACGCCCGCGGCGCCCCCGAACGAGAAGGCCGCGGTGCGATCGTAGAAGTCCGTCGCGCGCTCGGTGAGGTTCGCGGTTGGCGCCGACAGGATGACGTCGATCTCGGTGATGAACCCGAGGCCGATGTTTCCCTCGATGTAGGGCCGCACGTTCGGGGCGGCGTCGAAATAGCGCCTGAAGCCCACGTCGAGGCCGAAGCTCCGGTACGGGTCGTACTGGCCGTAGAGATTGGAGACCCCGAGATCGCCCATCTTCGTCAGGTCAGCCTTCAGGGACTGGTAGGTGAACACCGCGTGCACTTCCGAGACCTCGTCGAGCAGCACGCCGCCGCCGAACCTCAGGTGGAAGCCGGTGCCGTAGACGTCCTGGTAGGAGTTCGGGAGTATGACCGTCACCTGGTTGTTGAGCTTGCCGATGGCGCCGGAGTTGATGTTGCCGCTGAGGCTGTTGTCCCAGCCGATGCCCACCTCAACGCTCCACCGGCGGTCCATCACTGATGGCTGGGCCTGGGCGGCCGGGACCACGCTCATCCACGCGGCCAGTACCGCCACCACGAAGCACACGCGCTTGCAGTTCATCGATCTGATCTCCTCTTTACGTCGACGTCGTGCCCGCCTGGGGCATCCCCACAACGGGGCTCCGCCCTGTTTTCCTGAGACGCGGCGTCATCATCCGTTCCGTTTCAGTATGGCCTCTGCCCCCCCTCCTCGGCAAGCCCGTTGATGGGGCGCCGCGCAGGGGATCGCGCCAGACCCGGCGGACGTCACTTCAGGATGAGCTCCACGACGGGGACCTCGACATCGGGCTTCAGGATCGGCAGCCTGAGCACGAGGTCCCCCGCGCGGCTGTCCTCGCTGATCCACGTCGTCGACTTGCGCGCGCTCATCCGTACTTCCGAGGCGTCGTGCAGCAGTTGCGCGTACTTCACCTTGTCGGCGTACCCTTCCAGCACGATCTCGCCCATCGGCCACGCCAGCAGATGCGCGTAGAGCCGGTTGGTCTTCGGATTGTAGGTCAGCAGCGAATTCGGCGGCGCCTTGAACGTGTCCGGCGCCTGCGTCGCGCCGTAGATGGACGGGCCGTTGAGCTGCATCCAGCGCCCGAAGGCCGAGAGGCGGTCCTTGGCGCGCTCGTCGAAGGTGCCGCGCGCGGTCGGGCCCACGTTCATCAGCAGGTTGCCGCCCTTGCTGACCGTGTCTATCAGGAGCTCGATGAGTTGCGCCGGGCTCTTCCAGCTGGTCTCGTCGCGGAAGTAGCCCCACGACCCGGAAAACGTCTGGCACGTCTCCCACGGCACGCGCTGCCCGTTCATCGTCACCCATTCGCGCGGCTTGAACTGCTCGGGCGAGCGGAAGTCCCAGCCGCCCGGCACGTCGAGCAGATCCAGCCGGTCGTTGACGATGATGCCGGGCTGGAGCTGGCGGACCATCCTGAGCAGGCCGGCCGAGTCCCAGTCGTCGCGGTTCTTGCCTCGCCCGCCGCCCGTGAACGAGAAGTCGAGCCAGATGATGTCGATGGTGCCGTAGCTGGTCAGCAACTCGCGGACCTGGTCCTTCAGGTACTGGCGGTAGACGGCCATGTCGCGCCCCTTGTTGAGGGCATCGAATTCGGCGTCGTTGGCGGGGCTCTGCGGGTGATTGCGATCGATGGTGTAGGACGGATGGTGCCAGTCCAGCAGGGAGTAGTAGAACCCGACTTTCAGCCCTTCGGCGCGGAACGCCTCGACCCAGGCCTTGAGGAGATCGCGCTTCGCCGGGGTGTTGGTGGCCTTGTAATCGGTGAACTTCGAGTCGAAGAGGCAGAACCCCTCGTGGTGCTTCGAGGTGATCACCGCGTACTTCATCCCAGCCTGTCTGGCCCGGCGCGCCCACGCCTTCGGATCGTAGAGATCCGGGTTGAACTGCTCGAAGTACTTCTGGTAATCGGCGTCGCTGATCCTCTCGTACTTCTTCACCCACTCGTGGCGCGCCGGCAGCGCATAGAGGCCCCAGTGGATGAACATGCCGAAGCGCGCGTCGGTCCACCACGCGAGGCGGGCCTCCTTCTGGGCCGCCGTTTCGTCGGGCAACTGGGCCGGCCCGCGGTCCTGGGCTCCCAGGGCCGCGAGCGAAAGAGCCACGAGCACGCCGGCAAACAGGTGACGCATGGGACCCTCCATCCGAGTTGGTGGCATGGGGACAGCCTGGCGCCGTTATTGTAAGGCAGGATGGGAACCGCTCGGACGCGCGTCTGGGGTAACATGGAGAGACGTGCGTTTCGCGCGTGCCGTGACGTCTACGAGGAGCCGGGCATGAGGGCACCCTGGCGGCCGCTGGTTCTGGCGGCCGCGTTGAACGTGATTGTGGTCGCCGCCGCCGCGGCGCAGACCGTCATCGTGACCAAGGCCCCGCCGGGCGGGACGGTCGAACTCGTCGTGAACTCGGTCCTGGCCGGAACGGCCACGGCCGACAGCACGGGCATGGCGACGATGGCGCTCACGCCCGAGGCCCGCGGCGGGAAGACCGAGGCCGACGCCTACGTCTTCGTCGAGTACTGCGACACCCTGCGGCGGGTCATCCTCATCGAGCCCGGCATGCAGGGATTCCCCGGCGGCCAGTGCCCGCGGCGCGAGGTGCCGGGCGCATTCGTCGTGCGCCAGATGACCACGCTCGTCGTCAACGTGTCGGAGACTGCGCCGTCCGTCCTCGTCCGGCAGGGCAAGGCGCCGGCCGCGTGGCTCACCGACGAAGTGGACCAGCCGCCTTCACCCAGGGCCGTCAACCCCCCCGGCCGCGGCTTGTACGGGTTCGGCGCCGGCGGGATCGCCAGCCTTTCCGGCGTCAGCGCCGTGGTGTGCGGCACCGGAGAATGCAGCGGCGGCACCAAACCGGCGGTGTTCTCGGCGGGCGCCACGTTCTGGCTGAAGCCGTTCCTCGGAGTCGAAGCGTCCTGGCTGAAGCCCGCCGACATCCGGCTGACGGGTGCGACCAGCGCGTACGAGTACGTGAGCACGTTCCAGACCGACGTGTTCACGATGGTCGGCAAGCTCGGCGTGCCGTTATCGTACGTGCGCCCCTACGGATTCGGCGGCGCCACCTGGAGCCGTGCCCACTGGACGACCACGCAGACCATTACGGAGCAGACCTACACGATCGACGACGCCACGGTCGTATTCCCCGGCGGCACGCAGACCTTCAACCTCTATACGCAGGGCTGGAGCTGGATCGCAGGGGCCGGCATCGAAGTGACGGCCGGCAAGCGCGCGTTGATCTTCGGCGAGGGCGGCTTGGCTGGCGTGAAGGGCGACGACCGGCAATTGGGCGAAGGCAGGACCGACCAGCGGGCGTTCTACATCATCGGGGGCATCCGCATCCGGATCCTCGGCTGAGGCGCCTTTTCGGCGGGCCCGCTATTCGACCTTCACTAACTCGAGATCGAACACGAGCGTGGCGTTCGGCGGGATGGCGTTGAAGCGGTTCGGCCCGTACGCCAGCGACGGCGGGATCACCAGGCGACGGCTTCCGCCCTCCCTCATGCCCAGCACGCCCTTCTCCCACCCCTCGATGACGCTGCTCGCGCCGGCGGTGAAGATCACCGGGCCGGAAATGGCCGAGGTGGTGAGCATCACGCCCTTCCTGTCGGCCGCCGTCGAATCGTAGAACCAGCCGGTGTAGTTCACCGTCAGCACCTTACCGGTCTCCGCGGTGACGCCTTCCCCGAACACCAGATCGATCTGGCTGTAGGGGGCGTAGTCCGACGGCGACGACGGCGTGCTCCCGCATCCCGCCGTGGCGAACGGCAGCAACACGAGGGCCAGCAAACCCAGAACCGGAACCAGCGTACGCCGAACCATCACGTCCTCTCCCAGGAAAACCGCATCCGAACCAGCCCTGATTATGGCACGGATCCGCCGGGGCTCGGCGCATAATGGGGGCGTGATCCTCGACCCGTGGCTCGTCGCGGGCCTGACGGTGGCCGTCTTTGTCACCGTGCTCTGGCTCGTGAGCCTCCTGCTGCGCGACAGCTCCATTGTCGACGCCTTCTGGGGCGTCGGGTTCGTCGCGATCGCCCTGAGCGTGGCCGCAGCCGCGCCGTCCGCCTTCGCTCCCCGCGCGTGGCTGCTGGGAGTGCTGGTCCTCGTGTGGGGCCTCCGGCTCTCGCACTACATCTTCTGGCGCAACAAGGGCAAGGGCGAGGACTACCGGTACCGGAAGTGGCGCGAAGAAGCCGGAGCCGCCTGGTGGTGGCGCAGCTACGTCAAGGTGTTCCTGCTGCAGGGCGTCATCATGTGGCTCGTTGCGGCGCCGGTCGTGGCGGTGGTCGGCCGTGCGTCACAGCGGCCGCTCAACTGGGTCGACGCGCTCGGCGCGGCCGTCTGGCTGGTCGGCTTCTTCTTCGAGGCCGCCGGCGACTGGCAACTCGCCCGCTTCAAAGCCGACCCGTCCAACAAGGGCAGGCTGTTCACCGGCGGCGTCTGGCGCTACACCCGCCACCCGAACTACTTCGGCGACGCCGCCGTCTGGTGGGGCCACTATCTCCTCGCGGCGGCATCCGGCGCCTGGTGGACGATCTTCAGCCCGGCGCTGATGACGTTCCTGCTCGTCCGCGTCAGCGGCGTGAGCATGCTGGAGTCCGCCATGCGGGATTCGAAGCCGGGCTACCGCGAGTACATCGAGTCGACGAGCGCCTTCTTCCCCCTCCCGCCCCGCCGCCGCCCCTGACAGGAACGCTTCCCGGCACGTGTCCCGGCCGATGGTGCCTGGCACCATTCCCTGCCGACGCGGTTCCGTCAGTCGGGATACGGCGACAGGCCGAACTTCGCTTCGCCCGCTTCCGTCCATCACAGTACTGCCCGCCCCCGACGGGAGGCACCGTGATCGTCGACCGCCGGGTCGCTTCCGGATGCGTGGTCCTGATCCTGGCGTGGCTGGCGGCGGCGGTCTCGCTGGCCGTGATCCTGGTGTCCGGCGGCGGCACGGACCGGTTCGGGGCCGTTCGCGCCGCGATCCACGCGGCCTGCGTTGCCGCGCTGTTGTGGTACCTCGCCCGCAGCGGACCGTCGATGGCGAGTCTGCCTGCTTCGCCGCTCGGTCCCGCGGCGGACGGACGCGCTGGCCGGATTGCGGCGGCCGCCGCGGCCGTCGTGTTCGTCCGGCGTGATTGGGAGCACGCCGTGGGCGCTCACTACGCAACCAACTTCGCCCCTTGGGTGATGGCGCTCCTGGCGCGTTGATCCAGCGCGCCGGCCGCGCACCCCGCATGGCCGGGCGTGCCGTCGGTTGGCGTGGCGATGAGGATGAGACATGAACAGCCGGCATGTCGTGTTCATCGTTGCCGGGCTCGTGGCCATTGGCCAGGCGGCGGCGCCACCGTACTTCGGCTTCGTCGCGGACTCGGGCGGCCGGCTCCATGCGCCGCTCGGACACTACCCCCGATGGGCGCCGCCCGGGCCGGAAGATGTCTGCTCAGCCATTGGAGCGCGGCAGCCGGCGGCCGCCATCCCGGCACTGTCGTGCCCGCCGTCACCGGAACGGCGGCCTCAGTTCCGCGCGCGGGTGAACCTGATTCGCCTGTCGGGTGAGAGTGCCGGCGTCATCGCGGCCGCGTTGGTCGGCGCCTTCGTCGCCAGGCGCGCCCGCGTCTCGCCGCGACATTGAGGCGGCCGAGCGCCGGCGCACGCGCCGCGACCCGGTCCGAGCTGCGGCCCGGTTCTACTTCAGCGTCAGGGCGTCGGGAGCCAGGAACTCCAGCAGCGAGTACTTTGCCTTGTACGCCCTCAACACGTCGTCCTTCACCATCTGCTCAGCGGTCTTGCCCGCCGCAACGTTCGTCCGGATGATCTCGCCCATCGCCTTCAGCGTGTCGCGATAGGCGCGCACGCCCGCCGCGTCGAGGTCGCGCCCGTGGCCGCTGATGTACGTGGCGTCCTCGGGGAACACGTCCAGCGCGTCGTCGAGGAACGTGAGGTAGCCGGCGATGTCCTCTACGGCGGGGACGCTCTCGGACAGCAGAAGGTCGCCCATGTCCACCACCCGCTCCGCCGGGAAGTAGACGATCAGGTCCGCGTCCGAGTGCAGGCCCGGCCTGGGAATGAGCTTGATGTCCGAGCCTCCGACGCGCCACGCGTATGGCGCGGGCAGCGTGCGTCCTGACCTTCCCTTCAGAGGTTCGGCCTCCCTGGTGACCGGGAGGCCCGGATGGCCGGCAGAGAGCGACGCAGCCGTGATCACGGCCTGCGGCGACGGCGCCATGGCGTTGCCGGCCACGTGATCGCCGTGCGCGTGCGTGTTGACGACGTACGTGATGCCGGGCGCCGACCATCCGGCGATGAGCCGCTTCAGTTCGGGAATCGCGCGCGTCGAGAACCCCGTGTCGATCACCACGGCGCCGCCGGTGCCCGAGAAGACGACGACGTTGTTCATCATGCCCCAGGGAAACGCGACGCGGCGGATCGCCGGCGCCACCTGCACGACGTCGAACCGGAGCGGCGTGAACCGCGCGCCCTGCGGCTCCAGCCAGGCGACGAACTCGGTCTGGCCGGCCTCGTACGCCACATCTAGCGGCGTGCCCGAGTGCTTCGCCACCACATTCGGATCGGCGCCCCTGCCCAGCAGGTAGTCGGCCGTCGCGCGCTGGCCATAGAGCGCGGCGGCATGGAGGGCCGTGAAGCCGTTCGGGTTGCGCGCGCCGACCAGTTTCGGATCCGCCTCGACAAGCGTCCGCAGCCGCGCGAGATTCCCGGTCGACGACGCCTGGAAGATGTTCTGCGAGCTGGCCGGCGGCGGCCCAGCCGGCGCCGTGGGCGTGATCCTCAGATTGGCGAACGCGCCGTCCGAGCCGTTGCCGGCCCACAGCGCCACGCCGCCGCTCTTCGCCGATCCGAGATCCTCGACCGAGAGGCTCGGCTTCGCCCCGCCGTTCACGAACACCTCGACCCGGCCGCCTGCGAGGACGATGCGCGCGTGAAGCCAGCCGTTCGGATCCGGCGGAGGGTCGATCGCTTGCTCGAACTGGCCCGGCCGCTCCGTCCGCAGACGCTGCCACGTGTTGGCGGGATGCGAGACGTACTGGACGGCATGCGATCGCTGCTCGGCGCTGGCGCCCCTGAAGTTGAACGGCCTGAAGTACACCGCGTCGAGCATCGTCCAGTCGACGACGTGGAAGGCGATGCCGAGGAAGCTCTGCTGGGCGACGTCCTTGCCCTTCAGGTCGACCTCGATGACGCCCTCGCTGAGTTGGATCCCTTCCAGCAGCACTCCCCCGTCGCCGGCTCGCGCGTCCAGACGGGCCACGGTGCGCCCGCTCTCGGCGGCCGCCGCGAGCGCGCGGTTGAAGACCTGCCCGCTCCTTCCGTCGGTCAGCCGTGCAAGATCCGGAGTGATCGTGTTCGGCGTCTGCGCGCGGCTGTCAGCCGGACTCCAGAGCAGGATTGCCGCCGCAAGCGTCAGCCTGGCGATGCTGTTCATGGCCGTCCTCGCACGTGTTGCCGCCGGACTCACCGCTTCGAGCCCGGCCGGAGATCCTCGATGATTGCGGCATCAACCCAGTAGGTGCGGCCGGACCGCAGGAAGAACAGGTACCGGCCGCCGGGCGAGACGACGGGGCACACTTCCGTGTCCGGCGTGTTGACCGGTTGCGGCAGTCGCGCAGGTTCGAGCCACCCGCCGCTGGCGCCACGGAAACTGACGTGAATGTCGTAGTTGCGCTGGAACAGGAGGTAGCTCCCATCGGCAGCCACGAAAGGCATCGCCTCGCTGCCCGACGCCCGCACGGGCGCTTCGAGCGCGACAGGTTCCGCATAGCGTCCCCCGGTGGGGCGCGACACGAACAGTCCGCTTGCCCCCTTCCACCGTGAACTGAAGTACATCGCACCGTCCGGCCCCACCGAGAACTGCCAGTGGTGCGGCAGCGCGTTGACCGCGGGGTCGAGCGGTCGAGGATCGCCCCACCCGTCACCGGCCCGGTCGGCGACCCAGATGTTCTCCTTGCCGCCCTCGGCCTGCCCTGGGACCTGACGTTTGGCCATGTCGTAGATGCGTTTGCCGTCAGTCGTGATGACCGGAACGTCCTCGAGCGGCAGCTTCCCCACCATGGCGCGTTCGGGATACGTCCATCGATCGCCCGCGCGCCGGCTCATCATCGTCCGGCCGCTGCCGTATCCGGCGCCTCGAGGAGGGATCGACTCGCTCCAGTACAGTTCGCTGCCGTCAGGCGAGAACGCGGGACTGCTGTGCACGCTGAAATGACCCCCGACGATGCCGGGCGCGAACTCCCTGGGAGTCCGCCCGGGAGGAGCCTGGCCCAGGTAGTCCCCGGTGAGCGCCGGGAACGTCGGCGCATCCTGGCTCGCCCCGTTCGCCGCCAGCCAGTCGGCGATGTCCAGGAGGCCGTGCTCGCGGGCCAGGTTCCAGGGAGTCTGACCGAGGACGTTCCGTGCGTTCAGATCGGACCCGCCGGCAGCGAGTGCTTTCGCGACGTCGAGGCGCCCCATGAAGGCGGCGTTGTGGAGCGGCGTCCATCCGTCACGATCGGCGTGGTTCACCTCGAACTTCCGCGCGAGCAGTTCATTGACGATGCCCACCGACCCGCCGGCTGCGGCATCGTGCAGGAGCGTGCCGCCACGCTCGGTCCGAGTCGACAGATCGACGCCGTTGCCCGCCATCGTCGTGAAGAGCCGGTCGAGGCCCTTCTCCGCCGCGGACTGCAGCAGGCGATCCGCAGCCGCACCGCTGGCCGGCACGGTCGCGCCACTCTGGAGGAGAAGATCGACGAGGTCGCGGAATCCCCGCCACGCCGCCAGTGTGAGGGGCGTGTCGCCGGACTTGTCCTTCGCGTCGACGTTGGCCTTCCGGCCCAGCAGTTGGCGGGCGATGTCCGCCTTGCCGGATTCTCTCGCGACCAGCAGCAGCGGCGTGCGGCCGTAGCCATTCGCCGCTTCGGTGGCGGCTCCCGCGTCGAGCAGGCGCGCGACGGCGCGGGCTGCGCCGCGTCCCGCCGCCGCCGCGAGAGGTGTCTCGCCCTCCGAAGTACGGGCATCCAGAGCGGCCTTCTGCTCGATCAGCAGGCCGACCACCTCGTCCCGGTCGGCCGCAGCGGCGGCATGGAGCGGCGTCCAGGCGTTGTTGTCGGCGGCGTTGACGTCGGCGCCGCGCGCGACCAGGTAGGCGGCAACATCCGCGCGCCCGCTGCCGGCGGCGAGGTGCAGCGGGGTCCGGCCGGCTTCGTCGCGGGCGAGCGCCAGTTTCACGTCCTTCTCGATGAGGGCGCGGACCGTTGCGAGATCGCCCGCCCGGGCGGCGCCGTGAATCGTGCCGCCCTGCCCGAAGACCGCCTTCGCGCGCAGCGAGGTGACGAGGCCCGCGTCGACCCAGTAGATGTCCGCGTTGCCGTTGCCGGGCCGATCGTGCAGGTCGCGGAACAGCCGGAACGTCAGCCGCTCGGGAGCCGCCGGCCTCGATGACATGAAGAAGAAGTACTTCTTGTCGGGGCTGACGTAGGGCGAGAACTCCTGCGACCCCTTCGTGTTGACCGCCGGACCGAGGTTGATCGGCTCGCTCCAGCGATCGTCGGGTGTCCGGAACACGACGTAGTAGTCGCAGCCGCCGAGCGAATCGGGCCGGCCGTCGGTCGGCACGATCAGGTAGCTCTCGTCCGGCGCCACGAACGCATTGAACTGCGATCGGCCCGAGTTGACCTGCGAGGGCAACTTCTCCGGCGCGCCATACCCGTTTCCCGACCGTCGCGCCCGCCAGATGGCGCTCACGCGGCTGCCCGCCTCTTCCCGCGTGAAGTAGATGGCGCCGTCGCGGGTCAGCGACGGGAAGTACTCGGGCAGCGCGGAGTTCACCGGCGGCCCGAGGTTGCGGGGAGCGCTCCAGCCACCGGGCGCACGGGCGAGGAACCAGATGTCCTGGTTGCCCGCCGTGCCGCCCGCGGCCGGGTCGGGCCGCGTGGACAGGACGTACATCGTATGGCCGTCCGCAGACAGCGCCGGCTCGAGGTGAAGGTATCGGGGGTCGTCGAGGCCTGGCACGACTTCAGGCTCCGTCCAGCGCCCGTCGACCAGGCGCGTGGAGACAACAGTGGTGTACTGGTAGGAAGGGCCGGCAAGTCCGAAGAAGATCTCGCTGCCGTCCGGCGTGATCGCCACGTCCCGCTCGAACCCGCCCGTGCTGACCAGGCCCGGCGCGAACAGCTCAGGCGTCAGTCCGGGCGGCGTCTCGCCAAGGTAAGGCCCGGCCCGGTCCGGGAAGCGGGGCGTTGGGTCGGTCGATTGCCAGGGAATGAGTGCGGCACTCAGCGCAAGGGCTCCGGCGAACGCGCGTGTCACAGACCGCCTCCTTCAGGCGGGGGCCCTATCGGACGCGAACGAAAAGTGCATCTGGACGATCACCCACCTGCCGGCGCGCTTCTCGAGCACGCCGGTCCACCGTGTGTCCTTCCACCCGACAGGCTTGCGGTCCCACTCGCCCATGTCGTCGAGCACCGCCGAGAACCAGGACACGTCGCCGGAGCGGGAGAAGGTGACCCGAAGATCGCGCACATCAAAGCTCGTCGCCTTGAATCGGGGGTCCATCCACGTGCTGAAGTTCCTGGCGAAGGCGTCCCATCCAACGACCGTCGACTTCGAGTCCGGATGGAAGATGAAGAGGTCGGCGTCGTGCGCGATGATGCCCTCGAGCAGCGGCCGGTCCTTGGTCAGCGCCCAGCCGATCGAATCGCGGACCGTTTTCTCCACCACCGCCCGCTCCGACTTCCGGCCGGGCTGGGCGTTCGCCGGTGACAACGTTGCCACCAGCAGTATGGCGATGCCAACCCGCGTCGTCGCGCTTCCCATGGCCATCCCCTCCTGAGAGCCGTTCCGCATCCGGGCCGGCCTCTCTCCAAGGCTACACAGACATTGGACGGGCATCCGCGAAGGATGTTCTGACCGTCCGCGAGAATCCTCTCCGCGATGCCTGGCTCAAACGCCGGCCAGGAGGGATTGTCCGGTCGTCCGGATGGCGTTCGATCCTTTTCTGTTGTGGAGCCCTTGACAGAATGAGGGCTACTGTGTATATTGAGTATACTAGGTAGGCAAGGAGGCCAGCGTGTTCGTGGTGCTCTCACCGGCTCACCCGGACCCGATGTACAAGCAGGTCACGGACCAGATCAAGGACGCCATCGCCACTGGCGACCTGAAGCCGAACGACCGCCTGCCCTCGGTCCGGGAGCTGTCGGAAGCCCTCAACGTCAGCGCCATCACGATCAAGCGGGCCTACCAGGACCTCGAAACGGGAGGTTTCATTCTGACGCGCGCCGGGCTGGGCTCGTACGTCGCGCCTGTGGAGCGCGACGCCCTGCGGGAGCGGAAGCTCGCCGAGGTGCAGGAGGAGCTCCGCCGGCTTGTCCGGTCGAGCGCGAAGTTCGGCATCACGGCCGGCGACATCGTCCGGCTCACGCGACAGGTCGAGGGGGACTGACATGGACACCGTGCTCGAGGCGACCGACCTTACGAAACACTATGAGGACTTCAGCCTGCGTGGTGTCAGCCTCGCGATCCGCGCCGGCTCGATCTCCGGGATCTTCGGTCCGAACGCGGCCGGCAAGTCCACCCTGCTGAAGGTCCTTGCCGGCCAGGCGCCGACGCACCAGGGCAGCGTGCAGGTGTTCGGCTCGGCCTACTCGGACGCGGAGCAGGACCTCAAGAACCGCATCGGCTACGTGCCGCAGGAGCCGGCGTTCTACCCGGACAGGACGGTCAAGTGGCTCGCCCGCTTCGCGGCGCCGTACTTCGCTCGATGGGACGGCGCGTGTTTCTACAAGCTGCTCGACGAGTTCAGAGTGAACCCGCTGAAGAAGGTGAAGCACCTGTCCGGCGGGCAGAAGAAGCTGC
>JALOKU010000098.1 GCA_025456345.1 Vicinamibacterales bacterium | reverse complement strand
GACGATGTACTGCCCGTCCGGCGAGAACCACATGTTCCAACTTCGCTGCCCCGGATCCAGCCTCTTCACAACACGCAGCGAGCCGTCGGCGACGGCGATCACGGCTATCTGGGAGGGTTCCTGCCCGCCCGCGGGGTAGAGGTGAATCAGGATGGAGCGGCCGTCCGAAGACCAGTCGCACGGCTCGGGCCACCAGTCGCGCTTCGCCGGGAGCAGGACTCGCGTGTGGGACCCATCGACAGAAGACAGGCGCAGCAAAGTGTCCCACTGGCCCCACTCATAGACCACCTGGCGCCCATCCGGCGAGAACAGGGACACGAGGGCCCCTCCCTCCGCCGTCCACAAGGAAGCGTCCTTCGTAAGCTGCCGCATTTCCCCCGTGGCGAGTTCGCGGATTGCCAGGTTCCCCGTCGGGTGTGAATAGGACAAGTGACGGCCGTCAGGAGACGGTCTGCCCGAGAAATCCACGTCCGGGCCGGACCAGACCTGCCGGGCCACAATGCCCGATTCCGTGGCGAGCGCGCGTGTCAGCGCGGCGAGCTTCTGTCTCGCCAGGGCCACTTCGGCAGTCTGGTCGGCGTAGTCAGCGATCAGTTGCCGGTAAGTCTTCTCGGCCTCGGCCTGGCCGAGTTTCTCGTAGCATCCGGCCAGGCGCAGAAGCGCCTTGGCGGCAACAACGCGGCTGCTGCCTTTCTCCGCCACGATCTTCTTGTACTGGTCGATCGCGGCCTGCAGGTTGCCGTCGACGGTTTCCAGCAGGATGGCCTTCTGGAGCTGGCGCTCCGCCTCGGTCACGCCCTGAGCGCTGGTCGTCAAGCGCCACGACCCGGCGGCAGCCAGGAGCACGAACACGAGGAGAGCCCTCGGGATGTTCACTCGCATGGTGTCACCTCCTGCCGTCAAGATAGCCACCGTGCAATTGACGTGTGTTGCGCAATCGTGCGATTCCCGTGCGGCTGCCGAGAGATTTCAGGCATCCAGCCGGTAGCCGAGACCCCGGACGCTCACGAGATGGCGGGGCCGGGCCGGGTCCTCCTCGATCTTGCGCCGAAGGCCGACGATGTGGCCGTCGACGGCGCGTTCGGTGACGAACGTCGCTCCGCCCCAGGCGTCCTGGATCAGCCGCTCGCGGCTCAGGACGCGGCCGCGGCTTCGCACGAACACGCCCAGCAGCTTGAACTCGATCGGCGTGAGCTCGACCGGCGTGCCACGGCGCCGGAGCTCGCCGCGCGCGAAGTCGATCTCGACATCGCCGAAACGGAACGTCTCTTCCGCCGGCTCCGCGATCCGCCGCAACACCGCGCGGATGCGGGACCGGAGCTCGCGAGGGCTGAAGGGCTTGGTCACGTAGTCGTCGGCCCCCAGGTCGAGGCCGAGGATCTTCTCGGCCTCGTGCGTCTTGGCGGTCAGCATGATGATCGGCGTGCGCACGCGCGCGTGGCGGATGTCGCGGCAGACGTCGAACCCGTCGCGCCCGGGAAGCATCACGTCCAGGACGATCAGATCCCACCCGGGCTCGACGCCGCGGCGGCTCGCGGTTGGCCCGTCGCGAACCACCTCGACCGTGTGCCCCTCGGCCGTGAGGTCATCACTCAGCAGCATCGCGATGTCACGATCGTCTTCGACCACGAGGATTCGAGCCACGATCACCCTCCCGCCGGCAGCACGATGCTGAAGGTGCTGCCCTCGCCGGGCGCGCTCTCCAGGCGGAGCGAGCCGCCGTGGGCGTCGACGATGTGCTTCACCATGGCCAGACCGATGCCGGTGCCCTTGATGCCGGTCGTGTCGGCCGCCGTGCCGCGCACGAACTTGCGCAGGATGTCCCGCTGTTCGGCTTCAGGAATGCCAAGCCCATGGTCCTGCACGCGAATGGCAATCCCTACGCCTTCACGCTCGACGTCGACGCGGATCGTCGGGCATCCCGGGGAGTACTTCTCCGCGTTGTCCAACAGGTTCCAGATCGCGCGGCCCAGGGTTTCCTGATCGGCGTGAATCAAGGGGAGGTCGCTGCCTGCTTTGAGCGTCACCTGACGGCCCCGGTCGCTCGCCTCACGCCGATACTCGTCCACCACTGACGTCACAAGCGCTGCGACGTCCAGGTCCTGCTTCCGATAGACCATCGCCCCGGATTCCATGCGCCCGAAGTCGAGCAGGCCCTCCACGAGCTTCTCCAGCCGATTGGTCGACCGGTCCAGCGCCTGGTAGTACGCGGCGCGGCGCTCGTCCGCCAGCGGCCGCCCCTCGTTGAGTGTCTCGCTCAGCTGGCGAAGTGAAGTGAGCGGTGTCCGGAACTCGTGGGACACCGCCGACACGAATTCCGATTGCAGCCGCATGACGGCAAGCTCGCGCGCGTACGCCCGGGCGACAGAGTAGGTCCCGGCGCCGACAACGACTGCCAGAAGTCCGAGGGCAGCCAGCAGCAGCCTGCGCCTTCCTGCGAACTCCTCCAGTTCTGCCTTCGCATCCCGGTTTGCCACGAGGACCGGCCACGGCAGCCCGGTCACCGAAGCGCTTCGACTGGTTGCCGCCGCCCCGGGCGTCCGTTCGCTCAAGGCCACGGTGACTCGGAGCGTGTCGGCGAGGCGTTCCACGTCGGGGAGCCACTTGCGCTCGCCATACTGTGGTCCTGCCACCAGGGCGCGCAGCCCGTCGGGCCCTCGCGTCCAGAGAATCGTGACGAGGCGGTTCTGCCGGACGCTGGATGCACGGCCCGAGTCGAGCGTCTCCCGGCCAGCCTGCGCTGCGAGCCACGTCACCGCTTCGGCCAGCGCGAGCGCCGGCGTTTCCGAGTCCCGGTTCACGCCGAGCCACGCTGCGGCCTCCTCCGCGACGACGTCATACTCGGCCTGCGAGAGCCGCCAGTGCCCGCGCTGCAGGAGACCGTAGAGGTCGGCGGCTTCCTTGGCCAGGTCCTGCCGGCGGCCGAGCCCGGCAAGCAGGTCGCAGCGGGCCCACCGGGCGACGAGGCCGGCGGGGAGACCGCCAGCAGAGGTCTTGTCGTAGGCGGTCAGTGCGCTGTAGGTGCGGAGCGCGGAATCGAGCTGGCCGGCCTTCCGCTGGTTGCGCGCAATCCGCAGCAGGGCGCCGGCTCGGACCGTGGGGTCCGGCGAACGCGCCAGCGGCTGAAACGCCCTGATGGCTCGTTCGTAGTCCCGGCGCTGGAATTCGTACGATTCGGCTTGCCGGTAGACGTTCGGGAGGACGTCCTGCGGTACGGATGCCTGGGGCCGGAAGAGCAGGCTGCCGCTCGGGTAGGCGAGAAGCTCCGAAGCCCTGAATTCGACCATCAGCGCATCGTCGCCGGCCGTCGGCGCACGACGTTGCGCGAGGTCAAGCTCGCTTGCCTGCAGCGTACGCTGCAGCGAGGCCACGACCTGGTCAGCGGCCCGCTCGCGTCGCTCGTCGATCCGCTGCTTTTCGAGGGCGCGATCCTGGTCCAGCAGGCGCCAGCCGAGCCAGACGAGTCCGATGGACGGTCCAAGCGTGAGGGCGAGGAATGCCGCCAGGAGGCCGTACGGCGAGCGGTACCACGAGCGAAGCCGCCTGGTCGAGGCCATGACTGACCGACCGCGACACCACTATACCGCCGCACTGTGTGATTCTGATGCCGGAACAGTCACAACCTGGCGGGGGCGCGTTAGGGTCCTGACGGCGCGACCTGAGCAAGTGTGTCTGGGTGGTCAGGGACCGGCCGCCCGCGCGGGCCGTACGTGCGACGGCCACGGGATCCTGCAACCCCGTGGCCTCGGATGCGTCTGAACCGGCTGCGGGCCGGGCGCGCCGCCGGGCGCGCCGTCGAGGCTACTTGGCCGCGGCCGGCTCGACCGGGTGCACGCTGATGAAGCGCCCGCGCCCGCCGTGGTCCTCGAACTTCACGACGCCGGTGACCTTCGCAAACAGCGAATCGTCCTTGCCGAGGCCGACGTTGAGGCCCGGCTGGTACTTCCGCCCTCGCTGCCGGACCAGGATGGATCCGCCCGACACGAGATTGCCGCCGAACCGCTTCACGCCGAGCCGCTGGGAATTGCTGTCCCGGCCGTTGCGCGAGCTGCCCTGTCCCTTTTTGTGTGCCATGGTGGTGCTACCTGCCTAGACCTGGATACTCGTGATGCGGACAATCGTCAGGTCGGCGCGGAACCCGTGGGTGCGGCGCTCCTGCTTGCGGCGCTTGCTCTTGAACACCCGGATCTTGGGCCCGCGCGGGTGTTCCTCGACCACGCCGACCACCTTCGCGCCCGTCACATACGGCGTGCCGGTCGTGATGTCGCCGTCCTTGGAAACCAGCAGGACCTGGTCGAAGGTCACTTCGGTGCCCGTTTCGCTGGCCATGCGGTCCACGGTGACGGTCGTCCCGGGCTCGACTTTGACCTGATGCCCGCCGTTTTGAACAATCGCGTACACGATGCCTCTCCTTCGACTGCTTCCGGCCAGGCGCGGGGGCATGGAGGGGCCTTCCCGCACCGGCGCAAACACCAATCCTACCAGAAAACGGGTTTGGGAGGCCAGAGGCGGGTTCATCACCCGTTCTCGCGGAGCCGGCGGGCCACCGCAGGCGGGTGATGAAACCGGTCCTATTTCAGCAGGACCCGCGAGCCCTTGATGCTCTGGCTGCTCAGGGTCGACAGGAACGAGGGCAGGAGGCGGTCCATCAGCTCGAAATACGACGAGAGCGCCGGCGTGCTCTGCTCGGCGTTGTAGAGGATTTCCTCGCGGAACGTCTCCGTGTAGAGCGTCTCGCCGGTCCGCCCGTCGATGAAGACGAACTTCGGCCTGAGGATGTAGCCCTTCCGGTCCATGTACGTGCGCACCGGCACCACGCTGCGCCTGCCGAAGGAGTCGTAGACCTCCTGCTCCTTCTGGACGTACCCGGATCGCTGGTGGGGCGTGAACACGACCGAGCCGGTGATGATGAGCGGGCTTCCGAACTCCTCGCCCACCTTCTTCCAGTAGTCCTTGTTCTCGAAGATCTTCTCGTACGGCGGCAGCTCCGCTTCGGCGATGGTAACGATCCTGCCCGAATCCGCCTGGGCCGCCGCTGGCGGGGCCGCGGCCGCGCCCTCGGCCGGCACGGGCTTGGCGGCCTCGGCAAGCGGCAGCACGTCGGCTTCGATGATCCGTTTGCCGCCCTTGTTCTTCAGCTGGCTGCGCAGCAGCCGGACGGTTTCGAGGTTGGTGTCGACATCCTCGGTGCCGCTGGGGAGGAACCCGGCGACGTACACCCGCGAGAAGGGCGAGGCGTCGATCTTCGGGCGGATCGGCGTCTCGACGGGGACCTCGACGAAGGTCAGGCACCCGCTGGCGGCGAGCGCGAGAGCGGCGCTAGCGAGCGTTCTGGCGGTTTGCACGGTCGTTGATTTCCTTGAAGAGGTCGATGTTCTGCTTGATGTACGTGTTCTTGGGGTCCAGTTCGGCGGCCTTCTGATACGCCTGCTTCGCCTTGTCGAGCTGTCCCGCCTGTTCGTACGCAATGGCCAGGTTGTTGAACGCGGCGGCGTAGCCGGGGTCGAGTTCGATGGCGCGCTCCCACCGGTACGTGGCCTCGCGCCAGAGCCCGGCCTTGGCCGCGTCGATGCCAAACGACACCTGCTCGACGGCCGCCTTGCGGTCGGCCGCCTGCACGAAGGTGGCGGAAATGGCTACCCCGACGACCGCCGATGCGATCAGTTTCTTCAACGCGGGCATAGACACCTTGGGCGCGGCGAGGCGCCGAACATCAACTGCAGGCAGGGCTTCTTCCACTATAGCCCCCGTCCACACGGCGTGCAATACGCTGGTACGCACCTCGCATCGGCGCGTCGCTGTGAGCCGCGAGGTCGATCTGGTCGCCCTGTCCCTGCTCTGGACCGGAGGGGCCGAGCGCAAGCCGGTCAGGCGGACGGCGCCGCCTGACCCGGAGGCCCCCGACATCGCCGGTCCCGATCCTAGGACGCTCGCCGACCTCGACCAGGTGCTGGCCCTGCTCGAGGTTCCAGACGCGGGGGCAAAGGCGGCGGACCTGCGCCGCCGCGCCATGTCGGCAATTGAGGCGGCCCGCGCGAAGGGCATCCGCGTCGTGCTTCGCGGCAGCTCAGACTACCCATATCGTCTCGATGCGATTCCGGACCCGCCGCCGGTCCTGTTCTCGCGCGGGATCCCCGGGGCCTGCCCGCACGCCGTCGCCATCGTCGGGTCGCGCGTTGCCACGCCGCACGGACTGGAGGTCGGCTTCAAGCTCGGGCAGGGCCTGGCCTGTGCAGGATTCGACGTGGTGAGCGGCCTCGCCAGGGGCGTGGACGCGGCCGCGCACCGCGGCGCGCTCAGGAGCGGGGGCCGGACCATCGCCGTGCTGGGGTGCGGCGTCGACGTGGTCTATCCGCCCGAGCACGGGCAGCTGGCAGACGCGGTCGCCACCAGCGGCGCCCTCGTCAGCGAGTTCGCGCCCGGCGTGCCGCCGCACGGCTGGCACTTCCCGCGCCGCAATCGCCTCATCAGCGGCATCTCCCTCGGCGTGGTGATTGTCGAGGCAGCCCAGCGCAGCGGGTCGCTCATCACCGCGCGCTGCGCCTTGGAGCAGGGACGGTCGGTGATGGCCGTGCCCGGCGCCGTCCTGAGTGGCAGGAACCGCGGCGCCCACGCCCTCATGCGGGACGGCGCGAACGTCGTGGAGGAGGCCCGCGACGTGATCGACCTGCTCCTGGCCGACTGGCACCGGGAGTTCGCCGCGCCCTCATCGGCCTCCTCCGCGATGGGGTCAGACATCCAGGCTGAGGTCGCGTCTGGCCCCGAACTGCCAGGGTCCGGCCGGGTTTCGGCAGGGCCTGGAGCAGATCCGATCCTGCGGGTGATGCGGCCAGGGGAAACCTACCGGCTGGAGGACCTCGCGGCAGGAACCGGCCTCGCTCCGGCGGCGCTGATGGCGCGGCTGACGCGGCTCGAGGTGGGCGGGTGGGTGCTGCGCGTCGAGGGCGGCCGATTCGTGAAGGCCGGGGCGAACGTGCTAACGTAGCGGGAAACTCGACGGCCCGGGGAAGATATGGCGAAACCGTTGGTGATCGTGGAGTCGCCGGCCAAGGCGAAAACGCTCGCGCGTTTTCTCGGCGACGCCTACCGTATCGAGGCCAGCTACGGCCACGTGCGAGACCTGCCGGAGAAAGCGTCCGAGGTCCCGGCCGAAATCCGCCAGAAGCCGTGGGGCCGCATGGCGGTGGACACCGACGGCGACTTCACCCCGTATTACGTCGTGCCGGCGGACAAGAAGAAACAGGTGGCGGCGCTCAAGGCGGCGGTGAAGCAGGCGTCCGAGCTCCTGCTTGCGACCGACCCGGACCGCGAAGGCGAGTCGATCAGCTGGCACCTGCGCGAGATCCTCAAGCCGAAGATCCCGGTCCGCCGGATCGTGTTCCACGAGATCACCGAGGAAGCGATCAAGGAAGCGGTGGCGGGCGCGCACGACCTGGACGAGAACCTCGTGAAGGCGCAGGAGAGCCGCCGCATCCTGGACCGGCTCTACGGCTACACGCTGTCGCCGGTGCTGTGGAAGAAAGTGGCCACCGGGCTGAGCGCCGGCCGCGTGCAGAGCGTGGCCGTCCGCCTGATTGTCGAGCGCGAGGAAGCGCGGCGGGCGTTCCGGTCGAGCCGCTACTGGGACCTCGATGCCAGGCTGTCGGCCGAAGGGCGCGAGTTCACGGCCACCCTGGTGCGTGTCAGCGACGAGCGGCTGGCGACGGGGAAGGACTTCGACTCGAGCACCGGCGCCCTGGCGAACGCCAATGTCCGCCTGCTCGACGAGGCGGCGGCGCGCGGGCTGGCCGACGGGCTCGTGCGGCACCTGCCGTGGGACGTCACGTCGGTCGAGGCCAGGCCCGGTGTCGAACGTCCCGCCCCGCCGTTCACCACGTCGACGCTCTCGCAGGAAGCCAGCCGCAAGCTCGGCTTTTCGACCGAGCGTACGATGCAGGTGGCGCAGCGGCTGTTCCAGGGCATGGAGATCGGCGGCGGCGAGATCGAAGGCCTCATCACCTATCACCGCACCGACTCGACCACGCTCAGCGAGAAGGCGCTGCACGAATCGGCGCGCGTCATCCGCGAGATGTTCGGCGAGGAGTACTACACGGGGCCGCGCCGGTATCAGACGCGGGTGAAGAACGCCCAGGAGGCGCACGAGGCCATCCGCCCGACCGACTTCCGCCTGGCGCCGAAGGACCTCGAGCGGTTCCTCGACGCCGACGAGCTCCGCATCTACGAGCTCGTGTGGAAGCGCACGATGGCGTCGCAGATGCCCGACGCCCGGGTGCTGAAGACGACAGTCGAGATCACGGGGCGCGGGCCGGCCGGCGAGCCGTGCGTGTTCACCGCGTCGGGCAAGGCCATCGAATTTGCCGGGTTCCGCCGCGCGTATGTCGAAGGCAGCGACGACCCCGAGGCCGAGCTGGCGGACCAGGAGTCGATCCTGCCGGCCTTGGCAGTCGGTGACCAGGTGCAGCCGGCCGCCCAGGCCGGCTCGGCGGCGCTGGCGCTCTCGGGCCTCGACCCGAAGGGCCACGAAACGCAGCCGCCCGCCCGCTATACGGAGGCGGCGCTCATCAAGGAGCTGGAGCAGGCGGGCATCGGGCGCCCGTCCACCTACGCGCCCACCATCGGCACCCTCGAGCGCCGCGGCTATGTCTTCAGGCAGGGCAAGGCGCTCGTGCCGAGCTTCTCGGCCTTCGCGGTCACGCACCTGCTGCGCCGGCACTTCGGCGACTACGTCGACGTCGGCTTCACCGCCGAGATGGAAGAGGACCTCGACCAGATCTCCAACGGCGAGCGCGACTCGGTGTCGTTCATCCGCGCGTTCTACCGCGACGGTGAAGGCGGGCACCCGGGGCTCGCGCCGATGGTGGCCCGCGAGGAACAGCACATCGAGTACCCGGCCATCGACATCGGCGTCGATCCCGCGACGGGCGAGCCCCTCCGCGTGCGCGTGGGGCGCTACGGGCCGTTCGTCCAGCGCGGCGAGGGCGGCGCGGGCAACACCGCCACGCTGCCCAGGACGCTGCCGCCGGCGGACCTGACGGTCGAGAAGGCGCTCGCGCTGCTGAAGGTGAAAGCGGAAGGGCCCAAGACGCTCGGCGAGGACCCGGCAACCGGGCTGAAGGTGTACGTGCAGCACGGCCGGTTCGGCCACTACGTGCAACTGGGCGAGACGCCGCCGCGCGTGAAGGGCAAGTCGCCCGAGATGCCGAAGCGCGCCTCGATTCCCGCCAGCATCAGCGCGTCGGCGATCACCCTCGACGAGGCGCTCAGGCTGCTCAGCCTGCCGCGCGATCTCGGCGCCCACCCGTCGGACGGCGAGATCATCGTGGCGTCGAACGGCCGCTTCGGGCCGTACGTGAAGCACGGCGACGAGTTCCGATCTCTCGAGGACGGAGACGACGTGCACACGATCACGCTCGCGCGCGCGCTGGAGCTGCTCGCGGCGCCGAAGAAGAGCCGCCGGCGCACCATGACGCGCACGGTGCTGCGCACGCTCGGGGCCCACCCGCAGGGCGGCGCCGAGGTGAAGCTGATGGAAGGGCGCTACGGCCCCTACGTCACCGACGGGGAGACGAACGCCTCGGTGCCGCGGACGGCCGACCCGGCCTCGCTCACGCTCGAGGCGGCAGTCGAGCTGCTGAAGGCGCGCTCCGACGCCGGGCCGTCGAAGCGCCCGCGCGGAGGCCGCCCGGCCGCCAGAAAGAGCGCTCCGGCACGCAAACGCGCGAAGCCGTAGGGACGTGGCATCCGACGCTCGCGTGCCTCCTCATGGGGACCGACCCGTGCCCAGTGTCCGAATCGTAGGCGGCGGGCTGGCCGGCTGCGAGGCCGCATGGCAGGCGGCGTCGCGGGGCGTGCCGGTGACGCTTCACGAGATGCGGCCCGGGCGGCAGACCGCAGTGCACCGCGGCGACGGCCTGGCTGAACTGGTCTGCAGCAACTCGCTGCGCGGCGACAAGCTCGACAACGCGGTCGGCTTGCTCAAGGAAGAGATGCGCCGCCTCGGGTCGCTCGTCATGCGGGCGGCCGAGGCCACCCGCGTGCCGGCCGGCGCCGCGCTGGCCGTCGATCGCGACGCGTTCTCGGCCTTCGTGACCCGCGCCATCACCGGGCATCCGCTGATCACGCTCGTGCGCGGTGAAGTCGCCGCCGTCCCTCCGTCGCGCGGCCCTCGCGAGCCGGTGGTGATCGCCACGGGCCCGTTGACGTCCGACGTCCTCTCGGCCGACATCGCGGCGTGTGTCGGCCAGGACTACCTCTACTTCTACGACGCAATCAGTCCGATTGTGTCGGCCGACTCGATCGACAGGAGCATCGTGTTCCGGGCGTCGCGCTGGGACCGGAGCCTGGGGCCGGAACAGGCGGCGCCGCCGGATGGCGCGCCGGCGGGCGAGGGGGCGGCAGGCCCGGCGTGCGGCGTCGATGACGGGCAGGGCGACTACCTGAATTGCCCGATGAACGCCGCCGAATACCGCGCGTTCTACGACGCGCTGGCGCACGCCGAGAGCGCGACGGTCCACGACTTCGACAAGGCGCGGTTCTTCGAAGGCTGCCTGCCCATCGAGGTGCTGGCGCACCGCGGCGTCGACACGCTCCGGTTCGGCCCCATGAAGCCGGTCGGCCTCACCGACCCGCGCACCGGGCGGCGGCCGTATGCCGTCGTGCAGTTGCGCCAGGACTCGCTCGCCGGCGACCACTTCAGCCTGGTCGGCTTCCAGACGCAGCTCAAGCGGGGCGAGCAGGAGCGCGTGCTGCGGATGATTCCGGGGCTGGCGCGCGCCGAGTTCGAGCGCTTCGGCATGGTCCACCGCAACACGTACATCAACGGGCCAGCGGTGCTGCGGGAGACGTGGCAGACGAAGCGCCGCGACGACCTCTTCTTCGCGGGGCAGATCTCCGGCGTGGAAGGGTACGTGGAGTCGGCGGCGTCGGGCCTCCTTGCGGGCATCAACGCCGCCGCGCTGGCCATGGGCCTGCCGCCCGGCGCCGCGCCGCGCACGACGGCGATTGGCGCCCTGGCCTACTATGTCTCGCACGCGGCGGCGGGCCACTACGAGCCCAGCAACATCACCTTCGGCATCATGGAACCGCTCGACTCGCCGCCCCGGAGCAAGCTCGATCGGAAGACGGCGCTCTCGGCGCGCGCGCTGGCGGACCTGGATGGGTGGATGGCGCGGTGAAGGCCCACCTCAAAGCGTTTCTCGCATACCTGCGCGGCAACCGCGGCGCGTCGCCGCACACGGTCCGCGCGTACGAGAGCGACATCACGCAGTTCCTCGCGTTCCTCCCGCTGCACAACGGCAGGCCCCGCGACGGCCAGCGGCCGGAGGACTGCGACGTGGGGGCGATCAGGTCCTTTCTCGCCGAGCTGTATCGCACGCATCGTTCGCGCAAGACCTCGGCGCGCAAGCTGGCGTCGGTGCGGGCGTTTGTGCGATACCTGCACCGCGAGGGGCTGATCGAGGGCGATCCCGGGGCGCTCGTGGCCACGCCCCGCATCGAGGAGAAGCTGCCGGCGCACCTCGAGATCGACGAGATGAGCCGCCTGCTCGACACGCCCGACCTCGCCGCGCCGCTCGGCCGGCGCGACCGCGCCATACTCGAACTGCTCTACGCATCGGGGCTGCGCCTGAGCGAACTGGTCGGCCTCGACCTCGACCACGTCAACCTCAGCGGCCGCATGGTCCGCGTCCTCGGCAAGGGCGGCAAGGAGCGCGTCGTCCCGTTCAACACGAGCGCCGAGCGCGCGCTCCGGGCGTACCTCAAGGACCGGCCCGAGATCGAGCGCGAGGCGCTGCGCCAGCGCCAGGGCCCGGCGCGGCCGGCACCCAGGGACGCGCCCGCGAGGCCCGCGCCCCGCCGGTCAGCGGTTTCGGGGCCGCTGTTCCTGAACTTCCGCGGCGGGCGCCTGACGGGGCGCAGTGTCGACCGGTTGTTGCGGCGCTACGTCTCGATGTGCAGCGCGCGCTTCGGCATCAGCCCGCACGCGCTGCGCCACTCGTTTGCCACGCATCTGCTCGAGCGCGGCGCCGACCTCCGCTCCATCCAGGAGCTGCTCGGTCACGCCCAGCTCTCAACCACCCAGCGCTACACCCACGTCAGCGCTGCCCAGCTCATCGACGTCTACCGCAAAGCCCATCCGCACGCCAAGATTCGGTAGCTGACGATCGCGGTAATCAGGGCGGGAAGGGTGCCGCCCCAGGGCGCGGCGAGGTAGTAGGCGAGGGCGCCGAGGGCCCAGGCCGCGACGCCCGGCACGAGGACGCCGCGATACGGCCCGGCGGCGTCGTACAGGTCGGGCACGTGAACCGGCGTGCGGCTCAGCCTGAAATGCGCGATGAGCACGCCGCCCACCGGCACGAGGACGCCGCCGAGCACCATCATGAACTCGGCGTAGCGATCGAGCCACGCGCCGGAGAACAGCCCGGCCGCCGTGCCGATCGCGCCAATCGACCAGATCGACGCCTGGTCGCCCATCCCGGGAAACAGGCTCTTCCACGCGAGCCCGGACATGTAGATGTTGACGAAGTTCGTCGTCACCGTGGCGAGCACCATGAGCGAGGCGCCGGCCCATCCCAGGCCGATCGCCGCCATCATCGCTCCCGGGTCGGCGCTGGCCGCCACGCGGGCGGACGCCAGGCCCAGCGGCATCATCCACAGGCTCGTCAGCAGCAGGCCGAGAAGCACCGCCATGCCCGCGGTCCGCTCCGACTTCGTGTACCGGGAGAAGTCGGCGAACATCAGGATCCACGACACCTGGTAACCGACGACGACGTCGAAGCCGCGGAACCACGGGTTGGCGGGCGCGGGCTGCGAGGCCAGCGCGGAGAGGTTCGGCGGGGCCTGGATCACGGCCCAGGTGATCACGCCGCCGACCGCGAGCAGGAGGGGCACGGCCACGCGATCCGCCAGGCCGACCGCGCGCGGGCCCAGCGCGACGACGGCCGTGGACACGAGGCCGAGGCCAATCACCCAGGCCGGCACGGCCGCGTCACCGCCGAAGAGGCGCGCGCCGACGGACGCGGCGATGACGTTGTTCATGCCGATCCAGGCGAAGTTCGTCAGGTAGAGCAGCGCGGCCACCAGCCCCGCGCCCCGCACGCCGAGCGCCGCGCGCGCCGCAATCACCGACGGCACGCCGAGCCTGGGCCCCACGACGGCCAGCGCCGCCACGAGCATCGAGCCGGCGGTCGCGCCGCCGGCAACCAGCAGCAGCGCCGCCGCGGGGCTGAAGTCGGCGGCGAGCGCGGCGCCCACCTGCAGGGTGGTGGCCACGATGTTCGCGCCCGCGAAAATCATGAACAGGTCGACGCCCGACTGGGTCCGCGCGGACGATGGAACCGGCGAGACGTCGGCTGCGTTCATACAGGAAGAGTACCTCGGAAGCAGGCCGGCGTGTGCCCGGCAAGGGAGACGCACGTGACGCGACAGGACAAACTGGACCGCATGGTGCCCATCGTCAGCGGGATGGCCTGCCTGGTGAGCGCGTACACCACGCAGCAGGGGCTCGCGACGGCCACCTCCGACCTGCTCGTCTCGGGGGGCGTCGCGCTTGCCGGCGGCGCGTTCCTGTTCGTCTTTTCGCTCTTCCTCATGTGGCGCTTTCCGTACGCCGACCGCAACCGCCAGCTGGGGTACGGCGCCGTCGCCCTCGTCGTGCTGGCGCTCGCGTTCGGGTTCTCCACGCAGTGGAGCGTGATCGCGATGGGCGGCAAAGACGCCCTCGCCATCCACATGCAGCGCGTGCTCGACCAGGCCGACGACCTCGCGCTCGCCCAGCTCCGGCAGGCCTCGGTAGAGGCCAATCTGGCGCCGCAGCTGGCCAGCCTGTCGCAGCAGTACGAGGACCTCGCCAGCCGCGAAACGCGCGGCGCCTTCTCCGGGCTGCGCGGGGAGGGCAGCGTGGTGGCGACGCTGCGCAACATGTCGCAGATGTTCGGCAACCTCAGCCGCACCGTGAAGGGCGTGGACACCGAGAAGCGGGCGCTCTACGACCGCTACAAGGAACTCACCGCCGAGGCGCGCAAGGTGGCGGCCGAAACCGAGGCCGCCGACGTGAGCGAAAGCGACAAGATCCGGCGCAACAACCTGGCGTTCAGCCGCATTCTCGGGGAGATCAACGAGGTCGTCACCCGCATGAACGAGGCCACCTCCGCGGCCTACGTGCGCGTGGTCAACCAAAACCTGGGGTCGCTGACCACCACCGCGCGCGCCGGCGACACGATCGAACAGAAGCAGGCGCTCGAGCGCCTGGAAGGGTTGAAGGACGCGGCGGTGAAAGTGGTCGGGCAGATCTCGGGCAGCCGGGCGGCGGAGGAAGAGCGGACATTCCAGACCTTCACCATGATCCCCGCGGCGCGGGCCATCTGGGTCTACAGGTGGGACGTCTTCTACGCGTGGGCCGGCGGCATCGCCATCGACCTCATCCCGACGATCTTCGTGATCCTCCTCACGCTCGGGCGGTCGCGCGCCGAGGAGGAGCGGGAGCGCGAGGCGCACGCGGCGGCGCAGCCGGTCCCGATGCCCCGCAGCGTCGCCCGCGGCGGCACCTGGCCAGGGCCCGCCGCGCCGTGAGCGGCCGCCGGGCCGTGTCCCGGCCCTCCCGGCCTTCGCCTTCCCGGCCCGCTCGCGGAGGCGTATACTCGGTGCGAGAGGGCATGGCCATGACGGGCAGGATGCTGGCGGTGTGCGGGCTGATCGTCGCGCTCTCCGCGCCGGGGCTGGCGGCAGCCGGCGAGGTCCGCCTGGTGATCAAGGACGGCCGGGTGGTGCTGGTCGCCCGCGATGCGACACTCCGGGACATTCTGGTCGAATGGGAGCGTGTCGGCGGCACCCGCATCGTCAACCGCGACCGCGTGCCCGGCACCCGCCTCACCCTCGAGCTCGCGAACGTCACAGAAGAGCAGGCGTTGACGACGCTACTCAGGCCCATCGCCGGCTACATGGCGTCACGCCGCCTCGGCCCCGAGGGCGGGGCGTCCGCGTTCAGCCGCATCATCCTCATGCCCGCGCTGGCGACGCCCGCGCCCGCCGCCGCCGCGGCGCCGGCCCAGGCGGCCGGCCCCTCTGGCATGGGCGGCGGGCCGCCCGCTGGACGGCCGGGCATGCAGCGGCGGATCCTGCCCGACGGCCGGGTTGTGACAGTGATGGACGAGCCGGACGATCCCGGCGAAACCCCACCGGCGCCCGGCAACCAGCCAGGCATGATGCGCCCGCCGTTCAACGCGCCCCCGCGGCAGCAGGGCGAGGCCGGGAGCGATGGGCCGCAGCCGGATATCCAGCCAGGCCAGGTCGTGCCGTCGACCTCGACGGCGCCCGTGGTGCCGGTGACCATCGGCAAGCCGGGTGCGATGCCGGTGACCAGGCCCGGTGCGACACCGCCGCCGCCGATCAAGCCGCCGGGAGACTAGCCCCGGAGCTCACATCGATTGGGTACGTTCGCTCCGGGCGCCACGTTATTCGCCCGCGGCGGGCCCCCGGCCGCGGGGGATCGTGATCCCGAGCGTCTTGATCTTGTAGTTGATGACCCGCGGGCTGACGTGGAGCAGCTCGGCGGCGTCCTTCTGCACCCAGTTGCACATCTTCAGCGACTCGATGAGCGCCTGGCGCTCGATCTCCTCCAGGGCCACGCCGGCGGGCGGCACGCGCACGACGCGTCCGGCGTCGGGATCGCCGCTGAACGCGGACACCTCGCCGAGCCGGAGGTCGTCGGCCGTGATCAGGCGGTCCTCGGTCAGGAGGACGGCGCGCTCGAGGGCGTTCTGCAGCTCGCGGATGTTGCCGGGCCAGTGGTAGCGCATGAGCATCTTCTGCGCGTCGGGCCCGATGCCGTCGATCTTCTTCTTCAGCTCGCCCGAGAACTTGTGCACGAAGTGGCCGGCGAGCGCCTCGATGTCCTCCTTGCGCTCCCTGAGCGGCGGCATTTCGACCGAGACCACGTTGAGGCGGTAGTAGAGGTCTTCGCGGAACTGGCCCGCCGAGACCATCGCCGGCAGGCTGCGGTTGGCGGCCGCGATGAGCCGCACGTCGACCTTCAGGGTCCGCGTGCCGCCGAGGCGCTCGAACTCGTGCTCCTGCAGCACGCGCAGGATCTTGGCCTGCGTGCTCGGGCTCATGTCGCCCACCTCGTCGAGGAACATCGTGCCGCCGTCGGCCTGCTCGAAGCGCCCGATCCGCTGCTTGTCGGCGCCGGTGAAGGCGCCCTTCTCGTGGCCGAACAGCTCCGACTCGAGGAGGTTCTCCTGCAGCGCCGCGCAGTTCACCTTCACGAAGTTCCGGGTCGCCCGGAGCGAGTTGTGGTGAATCGCCCCGGCGATCAGCTCCTTGCCGGTGCCGGTTTCCCCGTGGATGAGGATCGTCGTATTGCTCTTGGCGACCTTGCGGACCACGCCCAGCACTTTCTGCAGCGCGCCCGAGCTGCCCACAATCGAGTCGAACGCGTAGATGTCGTTCTGCGAGTGGCGCAGGTAGTCGATTTCGTGGCGCATCCGGCGGTAGTCGAGCGCCTTGCCGATCTTGATCTCCATCTCCTCGATCTCGAACGGCTTCTGGACGTAGTCGAAGGCGCCGATCTTCATCGCCTCGACCGCCGTGCC
>JALOKU010000097.1 GCA_025456345.1 Vicinamibacterales bacterium | reverse complement strand
CACCGCGTCATCATCATGACCGACGCGGACGTGGACGGCTCGCACATCCGGACGCTGCTGCTCACGTTCTTCTACCGGCAGCTGCCCGAGCTCATCAACCGCGGGCACATCTTCATCGCGCAGCCGCCGCTGTACCGCGCGAAGCGGGGGAAGTCGGAAACCTACATCAAGGACGATCGCGAGATGGACGCGTTCCTCGTGCGGCGCGGCATCGAGCACCGCGCGGTGCGGTTCGGCTCTGGCGGCTCGACGATGGGCGGCCCGGAGCTCGAGAAGCTCCTGCAGAGGCTGATCGCGTTCCGCAAGCAGATGCAGATCGCCGAGCGCCGCGGCTTCCCGCGCAGCGTGCTGATGACGCTGCTCGAGGGCGACGTGCGCGACAAGACGTTCTTCGCCGACCGCGCCCGCGTGGACGCGCTGGCCGAGGCGCTGACCACCGAGACCCGCGGCGTCACCGTGCGGCTGGACGAAGAGCACGGCCTCTTCAAGCTCGACTTCGAAGACCGCAACGGCGGCTACAATCGCAACCTCACGATGTCGTCCGACACGGTCACTGCCGGCGATTTCCGGACCCTCGCGAACATCTACCGCGAGATCAAGGAACTCCAGTGGCCCGCGACGGTCGTCACCGAGGAGCGCGGAGCGGAAGAGCCCGAGGCGCAGGCGGGCGAGGACGGCCCCGACCAGGCCGCCGCCGCGATCCAGGACGAGGCGCTGGCGAAACTCGGCGCCGTTCGGGTCCCGGGCACGCCCCGCGCCGCCGCCGCGAAGCCGGCCGATATCGCCGTCGCCAACTCGGACGACCTCGTCGAGTTCTTCCTGGCGGCGGGGAAGAAGGGCGTCGCCATCAACCGCTACAAGGGCCTCGGCGAAATGAACCCCGATCAGCTCTGGGCGACGACGATGGACCCGGACGCGCGGACGCTGCTGCAGGTGAAGGCCGAGGATCACACCGAGGCCGACCAGATGTTCACCACGCTGATGGGCGACCAGGTCGAGCCGCGGCGGAAGTTCATCGAAGATAACGCACTGGACGTCAAGAACCTCGACATTTGATGGGGAAGAAGCAAGAAGCAAGAAGTAAGAATCAAGAATGAGAGCATTCTGACAAGCGTCAGTTGGCCATTCTTGCTTCTTGATGCTTGCTTCTAACAACGAGCGGACAAGACGAAGCGAGTTCATGGATACTGCGAGCCGAATACCGGTAGCGATCGAAGACGAGATGAAGCGCTCGTACCTGGATTACGCCATGAGCGTGATCATCGGGCGGGCGCTGCCGGACATCCGCGACGGCCTGAAGCCGTCGCACCGCCGCGTCCTGTACGGCATGCGCCAGATGGGCCTCGCCTCGAACCGCGCGTACCGCAAGTGCGCGAAGATCGTCGGCGAGGTGATGGGCAACTACCATCCCCACGGCGACAGCGCCATCTACGACACCCTCGTCCGCATGGCGCAGGACTTCAACCTGCGCTACCCCCTCACCGACGGGCAGGGCAACTTCGGATCGGTCGACGGCGACCCGCCCGCGGCCATGCGCTACACCGAGGCGAGGCTGAAGGCCCTGGCCGAATCGCTGATGGTGGACCTCGACAAGGACACCGTCGACTTCGTCCCGAACTACGACGAAACCACCGACGAGCCCACCGTCCTGCCGGCGCCGTTCCCGAACCTGCTGGTCAACGGCTCGTCGGGGATCGCGGTCGGCATGGCCACCAACATCCCGCCTCACAACCTGGGCGAGGTCATCGACTGCGTCGTCTGGGCCATCGAGCACCCCGAGGCGAGCGCCGACCAGAAGCTCTCGGCGATGTGGCGGATCCTGCCCGGCCCGGATTTCCCGACAGGCGGCGTGGTCATCGGCCGGGCCGGCATCGCGCAGGCCTACCGGACGGGACGCGGATCGGTGATCGTCCGCGCCAGGACCGAAATCGAGACGTCGAAGAAGGGCGACCGCACCTCGATCGTCGTCACCGAGATCCCGTACCAGGTGAACAAGGCGCGGCTCATCGAGAAGATCGCCGAACTGGTGCGCGAAAAGACGATCCTGAACAACCTCTACAAGCACACCGCGCTGCAGTCGTCGTTCGGCATCATCATGCTGGCGATTGTCGGCGGCCGGCCGCGCGTCCTGTCGCTGGTCGAGATGATCGACCACTTCGTGGACTTCCGGCGGGACGTGGTGCGGCGGCGGACCGAGTTCGAACTGCGCAAGGCCGAGGCCAGGGCCCATATCCTGGAAGGCCTCAAGATCGCCCTCGACCACCTCGACCAGGTGATCGCGCTCATCCGCGCGTCGCGCAACCCCGCCGAGGCGCGCGAGGGCCTGGTGGCCACCTTCGGCCTGTCGGCCATCCAGGCGCAGGCCATCCTCGACATGCAGCTGCAGCGGCTCACGGGCCTCGAGCGGCAGAAGATCGAGGACGAGCTGGCCGAGGTGCTCAAGACGATCGAGCGGCTGAAGGCCATCCTCGCGAGCGACCGCCTGCTGATGGACATCGTGGTCCAGGAGCTCCGGGATGTCCGGGAGTCGTTCGCCGACGCCCGCCGCACGGACATCACGGACGAAAGCGGCGAGTTCCGCATCGAAGACCTCATCGCCGACGAGGACATGGCCATCACCGTCACGCACACGGGCTACGTGAAGCGGACGGCGGTGACCAGCTACCGCAACCAGCAGCGGGGCGGGAAGGGCCGCATCGGCATGCGGTTCCGGGAAGAGGACTTCGTCGACCATCTCTTCATCGCCTCGACGCACGCCTACCTGATGGTCTTCTCGGACCGCGGCCGGGCGTACTGGCTGAAGGTGCATGCCATCCCCGACGTCGGACCGGACGGCAAGGGCAAGGCCATCGCGAACCTGGTTTCGATGACCGAAGGCGAGAAGATCGCGTCGCTCCTGGCGGTCAAGGCCTGGGAGGAGGACAAGTTCGTCTTCATGGGCACCCGCAAGGGGATCGTGAAGAAGACGCCCCTCTCGGCCTTCCAGAACCCCAGGGCCGGCGGCATCATCGCCATGGGCGTCGAGGACGACGACGCGGTGATCGTGGTGCAGATGACGGACGGGACCGGCGAAATTCTCGTGGGAACCCACGACGGGATGGCCATCCGCTTCCCCGAGACCGACGTCAGGCCGATGGGACGGACCGCCTACGGGGTGCGCGGCATCAGCCTCCGGGAGGGCGACAGCGTGGTCGCCATGATCTCGATCCACACGACCAGCCGGAACGGCCGGGTGGCCGGGGTGGCCTACGTGCGCGGCGAAGACGAGTTGATGCTCATCACGCAGCTCGGGAAAGTGTTGCGGATGCCAACCAGCGGTATCCGGGCCATCGGTCGGGCTACACAGGGCGTCCGGCTGATCGAAATCGAATCGGAAGATCGCGTCGTGTCGGTGGCGCGGCTCGCTGAACGCGAGGACGAAACTCCAAACGGTGAGTAGAGGAGGGTGGCATGTCGCGGCCTAATTCCAAGTGGGTGATCGTTCCGGCGCTGTTGCTAGCAGTTGTGGCAGTTGCGTGCGGAGGCGGCGGGGAGGAGAAGACGCTCCTCAACAAGTACTTCACGGCGTCGAAGGTGAGCGACAACATGACGCTCTCCAACATCGCCACCGTGGCCTTCGATCCGAAGACCGACGGCCAGATGGGGTCGTTCAGCATCGTCAGCGTCTCGCCAGACAAAGTCGAGCCGCTCCAGATCAAGCAGCACGCCGCCGACCTCAAGGCGGCCACCGATGCGGAGAAGGCGTTCACCGAGAAGAAGAAGGCGTTCCAGGACGCCAACTCCGACGCCATCGACCGCATCGTCAAGGCCGAGGGCAAGAACCAGCCGGTCAAGGGCAAGGACGCCGACATCCAGAAGGAATGGAACAAGTGGCGTGATCAGACGTCGGAACACGCCAAGAAGCTGTCCGAGCTCCGCAAGCGCGTGTCCGGGGATCAGCCGATCGTCGAGATCAGCTGCCAGGATCAGCGCAATCCAATCGACACGACGGCCTACGATGGCGAGGTGGCGTCGAAGGAGATCACCATCGACGGCCAGGTCAAGACCGACGCCGGCACTTCGGCGAAGAAGTACGTCTTTACACTCCAGCGCGTCACCCTGAAGAACGTCAACGGCAAGGACGTTGTCGGGCGGTGGGTGATCACGGACCGCAAGGACGCGCAGTAGCAGCTTGACAGTTCGACAGTAGCCAGTAGCCAGTAGTGAGTATTCAGTAGAAAGACAGGAAACGCTGCGAGACTAGCGGCATTTCCTACGGGCTACTGGCTACTGGCTACTGACTATTGGCTACAGATTCCCGCCGCCGTCACTCCCTCTCCAATTTCGCATACTTCCCCAACAACCTCTTCACGCCCACGGCGGCGAAGCGTACGGTGATCTTCACATCGTCGCCGTGGTCTTCGAGGCCAATGACCGTGCCGGCGCCGAACTGCGGATGCCGCACGCGCATGCCGAGTCTCACGCCCGAGGCGTGGGCCGACTGGTCCTCGTCTTCCGGGCGGCTGACAGGACCCCGGGATTGCGCGGACGGCCCGCGGGTGGCGCGCCGGTCGCCGTACGGGGAGGCATAGGCGCCGGCGCCGCGACGGCCCGAGAACGCCGTGTCGCGGTCCCCGTATCCGCGGGACCCGCCGTAGGACGGGCCGTACCCGACGAAGTCGTAGCGCTGGACGAGCCCATCGGGGATCTCGCTGAGAAAGCGCGACGGCTCGGTGGCGCGGTATTCCCCGAACACGCGGCGCCGGCCAGCGCCGGTCAGGAACAGCTGCCGCCTGGCCCGGGTCATGCCCACATAGCAGAGCCGGCGCTCCTCCTCGAGCGTCTCGTCGTCGTCTGCCGAGCGCGAGTGCGGGAACAAGCCCTCTTCGAGGCCGGCGACGATGACGGCCGGGAACTCGAGGCCCTTGGCGGCGTGCAGCGTCATCAGCAGCACGCGCGCGTCCTCGGCGCCCTCCGACTCGTCGGCCTCCGAGAGCAGCGACAGCCGGTCGACAAATGCCGCCAGCGAGGGCTCGGCCTCGCGGCCCTCGTACTCGCGGGCGGCCGACACGAGCTCCGCGAGGTTCTCGATGCGGCCCTCGGCCTCCTCGCTGCGGTCCTCGCGCAGGTCCTGCAGGTAGCCCGACTGATCGAGCACCTTCGCGATGGTCGCGGAGGCCGGCTCACGTTTCGACATCTCTGTCAGCGACTGCACGAGATCGCGGAACGCCGCGAGCGACGCAGCCGCGCGCGACGGGAAGCGCTTGGCTTCGAGGCCGCGGGTCAGCGCCGTCCATAGGGATGGGCGGCCAGGGTCGGGGTTGGGGGTTGGGGATTGGGGATTAGGGATTAGGGATTGGGGAATGGGGCCGTCGAACTGCAGCGCATGGTTGTCGCCGTCCGCGGGGCGGCGTTCGGCGTCTTCCCTACTGGCTACTGAATACTGACTACCGGCTACTGACAGAGGCTCCTCCCTCGCCTGCTCAATGGCATCGATCACGCCCTTCCCGATGCCCCTGGCTGGCGTATTGATCACGCGGCGCAAGCTGACGTCGTCGTGCGGATTGAGGAGCAGCTTCAGGTACGCGAGGGCGTCCTTGATCTCCTTGCGTTCGTAGAAGCGTACGCCGCCGATGATGCGGTAGGCGAGGTTCTCGCGGCGCAGGGCGTCTTCGAGGACGCGCGACTGGGCGTTGGTGCGGTAGAGCACGGCGGCGCTCGCGTCGGGGTCGCCCGAGAGGACCCCGCGCGCCGTCTTCGCGACGAAATCGCCCTCTTCGAGCTCGTCGCCGCAGCGGGCGTAGACGATCAGGTCGCCGCCCGACTGGTCTGTCCAGAGGCGTTTCTCCTTGCGGTTCAGGTTCTTGGCGATGAGGGCCGACGCGGCGGCCAGGATCACCTCGGTGGAACGGTAGTTCTGCTCCAGGCGGACGACCTTCGCCTCGGGGAAGTCGGACTCGAAGTCGAGGATGTTGCGGATGTCGGCGCCGCGCCACGCGTAGATCGACTGATCGGGGTCGCCCACCACCGTGAGGTTGCGGTGGTGCTCGGCGAGGCGGCGCATCAGCATGTACTGCGGCCGGTTCGTGTCCTGGTACTCGTCCACCATCACGAAACGAAAGCGGGCGCTGTACTGGCGCCGGACCGCCTCGGCGCGCTCGAACAGGTCGACCGCCTTCAGCAGGAGATCGTCGAAATCCAGGGCGCCGCTGGCGGCCAGCGTCTTCACGTACTCGTCGTACACCCGCGCCAGCACGTCGTCCCGATAGCTGGACCGGCGGGCGAGCATGGCCGCGGGCGACTCCATGCGGTTCTTGGCGTGGCTGATCTGCGAGAGGGCGGCGCGTGGCGCGAGGAAGCTGTCCTCGACCTGCTGGTCGCGCAGGATCTGCTTCACGGCGGCCAGTTGGTCGGAGGAGTCGTAGATGACGAAGTCGCGCGAGAGGCCGACGTGCGGGGCCTCGCGGCGGAGGAGCCGGGCGCAGAGGGCGTGGAACGTGGAAATCCACATGCCGCTCGATGTGGCGCCGACAAGCGAGCCGACCCGCGCCCGCATCTCCTCGGCCGCCTTGTTCGTGAACGTGACCGCGAGCACCTCGTGGGGCTCCGCCAGGCCGCTGCCCACCAGATAGGCGATGCGATACGCGATGACGCGGGTCTTCCCCGAGCCGGCGCCGGCCAGAATCAGCAGGGGACCGTCGGTGTAAAGGACGGCTTCGCGCTGGGGAGGATTGAGGGAGTCGAGGAAGTCCATGCGAAGGCTGGGAGCAAGACGCAAGAAGTAAGAATCAAGAAGAAGCGCGTGTCGCGCTGGACTCGGACCTTCTGACAATCGTCAGTTGGCCCTTCTTGCTACTTGCTTCTGACTTCTACCGATCCTATTCCACTGTCACGCTTTTCGCCAGATTCCTCGGCTGATCGACGTCGGCGCCGCGGCGGACGGCGATGTGGTAGGCAAGCAGCTGGAGCGGCAGGGTGAAGGCGACGGGCGTGAGGAGCCGGTGCACCGTGGGCAGCGTGACAAGGTAATCGGTCGACGGGTTGAGCAGCTCGCGGATGCCTTCGTCGCTGCCGGTGGTGACGGCAATCACGGATGCGCCTCGCGCCTTGGCTTCCTGGATGTTGCCCAGCATCTTCTCGAACACGTGATCGCGGGGCGCGAGGGCCACCACGGGCAGGTTCTCGTCGATGAGGGCGATCGGCCCGTGCTTCATCTCGCCGGCGGGGTACCCCTCGGCGTGGATGTAGGAGATTTCCTTCAGCTTCAGGGCGCCTTCGAGCGCGATCGGGTAGTTGATGCCGCGACCGAGGTAGAGGAAGTCGCGGTGCTGGTGGAAGCTCTTCGCGATGTCTTCGATGCCCGCCGACGCCTTCAGCGTCCACTCGAGGATCTGCGGCAGCCGCAACAGGCCTTCGACGTGCACGCGCGCCTCCTTGGGGGAGAGCGTCTTTCGCGCCTGCGCCAGCGTGAGCGCGAGCAGGTAGAGCGCGACCAGCTGCGAGGTGAAGGCCTTGGTCGAGGCCACGCCGATCTCGGGCCCGGCGTGGGTGTAGATCGTGCCCTCGGCTTCCCGCGTCGCCATGCTGCCCACGACGTTGCACACCGCCACGCCCCGCGCGCCCTTGCGGCGGGCCTCCCGCAGCGCGGCGAGGGTGTCGGCCGTCTCGCCCGACTGGGTGATGACCACGGCGAGCGACCGCTCGTCGATCACCGGGTTCCGGTAGCGGAACTCGGATCCGTAGTCCACTTCGACCGGCAGGTGGGCCAGCTCCTCGATGAGGAACTTGCCCACCAGCCCCGCGTGCCACGACGTGCCGCACGCCAGCACGGTCACCTTCTCGACGCGCGCGAGCTCTTCCTCCGTCAGGTTGATCTCATTGAGAAAGACGCGCCCCGACTCCGGCGACACCCGTCCGAGAATCGTGTCGCGCACGGCAGCCGGCTGCTCGTAGATCTCCTTGAGCATGAAGTGCTTGTAGCCGGCCTTCTCCGCCTGGATCGGGTCCCAGAGGACGCGATGCGGCGTGCGGTCGAGCGGCGTCCCGTCGAAGCGCGAGAACACCACGCCGGCGGGCGTGACCACCACCATCTCCTCGTCGGCGAGAAAGACCACGTCGCGCGTGTGCGCCAGGATCGCGGGGATGTCGGAGGCCACGAAGTACTCGCCCGAGCCGACGCCGACCACGAGCGGCGGGCCGTTGCGGGCCGCCACCAGGGTGTTGGGGGCGTCGGCCGACAGCAGGACCAGGGCGTACATGCCCCGCATCCGCTTCAGCGACCCGCGCACGGCGTCTTCGAGAGACACCCCGGGCTGCATCTCGCGCTCCACGAGGTGCGCCACGACTTCCGTGTCGGTCTCCGTCACGAACACATGCCCGTCGCGCTGCAGTTCCTGCTTCAGCTCCAGGTAGTTCTCGATGATGCCGTTGTGCACGACCACCAGGCGCCCGGTGCAGTCGCGGTGCGGGTGGGCGTTTTCCTCGGTCGGGCGGCCGTGCGTCGCCCACCGCGTGTGGCCAAGACCGAAGGTGCCGTCGATCGGCTCGGCGCTGATGGCGTCCTCGAGCCGCGAGAGCTTGCCGGCGCTGCGGCGGATCTCGATCCGGCCGTCGCGGACCACCGCGATGCCGGCTGAGTCGTAGCCGCGGTACTCGAGGCGGCGCAGGCCCTCGATGAGCACCGGAACGACGGGTTTGGGGCCGATGTAGCCGATGATTCCGCACATGCTGGTTCTTTCTCAGAAGTCAGAAGCAAGAATCAAGAAGCAAGAAGCAAGAAGGCAGGACGCTGTCGAGGCGATCAGTCGACGGACACGACTTTCCGTCGATACGAGTCCAGCATCCGTCCCACTTCCTCGGCAGCCTCTGCCATCCCCTCGGCGGAGGAGTACCCGAGGTCTTTGGACAACACCAAGTAGTATCGGAGTTCGTCCAGGGAACCTTGAGCGATGTTCAGGAGGCGCGCCTTTTCGGGGCGGGTCGATCGGCCGAAAGCCTCGGCGATGTTGGCCGGTACCGACACCGCCGCTCTGCGCATCTGGGAGGTGAGTCCAAACTGTTCTGCTCTTGGAAACCCGGCGGTTGTCCGGTAGACGAGCAGGGCGAGGGCATGGCTCTTCTGCCAAACGAACAGATCACGAAACGAACGAGCCGGGCCTGGCGCCATGCGCGGGCCTCCTATTCTTACTTCTTGCTTCCTGCTTCTGACTTCTGCCCCCGTCGCCGCGCCCAGTCGAGGATGTTCGTCTGGCGCCCTCGAGCGATTCCAAGGGCGCCAGGGGGAACATCCTCGGTGATTGATGATCCGGCGGCGACGTATGCGCCAGCCCCCACCCTCACCGGCGCGATGAGCTGGGAGTCGCTGCCGATGAAGGCGCCGTCCTCGATGACGGTGGGGTGTTTCTTCTGGCCGTCATAGTTGCAGGTGATCGTGCCCGCCCCGATGTTCACCCCGGCGCCGATCGTCGAGTCGCCGAGGTAGGCGAGGTGGTTGGCCTTGGACCCTTCACCGAGCACTGTCTTCTTCAGCTCGACGAAGTTGCCCACGTGGCTCCCGGCCTTCATGTGCGAGCCCGGCCGGAGGTGGGAAAACGGCCCGACCGTGCACCCGTCATCGACCTGCGACTCGGCGATGACGCAGGAGTCGTTGATGTGCACGTTGTCGCCGATGACGGAGTCGGTGATGCGCACCCAGGAGCGGATGCGGCAGTTCGCGCCGATGCGCGTGCGGCCCTCGAGGGTGACGCCGGGATGGACAATCGTCCCGCGCCCGATCACCACGCCATCGTCGATGAAGGTCGTTGAAGGGTCGACGAGCGTGACGCCCTCGGCCCGGAGGGCGTCGAGTGTGTTCGTGTTGATCATGGTTTCGCCGGGGCTGACGCCCCGGCCTCCATTCCGGTGGACCCCGGGGTCTTAAGACCCCGGGTCGCGGTTCATCGGCGGACGCGTGCCTGGAGCCGCTTCTCTTTGCGGGGTGCTGCCGCGGCGACCGCGAGCAATGCCTGGAGCTCCTCGGTTGCGCGCAGGGCATCCAGTTCGGGTTCCTTGCGCATGGCGTCGCGGTGGTCCGGGTTGAGTTCGAGCGCGCGCCCCAGGTGCTGCAGCGCTCCCTGCTGGTCGCCCCTGGTCGCGAGGGCGACGCCGAGCATGTATTCAGCCGCGTCGTTGTCGGCACGCTGATGAAGCGCCGCGTTCAGCAGGGTGACCGCCCGGTCGATGGCGCCGGCGTTCAGTGCCAGCTCGGCCGCGTACACCTGTTCTTCCGGTGTCTTGGGCGTGGCGTCCAGGGGCGCAAGCTGGCGCGCGCAGACGCGGATGTAGAGCTGGGCGCGCTCGTGCAGCTCGATCTCCTCGGGGAACTCGGCGATGACGCGCTTCAGCGCGTCGGAGGCCTCGCGGTAACGCTTGGCCTGCAAGGCATGAAGACCGCGCTCGTAGAGCAGGACGGCGTCGGCGTAGGTGCTGCGCCGGGGCGGCGTTGAGGGTGCCTTCGGCTTGGCTTTCGGTGCGGACTTGGCGGCGGCAGGCGCGGCGGGCCTGCTCGCAGGTTTTGCGGCCGCGGGCTTCCCGGGCTTGCCGGCCGGCCTGGGCGCGGCCGATTTCTTCGCGGCCGGCTTGACCGGCCTGGCCGTCGGTTTCTTGACGGCCGCCCTGGCCTTGGAACGGGCAGCCGGTGCTGCGGTCTTGGCTTTCTTCGCCGGGGACGGCCGGCCGGCACTACGCCGAAGCTTCGCCATATTCGTGCTCCTCTGGCGCTCTCCACACACACCTGGCGTCGGAAACCCAGTTCAACCCCGGCTTCTGGCGGTGTCGGGTACGCGCCTGGCGTGGAGCACGCGGGCTGAAGCCCGCGCGCCCCGGGGCGAACGCGTCAACCACAAGAGGGCCCCGGGATCGGTGGCGCTACGTTAGCAAATGGCCCCGAAAGGGTCAAGGTCGGCGGGCGCGGTCGATGGCGGCGAAGACCTCTCGCGAGCGCAAATTGTAGCGTTTGGCCAGTTCATTGATGGCCTCCCGGCGACCCGTCTCGTTTTCTGTTAAACGACCAAATTCTGCAAGTAATTGATTATCAGAAACTTGCGCCGTTGTGTCGGGTTGGACATCCGGCCGGCCGGCGACCACAACCGTGAATTCACCCCTCGGTTCACCGAGTTGTTCGAGTACGGCGGAGAGACGGCCCCTGATGACTTCCTCGTGCACCTTGGTGAGTTCACGGCCAAGCGACGCCTCCCTGTCGCCCAGCGTGTCGATCGCCGCTTCGAGCGTGGCCCTGATGCGGTGGGGGGCCTCGAAGAACACGAGCGTTTGCCGCCCGGCTTCGAGGGCCTCGAACCACGCCCGGCGAGCGGCGGCTTTGGGCGGAGGAAAGCCCGCGAACACGAAGCCGTCGGTCGGGAGGCCGGACGACACGAGCGCCGCCATGACGGCACTTGGGCCGGGAATCGCCTCCACGCGGATCCCGGCGTCGATGGCCGCCCGAACGAGCCGGTAGCCAGGGTCGGAGACCGCAGGCGTGCCGGCGTCGGTGACCAGCGCAATGCGGGCGCCGCTCCGGAGCCTGGCGACGAGGACCGGCGCTTTCTCGTGTTCGTTGTGCTCGTGCAGGCTCGAGGTCGGGCGGCGGATGTCGTAGTGGTGCAGCAGTTTGGCCGTGTGGCGGGTGTCTTCGGCGGCGATGAGGTCGACCTCGCCGAGCACCCGGATCGCCCGCAGGGAGATGTCCTCCAGGTTGCCGATGGGCGTGGCGACGAGGAACAGAATTCCCGCCGGTGTTTCGGACATTGTTCGCGTAGTTTAATGTACCATTAGATTTTTCCGCAGGCTTGCCGCACCCATGATTGCTTCGGAACCGCTCCACCATTTCGTCGACGACTACCTGTCGTTCCTGTACGAAACCAATCCCACGGCGGCCACCCTCGACGGGGTCCACCAGCACGACGACCTGCTCGAGAATTTCGAGCGCGGCGCGGTCGAAAGCGAGGTGCAGACGCTGGCCGGCCTGGCGCGGCGGCTGGCGGCCATCAGCACCGATTCGCTGACGGGCGTCGAGCGCGTGGAGCGGCCCTGGATTGCCGCGCATATCCAGGGGCGGATACACGAACTCGAGAAGATCCGCACCTGGGAGCGAAACCCGCAACTGTACGGCGAGTTGCTCGGGGCGAGCCTCGCCGGGCAGGCGCTGTTCGACTTCGCTCCAGCAGAGGAGCGCGCGCGGCGCGTGCTGTCGAAGCTCCGACAGACGCCGCGGTTCATCCAGTCGGCGAGAGACAACATCAAGGACCCGCCAGGGATCTTCCTGAAAAGCGGCCTCGAGACCCTGCGCGGCACGCTGCGCTTCATCGAATCGGACCTGCCGCGGGCGTTCGCCGACGTGGACGACCTCGGGCTGCTGGGCGACCTCGCCGACGCGCAGACCGAGGCCATCGACGCCCTGAACGCGTACATGGCGTACCTCGAAACGGACCTCGCGCCCAGGGCGCGCGCGTCCTTCAGGCTGGGTGGCGATCGTTTCGCCGCCAAGCTCCGTTTCGAGGAAGGTATCGAGCTGCCGCTCGACCGCCTGCTGGAGATCGGGCTGCGCGAGCTGGGCGAGGTGCAGCAAGAGTTCCGCGCGGCGGCGGGCCGCGTCGAGCGCGGCGATCCGCGCGACGTGTGGCGGAGCGTCAAGCAACGCCACGCCCCGGCCGACGGCATCGTCAGCGCCGCCCGCGAGCAACTGGCGCAGCTGGCCACCTTCATCGCGCGCCGCGATCTGGTGACGCTGCCCCAGGGCGAATCGGTGACCGTGGCGCCGACGCCGGACTTTTTCCGCTGGTCGTTCGCCAGCATGTGGACGCCGGGACCGTTCGAGGCGAGAGCCACGCGCGCGTACTACTACCTCACCGACGTCGACCCGGCGTGGGCGGCCGACCGCAAGCAGGAGTATCTTCGCGACCTGAACACGCCGACGCTCTGGTCGATTTCCATGCACGAGGTCTATCCGGGCCACTTCCTGCACTTCCAGCACCTGCGTCATGTCGAATCGAAGGCGCGCAAGTCGCTGATGCTCGCCTCGGCGGCGTTGGTGGAAGGCTGGGCGCACTACTGCGAGCACATGATGATCGAGGCGGGCTTCGAGAAGCAGGACCCGACGGTCCGCCTGGGCCAGCTCGCCGAGGCCCTCATCCGCATCGCCAGGCTCGTGGTGGCCATCCGCCTCCACGCCGAGGACATGTCGGTGGAGCAGGGCGTGCGGTTCTTCCGCGACGAGGCGTACCTCGAGGAGAGCACGGCCCGGCGCGAGGCCGAGCGCGGCACCTTCGACCCAGGCTACGCCGTGTACACCGCCGGCAAGCTGATGCTGTTGAAGCTGCGCGAGGACTGCAAGGCGCAGGCAGGCAGCGCCTTCTCGCTCAAGGCGTTCCACGAGACGCTGCTCGGCAACGGCCTCGCAACCTTTCACGTCCACCGGCAGCTGATGCTCAAGGACGGGGGCGGGGCGGTGATTGAATAGGGATAGAAGCAAGAATCCAGAAGCAAGAAGGGTCTCCTGACGACTGTCAGAAGGGCAGCACGCTGCGTTTCTTGTCTTCCTTCTGGCTTCTGACCAACGTCAGCTCCGCTTCTTGCTTCTTGCTTCTGACAGGTACAAAGCGCATGCCACTATACGAATACGAGTGCTCCGTGTGCGGCCACCGGTTCGAACTGATCCGGCGCTTCTCGGATCCGCCGGCAGACACGTGCGTGGCGTGCGGGCAGGGACCGCTGCGCAAACTGCTCTCCGCCCCGGCCGTGCACTTCAAGGGCACCGGCTGGTACGTGACCGACTACGCGAAGAAGAGCGGTGCCGCTGCGGTGAGGACCGACGCCGGCCCCGGCGACGCCGGCAAGTCCGACGGAGCCCCGGCCGAATCGAAGGCGGCCGCCACGGACACGAAAGCGGCCGAAGAGAAGAAGCCCGCCGCGCCGGCGGCGGAGTCGAAGCCGGCGGGGGGCGGAGAGAAGAAGTAAGAAGCAAGAAGTAAGAAGTAAGAATGAAGGCCAGTTCAGCTGCGTACCTGCCCTCCGGATTCTGACAATCGTCAGTGAGCCATTCTTGCTCCTTGCTTCTTGCTTCTGATCCCTACAGCTTCAGCGAGCGGAGGTAGTCCTGGAACTCCCCCGCGAGGTCCTCGCGCTTCAGCGCGAAGTAGACGGTCGCCTTCAGGTACCCCAGCTTGTTCCCGGCGTCGTGTCGGACGCCCTTGATTTCGTACCCGTAGATCGGGCGTTTCTTCAGCAGGCGCCGGATGCCGTTGGTCAGCTGGATCTCACCGGTGCGGTCGTTCGACGTCGCCTCGAGCTCCTCGAAGATGTCGGGCGTGAGGATGTACCGCCCGATGATGGCGAGGTTCGACGTCGCGTCCTCCCGCTTGGGCTTCTCGACGAGATCGCGAACCGTGTACACCCCGTCGGCCTCGCTCTCGAACTCGACGATGCCGTAGGAGGAGACGCGGTCCCAGGGCACGCGCTCGACGGCGATGACCGGCCCCTGCACGCGATTGAAGACCTCCACCATCTGCGCCAGCCCCGCCGGCTCCGCGTCAATCACATCGTCTGGAAGCACGACGGCGAACGGCTCGTCGCCGACCAGTTCGCGGGTGACGAGGACCGCGTGGCCGAGCCCCAGCGCTTCGCCCTGGCGCACGGACCAGACGTTGGCGAGCCGCGCAACCTCGCGTATTTCGCCGAGCAGCGCCGTCTTGCTGCGCAACTCGAGAAACGTCTCGAGCTCGGCCGAGATGTCGAAGTGATCTTCGATGGCGCCCTTGCCGCGGCTCGTCACGAGGATGACGTGGTCGATGCCGGAGGCGAGGGCCTCCTCGACGCCGTACTGGATGATCGGCTTGTCGACGAGGGGAAGCATCTCCTTGGGCTGCGCCTTCGTCGCCGGGAGGAACCGCGTCCCGAAACCGGCCACGGGAAACACCGCCTTGCGCACGCGTGCCGCCATTGGTTGCATCCCTCCTGGCGATCGATCGTATCGCAGCCGTCGGGCCTTTGGATATACGATCTGACCCATGCTCGATCCCGCATTCGTCCGCGATCATCTCGATGTTGTCCGGGGGCGGCTCGCCGCGCGCGGCACGCGCATGGACGCCGAGCTCGACGCGCTGGCGGCGCTCGAGGCCGAGCGGCGCACGCTCATCCCGAAGGTGGAGGAGCTCAAGCGCCAGCAGAACGCGTCGGGAGAGGAAGTGGCGCGGGCCAAGAAGGCCGGCCAGGACGCCTCGCACCTGTTCGCCGCGAACAAGGCTCGCGGCGGAGAGATCAAGGCTCTCGAGGCCGGACTCGACGGCATCGAAGCGCGCCGCCTGGCGATCCTGCTGACGATCCCCAACCTCCCGCACGAGACCGTTCCGGTGGGCACCAGCGCGGCCGACAACGTCGAAGTGCGGAAGTGGGGAACGCCCCCCGCGTTCGACTTCGAGCCGAAGTCGCACGCGGAGCTGGGGGCGGCGCTCGGGATCCTGGATTTCGAGCGGGCCGCGCGGATGTCCGGCGCCCGCTTCGCCGTCCTGTCGGGCGCCGGCGCGCGGCTGTCGCGCGCCCTCATCAGCTTCATGCTCGATCTGCACACCCGCGAGCACGGGTACCGGGAATTCGACCCGCCGTTCATGGTGAACGCGGCGGCGCTGCAGGGGACGGGCAACCTGCCGAAGTTCGAGGCCGATCTCTTCAAAATCGCCGGCGAATGGGACCTGTACCTCATTCCCACAGCCGAAGTGCCGCTGACGAACCTGCACCGCGAGGAGATTCTCGACGGCCGCCTGCTGCCGCTGCGCTATACGGCTTACACGCCCTGCTTCCGGAGCGAGGCCGGATCGTATGGCCAGGACGTGAAGGGCCTCATCCGCCAGCACCAGTTCCACAAGGTGGAGATGGTGAAGTTCGCGACGCCCGAGCAGTCGATGGACGAGCTCGAGAGCATGCCTCGGCGAAGACGTACGACATCGAGGTGTGGCTGCCGAGCCAGCATACGTACCGCGAAATCTCGTCGTGCAGCAACACGATGAGCTTCCAGGCGCGCCGCGCAAACATCAAGTACCGGCCTGAGGGCACCGGCAAGGCCGAGTACGCGCACACGCTGAACGGATCGGGGCTGGCCGTCGGGCGCACGCTCATCGCGATTGTCGAGAACTACCAGCAGCGCGACGGGTCGGTCGTCATCCCCGAGGCCCTGCGGCCGTACATGGGGGGGATGGAGCGGATTGCGAGGAAGGACTGAAGTCAGAAGCGGAGCTGACGCTCGTTCGAAGCGAGAATCCAGAAGCAAGAAGAAAGGCGCGTCACACTGAACAGGCGTCTTCTGTCTTCTGACAATCGTCGGTGGGCCATTCTTGCTCCTTGCTTCTTGATTCTGACTTCAGTTCCCGCACGGAAAGAAACGGTATGGACCACGTGCGCTGGGGCATCGTCGGCTGCGGGAACGTCACCGAAGTCAAGAGCGGGCCTGGCTTCCAGAAGGCCGATGGGGCGAGCCTCGTCGCGGTGATGCGCCGCGATCGCGAAAAGGCGGAAGACTACGCCCGGCGGCATGGTGTGCCGCGCGTGCACGACACGGCCGAGGCGCTCATCGACGACGCCGATGTCGACGCGGTCTACATCGCCACGCCGCCGTCCAGCCATCTTGACCTGGCGCTGCGCGTGGCGGCCGCGCGCAAGCCGTGTCTGGTCGAGAAGCCGATGGCCATGACCCACGCCGAGTGCGTGCGCATGAACGGCGCCTTCCGTGGGGCGGGCGTCCCGCTCTTCGTGGCCTACTACCGCCGCGCGCTCCCGCGCTTCCTGGAAGTGCGGCGCCTGCTCGACTCCGGCGCGATCGGCCCCGTCACCGACGTTCACGTTCGGGTGTCCGAGCGGCTCGCGAAAGGGGAGGCGGCGGCTGGCTGGCGGTTCGATCCGGCCGTCGCCGGCGCAGGGCTCTTCCTGGACCTCGCCTCGCACTGCCTCGACGTGCTCGATTTCCTGCTCGGGCCGATCGCCGACGCCTCGGGCTTCGCCGTGAATACCGGCGGGGCCTACTCTGCGGAGGATGTCACGTCGGGCTCGTTCCGGTTCAGCCGCGGAATGGTCGGAACCGGGACCTGGAATTTCAACGCCGATCGGTCGATGGACGCCATCAGATTCACCGGGCCGCGCGGCGATCTGCTGACGCCGGTATTCACCGATGGTGACATCGTCGTGCGCCGGGGCCGCCATGAGGAAGTGCTGTCCATCCGCAACCCGCCGCACGTCCACCAGCCGCTGATTCAGACCATCGTCGACGAACTGGGGGGCCGGGGCCGCTGCCAGTCCACGGGGGAGAGCGGCGCCCGGGCGTCCTGGGTCATGGACCGCCTGCTTGAAGGTTACAGGCGCGGGTAGAAGCAAGAATCCAGGAGCAGGAAGGGCCAGCTGACGTCTGGCTTCTTGCTTCTGATTCGCGTCAGTTCTGCTTCTGGCTTCTTCTCCTCCAGCTATAATCACAAGAACGGAGGGATGGCCGAGCGGTTGAAGGCGGCGGTCTTGAAAATCGCTGTACGGGAAACCGTACCGGGGGTTCGAATCCCTCTCCCTCCGCCATCCGCCTTCGCTCGCCCTCGGCCCGATCGACACGTCGGGCGAGCGACGGCGAGATAGCTCCGACCCTGGACGATGTCTCTCTTCCTCCGCCAGCCGCCTAATGCGAACACCACAGACCGTGCAACAATAATAATATATTGAAAAACGATAAGCGCCGGGTCAAGCTGTATCCAATACTGACCAGGCATCAGCCATGAAAAGACACTCAACCGTTTTCCTTCAGATCGTCGTTGTGCTGGTCGGCCTCGCGGCGCTGGCCATCCTGATCCGGTTCCCCTTGACCGAGGGGCGCGCCTCGCACTTGGACCTATTCAGTATTTACGCCGATCCGTTCGTTGTGTACGGCTACCTGGCGTCCATCGCTTTCTTTGTTGCCCTGTATCAGGCGTTCAGGTTGCTCGGATACATCGGGCAAAACAGAGTGTTCTCACCGGGCTCTGTGAAGGCTCTTCGGATCATCAAATGCTGCGCCATGGTCCTGAGCATCTCGATTGTGACGGCCGCGCTGTATATCAGGATGTTCCATGCTGAGGATGACGACCCGGCGGGTTTTCTTGCAGTGTCTATCGTGACCACATTCATTTCCATCGTCATCGCCACGGCCGCGGCCGTGTTCGAAAGGACATTGCAAAGCGCGGTCGACTTGAAGTCCGAACACGACCTGACCGTCTGACCACACCAACATGGCCATCATCATCAACATTGACGTCATGCTGGCGAAAAGAAAGATGAGCGTCACCGAGCTTGCCGATAAGGTCGGGATCACAATGGCCAACATCTCCATCCTGAAGAACGAAAAAGCGAAGGCCATTCGTTTTTCGACGCTCGAAGCCATCTGCAAGGCTCTGGAGTGTCAGCCCGGAGACATTCTGGAGTATCGAGAATAGGCCTGAGTAGTGCTCTCGTCGCGAGCGAGGGCGGTCTTGTCCCTGACGCGCACGTGTCCCCAGGCCGGCATGGGAAAGGACGCTCAAGTCAGCGCGATCCGGGCTTAGAATTCAGAAGACGGGCCGTCACGTGACGCACGCTCTGGCGCGGCGACGGGAGCAGCCATGACCACCACGGACCTTGTTCAGGCGAAGCGCGAGGAGATCCTTCGCATCGCGGAGCGCCACGGCGCCCGGAACGTCCGCGTGTTCGGATCGGTCGCGCGCGGCGAAGCTACGGACGAGAGTGACATCGATCTGCTCGTCTCCACGACCGAACACACCAGCCCGTGGTTCCCGGCGGGCCTGATGCTCGACCTTCAGGACCTCCTCGGGCGCAAGGTCGATGTGGTGACCGAAGACGGTCTCTACTGGCTGCTCAAGCCGCGCATCCTGCAAGAGGCCCGGCCCTTGGGACAAAGGACTCGCGCATCTATCTCGCGCACATCCTGGAGCGGGCAAGCCGCATTGAGATTTACGTCCGCGACGGGCACGACGCCTTCCTGACCGACCACAAGACCCAGGATGCGGTCATCCGGAACTTCGAGGTCATCGGTGAGGCGGCGAAGCGCATCCCGGCGTCGTTCCGTGAGGCCCATCCTTCAATCCCGTGGCGGCTGATGGCTGCGTTTCGCGATGCACTCATTCACGGCTACGAAGGTGTCGACATCAACAAGGTGTGGACGACGGCCACTAAGGCTCTGCCGGCTGTCCGCACCGCCATCGCCGCCATTGTGCCCTCGGTTGAGCAACTCGCGCTGGAGCTTCGGCGCCCCGCATCCGGGCCTCCGCAGGAATGACACGGGCGACTTCTCCGAGCCGCCCGTCATAGACGCTGCAATTGAACCGGGGCGTCAGCGCGGGAGGGTGCCAAGCCGATTGGGTTTGACCAGGTTCGTTGCCGAGCGCTACGCAGCCGGAGTTGGTCGGACCCGCAGGAGTCGCAGTGTTGGGGGCAATTTGGGGGTTCGAACCGCGGGTTGTGCGGATCGCGCGGGATGTGAGGGCCGAGTTTTCAGAGGATTTTCGAATTTCGGCCTGTTTTCAAAAGCGCTGTCAAGAGCGAATCCCTCTCCCTCCGCCATTCGACTCGCCTGGCTACACTCTCCGCGAGCCGCCAGGCTCGTTCATGGCAGGCCAGCCCATGGAGAATGCCCTGAGCGAACGAAGCGAGTCGAAGGGCCTCTTCGCTCGGCTACGCCGAGCTACGGCTCGGCAGGCGAGTCACCTTCCTGCGGAGGCAGCATGATGGAACTGGCGCCGGGCTTCGACGAGTTCTTCGGCTCGTTGATCGCCCACGGAGTTGATTCGCTTCCGTTCATCTGGCGCGCCGAGTTCATCCGCAACAGGCGCGCGGCAGGACGCCTCGAGGACCTCGCCGACATCGAGGCCATCGGCGGGTAACCGCCACTCGCGCCATCAGGACCGACGGCGGCGGGAGGCGCGGCTCACCTCGCGCTGCGGCGCGCGCGGCGGCATCGGCCCATTGGGCAGTTGGAAGCCGGCCACCGGAAATCCATTCTGGCGCGTGCTAGCATGCTGACAGGCTTGCAACCCACAGGAGAAACAGGAGATCGCCGCGGATGCGAAGGAATGTCCACGCGGGCCTGTCCGCTGGCCCGCTCCTCGGGCTGGCGCTGTTGCTGAGTCCGGTACGAGCGACGCCGCAGACCGCCGTTCACCCTACCAGCCAGGCCACCACTCCGGCCATCGCGGGCCAGGCACAGCCGCCTGTCAGCAAGCCCACCGTCCCGGAGGAGATCCACGACGAGGGCACGGACCAGCCCGTCGCCAAATCGAGCTGGTTCACCATCCACATCGGCGGAGCGCCAATCTTCGACTACACCTGGTTCTCACAAGACGATGCGAGCATCAGCCAGGTCGGCGTGCAGGAGGACCAGCACGACATCCGGTCCGCACGGATCATGGCGCGGGGAACGCTGTTCAGTAATCACACCCGCCCGTGGAAGTACATGGTGAGCTTCGAGTACCGCGGCTTCGACACCAATCCCGACAACAACTGGAGCTGGACGGACCTGTACGTCACGATTCCGGCCGGGCCGCTCGGGGAACTGACGGTGGGGAAGATCAAGGAGCCGTATACGTATGAAATGGTCGGCGACGCCGCCAACCTGCCGCATCTCGAGCGCCTGCTCAGCCCGTTCTTCACCTCGCGCAGCGTTGGCGCACGGCTCAACAAGACGGTCCTGAACGAAAGGTCGACGCTGGCCTTCGGCGCGTTCAACGACTGGTTCTTGAGGGACCTCTCGTACGGCGACAGCGGATGGGACGTCGCCGCGCGCGCGACCGCGCTTCCGCTCTGGTCCAACGCGGGGCGGCGCTTCCTGCACGTCGGAACTGCCTGGCGTTTCGTCGGGGCCGACGACGGCCTCCTGCGCTATCGGGGGCGGCCGGAGTCGAATGTGGCCGACTACTACGTGGACGCCAAGCTCGACGTCGACACCAAGGGCATTCCCGCGGCACACGCCAACCACTGGGCAGCCGAAACCCTGTGGAACGAAGGTCCGGTGTCGCTGCTTGCCGAGTACGACGAGGCCCGCGTCTCGTCAGTGGAAGCCCGGGACCCGGTGTTCAGCGGGTGGTACGCGACCGCCTCGTGGGTGGTCACGGGCGAGCATCGCCCGTACGACCGCAAGGCCGGCTACGCGCGCAGAGTTCTCCCGAAGCGGAAGTGGGGTGCCATCGAGCTCATCGCCCGCTACGGGGTCGTGGACACGGTGGACAAGAACATCGACGGCGGTTACCTGAGGAAGTGGTTCACGGCCGTGAACTACCTGCCGACCAATCACTGGCGGTTCAGCCTGGGCTACGGCCAGGCGACCCTCGACAAGGGCGGGGTCACGGGCAGGACCGATCAACTGCTCGCCCGCGTCCAGGCGGTGTACTGACGCCGGTGTCGGCCGGCGTCGGTCGGGTGATCCCCAGCTTCTTCATCCGGAAGCGCAACGTGTTCGGGTGCAGGCCCAGCACCTCGGCGGCATTGCCGGCGCCGTTCACGCGCCAGCCGCAGCGCTCCAGCACGCCGCGGATGTGATCCCGATCGACATCATCGAGGGGCCGGAGCGAAAACAACGATCCGGCCTGCGCAGCGGCCGGTGAAGCGCCCGCGGTCAACTCCTCCACGTGGAGCGTCGATCCCCTGGACAGGATGAGCGCCCGCTCGATGACGTTCTCCAGTTCACGCACGTTGCCCGGCCAGTCGTACGCAGAGAGGGACTGCATGACCCGCTTCGGCACGTCCGTGATCTCGCGGCCGAGGTCGCGCTGCCGGCGACTGATCACCGACCATACCAGCAGCGGGATGTCCTCGCGGCGCGCCCGCAGGGGCGGCAACGTGATGGGGAATACGCTGAGCCGATAGTAGAGATCCTCCCGGAAGCGCCCCTCGGTCATGGCGCGTTCGAGATCGCGGTTGGTGGCCGCAATGACGCGGACATCCGAGTGGAGCGTCCGAACGGATCCCACGCGTTCGAACGTCCCGTCCTGCAGCACGCGCAGCAACTTGGCCTGTACGTCGATGCCAAGTTCGCCGATTTCGTCCAGGAAGAGCGAGCCGCCGTGCGCGGCTTCGAAACGGCCGGCGCGCGTCGCCACGGCCCCGGTGAAGGCCCCTTTCTCGTGGCCGAACAGTTCACTCTCGATCAGCGTCGACGGTATGGCCGCGCAGTTGACCCGCACGAACGGCCGGCCGTTGCGGGGGCTGCGCTGGTGCAGCGCGCGCGCCAGCAATTCCTTGCCCGTGCCCGTCTCGCCCAGCAGGAGCACGGCCGCGTCGGTGGGCGCCACCTGCGCCACCCGCGCGAGCACCCGGCGGATGGGAAGACTCTGGCCCACGATCTCGTCGAAGTCGTGCAGGTCCCGCACCTCTTCGCGCAGCGACACGTTCTCGGTCTGCAGCCTGTCGCGCAGCGCCAGGATCTCGTCGAGGTGCGCCCGAAGCTCGGCGTCGCGGCGCTTGCGGTCGTAAGCGTTGGCCAGAATCTCGCCGACGATCCGCAGCCGGGTCACGTCAATCGGCGTCCATTCGCGCGGAGCGGTGAAGTCACCCGTCGAGATAACACACTGGATCTTCCCGGCGACCGCCAGCGGAAGCGTCATGACGGCGCGGAAGCGCACGCGTGCCGCGTACTCGCGTTCCGCCGCGGCGGCTGCCGGCAGCTCCGCCTCGAGGTTGCCCAGCACCACGTCTTTCCCCTGCTGGAGCTGATCGAAGTACCACGGGAAGTGCTGCCAAGTTGCCTTCGGCGGGTTGGGTTCGATTCCCGACCTTCTCGCCCACGTGTGCGCGTTCACAAGCGTCGCCATGTCCGGCGAGAACTCCAGGAACGACGCGCGATCCGTGCGAAACCACTCGACCACGGCCCGCAGGCAGTACGCGACCTCTTCGTCGAACCGGGTCGGCTCGATTCCCGCGAACCTGGCCGAAAGGTCCCCGATCACGCCCTCGAACGCGCTTCCGTCCCTTGACATGTCCACGATCTTAGACCAACCACGCCGCCATGGTCACCATATGTGGTGAATAACACTATTTATTGTCAGCATCGTCCGCGCCGACGTGACGGTGGATGGCATACAAGTTCCTAACTAGCAACACCTTAACCAATATAGTCGGCCTTCGATTCACGCGGCACACTTCGTGGATTAGCACCCTGGAGCTCCAAACATGGTGGGGGCCGCGTTCTGGCTGACGGAACTGCTGCTCGGCCTCCCGGACAGGTCTCGCGTGGAAACCGACAGGAGAAGAAGCTGATGAGACGCGTGTACGTCGCCGGATTCGCGCTGGGTGCATGCCTGGCGGTTCTCGCCCCCGCGGCCCAGGCGCAAGCGCCTGCCGCCGCATCCGCCCCCGCGGCCCAGGCGGCCGCCACACCTGCCGTCGACCCTCAGGCGGTTGCCGCCCTGACGCGCATGGGCGCGTACCTCCGCTCGCTGAAGGCCTTCCAGGTGGAGTCCTCGACGACGGACGAGGACGTGCTGGACGACGGCCAGAAGATCCAGTCGGCGAGCACCATCAACTTTCTCGCCCAGATGCCCGACCGCCTGCGGGTCAGCCAGTCCAACGATCGCGTCGAGCGGCTGTATCTCTACGACGGGAAGCACGTGACGCTGCTGGCGCAGCGCATGAACATGTACGCGACCGTGCCGGCGCCGCCGACCACGCGGCAGGTGATCGACCTGCTGTACGACAAGTACGGGATCGACGTGCCGCTGGTGGACCTGTTCCTGTGGGGCGCCCCGGGATGGACGCCGGCCGCGATCACCGGCGCCATGCTCGTGGGCCCCAGCGTGGTCGACGGCACCACCTGCGATCAGTACGCGTTCAGGCAGGACGAGGTGGACTACCAGGTGTGGATCCAGAAGGGCGACTTCCCGCTGCCGCGCAGGGTCGTCATCACGACGAAAACCGACGAAGCCCGGCCGCAGCACACGGCGAGTTTCACTTGGAACCTGGCGCCGTCGTTCAACGAGGGCGCCTTCGTGCTCGACCCGCCGGCGGGTGCCCAGCGGGTCGTCCTGGCCGAGTTGCCGATTACGAAGTAGGAGCCTGACATGAAGCAGACGACTCAACGATACGTGGTCGCGGCCCTCGCCCTCGCAATGGCCGTCGGGACCGGCATCCCGGCCGGGGCCGGCCATCGCAGCCGCTCGCAGAGCAGCGTCAACCGGAGCGGCGGAGGGAACCGCAACACCAACATCAACCGGAACAACAACACCAACATCAACCGCAACACCAACATCAACCGGAACAACAACATCAACGTGAACAACCGCCGGGACGTGGACATCGACGTCGACGTCAATCGCCGCGGCGGCTACTACGGCGGCTGCTGCTACCACCCGGTGGCGACGGCGGCCGCGGTGACGGCCACGGCGGTCGTCACGGCCGCGGTGGTCGGCTCCATCGTCCACACCCTCCCGCCGTCGTGCTCGACGGTCATCGTCAACGGCTTCGCGTACCAGCAGTGCGGCAGCACGTGGTACCAGCCCCAGCTCTCGGGCTCGTCCACGACATACGTCGTCGTGAACCCGATGCGATAGGCCACGACGAGGACGACGTGCCGGTCACGATGTGCCATGAATCACAGCGCACGCTGACACTGGCCTGCATGGCGGCTCGTGGCCCGGATGCTGTCGTTTCGCAGGGGTTTGTGAATCGTATTCGCACGTGATTGCAGCGGCATGCTCCATGGAGTCTGTAACGGCAATGTCACTCATGATCAAGGTCACAGAGGAGTCGTCAGGAGCCTTGGTCAAGGTGGATGGCTGGCTGGAAGCCGCCGGAGTCGACGAGCTTGAAAGCGTCCTCCGGTCCACGCCGAAGCCGGTGCGGCTGATGCTCCATGACCTCCGTGGAGCCGATTCCCGCGGATTGTCGCTCCTGCGAGAACTGGAAACCGGCGACACACCCCTGGAGGGTCTGTCCGCCTACTTGAAGCTCGTACTGGCGGGCCGGCACGACGCCGTACCGCGTCACACCGCCCGGATCGTTGGTTCGGACACACCTGTCAGGAGAGAAGACACATGAGTCACTGGAAACACCTCGGGGCCAGCACGTTCGCCGCGCTGGCCTGCCTCGCGATGGCGATGCCGGCCCACGCCCAAACTGCGCCAGCGAAGCCGGCCGCTGTGCCGGCCCGTGTCCAGGCTGCCGCAATGCCCGCCTCCGCGCAAGCTACGGCGGGGCAGGCCAAGAAGCCCAACATCCTGGTGATCTGGGGTGACGACATCGGCACGTGGAACATCAGCCACAACAACCGCGGCATGATGGGCTATCGCACGCCGAACATCGATCGGATCGCCGATGAGGGCGTGTCGTTCACCGACTACTACGCGCAGCAGAGCTGCACGGCCGGCCGGGCCGCCTTCATCAGCGGCTCGGTGCCGGTGCGCTCGGGCATGACCAAGGTCGGCCTGCCCGGCGCCGCACAGGGCTGGCAGAAGACCGACGTGACGATGGCGACGGTGCTGAAGAGCCAGGGCTACGCCACGGGCCAGTTCGGCAAGAACCACCAGGGGGACCGCGACGAACACCTGCCCACAATGCACGGCTTCGACGAGTTCTTCGGCAGCCTCTACCACCTCAACGCGGAGGAAGAGCCCGAGAACATCGACTATCCCAAGGACATGGTGCTGCCCAACGGCAAGACCTTCCTGCAGCAGTTCGGCCCGCGCGGCGTCCTGCACACCTGGGCGGACGGCAAGGGCGGCCAGCGCATCGAGAACACCGGTCCCCTGACCAAGAAGCGCATGGAAACGGTCGACGATGAAACCGTCGCGGCGGCGAAGGACTTCATCCAGCGCCAGGTGAAGGCCGGCCAGCCGTTCTTCTGCTGGTGGAACGGCACGCGCATGCACTTCCGCACGCACGTGAAGGCGGAGAACCGGGGCAAGTCCGGGCAGGACGAGTACAGCGACGGCATGGTCGAGCACGACGCCCACGTCGGCCTGCTGCTCAAGGTCATCGACGACCTCGGCCTCGCGAACGACACGATCGTCATGTATTCGACCGACAACGGCCCGCACTACAACACGTGGCCAGACGCAGGCACCACGCCCTTCCGCAGCGAGAAGAATTCCAACTGGGAAGGCGCCTATCGCGTGCCGGCCTTCGTCCGGTGGCCCGGCCACTTCCAGAAAGACGTCACGCTCAACGGCATCGTGTCGCATGAGGACTGGCTGCCCACGTTCGCCGCTGCCGCAGGCAATCCGAACATCAAGGAACAGCTGCTCAAGGGCGCCGATCTCAATGGCCGCCGCTACCGCAACTACATAGACGGATACAACCAGCTCGACTACCTCAGCGGCAAGGCGAAAGCATCGCCCCGCAGCGAGTTCTGGTACGTCAACGACGACGCCGAGGTCGTGGCCGCGCGCTGGCAGGACTGGAAGGTGGTCTTCCTGGAGAACCGCGGCGAAGCGTTCGGCGTCTGGCGCGAGCCGTTCGTCGAGTTGCGCGTGCCGCTGCTCTTCAACCTGCGCCGCGACCCGTTCGAGAAGGCGCAGCACAACTCGAACACCTACAACGACTGGTTCCTGGATCGCCCGTTCGTGATCGTGCCCATTCAGGGGCTGGCGGCGAGGTTCCTGCAGACGATGGCTGATTACCCGCCGAGCCAGGCGCCTGGCTCGTTCAACCTGAGCAAGATCCAGAAGCAGCTGGAATCCGCCAAGTAGGCGGTCGCTGATCACACATGGCCGCCGGCCCGACTGGGGCCGGCGGTCTTCTTGCGTGGTTCGACAGAGATGATGACGATGGCGCCCAAACCCCGAACGTCGATACTCGCCCTGGCGCCGATGCTGCTCACGGTGGCCATGACGGCTTGCCAGCAGCCTCCGGCGCCGCCCTCGCAACGCGCGGCCTCCCCGGCCGTCCTCGCAGCACCGGCTCCCCTGTCGTCGTGGAACGACGGCGCCGCGCGCACGGCTGTCGTGTCGTTCGTCGAACGGGTGACGCGCGAAGGGGGGCCGGACTTCGTGCCGCCGGCCGAACGCATCGCCGTGTTCGACAACGACGGCACGCTCTGGTCCGAGCAGCCGATGTACTTCCAGGCGCTCTTCATCTTCGACCGCATCAAGGCGCTCGCGCCACAGCATCCCGAATGGAAGGACAAGGAGCCGTTCGCCTCAGTGCTCAAGGGTGACGTGAAGTCCGCGCTGGCAGGAGGGGAGCGCGCCCTTCTCGAGATGGCCATGGCCACCCACGCGGGCACGACCACCGAGGAGTTCGAGCGGATCGTCGGCGACTGGATCGCCACGGCGAAGCACCCGAAGACGGGACGGCTCTACACCGAGATGGTTTACCAGCCGATGCTCGAGCTGCTCGCCTACCTGCGCGCAAAC
>JALOKU010000096.1 GCA_025456345.1 Vicinamibacterales bacterium | reverse complement strand
GTGTTCAGGGCCGGCTACGGCGTCACGAAGAACCCGCTGCCCTGGGGGCGTCCGATGCGCGGGTCGTACCCGTTCGACATCAACAACAACGCCACCGCGACCGGCACCTATGACTACGTGACCACGCTGGCCGCGGGCATCCCGGCGGTCAACCTGCCCGATACGTCGAAGGGTACGGTCGTCCTGCCGAGAGGCGTCTACATCCGCTCGCCAAACCTGGACATGGTTGACCGCGGCACCGTCCAGCAGTGGAACGTCTCGTTCGAGCGCCGGTTGCCGTATGACATCTCTGCCGAAGTGGCGTACGTCGGCACGGCGACCGATGGCGGTTACGCCGACCTGAACGTGAACGTCGGCGTGCCGGGAGGCGGAGGCACGGCGGCGAAGTACTACGCGTCGGCTGGCACGACGGCCATCAATGACTGGGGTTCGCGGACCAAGAGCCGGTACAAGGGCCTGCAGTTCGCGCTGAACCGGCCGTTCAAGAACGGCCTGATGCTCAAGGGCGCCTACACCTGGAGCCAGGCCAAGAACATGGCCGACGAAGACGGGTGGACCGGCCTCACCTGGAACTACCTGCCGAAGTACGACGACAACTTCGCGATCGCTGGCTTCGACCGGACGCACATGTTCAGCATGGGCTGGGTCTACGAGTTGCCGTTCCTCAAGGACCGCAACGACGCCCTTGGCGCGATTCTCGGCGGCTGGCAGCTCAACGGTGTGGCGGCCTGGTTCACCGGCACGCCGTACTCGATCGGCGGCACGAACAACGCCATGGCGTGTCAGGGATGCGGTTCGATCCTGATCAACTACAACGGCACTCCGGAAGCCATCGGTGAGGCTGGCAACATACCTCCCGCGGGCACCACGGACTTCAGCTCGTACACCTACTTCGACAAGTCGCTCTTCTCGCAGCCGAGCGGCCTCGACGTGGCGGGCTTCGGGAACACGAAGCGCAACTTCTTCCGCCGCCCGGCGCAGTGGAACGTGGACTTCTCGATCTTCAAGGCGTTCCCGGTGGGCCGTTTCCGCCCGGAGTTCCGGATCGACATCTCCAACCTCTTCAACACGAGGAACTGGGGCGCGCCGAACACGTCGTTCACGTCGCCGAACTTCCTCACGTACTCGGCGGGGAGCAGCTGGGCTTCCGCTTCCAGTTCTAGCTCTTCCAGGCGCGCTCCCGGCCCGTGCCGCGGGCGCGCCCGCCTTCGCCCGACTCGATCGCCTCGTGCTTCGGCGAGGCGGGCGGGATTGGGGATTCAGATGGGCCGGCGGGAACGAATCCCGCCGGCCTTCTTCTTTGCCAATTGGGACAGATGAGGTGCACTGCTCCCGTGTCGGGCGATACAGTCTTTCCCTAGCCCCTAGCCCCTGATGAGGGTCACCTCTTGTTGATCGCCCCCGCGATGGCCCCCGCGCAGACGTACCAGGCGATGCCGTAGAAGATCCAAATCCAGGAGAGGAAGTACGGGAAGCCCTCGAACATCAGGTGCATGAAGATCGCCGCCGGGAAGATCACCAGCACGCCCGTGTAGAACCCCATCGTCGCGCCTCCCGGCACCCCGGGCGCGAACGAGCCCGCCACGGCCAGGTAGAACCACGCGAAGACGAGTCCAGCCACCAGGTCGCCGATGATCATCCACCCGACGGCGACGTCCTGGCGGAACGGCGGGCGCGCGTAGTAATCCGCCAGCAGGTTGCCCTGTACGACGAAATCGATCACGTTGGCGGCGATGCCGACGGCGATGCCGATCGTGAGGAACTTCTTGAAGTCCATGGGAACCTCCTCCGGAGGGCGTTGGATGGGTCGGGATGGCCGAAACGTATACCCGGTGTGCCGGCGAGTCAAGCGCGGGCAAAACCGCGTCGGAGTAGCGCGCCCGGACGGCCTGGGATAGGATGCCCCCGCATGTGGAGGCCGGCCCTTCCGCCTTCGCGCGAAGCGCTCCGGCGGACTCGCCGTAGCCTTGGCGGAGGCGGTCAGGGCTGGCGATCCGCGCGAGGAGCGATCGATGAACCGCAAAGAGTTCCTCAAGGGCATGGCGGCGGTGGTTGGCAGCCTGGCCGTTCCCGGATCCGTTCGCGCGGCCGACTTCCACTCGGCCCTTCAGGATGCGGCCACCGCCGGCGACGCCGCCTTCTGGAAACTCATCCGCGACGAGTTCGTGCTCGACCCGGGCTGGTCGTACCTGAACTTCGGCGGCCTCGGCACCTGCCCGATGCCCGTGCTCAACAGCTTCTGGGAGTGGACGCGCACCGAAGAGCGCGCGCCGAGCGCAGGCCACGACGAGAAGATCTGGTGGGACGTGAAGGAGCGGCTGGCGCGCCTGCTCGGTCCCACCTGCCGCAAGGAAGACCTCGCCCTCATCAGCTGCGCCACCGAAGGCCTCAACGCCATCATCAACGGCCTGCCCTTGAAGAAGGGCGACGAGGTGATTACGTCCACGCACGAGCACGTGGCCGTGAACGTCGGGCTGCTGAACCGGATGCAGCGCGACGGCATCGTGCTCCGCCTGTTCGAGCCGGACCTCGTGCGCGCCCAGGGCAACGTCGAGCGCATCAACGGCCTCGTCAGCCCGCGGACGCGCCTCATTCTCGTCAGTCACGTCACGTGCACGACCGGGCAGCTCTTTCCGGCGCCCGAGATCGCGGCACTCGCCCGAAGCCGCAACATCTGGTTCGCGCTGGACGGCGCCCAGGCCCCTGTCTGCGTGCCCTTCGACATCGTCGACACCGGTGCCGACTTCTATACGAGCAGCACGCACAAGTGGCTGATGGGGCCGAAGCGGACAGGCTTCCTCTACGTCCGGCAGGGCATGCTCGATACGCTTCGGCCGGTGACGGCGGGGGCGTACTCGTCGGAGCGGAACGACATCACGAAACTCGACCTGGCGCTGCACCCGACCGCGCAACGCTACGAGTATGGCACGCAGAACGACGCGCTGTTCTTCGCGCTGGGCGCCGCGATCGACTTCGTCCAGACCATCGGACCCTCCCGGATCTGGGCACACAACCACGCGCTGGCCGAGAAGTTCTACAAGGGGCTTCAGGGGATTGCCGGCGCCGAGATCCTCTCGCCGCAGGAGGACGCGTACCGGACGGCGATGATCAGCTTCCGGATGAAAGACCGCACCTACTCCCAGATCAACGAGCAGCTGGCGAAAGCGAAGATCCGGGTCCGCCCGGTCACCGAGGGTGGCCTCAACTGCATCCGCGTGTCGTTCCACATCTGCAACCACGACCCCGAGGTCGACGCCATCCTCGACGCGTTGCACACCCTCGCATGATCATGCATCGGGGTCAGACCCGGGTCTGACCCCAATCACAGCGGGCGGACGCACTCGCGCAGATAGCACCAAAGAAACAGCGGGCCCTGGCGGGTCACTGACAGCGACGAGCGCCCAAAGCGCCTCGGATATTCGTGGGTGGCGACCTCCACCACCCGCGCGCCCTTTCTGAGCGCGCGCATCGTCATCTCGAGTTCGACGGTGTGCCTGTCGGACGTCAGTTTCAATTCGCGCAGCAATGACGTTCTTGCGGCCCGGAACCCGTTCTGGCTGTCCGACAGGCGGGAGCCGCAGCGCACGTTGATGAGCCAGGTCAGGCCCATGTTGCCGGCGAGCCGCACAAGCTCGAAGAACGTCGCCACGAACTCGTCGCCGCCGCCGCGCATGCGTGAGCCGAGCACGAGGTCGGCCTGCCCATCGAGAATCGGTTGCGCCAGTTTCGGGATGTCCGCGGGATCGTGCGACAGATCCGCGTCCATGAACACGCACACCGGCTCGCTCGCATGGGCGACCCCGACGCGGAGGCCATCGCCCTTGCCGCGCCCGTTGTCGAGCAGGTACGCCGCCCCGTGCGCGGCCGCCAACGCATGCGTGCCGTCGGTGGAATGCCCATCGACGATGATGAGCTCGCGCGCGATCCCTGTGAGACGCGGCAGCAGGGCCTCGAGATTGGCGGCCTCGTTGCGGCAGGGGATGATGAGCGAGACGGGCAGAGGGTCGGCAGCCACCGGCGTCAGCCTTTTGCGGCTTTGCCGGGGGCGCGATACATGAGCACCTCGGCGCGCTCCAGGGTGACCAGGCCTTCGGTGACCATGCCGTCCAACGACGGGAGGAAGGCCCGGATCTTCTCGGCGGCGTCCACGATCTCGATCACGATCGGCAGGTCTTCCGACAGCCGGAGGATCTTCGCCGTGTGCATCCGGCTGTGGGCGCCGAAGCCCATGAAACCCTTCCACACCGTCGCGCCGGCGAGGCCCTGCCTGCGCGCGGCCTCGACGATGGCCTCGTAGAGCGGCTTGCCCTCCCAGCGATCGGCCTCGCCGACGAAGATGCGCAGCAGCTGGCCTTCGGTCGGAATCGTCATCGCAGGTCCCCTAGATCACGCGGTTCGCCATGTAGCCAAGCCAGAAGAAGACGAGGCCGAGCACGACCTGCCCGGCCACGTTCACCGACGCCCGGAAGTACTCGGCGTCGCGGAGGAGCTGGAACGACTCGAATGCGTAGGACGAGAACGTGGTGAACCCGCCCAGCACGCCGATGAGCAGGAACGCCCGCAGCGTCGGGGAGATCTGGAACCGCTGCTCGGTGAAGCCGAAGATCACGCCGAACAGCAGGCATCCGGTCATATTCACGACGAACGTGCCGTAGGGAAAGTAGGCGGAGGTGAACCGGTGCACCAGGCCGGCCAGCGCGTATCGCGCGGCCGCCCCGATCGCGCCGCCTGCCGCGACCCACGCCGTCACCGGGATGCTCGCTCCGTCAGCCACGACGCCAGTTGTAGCACAAGCCGGAGGTGAACGGCGATCCGTCCAGTATCCTTCACCGGATCCTCCCGTGATACCCTGCGCGCATATGCGCGCCACCATCTCCGCGATCGCCGCCTTCGTGCTGCTGACACAGGCTGGCGTCCCCGGGCAGGGGGGCCAGTACCGCACGCTCAACGATCGATTCCCCGGGCCCGCGTTCACGTCACGGGCGGAGTGGGACGCCCGGGCGGCCTACCTCCGCGAGCACGTGCTCGCCTCCGCCGGGCTGCTGCCGCTGCCCGAAAGGACCCCGCTCAGCCCGGTGATCTTCGACGAGCTGACACGCGAGGGCTACGTCGTGTCGAAGGTCTACTTCGAGAGCCTGCCCGGGTTCTTCGTCACAGGCAACCTCTACCGGCCAGTGGGCGAAGGCCCGTTCCCGGCGGTGCTGTCGGCCCACGGCCACTGGACGTACGGGCGCCTCGAGAACTCGCCTCTCGTGTCGGGTCCGGGACGCGCGATCACCTTGGCACGCCAGGGCTTCGTCGTGTTCACGTACGACATGATCGGCTACAACGACAGCCGCCAGCTGACGCACACCTTCGGAGGCCCTCGCGAGCACCTGTGGGGGTTGAGCCTTGCCGGGTTGCAGCTCTGGAACAGCATTCGCAGCCTCGATTTCCTCGAATCGCTGCCCTATGTGAAGCGCGATGCCATGGGCATCACCGGCGAGTCCGGCGGCGGCACGCAGACGTTCATGCTGGCGGCCGCCGACGCGCGCGTGGCCGCGGCCGTGCCGGTGAACATGATTTCGCTGCACATGCAGGGCGGATGCCTGTGCGAGAACCCGCCGGGGCTGCGGCTCGACACGACGAACGTGGAGATCGCCGCCACGATTGCGCCGCGGCCGCTGCTGATGGTGTCGGCCACCGGCGACTGGACGGCCGAAACCCTCGAACTCGAGTACCCGGCCGTGCGCGCCCTCTACGCCCTGGCGGGCGCACCGGATCGCGTGAGCGCCGTCCGGTTCACCGCCGAGCACAACTACAACAAGGACAGCCGCGAGGCGATGTACGGCTGGATGGCGCGGTGGCTGAAAGGCGCGCCGTCATCCGGGCGGGTACCCGAGGCCTCCTTCAGTCCGGATGCGCTGCCCGCGCTGCTCGTGTTCCACGGCCGCCCGCTGCCCGGCCGCGCGGTGACCGCCGATGCGCTGACGTCTTCGTGGATCGAGTCTGCGAAAGGCCAACTGGCGGCCGCGCCTCTAGCCGTGCGAGCGGCGGCGCTCCGGCACGCGCTTGGATTCGGCGCCGCAACCACGTCGCGGCCGCCCGCCGCCCCGCGAACGCGCCGGCCTTCCGTGCTGGTCGCCGGCGACATGCCGGACGTCGAAGCGGCGTTGCGCAAGTCCGGCTACGCGGTGCGCCCCGTCGCGTTCACGCCGTTCGATCAGGCCGCCGCCGACAAGGTCCGGCACTTTGAAACCTACAACCGGACCGCCGCCAGCCAGCGCGTCGCGGACATCGTGGCCGCGCTCGGCGCCGAGCCCGGCGCAATCCTTGTCGCCTCGGGAGACGCCGCCCTGGCGGGCGTGCTGGCGTCGGCCATCGAGCCGCCTCGGCTTGCGATCCTCGACGTGCAGGCCTTCGACACCAGCCGCGACGACGGGTTCCTCGCGCACCTCTACATTCCGGGCCTGCGCCGGGCGGGAGACGTGCAGACCGCGTCGGAGATCGCGCGGGGCCGGCTCGTCATCCACAACGCCGGGCCGCAGTTCGCCGCCTCCGGCGCACGCGTGCAACGCGCGCGCCTCACGCCGGCGGAGATTGTCGGGATTGTGAGGCAGTCAGCCGGCGTCCGCGGGCGCTGACGCGCGAAGGCGGGCGCCGGCTACCGCCCCGGCTTGAACTTCGACACGCGATTCAACTCGGCGACCGTGCGGCGGAGTTCCTTGGCGATGTCGCCCCCGAGGTGGGTGGTGAACGCCTTGCTCAGGGCGTTGTAATACCACAGCGTGCGGCGCTTCGGCCGGTTGAAACGCTTGTAGACCTCGTCGCCGAGGACGTAGTGGTCGGCGAGAATGGCGCGGACGTTCGAGAGCTTGTCCGCTGCCGACACCAGCAGGCCGCCCCGCGACGCTTCGGGCACGTGCTTCAAGTAGGTCTTCTTCCTGACCTCCCACGACTGCTTCGGCCTCGCCGTCGAATCCGTGCACTCTTCGACGATCGCCGCCACCGTCTTGCCGAAGTTGCGCTGAATGTCCACCAGCCGCGGCTTGCCGCCGTGGTCTTCCGCCGCGTCGTGCAGCAGGGCGGAGATGGCGGCGTCCTCGTTGCCGCCGTAGCGAAGGACGACGGCGCAGACTTCGAGGAGGTGGGACAGGTAGGGCATCTTGGAGCCCTTCCGGAGGTCGGCCGCGTGCAGCGCGGCCGCGTACTCGAACGCGTATCGGAAGCGGGGCGAGTTCATGTCCGCCCATCCTATCCGAAACGGGCCGTCCTTCGCGCGAATCCCTCTCCGGTCATGGCGAGTGCCGGATGAGTGCCGGGTGTTTGACAGGCATTCAGACGGGGCGCATACTCCGGCTTGGCGATACCCAACCATCAGTCCAGCCACACGAAGCGGTGACCGTTCATGGCCGCCGGCACTTCCGCCGGCGTTGAAGGGGAGGCGCATCATGTTGTTCATGACTGTCTACACGTACAAGCCCTCGAACCGGGATGCGGTGATCAAGCGCCGTCTCGAGAAGGGCGCGATGGTGACCGAAGGTGTCAAGGTCCTGGGCGAGTGGAGCTACGTGGGCTCCGGCCGCGTCTTCAGGCTCTTCGAGGCGGCCGATCCTGCGGCCGCGTTCAAGGGAAGCTACGCCTGGAGCGACCTGGGCACCATCGAGACCTACCCGGTCATGGAAACCGACGCCATCATGAAGATGGTGGCCGGGAAGTAGGCGCCGAAGGGCGCAGCGATCGTTTCGCCGCGAGCCGCTCGAGACGGTGTCTGGTCAGGCGCAGGTGCATGATCGGGTACACGTTGATCAGTGCCTGCGCCAGCGTGATCCAGGCCAGGGGCGCCCACTCGTGCCCGAGGCCCAGGTAGACCATGTAGGGCGCGACCAGCACCGCCGCCACGAGGTGCGAGGCCTCCGCGGCTTCCAGTTCGGCGCCCACCCTGGCGGTATCGGCAAGACCGTTCCGCAGGTAGACGTCCATATTGAAGAGACGCAGCGGCGTCCGCCGAAGCAGCCGCCCAAATGCCGGGACGCCAACCGCGCGATAGAACCCGCCATGCACCTCCCCTGCGCGTATGGTCCTCAGGGACCGCGGCATCCTGATCATCACGATCGGCTGCGCCACGAAGGCGAGGCCCAGGAAGCAGATCATCGCGACGACGACAAACCAGGGTGACAGCAGGCTGGACGGCATGACGTGCCGCCACGCGACGAACGCAATGGCGTAGCCGGCGGCGACGGCCAGGAACCTCGCCCAGGCTGCAAACGGGTGCATCACCGCGCATTGTGCACGACGGGGGGGCGGTTGCGGAAGCCGGACGTGGCAGGCGCACGGCAGGTCAGCCGCCGCCGGGGAGCCAGCGCATTGACTCTTTCCGGCGCCGGCAGTAATGTCCGCGCTCAGGACACCGTGCGCCGCATGATTCGCCTCGCGACGATCTCGCTCCTGGCGGTCTGCCCCCATTCCGCCGACGGGCTGTCCCTGTCGCCGCAAACACCTTCTGCCGCCGCACCGCTCATGGCCCGCCAGCCGGGCACCGGCTCGTCCGTGACGTTGCCGACGCAGGCCGGCGCCTGGGTTCGCCCAGACCAAGGGCGTCGGATCACCGAAGAGACGATCTTCGACTACATGGACGGCGCCGGCGAGCTATACCTCGCGTACCGGTTCGATCACCTTGACGTGTACCTGTATCCCGCGCCGACGCCCTCGCTTGGCGAGATCCGTGTGGAGCTCTACTGGATGCGGAGCACGGACGATGCGTTCGGGCTGTTGTCGGTGGACTGGGGAGGCGACGCCATCGATCTGCAGGAGCGGGGCGTGATACGGCAGGATGCCGTGCCGGCGGTGCCCCCGCACCACGCGCTCTATGGCGGAGGCCTGCTGCGGTTCTGCAGCGGTCATCTGTATGGCCGCGTCATGGCGTCGCGGGAGTCGCCGGCATCGCGCGAGCAGGTGCTCGCCATCGCGCGATCGATCGTGAAGGGACGTCCCGCGAACGGCCGTCCCCCGGCAGTCCTCTCGACGCTGCCGGGTCGGCTCGGCGAGCGTTTCGTGCTGCGGCCCGATCGCACGTGCTTCTTCAGGTCGCACTACGTCCTCAACTCGGTGCACTACGTGGCGCCGGACGACATTCTCGGGCTCAATCCAACCGTCGATGCCGTCGTTGGCGAGTATCGGGCCCCACAGGGCGGTGGCCCCGTCCGCCTCATTGCGATCGCGTATCACACGCCCGATGCGGCCGCCGCTGGGCTCGCGGCGTTCCTGAAGTCGTACCTGCCGGGAGGCGGCACGCAGGCAGCCGGCCGGCCTGTGCCGTCTGCTGCGCGGGGCGAGGGCGGGTGGTTCGGCTGGGCGGCACAGGATCGGCATCTCGCCATCGTGCTCGGCGCGCCCCGCGAGGAAGAGGCGAAGGCGATGGCTGGCGCCGCTCTCGCGGCGCTCATCCGGCAGTAAGGAGTTGTCTGTCATGAGCAGCGACAACGAGATCACGCGCCGCGACTTCGTGCGCACCGCGGTTGGGGCCGTCGTAGGCGCCGCGGCGCTTGCCGGCGGGGCAGAGGACGCTGCGGGCGGCCCGGATCAGGCGGCGGCCCGGCCCGGCCGGTCGGCCCGCGTCGTGATCGTGCGCGACGAGCGGGTGCTCAACGACACGCACGATGTCGACACGGTCGTGCTCGACCGTATGCTGGCAGACACCGTCTGGCGTGTGACCGGAGAGAAGACGCCGGAGGCCGCGTGGCGCGCGCTCTTTGCGCCTGCCGACACCATCGGGTTGGTGCCGACGCCCCACCTGAACCCGACGCACCCGGAGCTTGTCGACGCCGTACGCCGGGCGCTCGTGGGCGCGGGCATTCCGCCGGCTCAGATCCGCGAGGCGCAGGGCGGGATTGAGAAGCCGCGGGCGTGCACCGCGCTCATCGCCATGCCGGCGCTCAAGGCGCACTGGCTGACCGGCATCGGCACGGTGCTGAAGAACTACATCATGTACTCGGGCCGGCCGAGCAGCTACCACGACGCCAACAACGCCAACCTTGGGGAAATCTGGCTGCTGCCGGACGTGAAGGGCAAGACGAGACTGGTGCTGGTGGACGCGCTGCGGCCGCTCTGCGACAAAGGGCCCCAGCCCGACCCGCGGTACCTATGGGACTACAAAGGGCTCATCGCCAGCAAGGACCCCGTGGCGGCGGACGCGGTCGGCCTGCAGATCATCATGGCGAAGCGGCGCGCGCTGCGCGGGGAGGAGTGGCCGCTCTCGCCGCCGCCGCTCTGCGTGAGCGCGGCCGATGAGAAGTTCGGCCTCGGCACCAGCCGCATGAGCGAGATCACGCTGGACCGCGCCGGCTGGCCGCGCGACATCCTCGTCTGACCGGCCCGCCGAAACCGTAACCGCGGCGCGGCACCTGTCCGCCGCCGAACATCCGCTTGACCGTGCGACCCGTGCGGGCATAATGGGCTGTGTCTGAGCCATCCGGGCACTCAGGGCATCCGGTTCCGGGCTCCGGGACGTCCGAGAACGGGCGTCACGTCAACTCGGACCAAGCCAGTGCTTTCTATTGGCCCGAGAACCATGAGCAAACTCCTCGTCACGCCTGACCGTTTTACCGACCGCATTGGCAACTTCGGCTACGAATACCTCTCGTTCCAGAACAGCAAACCCGCCGCCGGCGCGAGCCTGAGTGGCTTCACCGGCCGGAACGAACTCGCCATCGTCATGCTGGGCGGCGCCTGCTCGGTGGGCTCCTCGGCCGGCGACTTCGACAAGGTGGGCGGGCGCGCGGACGTCTTCAGCGGGCTTCCGCACACCCTCTATCTGCCCATCGGGACCGAGTTCACCATCACGGCGACCACCGATTGCGACATCGCCCTCTGCTACTGCCGGGCCGAGCACAGCCACCCCGCGCAGCTCGTCGCGCCGGACGGCGTCGTGGTGGAGATCCGCGGCGGCGGCAATGCCACGCGCCAGATCAACCACATGATCCGTCCCGGCTTCGCCGCGCATCGGATTCTGATCTGCGAGGTATACACGCCCGGCGGCAACTGGTCGAGCTATCCCCCGCACAAGCACGACGTGCACAATCCGCCGGCGGAGGTGGATCTGGAGGAGATCTACTACTACCGCGTCAACCGGCCCGAGGGCTATGCCATCCAGCGGGTTTACAGCGCAGACCGCTCGCTGGATGAAACCGTGACGGTCCGCGACGGGGAGATGGTCCTCATCCCCGAGGGCTACCACCCCGTCGTGGCCGCGCACGGCTACGACGTCTACTATCTCAACGCGCTGGCAGGCTCGGCCCATTCCATGGCGGCTTCGGACGACCCCGCATACGCCTGGGTCCGCACCGAATGGAAGGACCGCGACCCGCGGCTGCCGCTGGTGACATAGCGCGCCGGCGCACCAGGATCAAGACATCAACATGAGCGACACCACTCCAAGCCGTCTGAAACAGACCACCCTGATCGGCAAGACCGACTATTGGAACGATTCCTGCTCGGCCTCCGAACTCAGCTACGCCATCGACAACGGCGCCGTCGGCGCCACGTCGAATCCGACCATCGTGCTTGAAGTCGTCAAGCGCGAGTTCGCCGTCTGGCGCGACGTCATCGCGCGCATCGCCGGTGAACACCCGACGTGGGACGAAACCAAGGTCTGCTGGAAGCTGATCGACGAGATGGGCGTCCAGGCCGCCAGACTGCTGTTGCCCGTATTCGAGCGCGAGAACGGCCGCAAGGGCCGCATCTCGATGCAGACCAATCCGCAGTGCTACCGGGACACGGAGGCCATCCTCGCACACGCGGCGCACTTCAACGCGCTCGCCGCCAACATCCAGGTGAAGATCCCGGTGACGAAGGCCGGCATCGCGGCCATCGAGGAAGCCACGTTCCGCGGCATCACCGTGAATGCGACGGTGAATTTCACGCTGCCGCAGTCGATCGCCGTCGCCGAGGCCGTCGAGCGCGGACTCGACCGCCGCACCGCCGCCGGTCTGCCCAGCGACGGACTGACGCCGGTCTGCACCATCATGATCGGCCGCCTGGACGACTGGCTGAAGATCGTCGCCAAGAAGCAGGACATCATCCTCACGCCCGGCCATCTGGACTGGGCCGGCATCGCGGTGATGAAAAAGGCCTACCCGATCTTCCAGCAACGCGGCTATCGCGCGCGGTTGCTTGTGGCCGCGTACCGCCATCACATGCACTGGTCGGCGCTGGTGGGCGGCGACATCATCCACACGATCCCTTACGCCTGGCAGCGGCTGTACAACGCGTCGGACATCGACGTGAGGCTCACGCAGGATGAACCCGTTGACCCGGCCGTCGTGGACGAGATCTACCGCAAGTTCCCCGACTTCCGCCGCGCCTATGACGAAGGCGGACTGAGCATCGACGAATTCGAGACCTTTGGCGCCACGGTCCGCACCCTGCGCAACTTCATCGGCTCCTATCACGAACTGGTCGGCGCGGTCCGCGACGTCATGCTGCCCGACCCCGACAGATAGAACGCCATCGAGGCACACACCACCATGCCCGCCACCATTCGATTGACCACCGCCCAGGCCATCATCGCCTTCCTGAAACACCAGCACGTCGAACGCGACGGCCGCCAGAACCAGTTCTTCTCCGGCGTCCTCGGCATCTTCGGCCACGGCAACGTCGCGGGCATCGGCCAGGCGCTGCTCGAGAATCCCGACTTCCCATACGTGCCGGTCCGCAACGAGCAATCGGCCGTGCACATGGCCGCCGGACACGCCAAGGCCAGCAACCGCCTGAAGACCTTCGTCTGCACCTCGTCCATCGGGCCCGGCGCGACGAACATGATCACCGGCGCCGCCATGGCCACCATCAATCGGCTGCCCGTCCTGCTGCTGCCCGGCGACATCTTCGCCCGCCGCAACGTCGCGCCCGTCCTGCAGCAACTCGAATCGCCGTCGACGCAGGACATCGGCGTCAACGACTGCTTCAAGCCCGTCTCCCGCTACTGGGACCGCATCTACCGCCCCGAACAGATCATCACCGCGCTGCCCGACGTGATGCGCGTGCTCACCTCGCCGTCCGAGTGCGGCGCCGTCACGCTCGCCCTGCCCCAGGACGTTCAGGCCGAAGCCTACGACTATCCCGACGATCTCTTCCAACCGCGCGTGTGGCTCATCCGGCGGCCCGAGCCCGACACCGTCTCCTTCCAGCGCGCCGTCAGGGCGATCTCGAAGAGCCAGCGTCCGCTCATCATCGGCGGCGGCGGCGTGCTGTTCAGCGAAGCCTCCGGCGCGCTGTCCACCTTCGCCACCCGGACCGGCATCCCCGTCGCCGAAACCCAGGCAGGCAAGGGTGCCCTGCCCTTCGACCACCCTCAGTGCGTCGGCGCCGTCGGCGCCACCGGCACGTTGGCCGCCAACCGGCTGGCCCGCGACGCCGATCTCATCATCGGCGTCGGCACCCGCTACTCCGATTTCACATCCGCTTCGATGACCGCCTTCCAGAATCCGGACGTGCGTTTCGTCAACATCAACACCACCGAGTGCGACGCCTACAAGGTCTCGGCCATCCCGGTCGTCGCCGATGCCCGCGCCGCGCTCGATGCCCTCTGCGCTGCCCTCAACGGCCACCGCGTCAGCGGCGCATATGCCGCCACGGTCGCTGAACTCCGCAAGCAATGGGACGCCGAGGTCGCGCGCCTGTTCAATCTCAACACCCAGCCCAAGCCCGCCCAAAGCGAAGTGATCGGCGCGATGTACGAAGCCTCGGGTGGGCGCGACATCCTGCTGTCGGCCGCCGGCAGCCACCCCGGCGATCTCCACAAGCTCTGGCCCACGCGCTCGCCCAACGGCTACCACCTCGAATACGGCTACTCGACCATGGGTTACGAAATCCCCGCCGCGCTCGGCGCAAAGCTCGCCGACCCCAGCCGCGAGGTCTACGTCTTCCTCGGCGACGGCACGTATCTGATGGCCCCGTCCGAGATCGTCACCGCCATCCAGGAACACATCAAGGTCATCATCGTCCTCGTCGACAACAAGGGCTTCGCCAGCATCGGCGGACTGAGCCGCTCGCTCGGCATGGGCGGCTTCGGGACGAGTTACCGCGAACGTTCCGCCGAATCCGGCAAGCTCGACGGC
>JALOKU010000026.1 GCA_025456345.1 Vicinamibacterales bacterium | reverse complement strand
CGGCCGCGGCGTGCGCGTGTTCCAGCCGTGGCAGGTCGTGTCGCTCCTGACCGCCGCCGACGGCGGCCGGGCCCGCGTGATCGGGGCCCTGGCCCTGGACCTCGACGGCTGCGCCCGCGGTGAAGAGCGGTACGCCCTGTTCAACGCCGTCACTGTCGTGTTCGGCACGGGCGGCCCTGGTGGCCTGTACCTCGACTCGGTGTATCCGGTCGAGCAGACCGGGTCCATCGGCCTGGCGCTGCGCGCCGGGGCCACGGCGCAGAACCTCACGGAGTCGCAGTTCGGCCTGGCTTCGATCTCGGTCCGCTGGAACGTCTCGGGCTCGTATCAGCAGGTGGTGCCGCGTTACGTGTCCACCGACGCGGGCGGCGGAGATGCGCGGGAGTTCCTGAACGACGAGTTCCCCGACCTCGGCACCCTCACGGCCGCCATCTTCCGGAAAGGCTACCAGTGGCCGTTCGATCCCCGGCGCGTGCGGGACCACGGGTCGTCGCTCATCGATCTCCTGGTTCACCGCGAGCGGATGGAACGGGGGCGCCGCGTCTTTCTCGACTTCACGCGAAACCCGGACGGCGGCGCGCGCCTCGGCCAGTTTTCCCTCGGCATCCTGCGCGACGAACCGCGCCAGTACCTCGAGAAGTGCGGCGCGACAGGCGGCACGCCGCTCGAGCGGCTGGCGCAGATGAACCAGCCCGCGCTCGACTTCTATCTCGCGAACGGCATCGACCTCGGGCGCGAGCGGCTCGAGATCGCCGTGTGCGCGCAGCACAACAACGGCGGGCTGACCGGCAACATCTGGTGGGAATCGAACGTCGCGGGACTCTTCCCCGTGGGAGAGGTCAACGGCACGCATGGCGTCAGGAGGCCCGGGGGCGCGTCGCTGAACGCCGGGCAGGTCGGCGCGTTGCGCGCGGCGGCGTTCATTGCGCACCGGCGCCGCGAAGGCGCCCCGACGGCCGAGGCGTTTGCGGCGATGGCCGGATCGCAGGTCGCGGCACTTCTGGAGCTGACGCAGGCGATGCAGCACGATCCGGCAGGCCGCCGGCGCGGCGCCGGCGACATGCGCCACGAGATCCAGCGGCGGATGTCGGGCGCAGGCGCGCACATCCGCCGGCTCGAGACGGTGCGCGACGCGGCGCGCGACGCACGGGACATGTGTCTGGACTTCGATGCGCAGGCGAGGGCCAACGGCGCCGGCGATCTTCCCGCCGTCCTCCGCAACCGCGATCTCTGCCTGGCCCACGCCGTGTACCTCGCCGCCATCGCCGAGTACCTCGAGCGCGGGGGCCAGAGCCGGGGGTCGTTCCTTGTCCTCGGCGAGGATGGGCAGTGGGCGCTGAATCCACCCGGGGCGTTCGTGGACAGCCACCTGCTCGAGGTGTCGGTGGGCGACGGCCTGACGCCGCGCACCGCCTGGGTGGACGTCCGCCCCATCCCCGAAGACGAGGGGTGGTTCGAGACCGTGTGGAAGGCGTTCCGGAATGGAACGGTGTTCGACTGATGCAGGAGATCCGACGTGACTGACTCCCCCGTCGCCTTGATTACCGGCGCCAGCCGCGGCATCGGCCGCGCGATTGCGATCGAGCTCGCCGCCCAGGGGTTCGACATCGCCGCGACGGCCCGCGTGCCCCGGGAAGGCGCGCAGGCGCATCCGCTCGACGAGGTTGGCGCGCGCGTGGCTCAACACGGCCGGCGCTGGCTGCCGATCGAAGCCGACGTCTCGAACCTCGACGGCCACGCGGGCGTCATGGAACAGGTCGATGGCGCGTTCGGCCGCCTCGACGTCTTCGTGTCCAACGCCGGCGTTGCGCCCGAGCGCCGGATGGATGTGCTCGAGACCACGCCCGAGAGCTTCGACCGCGTGATGGGCACCAACCTTCGCGGCGCATTCTTCCTGGCGCAGCACGCGGCCCGCTACATGCTGCACCGGCGCGCGGCAATCGCCGGCTTCCGGCCTCGCCTCGTCTTCATCGGGTCGGTGTCCGCCGAGGCGTCGTCGCCGTCGCGCGCGGAGTACTGCATCTCGAAAGCCGGCCTGAGCATGGCCGCGCGCGTCTTTGCGGACCGCCTCGCGGGCGACGGCATTCCCGTGTTCGAAATCCGTCCGGGCATCATCCGCACCGACATGACCGCGCCGGTCCAGGAGCGCTACGATGCGGCGATCGCCGACGGCCTGGTGCCGCAGCGCCGGTGGGGTGAACCCGAGGACGTGGCGCGGGCGATCGCGGCCCTGGCGCGCGGGGATTTCGACTACTCGACCGGCCTGGTGGTCGACGTCGGCGGCGGCCTCATGATGCCGAGGCTCTGATCCCATGGTCGATGTCGCGGAACACGTGTACGACGACGACCCGGCACGCGGGCATCCCGACGTGCGCACACGGCTCGCCGGGGTGAACTACTTCCTGCTCGGCAACGGGTTGATCCAGGCCGCCGTCCAGCACGCGCCTCGCGGCGAAGGCACCGCGCTGGGGCTGCTCATCATGGACCCCGACAGGCTGCGCAAGAAGCGCGACGCGCTGACCATGCACCCGGCCTTCGGGCTGGAGACGTCGGTCGTCCACCTTGTGACGTCCACGTCCGACGTGAGCCCGCTGCTGAGCGCGCTCGCCGTGGCGTGGCAGCCCGATGCCCCCGTGCCCACCGTCGTCGCGTCCTGGGGCGCCCGCGGCTTCACGGTCCAGGAGCGGTTCTACTGCCCGTCAGCCTCGCGCGCACGTCTCGCGCGGGAAGTGACCATCACCAACCGGAGCACGGAGCTGCAGGTCGGCTGGCTGCGCACGAGCGTGCCGGACTCCACCGTGATGCCGCGCATCTTCGTCAAGCCCGGCGCGCGCATGCGCGTCTGGCTGGTGTACGACCTGGATGCGGCAACCGGCGGCCTGCGCCTGACCGCGGCCGCGACCGATCCGACGGAGGCGGACGCGCACACGGCCTGGGCCGGGCTCGCCGACGTCAGGTTCGACGAACCGGCGCTCGATCACCTGTTCCGGGCCAGCCGGGCTCAACTTCCCGCGGCCGTGTCGGCGCGGGGCCGTCTCGACGGCAGCATCTGGCAGTACAACCGCGAGTGGGTCCGGGATCAGGCGTGCATCGCCCTCGCCCTCACGCAGCTCGGCTGTCGACGCGTGGCCGTCACGATGCTGCGCCGCCTGGCGACGGAGTTCGTCACGGCCGAAGGCGCCACGCTCGACTCCAGTGAAGTGCGCAGCCGGGACGACGTCGAACTGGATCAGAACGGGGTGCTGCTCTACGTTCTGGGCGAATACGTCGCGTGGACCGGAGACGTGGCGCTCGTCGCGGACCTCTGGGATCGCATCGTCGCCATCGCCGAGTATCCGCTGAGGCCCGAGTTCCGCCACGGCCCGAGCGGCATGCTGAGCGGGAGCCGCGAGTTCTGGGAGCGCCACGCCGCCCACGGCATCGAGCCCGGGCTGGAGATGGTGTACCAGATGTTCGTGTCGCTCGGCCTCGCGAGCGCGGCGCGCCTCGCGCGTCAGCTGGGCCGCGAACCCGAGGCGCAGCGATGGGAGGCATCGGCGGGCGGCCTTCGCGACGCCATGGGCGCGCATCCCATCTATGCGTTGTGCGACGCTCGCGGCATCATCAAGCGGCGCACGCTCGAGGGGCCGGTGCAGGAGACAATCTCGGCATCTCCAGGATCGGGCCTTCCGTCCGGCGTGCCGCTCGCCTCCGAACAGCCGCACCTGCTGAACCCGGACACCTGCTGCGTGCTGCCCATCGCCTTCGGCATGGTCGATGCCGGGGCGCCGGTGTCGCTGGCCACGCTGGCGGCCATCGAGTCGCTCTGGAACCAGGCGTGGGAGGGAGGCGGGTATGGCCGGTATCACGTGAGCTCAGAGCCCGACTCGCCCGGCGCCTGGCCCTTCGCGTCGGTCTTCGTCGCGCGGGCGCTCGTGGAGGCCGGCGACTCGGCCCGCGTGTGGCGCATCCTGCGATGGCTTGCCGCAACCCACGGCTCGGCCTCGGGCGCGTGGTTCGAATTCAACGGCCCGCGCATCGCGCCGCCGTTTCCCCAGGTCGGCATCATCCCGTGGACGTGGGCCGAATTGGTCCTGCTGCTCATCCACCATGTCCTCGGCGTCAGGCCTGACGCGGACGGAATCCGGGTGCGGCCGCGCCTGCTCGCGGGGATGCGCGGCGTCGACGCGCGCATCCCGGTCAGAGACGGCTGGTTGCGCCTCGAACTGCGTGCCGACCCGACGGCACCGGCGGAGTCGTCGTTCCTGATCCCGTACCAGACCGGCGACATGACCCTCGTGGCCCGCGTGAGGACACTCCCATGAGTTCGCGGCGAAGACTCGTGCTCGTCTGCAACTCGCACATCGATCCGGTGTGGCTGTGGCCGTGGGAGGAAGGGCTCGCCGCCACGCTCGCCACGTTTCGCGCGGCGGCCGATTTCTGCGACGAGGCCGAGGGCTTCGCGTTCTGCCACAACGAGGCGCTGCTCTACCAGTGGGTCGAGGAGTTCGAACCGGCGCTGTTCGGCCGGATCCGCAACCTGGTCCGCGCAGGCCGCTGGCACGTGATTGGCGGGTGGTACCTGCAGCCCGACTGCAATCTGCCGTCAGGCGAGTCGTTCGTGCGCCAGATCACAGTCGGCCTGCGCTACTTCCGTGACACGTTTGGCGTCCGGCCGCGCGTCGCGTTCAACGTCGATCCGTTCGGCCACAGCCGCGGCCTGGTGCAGATACTGAAGCAGTCCGGGTACGCCGGCTACCTCTTCTGCCGCCCCGATTCGCAGCACCTGCCGCTTTCCTCGGACGACTTCGTCTGGGTCGGATACGACGGCTCGACGATCCTGGCCCACCGCTCGGCGGAGCACTACAACTCGGAGCACGGCCGCGCCCGCGCCAAGGCCGAGCGGTGGCTGCAGTCGCACGCGGGCGACGACGACGGGGTGCTGCTGTGGGGCGTCGGCAATCACGGCGGGGGCGCCTCCCGCGAGGATCTGCGCGCGTTGGCGGCCCTCGCCCGGGACACCGCGGATCGGGCCATCGTGCACGGCACGCCCGAGGACTACTTCGACCGGCTGGCGGACCGCGCGCCGGCGTTGCCGAAGCACGAGGCCGACCTCAATCCGTGGGCGCCGGGGTGCTACACCTCGATGTCGACCGTGAAACGCGCCCACCGCTGTCTCGAGGGCCGTCTCTATTCCTCCGAGAAGATGCTCGCGAGTGCCGCGCTCCAGCGGCTCATGCCCTACCCTCACGCTGAGCTGGCCTCCGCGCTCGAGACGCTGCTGTTCTCCGAATTCCACGACATCCTGCCAGGGTCGTCGGTGGCGGAAGTGGAGGCGCAGGCCCTGCACCGCCTCGGCCGCGGGTTCGACATCGTCGATCACCTCCGCGCGCGGGCGTTCTTTGCCCTGCTCGCCGGCGAGCCGCGTGCAGCCGAGGGCGAGTACCCGGTGTTCGTCCACAACCCGCACCCCTTCCCCGTCGCCGCCACCGTGGTCTGCGAGTTCCAGCCGCCCGAGCCGAACACCGACGGCGGAAGGCTCCTGGCCCCGGAACTGGCGATGCCGGACGGCACGCCCGTTCCGATGCAGGTCGAAAAGGAAAGCTGCAACATCCAGGCGGATCAACGCAAGCGCATCGTGTTCCACGCCGCGCTGCCCCCGTCGTGCACGTCGCGCTACGCATGCCGGCTTCGGACGGTCCCGAGGCCCCCGGCCAACGGTCCGCGGCCGGTGCCGGGGATTCTCCGGCACCGGTCGGACGGGTGCGAGATCGACATCGACGGGTCGACGGGCCTGCTCGTTGGCTATCGGCTCAACGGCGCGCCGTTCCTCGATGGCGGCGCGTTCCGTGCCCTGGTGATGCGCGACTCGGCCGACCCCTGGGGCATGAAGGTCCGGGGATTCAGAGACCGCCTCGGCGACTTCGTGCTGATGTCGCCGCACGACACGGCGGCGCTGGCTGGCGTGAAGGTTCCTGAACTCGACCCGGTCAGGGTCATCGAGGACGGCCCGGTGAGGACCGTCGTCGAAGCGGCGTTTGCGCACGGCCGTTCCATCCTGCGCCTCCGTTACGCGCTGGCGAAGCATAGCTCCGAGATGGAGATTGAGGCCCGGGTGCTGTGGGCCGAGACCGACGCGATGCTGAAGTTCGCGATTCCCACGGCCATGCCCGGCATGGGCGTGCACGGACAGGTGGCCTTCGGCGTCGAGCGGCATGCCCGCGAAGGCGAAGAACTGGTCGGCCACCAATGGCTGGCATGCGTGTCGTCCGACGCGGCGCGCGCCTTGACGATTGTGACCGACGCCACATCGGGGTTCGACTATGCCGGCGCCGAGCTCCGGCTCTCCTGCCTCCGCTCTCCCGCCTATGCCGGTCACCCGGTCGACGATGTCACGCCCATCGTCCGGCAGGACCGTGTCGAGACGCGCGTGGATCGCGGCGAGCACGTCTTCAGGTTCTGGCTGAGCGCCGGCCCGGCACCCGCCCGCCTCGCCGCCGTCGACCGCGAGGCCACGGCGCACCTCGAGGCGCCGATGGCCCTGGTGGCGTTCCCGCCAGGAGGAGGGACAGCCGCCGTCCCGGGGGCAATCCTCTCGGATGCGGTGATCCAGATGCCCGCCATGAAACTGGCCGAGGACGGCCGGCGTGTAATCGTGCGGCTGTTCGAACCGACTGGTTCGGCACGGCAGACGACGTTGAGCATTCCCGCGCTGGGCGTGCAGGCGCCGCTCTTGTTCCGGCCATTCGAGTTGAAGACGCTGGCCGTTGACCTCGCGTCGCGCGCCATCCGCGAGACCGACCTGCTGGAAGAGGAAGGCGGCAGGTCATGAGCGGGCAGGCCGGCTCGACGCCGCCCCAGGTGCTGATGGTGGCGATCGGCGGCTACGGGTACCACTATCTGCACGCCCTGCTCGACGAGATGCCCCCGCAGCGAGCGGCGCTGGCCGGCGTCGTCGACCCGTTCGCGAAAGAGTCGGCCGCGTGGCCGAGGGTGCGCGATCTCGGCCTCCCCGTCGTTGGCGATGTCGAGTCGTTCTTCGCGGCCGGCCATCACGCGGACCTGACGGTCGTGTCGTCGCCGATCCACTTTCACATCCCGCAGTCCCTGTCGGCGCTTGCCGGCGGCAGCCACGTGCTCTGCGACAAGCCCCTCGGCGCCACGGTGCCCGACGTGGACAGGATCGTGGGTGCGCGCAACCGGGCCGGCCGCTTCGTCATGGTGGGGTACCAGTGGTCGTTCTCCGATGCCATCCAGTCGCTGAAGCGCGACCTGCTCGCGGGCCGGTACGGCCGGCCGCTGCGCCTGGCGACGCTGTGCGCGTGGCCGCGCGACAGGGCGTACTACCAGCGGAATGCCTGGGCCGGCCGTCTGCGCGACGGCGCCACGGGCGAGTGGGTGCTCGACAGCCCGGCCAACAACGCCATGGCGCACTTTCTGCACAACGCGCTCTTTCTGGTCGGCCCCGACATGGAGCGGAGCGCCCTGCCCGAAGCGGTGACGGCTGAACTCGCCCGCGCGTACCCCATCGAGAGCGCCGACACGGTCGCATGCCGGGTCCTCACCGACGGCGGCTGCGAGGTGCTTTTTCTGGCGTCGCACGTCACCGAGCACGCCATCGAGCCCCGCTTCCGCCTCGAATGCGAGAGCGGCGTCATCGAATACGGGGAGACCGGCCGCCGGATCGCAGGGACCACGAGCGACGGCGACGTCAGGAACTATGGCGACCCCGACGCCACGCACCAGTTCCAGAAACTGTTCACCGCCATCGACCGCGCCCACAGCCGGAAAACCGGGTTCGTGACCCGTTCTCGCGGCGTGGACAGGCCGCCGAACGCAGGTCACGAAGCCGTCTCCAGTGACGTCTGCGGCGTGGAAGCTGCGGCGGCCCAGACCGTGTGCGTGATCGCGATGCACGAATCGGCGGCCGACATCGTGCCCTTCCCCTCGCTGCTGCGGCGCGGGCACCCGGACAGCCAGCTGCACGTGCACCGGCTGGAGGAGGAATTGCGTCGCTGCTATCGGTTTTCGGTGCTGCCCGGCGAGATCGGCTGCCCCTGGGCCGCGCCCGGCCGGCGGGTGCTGCCCACGCTGCCGTCCTGCTTCCTCGACGCCGGGCCCGCGCTGTCGGCCGTCCCTGGCAGGCGTGCGTCATGACGTCGCGCGAGCTCGTACGGCGCACGCTGCGCTTCGAGAAGCCTCCCCGCGTGCCGAGGCAGGCCTGGGTGCTGCCGTGGGCGGAGCAGCGGTATCCGGAACCGGTAGCACGCCTTCGCGCCCGGTTTCCCGACGACCTGATGGCGGCGCCGCAACTCTACCGGGCACCGCTCCCTGTCGTGGGCAGCCGCTACGAGAAGGGCCTCTACATCGATGAGTGGGGCTGCCGGTTCGACAACATCCACGGAGGCGTCATCGGGATCGTGCACGAGCCGCTCATCGCCGGCTGGGACGACCTGCAGCGCTTCCGCACGCCGGAAGAAGTCCTCACCGTCGACACCGATGCCGTGCGGGCGTTCTGCCGGGACTCAGGGCGGTTCACTCTCGCGGGCACGCTCGTGCGTCCCTTCGAGCGCCTGTGCTTCATCCGGACGATGGAGCAGGCGATGGTGGACCTGGCGGAGGAGCCGCCGGAGCTGTTCGGACTGCTGAGGCGGATGCACGAGCACTACGTCCGCGAGGTCGAGGTGTGGGCGAAGACCGACGTGGACGCCATCATGATCATGGACGACTGGGGCACGCAGCGCGGCATGATGGTGTCGCCCCGGGTGTTCCGCCGGCATTTCCGCCCCATGTACGAAGAGTACGTCGCGATCGCGCGGCGGTACGGGAAGTTCGTGTTCATGCACTCGGACGGGAACATCCTCGAGATCATCGAGGATCTCGTCGAGATCGGCATCGACGCGCTCAACAGCCAGGTGGCGTGCATGGGCATCGCCGAGCTCGGCCGGCGATTCGCCGGCCGGATCACGTTCTGGGGCGAGATCGACCGGCAGATTCTCCTCGCGCACGGGACGCTGGCCGAGATCGACGCGGAGGTCCGCGACGTGCGTGCGCACCTCTATGCCGATGGCGGCGTCATCGCCCAGTGCGAGTTCGGCCCCGGCGCGATCCCCGAGAACGTGCTGCGCGTATTCGAAACCTGGCAGTCCCTTGACACGGCGCCCGAAACGCCCGGAGTGGCGATATGACCTCCGCATCCCGCTTCCTCACCCTGGCCCTGGCCGCTGGCTGCGGCGCGATCGTCCTGGCCTCCAGCTCGGGGGTCCCGTCCGCCCCGGCGCCCCGCGCGGCCGCGCGGCAAACGCGCGCGGCCGCGCCGGCCGCTTCGCCGGCCCGGTACCTCGAGTACGCGCGCGCCTCGGCCGACTGGGCCTGGGACCATCGCGAGGAAGGCCTCGCGCGATGGCGGGCGCAGTTCGACCCCGAGAGCCCCTTCGGCTACCGGCCGCCTGGGGGCCTGCTCGAGACGGCGCTGGTCTACGCGTACCTGTTCGAGCAGGAAGGCACGCCCCGCTACGCCGAGCGCGCGCGGGAGATCCTGCTCGCCTACGGCGGCTACCGGTCGGCGTTCCCGGACTGGGCCGCGAAGAAGCGCCCTGACTACGACCATGGCGTGCCCGCGCTCCCCGACTTCTTCGTCGTGATGCGCTACCTGCGGGCCTACGACGCGCTGCACCGCCTCGGCAAGCTCTCCCCGGCCGAGGTGAAGACGATCGAGGAGATGGTAGGACATTCGATCGACTACCTCCTTCAGACGTCGGAGTGGGGCACGATGAACCGGACGGTCCTGCGCGCGGAGTCGCTCGCGTGGGCCGTGAAGGCGCTCCCGACTCACCCGCGGGCCGCCGTCTGGGAGAAGCAGCGGAAGGCGCTCGGCGACGACAACTGGGGCAACTGGGAGATTGAGGACGCGACGATCTACCACGGCGTGTGGCTCTACGCGCTGATGGGCTATGCCGACGCGCTCGGCAAGCTCGACGACCTGTTCAGAACGCCCGAGGTCTACTACTACGCCCACTACTTCCTGAACCTCATGTCGCCGGCACAGGTCGTGCCGGACTTCGGCGACGCCGCCTGGACGCAGAACTGGCAGCACTACTTCGTGTTCTTCGAGACGGCGGCCGCCCGGCTCAACGATCCGACGATGGCGTGGGCCGCGCAGCAGATCGCGGCGAAGTTCATCGATTTCTCGACGCCCAACAACGTGGGGCTGGCCTGCTTCCTCCTCGACAGCCACCGCTGGGGCCGTGCCGGCATCCAGCCGGTGGCGCCAACGGGCCTCAGCGCCGAGGTGATGGAGGACGTCCAGGGCAAGAAAATCGTCTTCCGCAACGGGTGGGAGCCCTCGTCAACCTACCTGCTGCTCAACTACCGGGACGAGGGCGACGGCGGCATGAACTTCCGCGACTACCTGCGGGACTCGATCCCCGTCGAGGAAGAGAAGATGACGCACGGCCACGCCGACGAAAACAGCATCGTGCTGCTGATGTCGGGCGGGTCGGTCCTGCTGCGGGATGGCGGCTACCGCGACTACATGCCGAGCGGGCCGTTCGGCGCCTACCGGCAGGACTACTTCCATAACCGCCTCGTCGTCCGTCCCGAGAAGATCTTCATGGGCCAGAGCAAGGGCGACCAGCGCTACAGCACGAAGGAGGCCGTGCCGGCGCAGCCCCTGCTGGAGTTCCTGCGCAACGCCGGCTCGTACCGGCCCATCCGCACCCGCAAGGTCGACTTCCTGTCGCTGCCAGAGTTCGACTACAGCCGCAGCCGGCTCATCGACGACGGCTGGGGCTACGACTACGACCGCGTGATCGCGTACGTGAAAGACCCCGGACTGTTCGTCGTGTTCGACATTTTCAAGTCGCGGACCAACGAGTTCTTCACGCTCGCCAACCTGTGGCACACGCGGAAGATCTACGCCCAGGGCGAGCACTGGTACGACACCGGCTACGACGTCATCGGCCAGCAGGCGCTGCCCGACTCGACGCGCCTGCTCGTGCTGTTCCCGTCCACCCACTTCCGTCTCGAGGGCGTGGAACCGCAGAAACGGAACTATCAGGACGAGCTGACCATCCACCAGACGACCGCCCACCATTTCGAGCAGGGGCACACGGAGGGCTTCGTCACCGTGCTCGTGCCGCACGCGAAGGACGCCGACCCTGCTGCCCTCGCCTCGCGCGTGCGCATCGTCGACACCGTCCCGGAGCGCGCGGGGCTCGCGGTGACCATCGAGGCCGGCGCGCGCCGGATCACGCTGGCCGCCAAGCAGGACCTCCGGATGGACATCGGGCGCGACTACCGGCGTCCCCGCTACACGTTCGACAAGGGGCGCATCGCCTACGGCGCGCTGGCCACCGACGGCGACTTCGTGTTCACAAGCCAGGACGGGCCGGCGCTCTCGTACACGATTGTCAACATGACGCGCGCGCAGTACGGCGACCAGGTGCTGTTCCAGTCGGGCCAGTCGTTTCACGGCCTGCAGTTCGACGGCACCTCCGACCCGGCGGGCATCGACAAGGTGCGGTACTGGCGCGACACCGTGAAGGTCAAGACCGATGGCCGTTGAGACGGTGATCCGGACGGGCCGTCCGGAGTTCGACGGGCTGTTCCCGCTCGTGCGCGGGTTCCTCGAGCAAAGCGCCCTCGACTTGGCCATCGACGGCGCGCGCGTCCGCGGGTACCGCACGCCCGACGCGCGGTCGGTGTGGATCCGGGACCACAGCGACATGATGCGGGCGTTCCGGCACTTCGAGCCGGACCTCACGAGCGCGGTGCAGCACTTCGCCGACACGCAGGCCGCGAACGGCCGGGTGTTCGACTACGTCACAACGTTTCCCGAGAAGCCGCCGTGCGAGCGGGAGAACTGGACGAAATACGTCCGCGTGCCCGTCGAAGCGGACGTCGAGTACCGGTTCGTGAAGGCGGCGTATCTCGCGTGGCAGGCGTCGGGAGACGACGCCTGGATGGCCGCGCTCCTGCCGAGCCTGGAGCGCGCGCTGCGCTACATCATGACGCACCCGTGGTACTGGGATCCCGGCCGGGGCCTCGTGAAGCGCGCGTACACGATCGACACGTGGGACTTCGCCTACACGGCCGGCCGGCACGAGTGGCTCCAGTTCCAGATCACCGACGACACCTACTGGGGCTACATGCACGGCGATCTCTCGGGCTACTACGAGGCGTTCGTGCTGATGGCCGCGCTGCACGGGAGGTTCGGCGACGAGCGCATCGCGCGCTACTGGGAGCAGCGCGCCGCCGGCCTGCGCGCGGCGATGAACGACGCCTGCTGGAACGGGCGGTTCTACACGCACTTCGTCAAGCTCACGCCGGTGACGATCGAGGGCGTCGACGAGGACGCGCAGTTGAGCCTCAGCAACCCGATGGCGATCAACCGCGGCGCCGCGGACCACGGCCAGGCGGTCTCGATCATCCGCGAGTACCAGAGGAGGGGCGCCGAGGGCCGCGCGTTCGCCGAGTGGTACTCGATCGACCCGCCGTTCCCGGATGGCATCTTCGGCGACAAGCGGCTGGTCGGCGGCGCCTACGTCAACGGCGGCATCATGCCGCTGGTCGGCGGCGAACTGGCGCGCGCCGCGTTCGGGCACGGGTTCGAGGCGTACGGCGCCGGCATCCTCGCGCAGTACCACGCGCTCATCGCGCAGAAGGGCGAAGCCTATCTCTGGTACTTCCCCGATGGGCGGCCGAGCAGCGTCGACACCAGCACGAGCCCGGAGGCGCAGCCGACCGACGGCTGGGGGTCGAGCGCGATGGCGTGGGCCCTGATCGAGGGGCTCGCGGGCGTGGTCGATCGCGGGCGGACCCTGGACGCCATCCGCCTGTCGCCGCGCTGGGAGGCCGCCGGCGTGCTCGACGCGGAGGTCTCGGTCGGCTACGCGGCCTCCGGCGCGTCGGTGCGGTACCGGTACGGGCGCGACGGGAATCGACTCTCGCTCGACGTGAACGCCGCCGGCGCGAACATCGAGTGGCACGTCCTGCTGCCGGCCGGCCACCGGGCAGCGCAGGCCCGATGCGACGGGCGCGAGGTGGCCGTCCATACCGTCCACGTCGAATCCAGCCCGTACGCGGACGGAGCCTGCCAGGTGCAGGGCCAGGCGCAGATTGAGATCGACATTGCGGCGGCATGACGAGGCACAGACATGACGGTTCGAAACGCCCTCGCGCGTATCACGCACATCCAGATCCCGGGTGGCGGGCCGCCGGTTGTGCGATCGGCGGCCGAGGCCCTCGCCGCCCATACGGGAGCGGCCATCGTCGAGATCGAGGCGCTCGAACCCGCCGCGTCCTCGGGCGTCTTCCAGATCGGGGCGCCTGCGCTCAGTTCTTCGCGCGGCGATCTCCAGGCGCCGCGCCTCGACCTGCGCCTGCGACCGGACGGATCGGGCCGCCTCGTGAGCGCCGGCGGCCGGCTGCTCTATGCCGCCGTGTGCCACCTCATGGACGTCCTGGCCGGCGGCGATCTCGGCGCCCTCGAGCACGGCGTATCGGTGACGCCGTCGTTCGCCTGGAACCGCTCGTGCTACGACCTGTTTCTCGCGCAGGAAGGGCGCATCCAGCGCGGCCTCGACCCCGAAGCCTACGTGCGCCAGCTCGCCGCGTGGGGCTGCACGCACGTCGAGGTCAATGCCCTCGCCTACCCGATGGGCCTCGAGACCGGGCCCAAGGGCGAGGTCTACCCGATGTTCTACACCTACTGCCCGGCACTGGACCAGTTCGTGTACTCGTCCCTCAACAAAGGGCTCTACCCCTTCTACTATCTCTCGGCGAACCTCGCCGTCCTGAAACGCAACGCCGCGCTCGCGCGCAAGTACGGCCTGGTGCCCGGGCTCCTCTCGTTCGAACCCCGGTCGGTTCCCGAGGAGTTCTTCGCCCGCTATCCCATGCTCCGCGGCCCGCGCGTGGATCATCCGTTCCGTTCGTTCCGGCCGCGGTACACGATGACGCTCACCCACCCGCGCGTGTGTGAGCACTACGCGGACATGATGGCAGCCCTCATGCGCGAGGTGCCCGACTTGGGCTACCTCTCGGTCTGGACCAACGACAGCGGCGCCGGCTTCGAACACACGAAGTCGCTCTACGTCGGACGCAACGGCGGCGCCTACATGATCCGCGAGTGGAAAGACGACGCGGACATCGCGAAGACCGCCGGGACGCACGCGGTGCGCTTTCTCGGCCTGCTGCGGGATGCGGCGCGCGCGGTGAACCCGGAGTTCCGCGTGATCACCCGCCTGGAGTCGTTCTACGGCGAGCACGACACGGTCTGGGCCGGGCTCGGCAACGGCCTCGACGTCGAAACGACGTCGCTCATCGCCCGCGGGTGGGAGATGCCGTACCGCCACCCCCGGTATCCCGACTCCAGCACCATCAACAGCGGCTCGGTCTACCAGCTCGAGTTCGCGGAGCGTGAGCGCGAGCTGGGCGCCGAGTTGCGGGCCCGCGGCGCCGCGGCGCACCACTACTTCTCGGCCGGCCCGCACCAGATGTTCGCGCCGCTGCTCGGCGTGCCCTATCCGACGCTGACGTGGCGCCGCCTCAAGCTCCTCCACGACAATGGCGTGACGACGATCGCGAATGTCGGCGGCACGTGCCCGCCGGGCCTCGTTCCGTTCAACGCCAACCACGACGTGCTGCGCCGGTTCCAGTTCGACGCCGGCCTGGACATCGACGACGCCGTCGCGTCGATCGCGTCGGGCTGGGCTGGGGCCGTGTTCGGCCCTGTCCTGCAGAAGGCGTGGTTGCTGGCCGAAGAAGCCATTCTGGCGTTCCCGAACACCACGACGCTGTACTCCACCATCGGCTTCACCTGGTACCGGCTCTGGGCGCGGCCGTTCGTGCCGAACATCGAAGCGATTCCTCCGGGCGAGCGCGCGTATTACGAAGACTTCATGTGCACGACGCCGCACAACCCGAACAACGTGGATCTGAGCCGCGACGTGCTCTTCACGCTCCTTACCCCGGAGAAGAGCGCGCGGGACCTCGAGCGCATCGACGCCCACGTGTGGCTGCCCCTCAACCACGCCATCGATCTGCTCGCGTCGTGCGAATCGGACGCGGCGCTGCAGCTCGGTCCGGCGAACGTGATCAGCGACCAGCACGCGCGCCTGCGCGCCCTGCGCTGCTGGATCATGACCCACCGCAACGTGTCGGCGTGGGTCGCCGGCGTGTACGGTTGGATGGGCGCGCCGACAGGCGCCGAGAAGGCGCGCTGGCGGACCGTGCTCGATCGCATGATCGCGAAGGAGATCGCCAACAGCCGCGACCTGATGGACCTGGTCGACAGCGGCGTCGAGTTCATGGCCACGACCGACCTGGGCGAATCGCCGCTCATGCACGGGCGCAACCTGAAGGACCTGCTCGCCCGGCGCATCGCGCTCATGGAGCGCCACCGCATGGACGACCCGTACATCGACCCGGGCTACATGGAGCGGATGGCGGGCCGGGAATCGGGGTCAGACCCCGGACCCAGGTGAATGGCTCATGCCCGTTCCGGGGTCTGACCCCATGACGTCGCGCGAACGCCTGCTCACCGCGCTCTCCCGAGGCATCCCGGATCGGCTGCCGGCGACGACGCACCACCTCATGCCGCCCTTCCTGCAGGCGGCTGGCTGGATGAGCGAGCGGGCGTTCTTCGACCGTTACGGCCTGGACGCCGTCCGGTGGACGTCGGGCGTGCGGCCTGGCGCCGGCTGCCGGGCGGATCCGCGCTCGGACAGCGTGTTGGAGTCGTGGTCGCACACCTCGGACAGCTGGCGTATCGAGCGGACATCCCTCTCCAACCCCGACTTCCGGACCGTCCGCTACGCCATCGTCACGCCTCGCAAGACGCTGTCGATGGTGCTGCAGGACGATGGCCGGACGACGTGGGTGGCCGAGCGCCTGTTGAAAGAGAAGCCCGACATCGACATCGTCGCGGAGTTCGCACCGGTGCCGCTCTGCGACGCCATGGCCGTCGAGGCCGCCCGCGGCGACATCGCCGATCGTGGCATCGTGCGCGGCGCGATCCCGGGATTCCCCCTTTACGGCCAGCCGGGCTGCTGGCAGGACGCCGCGGTGCTGGTCGGCATCGAGGAACTGATCCTCGACACCTACGAAGACCCGCCGTGGGTGGCGGCGCTGCTCGGCGTCCTCCGCGACCGGAAGATCGCGTTCGCGCGCTCCACGGCAGGCGCGCCGTTTGACCTGCTGGAACTGGGCGGCGGAGACGCGTCGTCGACCGTCATCTCGCCGGCGATCTTCGACCGCTTCGTCGCGCCGTTCGACGCGCCGATCATCGAGGCGGCACACGAGGCCGGCCAGCGCGTCGTGTATCACACCTGCGGCGGGATGATGCCGCTGCTCGAGCGGATTGCCGGCATGGAGCCCGACGCGATGGAGACGTTTACGCCGAAGGAGATGGGCGGCGATGCGCGCCTCGCCGAGGCCAAGCGGCGCATCGGATCGCGCGTCTGCATGATCGGCGGATTCGATCAGTTCCACCACTTCACGGGTTGCGCCCCGGGCGACACACGGCGCGCGGTGCGGGAGGCGTTCGAGCAGGCCGGCCCCGGCGGCGGCTTCATCCTGGCGCCGTCAGACCACTTCTTCGAAGCCGACGACGCGCTCCTGCGCGCCTTCGCCGACGAAGCACGCTCGTGCGTGTACCGGTGACAGGTCCAGGCCTAATCCCCAGTGCCCCGACCTGTCCCCGCAGGCGCCTGCTCGATGAACCGCCGGTGGCTCGCGAAGGTGCGGGCGAGGTCGCGGGCGGCGAGGTCGAAGATCTCCTGCAAGCCGCGATAGCGCAACGCCTTCTCGGGGTCGGGCACGGCCCTGGTCGCGTCGTCCATCGCGACGAAGTCGCGCGTGATCTCGACGATCGGCCGCCCGGCGCCGGTGGCGTGGCCCTGCACCCAGAGCGCATGCAGCGCGGCCCCGTAGGCGGCGCCCTCCTCGCTCGCCGGGCAGACCACCGGGCAATCGAAGACGTCGGCCGCGATCTGGCGCCACACCGCGCTGCGCGACCCGCCTCCCGTCAGGCGGATTTCCTTCGGCGCGAGGCCGAGCGCGCGCAGCCGGTTGAGGCCGTAGTTCAGGCCGAGCGTTGTGCCCTCCATCGCCGCGCGAGCCATGTGGGCTGCGGTCGAGGTGCGCGGGCGGATGCCGATCCACACCCCGGTGCCGTCGGGCACATTCGGCGTCCGCTCGCCTTCGAAGAACGGAATCAGCAGCAGGCCTTCGGCTCCCGTGTCGACCGACGCGGCGGCCTCGGAGAGCGCGGCGTGATCGAGGCCGAACATCTTCCGCACCATCTCGGTGGCCACCGTCACGTTCATCGTGCAGACCAGCGGGAGCCACTGACCGGTGGCGTCGCAGAATGCCGCCACTTCTCCTTCCGGGTCCACGATGGGCCAGCTGGAGCAGGCGTAAATCGTGCCGGAGGTCCCGAGGCTGGCCGTGACAATGCCGTCCGCGACGTTGCCGGTGCCGATGGCGCCCATCATGTTGTCGCCGCTGCCCGACACGACGACGTCGCCCCGCAGGCCGAATTGCCGCGCGACGCCGGGCTGGACGATTCCCGCCGGTTCGCGCGGGTGCGCCGGGATCGGCAGCTTCGCCGCCAGGCCCGGATCGATCGCAGCGACGGCCTCTTCGCTCCACGCCCGGGTGCGGATGTCCATCAGCGCCGTGCCGGACGCGTCGCCCCACTCCATGTGCGCGCGTCCGGTGAGCCAGAAGGCCAGGTAGTCGTGCGGCAGGAGCACCGTGGCCAGACGGGCGTAGTGACCGGGCTCGTGCTCCTTCAGCCACAGGATCTTCGACGCGGTGAACCCGGGGGGAATGCCGTTGCCGAGCAGTCCGATGGTGCGCGGGAGGCCGCCGAGGCGGCCAATCAGCGTCTCGCACTGCGGTGCGGTCGACGTGTCGCTCCACAACTTCGCCGGCCGGATCACCTGCCCGCCGGCGTCGAGCGCCACAAGTCCGTGCTGCTGCCCTGAGATGCCGATGCCCGCAACCCTCCCGGCGGCATCCGGCCCCGCGTCGCCCAGCACGCGGGCGATCACCTCCGATGCCGCGCGCACCCAGTCGGCCGGGTTCTGCTCCTTGGTGCCGGGCACCTCCGAAGTGAGGATGTCGTAGGCTGCCGACCGCGCGGCCATCACCCGCCCCGAGCCGCCGTCAACGAGCACGGCCCGCGTGCTCTGCGTGCCGCTGTCGAGGCCGATGAACAGGTTGGTCACTTGATCTCCATCGACGTGTCTACGCGGAACCGCCGGAAGTTGGTGTACGCCGCCCTGCCCTCGACCTTCTCCGGGCCCGCGTAGCGCCGCTACCCCGCGAACATGGATCGGACGACGAACCAGACGTTGGCCGGCCGCTCGGCAAGGCGGCGCATGTACCACGCGAACCAGTAGGCCCCATAGGCGATGAGGACGCGCACGACGGCGCCCTCCTTGACGAGGCGCCCCTGCTCCGCGCGCTGGATGCCGTAGAGCATGTGCACTTCGACGTCGCGGGCCGCGAGGCCAGCCCGCTCGGCGTGCGCGCGGATGCGGGCGATCAGATTGGCGTCGTGCGTCCCGAACACCGGCCGGAACCCGTTCTTCCGCCCGAGCCCGTCGAGCATGGCGACGGCCAGCTTGAAGAAGTTTTCGTCGACATCCGACTTCTTCGGGTAGGCCAGTTCCGGCGGCTCCTTGTAGGCGCCCTTGACGAGCCGTACGCCGATGCCCTGGTCGATGAGGGCCTTCAGGTCGTCATGCGTGCGGTAGAGATAGGCCTGCAGGCACACGCCGACGCCGGGGAACTCGGCCTTCAGGCGCCGGGTCAGTTCGAGCGTCACGTCCACGTACGACGTCTGCTCCATGTCGACCCAGAGGTAGTTGCCCGTCTCGTGCGAGCGCTCGGCCAGCGCCCGGAGATTGGCGTACGCCTCCGCCTTCCCGAGGTCCAGGCCGAGTTGCGTCAGCTTGATCGACGGTTCGCAGCGGATGCCCTTCGACGCGATGGCGCCGAGCACCTCCAGATAGTGCCGCGTCACGGCCGAGGCCTCGGCTGCGTCGGAGACGTTCTCACCCAGCCTCGTGAACACCGCCTCGATGCCCAGCGGCCGGAGCTCGTCGGCCGCCCGCAGCATATCGTCGAACGCCTCGCCGGGCATGAACTTCCGCGCGGCCCGCTTGACGAACCACAGCCTCGGGCCGCGCTCGCGCATCCACCGGTTCTCCGAGATCGCGAGCAGCACGCTTCGCATCACGCTCATGCCGCCGATCCTAAGGGGTCGGGACTCATTATGCAAAGTGCCCCCCGAGGATCACAGAACCGTAACGGACGCTTCCACGAGATGACTTATGAACAGAAATGTAATCCGCGACGAGTTCGTTGCGTAATTAGTCCCGACCCCTGTTACTTGATCCAGGCTCTGATGGCGGTGGGGACCGCGAACCGATCGGCGGGCAGGTCCACGTTGTGCTCCACCTTGTCGATGGTCACGACCCGCTCCTGCCCCATCACCCGCATGCGGCTCGTGAACGGCAGCATGATGCCATCCACCCTGCGGAAGTCGCCCGGCTCGGCCACCACCGAGATGGCGCCGGCTGCCGAGTTCACCGTCGTCTCGCTGCGGACGAGCAGCCCCGTGTCCTTGTCGAAATAGAGCGTCTGGGGCGAGCCCGACTTCGGCGTCGCTGCGACACGGTACGCCGGCCTGCCGTTGACGTCGGCCGTCCCGACGCACTCGGCGCTCTTCAGGTGCTCCTTCCAATGCGCCATCCGGTCGAAGACCGCGTCCCGTAGCGCGTCGTCGCGCTCGACGCCGTCCTTGAGGATGGCCCCGCGTATCGTGGAGTTCTCCCAGACCACGCCGTCCGACACGCCGGTCTCGATGCGGCCCGTCGCCTCGGACTCGACAATCGTGTAGAGGTTCGCCGGAGGCGCGTTGTAGACGGTAAGCCCAAGCACCACGCCGGCGCCCAGGATCTCCATGCGCGCGTGCACCACGCGGTTCCTGATGGCGTCGTAGGCCGCCGCACCGCCCGTGGCATCGACGTACCTCGCGAGCACGGCCTCGCCGGTCGGCAGCGCTGCGGCGGGCGCCTGCGCGAACGCCGGACCGCCGCCGGTTGCAAATGTCAACGCCACTGCGGTGCATATCCTGGCGATCCACGTCGTCATGGTCTTGGTCCTCTCACCTGAACGTTTCGCATCCACTGTATCGCGGCGTCAAGCGCGATGTCGCGCCCTCACATCCATCGCAGCAGGCGGCCAATCGCCGATCCGATGACCTCGAGCAAGCTGCGAAGGAACCGTTCAGCCGACCCTTCGGCGAGCGCGCTGGTCATGGCGCCCGGGTCGGTCAGAATCAGCCAAATCGTCGCGCCGGCGAGAGCCGTGGAGACCAGGGCCATCGCGCCGGCCAGCCTGGATCCCGCCCCTGAGAAAGTCATGTTGCCCGATCGGTTGCCCGCACGGCGCGGGCAACCGCCTCCCACGTTCCCTAGAATTCCTGCCGTTCGCAAGCCCGAACGGCCACCTGCGCCGAGACCACCAGGAGTCCTGCCGCCAGGGCCAGCACCATGACGGCGCCGGCGGCCAGCCCGACACGTCCGACGAGCATCGCAACGCCCTGTGGAATCCGGCCCGGCGGCACCCCGCCATACGCCGCGCCGTCGACCGGGAAGGCGGGGAATCCGGTGGCTGCCGGCCCGATGATGCCGCTGACGATGATGCCGGACGCCAGCAGCAGGGCGGCCGCCACGTTGCCCTTGCCGAATCCCCAGCGGAAGTAGCACGGGAGATAGACCGCGGCGATCACGGCGAACGCCAGCAGGAACGCCAGCGCCATGTCGCCGGACACCCACCGCGGCCAAGGCGCCCCTTGCGCCGCGAGGCCGAGGCCCCGGGCCGCGCCCACGGTTGCCGCCACGAGCAGCGACAGCCCGCCGATGGCGGCGGCCGTCACGTAGCGAGCGCGGACAACCATCGCGCGCGTCACGGGCAGGCTGTGGACGAAGGGCTCCGCCTCGTTCTTCCATTCGAGCATGGACACCGCCACCAGGATCAGCGCGGCGCAGGTGACGTTCGCCCAGAAGAACCCTGCGCCGGATCTCGACACCTGGAGCGCGGCGACCATGTTGAGCGGGACGACCGCCCAAAGGAAGATCGCGCCGGCCTTCACGTCTTTGAGGAACAGATTCAGCATGGCCGCCCCGTGTAGTACATGATGTCTTCCAGCGTCGCCGCCTCGATGACGGCTTCGCGGCCCGCCAGCAGCTGCCTCAGCGCGGCCGGATCGCTGGTCAATCCCGTGAACGCGTGCAGGCCGACCTCGACGCCCGCCAGCGCCCGCCGGACCGGCTCATCCAGCGTCCGTGGGTCTCCCTTCACGACGAACCACCGATCGAACACCTCTTCGCGCGTCGACGAGAACACGAGGCGGCCGTCGCGGATGAAGGTGATGTAGTCGGCCATGCGTTCGATGTCGCCCGTGATGTGCGTCGAGAACAGCACCGACGCGCGCCCGTCCCCGACGTAGGCGGCGAGGCGTTCCAGGAGCGAGCGGCGGAACACCGGGTCGAGGCCCGCCGTCGGCTCGTCGAGCACCAGCAGCTCCGCATGGTGCGCGAGCGCCAGCGCCAGTGCCGCTTTCGTCCGCGTGCCGCGCGACAGGGAACCGAACCACGTGCCCGTCGGCACCTCGAACTCACGCACCAGCGCCTCGAACAGCGGCTGGTCCCATCGACTGTAGAACGGCCGCACGATGGAGGCGATCGCCCCCACGCGGAGGTGCTCGTAGTACGCCGGCACCTCGTGCACGAACCCGATCCGGTCTTTCACGACGCGCTCCGCCGTGACGGGATCGTCGCCGCACACCCGCAGTTCCCCTTTCTCGGGACGGACCAGGCCGAGGATCATCTTGACGATGGTCGTCTTCCCCGCGCCGTTCGGCCCGATGAGCCCGCAGACGTATCCGCGCGGGAGTGAGAACGACACGTCGCGCAGCGAGAACCCCGGGTAGTGCTTGGTCACGCCGCGCAGTTCGAGAATCGGATCCACGGCTCCTCCCTGCCCTGAGCGAAGGCCATTGTCACCGCCGGAGTCGAAGCCCGCCCCTCGGCGTGCGCTCGGGGCGTGCTGAGCTTGGCCGAAGCGCGAAGGGCGGACTGTTGCAGGCATCATGGTCAGTCCGGGCTACAGGTCCCGCCGCTCGGCGAGAAACACCGACAGGCGGAACGACAGCCAGGTCGCCAGCGCCACGACGGCCGCCGTCTCGACGATCACCACCGGCTGGTTCAACCCCTGATGGAGCGCCGCGATACTGCGCTCGACGACGCGGAAGATGCCGACGGCCGACCGCAGGCCGAAGAACTCGAACGCCACCATCACGGCGACGCCGAGCACCTGGAACGCGCCGAGGAACACCATCACGCCCAGCAGCCCGTAGCGGATGACGACCGGCATCAGCAGCGCGATAGCCGTGCTCGCGAGCGTCAGCGTGAGCAGCAGCGTTCTCGGTTCCACCAGTTCGGCCGCGCGCTGCACCGACCACGGCAGCGCCGCGGCCATCACGACCACGATGAGGTAGGTGGCGGCGCCGACGATGCAGGCCACGAGGTAGCGCGCCTCGACGAGGGTGCGCCTGCTCACGGGAAGGCTGGCCAGCGTGGCGGAGGTGCGCAGCTTGTCTTCGCGGGCCGCCATCGTCGTGGCCATCAGCGCCCCGATGAACGCGGCGCCGACGGCGGTGATCCGCCCCGCGTCCGGCTCGCTCATGGCGTAGGCAACCCAGAGGAACCACGGCAGGATGCCCCAGAGGTGCCGCGCGTTCAACAACAGGTCCTTGCGAAGGGCGTTACGCAGCATGACGAGCCTCCCCGGCCATCAGCACCATCACATCGTCGAGGGTCACCTTGTCCACCACCGCACCCGCACCCAGCGCACGCCGGACCGCGGCGCCGTCCGACACGAGGGCGTCCACGCCGAGGGCGCGGCGTCTTACGCCCTTCACCACGCGCGGATCCAGTTCGCGAACGACCCGGTCATCGCCCCGGACAATCGCCCAGCCGTCGAGCAATTCGTCGCGCGTCAGCGAGAAGGCGATTTCGCCGGCGCGGATGAACGTGATGACATCCGCCACGCGCTCGAGGTCGCTCGTGATGTGCGTCGAGAACAGGATGGACTTGCCTTCCTCCTGCAGCAGCGCCGACAGGCGCTTGAGGAGTTCCCGCCGGAAGATCGGGTCGAGCCCCGCCGTGGGCTCGTCCATGATCAACAGGTCGGCTTCGTGCGACAGCGCCATCGCGAGGGCGAACTTCGTCCTGGCGCCATGCGACAGCGCCTTGTACTTCTTGTCGAGCGGCAGGCCGAACTCGCCGGCCAGGCGGCGGAACGTGTCGTCGCTCCAGCGCGGGTAGAACGCCCCGAGGGCCCGGCGCTGGGAATCGAGGCTCTGGTCGTCCCAGAAGCCGGGCACGTCATAGACGAAGCCGATGCGCGACTTCACCGCGATCTCGTTCGTACGGTTGTCCAGGCCGAACACGCGGATCTCCCCGGCCTCGCGGCGGACGAGGTTCATGATGAGCTTGATAATCGTCGTCTTGCCCGACCCGTTGGGGCCGATGAGGCCGCCGATGACGCCGCGCGGCAGCGCGAACGACACGTCTTTGAGCGTGAATCCCGGGTAGGACTTTCGTACGCCGCTCAGTTCGAGCGCGTGGTCGGGCGTCATGATGCCTCCTCGCACAGCAGCCGGAGCATCTCGCTCAGCTGCCCATAGCCAAGGCCCATCAGCTGGGCCTCCGACACCGCCTCCGCCAGCTTCTCCTCGACGACCTTCATGCGTTTCTCGCGGAGGAACTCGGCGTTCTGGGCGGCCACGAACGTGCCTTTGCCCCCCACCGTGTCGATGAACCCCTCCGCCTCGAGCTCGTCGTAGGCCCGCTTGCTCGTGATCACGCTGATCTGCAGGTCCTGGGCGAGCTTGCGGATCGAGGGCAGCGGCTCCCCCTCGCGGAGGTCGCCGGCGATGATCTGGGTCTTGATCTGCCTCACGATCTGCTCGTAAATCGGGTCGGGCGATGAGTTGGCAATCAGGATTCGCATGTGCATTCCATCTCTACTGTTTATATACGATATATACAGTCAAAGAGTTCGTCAAGTGCATTTTTCTGGTATCCTGCCTCCAACTGCGGCCCGCACCCGTAGCCTCGGATGCCCCCGAGGAGCCCTGCCCATGAGCTGGATCTCCCAGCACCGTCGGATGTTGTCCGCGCCCTGCCTTGCGCTCGCTGCCGGCCTCTTCTGGCCGGCCATGTCAGCCGCCGCCACGCAGGCGCCCGTGGCGTCGCACGACCGCACGCCGGCCGCTGTGTACCGCTCGGCCTGCCAGAGCTGCCACGGTCCCGATGGGCGCGGCATCCCGCAGAGCATCACGGCCCTTCCGCTGGAGGTGCCGGACTTCTCGGACTGCAATTTCGCCACCCGGGAGCCCGATGGCGACTGGCTGGCGATCATCCACCAGGGAGGACCGGCGAGGGGGTTCGACCCGCTCATGCCGGCTTTCGGGGAGGCCCTCACCGAGGAGGAACTGGCGCTGGCGCTCGCGCATGTCCGCACGTTCTGCGGGAACCGCAAGGCGTGGCCGGGCGGCAATCTGAACCTGCCCCGGACACTGTTCACCGAGAAGGCGTTCGTCGAAGACGAGGTGGTGGTCACAGCATCGATCGCCGTGGAAGGCGATCCGGCCATCGCCAGCAAGATCATCTACGAAAAGCGCTTTTTCTCGAAAGGCCAGTTCGAACTTGTCGTGCCGCTCGGCTTCAAGAAACCGGAGGGTGGCGACTGGAGCACGGGACTGGGCGACGTGATCCTGGGATGGAAGCAGGTCCTGTTTCACAGCCTCCGAAGCGGCTCGATCCTTGCCGCCTCCGGGGAGGTGATCCTGCCAGTCGGCGATGTGGAGGGCGGATTCGCCCAGGGCGTCATGGCCTTCGAGCCGTTCGTATCGTTCGGGCAGGCGCTCCGAGGGGACTCGTTCATCCAGGCACAGGTGGGCGGTGTGCTGCCGAGCGACACCGAGCGTGCGGCCCGGAGGGCGTTCTGGCGCGTCGCCGCCGGCAAGAGCTTTGCGCAGAGCCGCTGGGGCCGCACCTGGACGCCGATGATCGAGTTGCTGGGGTTCGAGCAGTTCAAGGACGGCGAGGAGGCGCACTACGACCTGGTGCCGCAGTTCCAGGTGACGCTGAACACGCGCCAGCACATCATGGCGAACTTCGGCGTCCGCATCCCCCTCGACAAGCCCGGCACGCGAAGCACGCAGTTCGCGTTCTACATCCTCTGGGACTGGTTCGACGGCGGCCTGCGCGACGGCTGGTAGGGAGCTGATGATGAGACAGACACACATCGGGTTGCTCTCGGCCGCCTCCGCGACGGCCGTCACGATCCTCGCGCTGTCGGCAGCGGTCATCGGGCAGCAGGGCGCGGCCGGGACGGCGAGGGCCGGCGCGCCCGTGTTCGAAACCTCCGACCAGTGCCAGGCCTGCCACAACGGCCTGGTCACGCCGCGCGGCGAAGACGCGTCGATTGGCATCGCGTGGCGGGCGTCGATGATGGCCAACGCCGCCCGAGACCCGTACTGGCAGGCGGGCGTGCGGCGGGAAATTACGCAGCATCCGACGGCGGCGGCGGCCATCGAGCACGAGTGCTCGGCCTGCCACATGCCGATGATGCGCTACGAGGCGAAAGCGGCTGGACGCCTGGGCGGGGTCTTCGCGCACCTCCCCATCGCGGCAGGGGGCACGCGCGAGCACATCATCGCCGCCGACGGCGTATCGTGCACGGTGTGCCACCAGACGACGCCCGATAAGCTCGGCACCCGCGAGAGCTTCAACGCCGGCTTCGTCGTCGCCGCCCCGTCCGCGTCGGGTGATCGCGCCGCATACGGGCCGTTCGACGTGAAGCCCGGGCCGGCGTCGGTCATGCGATCGGCCACCAGGTTCGTGCCGAAGCAGGGCGCGCACATGCAGTCGTCCGACCTGTGCGCCACCTGCCACACGCTGTTCACCCACTCACTGGGTCCCGACGGCAAAGTCGTCGGCGAACTCGCGGAGCAGGTGCCGTACCTGGAGTGGCGCCACAGCCGCTACGCCACGGAGAAGAGCTGCCAGGACTGCCACATGAAGGCGGTCCCGGAAGCGATGCCCATCGCCAGCATTCTCGGCGAGCCGAGGCAGGGCTTCCGCCGGCACGACTTCCGCGGCAGCAACTTCTTCATGCCGCGCCTGCTGAACAAGTACCGCCACGAACTCGGCGTGACGGCGCTCCCGCAGGAACTGGACGCCGCGGCGCTCGTCGCAGAAGAGTTCCTGCGCGACGAGGCCGCGACGCTGTCGGTGGCGGCGGCTCGAGTCGACGCCGGCCGTTTGACGGCGGACATCACGGTCGAAAACCGCGGCGGTCACAAGCTGCCCACGGCATATCCGTCCCGCCGCGCCTGGCTGCACATCGCCGTGAAAGGCGCCGGAGGCGCCGTGGTCTTCGAATCCGGCCGGCTCGAGGCCAGCGGCCGTATCCGTGGCAACGACAACGACGAGGACGGCACGCGGTACGAGGCGCACCACGACGAGATCGCATCACCCGACGATGTGCAGGTGTACGAGCCTATCCTGGGCGATCCCGCCGGCGCGGTGACCACCGGCCTCATCGCCGCGGTGAAGTACCTGAAGGACAACCGGATCCTGCCGCACGGCTTCGACAAGGCGACCGCCAGCCGCGACATCGCGGTTGCAGGCGGCGCGGCGTCGGACCCGAACTTCACGGGCGGCAGCGATCGCGTGCGGCTGAATGTCCCGCTCGGGAATGCCGCCGGGCCGTTCATCGTCGAGGTCGAGCTGCTCTACCAGCCGATCGGCTATCGCTGGGCGCAGAACCTCGCTCCCTACAAGGCCTCAATGGAGCCCGCCCGGTTCCTCGACTACTACAACGCCATGGGCGCGGCGACCTCAGCCAGGCTTGCCAGGAAGGTCGTCGCCATCCAGCAGGACTGATGCTGACCGGCGGGCCGCCACGAGTCCCGCCACGCGTGTGTCTCTGATATCCTGCTGGCGCGACAGACGTTGACTGGCGTCCCCGGTCAGGTGCTTCAGATGATCAGTACTCTTCTCCTCGCTGTTTCCCTGACGGCCACGGGTGTCTCCGCGTCACCTCCCCCTCAGGCCGCGCCAGCCGGTTCCCCGGGTACGATCACGGTGGAACAGGCCATCTCAACGGTCCTGGCCCGTGCGCCAAGCCGCCGATCGGCCCAGGCGAAACGTGATGCTGCGAAGTTGGCCGCGGAGTCGTCCGGCTCGTGGCCCAACCCTGCCGTCGAGGTACGCTCGGAGAACTGGACATTCGGGTCCTGGGCCTGGACGCCCCACCCGGAACCGGGATCGCCTCCTGGCCTCGACTTCTTCACCGTGCTCACACAGCCTGTGGAGCTGGGCGGCCAGAGAGGCAGGCGCATCGGGATTGCTCGAGCGGAGCACGCCGCCGCCGAAGCCGCGATGGCGCAGACCGACCGCGCGCTGGTGATGGAAACCGTGCGGCTGTTCATGGACGCCGTGCGCAGCCGCGAGTGGCTGGGGGCGCTCGAAAGCAACCGCGAGGGCCTCGACACGCTGCTCCGGGCCATGACGTCGCGCGTGCGCGAAGGGTACGCGGCAGAAGCGGACCTCGCGAAGTTCCAGGCCGAGTCGGCGCGGGTGCAGACGCAATTGCTCCGTGCGCGCCTCGATCTCGCGCGCAGCCTGGCCCAGCTCGCCTCCCTGATGCAGGAGCCCGTCCCCCTGCGAGCCGGCCAGCTGACGGAACCGGCGCTGCGCCCGATCCCGGCCGGAAATCCCGCCGAGCTTGCGGCGAAGGCGGCAGCCGCGTCCCCGGAGGTGCTCGCCGCCAGGGCGAGGTCGGCGCGGGCCGCCGAAGCGCTGGCGCTGGAGCGCGCGCGGCGCGTCCCGGACCTCAACGTGGCGGGCGGCTACAAGCGCACCGCAGGCTTCGACACCGCGGTCGCCGGCCTCATGATCGCGATCCCGCTCTTCGACAGGAACAAACAGGCCGTGGCCATCGCCGCCGGCGACCGCGCCGCCTCCCTGTCCGATGTGGCGGCTGCCGAGGCGCGCGCGCTGGCAGACGCCCTCGTCGTGTTTGACGCGGCGGCAGCCCTGGGAGCGCTCGCCGCACGGGTCGACGACGAGCTGCTCAGGCCGGCCGAAACCGTGCGGACAGCCGCGCGGTCGGCCTTCCGCGAAGGCGCGACCGATATTCTCGTGCTGGTCGACGCCGAGCGCGTCTACGTGGACGCCCGCCGTGAAGCGGTGCAGCTCAAGCTGGATGCGATTGCGGCCGCGCTCGAAGCGCGGCTGCTCCTGGGAGAGGAGATCGTGCGATGAACGCGGAAGCGCCCGGTGGCAATGTCCGGCTCAAGCCGGTCCTCGTCGGCGTCGCGGTGCTCGCGGTCATCGCGCTGGCCGCCTTCTACACCCTTCGCGCTCCGGCGCCGGCCCCGGCTGAGCCCGCCGGCCCGATCGCACCAGCCGGCACCGTCGCGCTCTCCGACGCCGCCGCCCGCGAGGCGGGTCTCGTCGTGGAGGCGGCCAGGAGCGTGACACGGCGGCAACAACTCGAGGCCCCGGGCGTGCTCGCGCTCGACGAGCGCCGGACGGCGCGCATCGGATCGCCGGTCGACGGCAAGGTCATCGAGGTCTTCGTAGAGATCGGCGACCGTGTTCCGCAGGGCAAGGAACTGGCGCACATGATCGGTCCGATCGTCCACGACGCGTGGGCGGCCTACCGCAAGGCCATCGCGGAGCGGCGCACGACCCAGACGGAATTGAAGCTCGCTGTCCAGGCCGACGACCGGGCCAGGCGCCTCTTCGCCGACAAGGCCATCTCCGAGCAGGAGGTGCAGCGCGCCGGGGCGAACCGCGTCGCCGCCGAGGAGGCGCTGAACATCATCGAGACGGAGGTGCGGAGGTCCGAGGAGGAACTCGAGCACCTCGGCATCACGAACAGCGAAGATCCCACCGGCGAATCCGGCGAACAGATCCCGGTGAAAGCGCCCCTGAGCGGAGTGGTGCTCGAGAAGTTGATCACCGAGGGCACAGCCGTCACGCCTGGCACGCCCCTCTTCGTCGTGAGCGATCTCTCAACGCTCTGGGCGCTGGCGGAGATTGACGAAACGGCCATTTCACACGTCAAGGCCGGCGTCCCGGTGGAGGTCTCGGTCTCGGCGTACCCCGGGGAGACGTTTGCCGGCACCATCGCCTGGGTCGCCGACATGATCAATCCCAAGACCCGGCGTGTCACCGTGCGCTGCGCCTTGCCCAATCCCCAGGGCAGGCTCAAGCCCGAGATGTACGCCACGGTGATGCTCGGCGAAGGTGAGCCCCGGCCGGTCGTGCTCGTGCCGTCGGCCGCCGTACAGGACATCGACGGCAAGCCCGTGGTGTTCGTGGAAGACGGGAAGGGCCGCTACCGCCGGCGCGACATCACGGTGGGGCCGGATCGGGGCGGCGCGATCGAGGTGCGGAGCGGCCTGCGCGAGGGCGAGCGCATCGTTGTCGCCGGCGCGTTCCTGCTGAAGTCCGAATTGCTGAAGTCGACGACGCCGGAGGGTTAAGGTGGGCGCCATCGAACGATTCGTCGCGGCCGCCCTGCGGCAGCGCCTGTTTGTCCTGCTTTGCCTGGCGGCGCTTGTCGCGACGGGTGTCGTCGCCTACCGGGACCTGCCCGTCGAGGCCTTCCCCGACTTGACCAACAACCAGGTCGTGGTGGTGACCGAGGCGCCGGGCCTCGCGGCCACCGAGGTCGAGCAGCGCGTCTCGTACCCCATCGAAACCGCGGTCATGGGCGTGCCGGGTGCCGAGCAGGTCCGGTCGGTCTCCAAGGCCGGGCTCTCGATTGTGAGCATCATCTTCGATGATGCCGTGCCGGTCTATTTCGCGCGGCAGCTGGTCAACGAGCGGATGCTCGAGGCGCGGAGCCGGATCCCCGACGGGCTGGACCCGACGCTCGGGCCGGTGGCCACCGCGTTCGGCGAGATCTATCAGTATCTGATCGAGGGCGACTCGACCGACGCGATGACGAAGAAGACCCTCCACGACTGGGACATCCGCACGCGCCTGCGCTCGGTGCGCGGCGTGAGCGAGATCAACTCGTGGGGCGGCGAAACCCGGCAGTTCCAGGTGCTGGTGGACCCGCGGCAGCTCGAGCGGTATGCGCTGACCTTGAGGCAGGTGTTCCAGGCCCTGGCCGACAACAATGCCACCTTCGGCGGCGGGTTCATCGAACACCGGTCCGAGCGCTACACGGTGCGCGGCATCGGACTGGCGCAGACGGTCGACGACCTGCGCAACATCGTCGTCTCCTCCGTCGAGGGCACGCCGATCTACATCCGCGACGTCGCGGAGGTGTCAATCGGCGCGATGCCCCGCCAGGGGGCTGTCACGCGCGACGGCAAGGGCGAGAGCGTCGCCGGCATGGTCATCATGCTGAAGGACGAGAACGGCAAGGACGTCGCCGACCGTGTGAAGGCGCGGATGGCCGAGATCGGGGCGACGCTGCCGTCGGGCCTGTCCATCGCGCCGTTCTACGACCAGACCGAGGTCATCGACCGCACCGCCCACACGGTGCGGAAGAACCTGCTCGAAGGCTCGCTGCTGGTCGTGATCGTGCTGTTCGTATTCCTCGGCGACGCCCGCGCGGCGCTGCTGGTGGCGGCGGTCATCCCGATGTCGATGCTCGTCGCGTTCATCGGGATGCGGTACTTCGGCGTGTCGGCGAACCTGATGTCGCTCGGCGCCATCGACTTCGGCCTGATCGTGGACGGCGCCGTGGTGATGATGGAGAACTTCGTGCGGCGGCGCGGCGAGTACCGGCTCCTGCCGGGCGCGGACCCCGCCGAGTCGCGCCTCGCCCTGTTCACCTCCGCGGCCACCGAGGTCGCCCGGCCCATCCTGTTCGGCGTCCTCATCATCGTCGCCGTCTACCTGCCCATCTTCGCGCTCGAGGGGCTCGAGGGGAAGATGTTCAAGCCGATGGCCATCACGGTCTGCTCGGCTATTCTGGGCTCGCTGATCCTCTCGCTGACGGCGGTGCCCGTGGGGGCGTCGTACCTCCTGAAGATCGGCGGCGGAGAACACGAAGGCCGCTGGTTTGAACGGCTCCGCCATTTCTACACGCATCACCTCGCGGTGCAGATGGATCACCGGGTGCGGACCATCGGGGTGTCCATCATCGCCGTGACCATCGCCCTCGGGTCGCTGCCGTTCATCGGGACCGAGTTCATGCCCAAGCTCGACGAGGGGTCGATCCTCGTCGAAACCCGCAAGCTGCCCTCGGTGTCGCTGCCGGAGTCGGTGGCGATCTCGACGCACGTCGAGGCGATCCTGCGCCGGTTCGACGAGGTGAAGCAGGTCGTCACAAAGATCGGACGGCCGGATCTCGCCACCGAGGCAATGGGCATTTACCAGGGCGATGTGTACGTGATCCTGCACCCCATCGACACCTGGAAGAGCGGCCGGACGAAGGATGACCTGATCGTCGCGATGTCCGAAGCGCTCGGCTCTCTGCCGGGCGTGGAGTTCAACTTCACCCAGCCGATGGCCATGCGCCTCGACGAAGTGGTGTCCGGGGTGAAGGCCGACGTCGCCGTGAAGGTGTTCGGCCCGGATGCCGCCGTGCTCGAGCGGCTCGGCGGCGAGATCCAGACCGTCCTCGGCGAGGTCTCCGGCGCCGCAGATCTCCAGGTCGAGGTCCTGTCCGGAGCAGCGCAGCTGGAAATCGTGGCCGACCGGACCAGGATGGCGCGGTACGGCATCAACGTGGCGCACCTGCGGGAGCTGGTCGAAACGGCTGTCGGCGGCGCGATCGCCACCGAGGTCCTCGATGGCTCCCGGCGCTTCGACGTCGTCGTTCGGTTCCCGGACGCGATGCGGAGCAATCCCGAGGCCATCGCCAACCTGTTGCTGACGGCGCCGGGCGGCGAGCGCGTTCCCCTCGGCAACGTGGCGAGCGTGGCCATGGTCCGCGGTCCCGAAGCCATCAACCACGAGAACGGGGAACGGCGCCTGGTCGTCCAGACGAACGTGCGCGGGCGGGACGTCGGCAGCTTCGTCGCCGAAGCGCAGCGCCGCCTCGAGGGCCGGGTGAGGATGCCCGAGGGGTATCACATCACGTGGGGCGGCCAGTTCGAGAATCAGCAGCGCGCCATGCAGCGCCTCGTGCTGGTCATCCCGCTCTCGCTGGCCCTTATCTTCCTGCTCCTGTTCGTCACGTTCGGCACCGTGCGGCACGCCGGCCTCGTCATCCTCAATGTGCCGTTCGCGCTGGTCGGAGGCATCGGCGCGCTCTGGGGAAGGAGCCTGAACCTGAACCTCTCGGCATCGGTGGGGTTCATCGCCCTGTTCGGCGTGGCCGTACTGAACGGCGTCGTGATGATCGCCGCGATCAACCGGCTGAGGTCGGACGGCCTGTCGATCCGCGACGCCATCATCGAGGGGGCCGGCACACGGCTCAAGCCGGTCCTGATGACCGCGCTCGTGGCCTCGCTCGGCTTCATCCCGATGGCGATTTCCTCCGGCGCCGGCTCGGAGATTCAGCGGCCGCTGGCCACCGTGGTCATCGGCGGCATCGTGACTTCGACCCTCCTGACGCTGATCGTCCTGCCGACGATCTACGAGCTCATCGAGCGCTGGGTCGCGCGTCGAAAGGCCGCTGGCGGCGCATGCCTCGAAGTCGGCGCAAACAACAGCGAGGCGTCGTAGCAGCTGGGGTCGGGTCCATTTAGGTGCGACCCGACCCCGATGGGCTTATTGCAGCGTGAAGTTGACGGTCACCGTCATGATGACCTTCTTCGGCTCGCCGTTGAGCAGCGTCGGTGTGAACTCCCACTGGCGGACGGCGTCGATGGCGGCCTGATCGAGCAGCGGGATCGAGCGCAGCACCTTCGCCTGCTCCACCTTGCCTTCCACCCCGATCAGCACTTCCAGGATGACGACGCCCTGGACTCTCGCGTCCCTGGCGTCGGGGGGATACACCGGGTTGACGTTCACCACCCGGGCCGGCGGCTTGATGCCGCCGCCCACCTTCAGCGCCGTCGGGTCGAGCGATGACTTCTCGCCGGGGGGCGGAGGCGGCGGTGGTGGCGGTGGCGGCGCGTCCAACGCCCCGATCACGCCCCCCACGACCCCGCCCGCGACGCCGCCAGGCACGCCGCCGGCAACGCCCGAGCCCTCCTTGGGCACGAAGTTCACCGTCGCCGTCATGATCACGGGCACGGCTGCGCCATTGAGGAGGGTCGGCGTGAACTCCCACTGCCGGACCGCCTCGGTCGCAGCGGCGTCCAGCATCGGAATCGATCGCAGGACCCGCGTATCGCGCACGTGGCCATCCTCGCCAATCACCGCCTCGATGATGACGACGCCCGCCACGCGAGCCGCGAGCGCGTCGGGCGGGTAGGCCGGCGACACGTTCTTCAGCTTGGTCGGCGGGGCGATCCCGCCGCCGACCCTGACGGCGTTGGCCGGGACCGCATCCCACTTGGTCCGGGCCTCCTTGATCTTGATTGCCTGGTCACGCAGCTTGTCCGCCTCGGCGATCAGCTCCTGCTGCGCGGCCGGGTCGGTTTCGGTCGCGGCCTGGAGCCGGAGCAGGAGGTTCTTGTACGTGAGCGCCTCCATGTAGTCCGGCTTCATCTGGATGGCGCGGTCCGCCTGCTCCAGGCCCTTCGCGATGAGGTCCCGCTTCGTGGCGGTGTCGAGCGTCGCGTCCCGGTACGCCTTGTCCCAGTAGTACGTCGCGAGCGTGTACGGGCCCTCGGGGTTCGCCGGCTCGAGTTGCACCCGCTTGGCCAACGCCGAGATCGTCTTATCGAAATCACCGCGCCGGTTGTAGTAGCCCGCGAGATTGAGGAACGCCTTCGGGTCCTTCGGATACGCCTGTGTCAGATCGCGGTAGGCCTTCTCGGCCCTCGCGAAGTCGCCGGCATCCTCGAGGCGCTTCGCGGCCACCACGGACGCTTCAAACGTGCCGCTCGCCGCGGGCAGCGCGCCCGGCGCCGGCACGCTCACGCCGACCGTCGGCTTGGCCTGCGGCGCAGGCGGGGGCGGAGGTGGCGGCGGGGGTGGCGGCGGCGCCTGCCTGAAGCCGGCAGCGACAGGCACCGACGGGAGATCGGCCAGATCAGCAGCGGCCGTCAGCGGGAACGCCTGCACGACCGCCCACCCGCCCGCGGCGAGCACGGCCAGGACGAGCACGAACGACGAGACGAGGCGCACGCGCGACATAGACACCTCCCGCACGAGCAGCGCCACCCGCTGAGCGAGGTGGCCGTGTTTCAGGAACAGCGACACCCGCTGAGCGAGGTGGCCGTGTTTCAGGAACAGCGACGCGGGCTGGAGCATGGGCGTCGGGCCGGCGGCGGCCAGCTTCAGCAGGGCTTCGAGGTAGGGTTTCCGCGCGCCAACCAGGCGCACAACCTCACGGTCGACGAGTTGTTCCGTGCTGAGGCGGATCTGCTCCACCAGCCACCACAGCACCGGGTGGAACCAGAGCACCGACAGCAGCACTTCGTCGCCAAGCGTCCGGACCCAGTCGCGGCGGCGGACGTGCAGCAGTTCGTGAACGGCGATGGCGGTCTGCTGGCCGGGATCGAACGACGAGAACCCGGGAGCGACCAGCACGACCGGCCGGCGGATGCCGAACGTCACGGGGCGAACGACTCTCGGCGACTCGAGGAATGCCGCGTCCACACCCACCAGGAGCGCTGCCGCCTCGACGGGCTCCGGTCGCGGGTCGAGCGGGATGGCCGACCGGCGAAGCCTGGCCAGCGAGAACAGCCCGAGCGCGAGCCAGAATAGCCTGGCCGCGACACCCGCTCCATAGACGCCGGCGACGACGAGCTCGATGGGCCAGCGGCGCAGGGCGAAGAAGCCCGCGCCGCTGGACGCGGCGGAGGGCCCCGGCCCGCCGGCCAGACCGGCCGGTGCGAGCGCGGCGCCACCGGCCGGCAGCTCAGCCGGCTCGACGACGGCCGGCGGGAGGGCGGCCGCCGGCCTCGGCACCCAGGGTTGCAGGAGCGGCAGCGCCAGGCAGACGAGAAGCAGGGCCCGGAGGTGCAGCAGTCGGGCCCTGGGAGAGGTCATGCGAAGGAGCGTCGGGAGGAGCACGCCGGCGCCGGCGAGGGCCGCCACCTGGATCACCCACGCCCACACGTTGCCGAGGGAGAGCTCAAGCATGTCAGGCCTCTTCGATGGTCCGGGCCAGCGCTTCGAGTTCCTGCTTCGTTAGACGCCGATCTTTCACAAGATGCACCAACAGGGGGTGCGCGGCCCCGTCGAACAGGCGGTCCACGAACTCGCGGACCATCCCCCGGACCACCGCCGACTCGGGGCGCGCGGGCCGATAGACGTAGGCCCGGTCGTCCTGGCGCTTCTTGAGGTGCCCCTTCCCTTCGAGCACCTTCATCATGGTCATGACGGTGGTGTAGGCGATCTTGCGGCGCTCCAGGAGGTCTTCGTAGACGTCCCGGACCGTGGCCTCGCCTTTCTGCCAGACCACTTTCATGATCTCGAGTTCCTGGGTCGTGAGGATGGAGGATGCGGGCTTCATGACTACTAATAACTTAGTAGGTAGTAGGCAGTTTGTCAAGCCCCTCGCGAAAAGAAAGGTCGGGTTCGGGACTCGGGATTCGGGATTCGGGGACCATTCGCCTAGCCCCTGTCCCCCAATCGCCTGTTCTCTCCCGTGATACCCTTTGCCAGCCTGCCCCCGAGTCTCCGGCTACTGGTCCGGACTTCTCCGATCGGTGAGGTGATCCATGCCCGTCCGCACGCGCCTGCTCCGTCTCGCGTTCGCCCTGCTGCTCCCGCTCCTGCTCGGTGCGCAGGCAGCCGCGCAACGCCCGGCGGCGGCTGCCCCCACGCCCGACGAGAAGCTCGTCGCCGCGATGCACGGCATCTCCAGCCACACCATTCTCGATTGGGTGAAAGAGATGGTGGCGGACAAGTACGAGGGCCGCCTGACGGGCACGCCGAGCTACGACGCGTCGGCGGCCTGGGCGGCGGATCTGCTGAAGGTCTGGACGTTCAAGCCGGCTGGAGACGCGGGCACCTACTTCCAGAGGTTCCCGAACCCGTACACCCTGGTGAAGCCTGGCGCCGAGCTGAAGTTGCACGTCCCGGCGCCCGGCGGCGGCACCATCGTCAAGAGCTACGTGTTCGAGGACGAGTACTACCCGGGGTCGACGTCGGATTCCCTGAGCGCCACCGCCGAGGTCGTGTACGTGGGCTTCGGCATCACGGCCCCCGAACTCGGTTACGACGACTACAAAGGCGTCGACGTGAAGGGCAAGTTCGTCGCCTTCGAGCCCGAGGTCCCGATGGGCCCCGAGCCCGACGCGGAGCTCTTCAAGAAGTGGCGCCCGTACTCGTTCCACGACTACAAGATGAAGAACGCCGCCGCGCACGGCGCCATCGGCGTGGTGTACGACTACTTCATCGCCAACCCGAACGCCCCGTTCATCAAGGGACTCCAGTGGGCCGCGGTCAGCCGCGCGGTGATGGACGACCTGTTCGCGGGCACCGGGAAGAAGCACGGCGACGTCCTCGCCCAGATCCGCAAGACGCTGACGCCGGCGTCCATGCCGATGGGAAAAACGATGACGATGAAGAACGTCACGGAACATCACCCGGAGGGCGTCGGGTCGAACGTGGTCGCGTGGATGGAAGGCTCCGATCCTGTCCTGAAGCAGGAAGCGGTCATCATCGGCGGTCACCTCGACCACCTGGGGCTGAACCCCGTGCTGATGCCCGGCGCCCACGACAACGCGTCGGGCGCGGCCGTGGCGCTGGCCGTGGCGGAGGCGCTCTCGAAGGGGGGGGTGCCGCTCAAGCGCTCGATTGTCATCAACCTGTTCGGCGCCGAAGAGCAGGGCGTGAAGGGGTCGGAGTACTACGTGGCGCACCCGTTCATTCCGAACGCCAAGGTGGTGGCGTTCGTGAACCTCGAGAGCGTCGGCCGGGGCGAGCGGATCGGCGTGGGCTCCGGGCGGAACTACCCGCAGCTCTACGAGGTGATGGAGAAGGCCAACGCGCGGTACATTCACCGGCCCATCAGCGCCAGCCAGAACGCGAACCTCGCGCGGCCGAGGCAGGACGCGGCGCACTTCCTGTGGGCGAACATCCCGACGGTGTCCATCGGTACGTCGGGCGCGCCGCCGCTGCCGTACCCGAGTTATCACACGACAAAGGACCGCTGGGAGATCCTGACGCCCGAGATCATGGAAGACGTGGCGCGGCTCGTCTTCCTGTCCACGGTGGAACTGGCGAACAAGTGAGAGGTGGCGCATGTCGCACGAGCGGTTGATGCGGGTTGCGGTTGCCGGGCTTCTCGCCGTGGCGGTGCTGGCGCCCTGGGCCGGCGCGCAGAGCGCCCCTGCGATCCGGGACACGGGGGACTACCTGTACCGGTTCGTCATCGTCCAGGCCGCGCCCGGGAAGCTGCTCGATCTGATTGATCTCTATCGGTCCCGGATGCCGGTCGTCTCCGCCGGCGGCGACGAACTGCCGCTTGTCGTGCGCCATTCGCAAGGCGACCATTGGGACCTCTGCATCATCTACCCGAGCGGGAGCTTCACCGAGTACTACAGTCGCGAACGCGTGGCGAAGCGGGCGTCGGCCGCGGACGCGTCGGGCGTGCCGAACGCCGAGTTCGCCAGGCGCTTCTACTCGATGGTGGCGTGGCACGAGGATCTGTATGCCGCGGGCCCGCCGCTCGAGGTGTTCCGCCAGCACGTCCGGGGCATGGGCCTCGCGCATTTCGAGATGCTGCTCGCGTTGGCCGGGAAGCGCGACGAGCTCATCAAGGAACGCCAGATGGAGAACGTGTTCAACCGCGAGCGCGGGCGCGGGGGCACGCTCATCTTCGTTCACGACCAGGGCGCCGCGTGGGACGTGATCACGCTCGGCGTGTACCGCGACTGGCGGCATTATGCGGAGTACGAGACGATCCCGGCAGGGGTCAGCGCCGCCGCCGCGAAGGCAGCGGGATTCGCGAGCCCGGATGCCATCGGCCCGTACATGCGGACGCTCATCTCCTCGCACCGCGACACACTGGGCCCCATCCTGCCCATGGGGCTGGCTGCACGCTGACGTCGGCTGCCGCCGGCAGAAAGCGCGCACGGCGGACGAGACTCAACGCGCCGGATCAGGCGCCGCGGATGCCGCCGGGGCGAACAGCGCGGCGACCGCGCCGGCCGGATCCTGGATGACGCAGTAGCGGCCGTAGCCGCCCATGTCTTTCGGGCCGGCGAGCACTGTGCCGCCGAGTTCGAGGCACGTCGCGGCGCTGACATCGACGTCGGTGACGGTGATGTAGATGAGCCACTGGGGCGGCAGGCTGGCGTTCACGCCGCGCGCATGGCAGATGCCCGCTGCCGGCTCGCCGGTTCCGGACGCCGTCATGCTGTAGTCGTCGTATCCGCCCATCGGCACGGGCGCGGGAGACCAGCCGGCTACCGCCGCGTAGAAGTCGCGAACCCGCGGTGCGTCTGGAACGGTCAGGTCAACCCAGCCAATCGTTCCCGTCTTCGGGTTGGTGGACATGACCGCAGTATAATCGCCCCACCTTCGATCATGACGAACCAGCCATCGTCCTCCCAGCCGCCGGTCGATCGCCGCGCGTCGCGCGTACGCCGTGTGCCGAGCCTCTTTCTGGCGCACGGCTCGCCCATGTCCGTCCTCGACAAGGCGCTCGCGGGCGCCGTCTACAAATTCACGTCCCGTCAGCACAAGCTGCGCGCCATCGTGGTGGTGTCGGCGCACTGGCAGGTGTCTGGCGCGCTCCGCGTCACGAGCAATCCGAAGCCTTCGCTCATCTACGACTTCGCGGGATTCCCGGGCTGGTTGTACGAGATCGCCTACCCGTGCCCCGGCGACCGCGCGGTGGCGCAGATGGTGGCCGTCATGCTGGAGCGGGCCGGCATCGAAGCCAGGCTCGATCCCGACCGGGGCCTCGACCACGGAGCCTGGGTGCCGTTGAGCCTCGGGTTCCCGGAGGCGACGGTTCCGGTGGTGCAGGTCTCGCTGCCCCTGCCGTCGACGCCGGCGATGATGCTGGCGATGGGCCGGGCGCTGGCGCCGCTCCGGTCCGAGCACATCCTGCTGCTCGCCACGGGCGGCGTCGTCCACAACCTCGCCCGGCTCCAGGCGGACGAGGACAGCCCGTTTCCCGAGCCGTGGGCGGCGGAGTTCGATGGATGGGTGCGCGACAGGGTTGGCGCGCTCGACGTCGATGCCCTCGGAGGGTATCCCCGCCTCGCGCCGCATGCAGCCGCAGCTGTACCGACGTCAGAGCACTTCGACCCGCTGCTGTTCACAGTGGGGACCGCTCTGCCTGGTGATGTTGTGCATGACATCTACGACGGCTTCCGCCACGGCACGCTGTCGATGCGATCGTTCGCGCTGACGGGCCGACGCCGCGAAGACAGAGGGTTCTAGTACAAAATAGTAGCCCGTCGCCCGGTCCTGCGGGTTTCCGGCCCCCATCGGATTCCCACTGGCCCGAGCGGCGGGCTGCTGTCCTGCTGCGTCGCAAACCCGATGCCATCGAGGTTCGGATTGGACGCGGCGAAATCAGGCGGGATCGCTGAGGCCGCGGTCGGAACGCGCGCCGCACTGCCGACGGGGTGTCGCGGAATTCCGCCGGTCTGCCGATTCATCGTCAGTCCATTCGCGACCGACAGCCGGCATCCGGCCGCGCTCGTTTCAGGCGGTACGCGCGGCCGCCACGACGGCCGCCACAATGCGCGCCGCCATCGCTGAACATGTCAGGTGGGAGTCGGTGTCGTTGGCGACAAGGTCCCGCGTGCGTCCGCCGGCGTCGAGCACCGCGCCGACCGCCGCCTCGATGTCGTTCGCCTCGGTCATCAGGCCGAAGCTGTGGCGGAGCATCATCGCGGCCGACAGGATGGCGCCGATCGGGTTGGCCACGTCCGTTCCCGCCAGCGACGGGGCCGACCCGTGAACCGGTTCGTAGAGGCCGATCCCCAGGCCGAGACTGGCTGACGGCAGCAGGCCGAGCGACCCCACCACGGCACCCGCCTCGTCGGACAAAATGTCGCCGAAGAGGTTCTCGGTCAACACGACATCGAAACGGCGCGGGTCGAGCGCGATCGCCATCGCGCACGCGTCGACATACACGTGCTCGAGGCGCACGCCCGGGTAGCGGACCGCGACCTCCCCCACCACTGACCGCCACAACTGCGAGGTTTCGAGCACGTTGGCCTTGTCGACCGAGGTCACCAGGCACCGCCTCTGGCGGGCGAGGCTGAAGGCCACTTCGGCCACGCGGACGACTTCAGCCCGGGAGTAGCGCAAGGTGTTGACGGCCTCGCCGCTACCGTAGTCGACACTGCGCGGCTCCCCGAAGTACAGGCCGCCCGTCAGCTCCCGCACGAAGCAGAGGTCGGTCCCGGCAACGCGCTCCGGCTTGAGCGGGCCGGCGGATTCCAGGGCCGGCCAGAGTTTCGCCGGCCTGAGGTTTGCGAACACGCCCAGCGCCTTTCGCAGCGTGAGGAGGGCGTACTCGGGGCGCTGCTCGCGCGGGGCGTTGTCGTAGGCCGGGTCGCCGACGGCGCCGAGCAGGACCGCGTCCGCACGGTGACACGCCTCCAGGGTTGGCTGGGGCAGCGAGGTGCCGGACCGCCGGACCGCGGCGCCGCCGATCTCGCCGGGCTCCAATGTGAACTGGTGGCGGTGCTTCGCGGCGACCGCCGTCAGCACGGACACCGCGGCCTCGACGACTTCCGGGCCAATCCCGTCTCCGGGCAGAACGACGATCCGCTTGCTTACGCCCACGCACGCTCCCGTCGAGTGCTTCGCCCCGCTCCGCGGCCGCCGTTACACGCCGTGGCCGTACCCCGGCTCGGTGACGGTCCCGTGCACGTCGGGTCTGATGCGCGCGGGCCCGGCCTGGCTGGGGAGCGCCGCCGCGCCGGCCGCCTCGCTGGTTCTCACCTCGTCGACGATGGCCCGAAGCTGGGCATCGGTCATGTGCTTGTGGGCGTCGGCGAAGCTCACCATCCGGCGGTAGACGCGGTCCACTTCGAACCGGGTCAGCGTCACACCCAGCTGCTCGCACCGTTTCTGGACGGCGTGCCGGCCCGAGTGTTTCCCGAGCACCAGCGTGGTGGACGGCACGCCCACGTCTTCGGGGCGCATGATCTCGTACGTGCGCCGGTCTTTCAGGATGCCGTCCTGGTGGATGCCTGCCTCGTGGGCGAAGGCGTTCCGGCCGACGATGGCCTTGTTCGACTGGACCGCCTGGCCGGTCAGCTCCGTCAGCAGCTGGCTGGTGCCGAAGATGGCGCGGGTATCGAGGCCCGTGTCGTACGGGTGGCGGTCCGGCCTGACGCGCAGCACCATGGCCACCTCTTCGAGCGACGCGTTGCCGGCGCGCTCCCCGATCCCGTTGATCGTGCACTCCACCTGGCGCACGCCCGCGCCGACAGCGGCGAGGGAGTTCGCCACGGCCAGCCCGAGGTCATTGTGGCAATGGGTGCTGAAGACCGCCTTGTCGGCGTTGGGCACGCGGGCGATGATCGACGTGAAGAACTCCGCAATCTCCTCCGGGGTCGAATAACCCACCGTGTCCGGCAGGTTGATCGTGGTGGCGCCGGCGGCGATGACGGCCTCGACGACGCGGCACAGGAAGTCGGGGTCGCTGCGCGTCGCATCCTCCGCTGAGAACTGCACGTCGTCGGTGTAGCGGCGCGCGTGCACGACGGCCGCGGTGGCCGCCGCAAGGCAGGCCTCGCGCGTCATGTTCAGCTTGCGCTCGAGGTGCAGGTCGGACGTGGCGATGAAGGTGTGGATGCGGGCGCGCGCCGCCCCCCGCAGGGCCACGCCGGCCTTGTCGATGTCGCCGGCGCACGCCCGGGAGAGCGCCGCGACGATGGGCCGCCGCACGGCGGCCGCGACGGCCTTGACGGCCTCGGCGTCGGCCTCGGACGCGATGGGGAACCCGGCCTCGATGATGTCGACGCCGAGCGCGTCCAGCTGCTTCGCCAGGCGGATCTTCTCGTGGATCCGCATCGAGAAACCCGGCGCCTGCTCGCCGTCGCGCAGCGTCGTGTCGAACACCGTCAGGCGGTCGTGTCCCATGGGGCCTCCATGCCCCACTTGTACGACGCGCCGGGGCGCTCCAGCAAGGTTATAATCCTTACGATTTCATAAGGAGCGCTAATCGATGAACATCCCGGAACTCGAGGTCTTCCTCGCCGTCGCCTCCGAGCGGAGCTTCTCGAAGGCCGCCCACCGGCTTCACCGGACCCAGTCCGCGGTGAGCCAGGCCTTGCGCCGCCTCGAAGACGAGCTGGGCGAGCGTCTGGTGGACCGCTCGACGAAGGACGGCCGCCTGACCGAGGCCGGCCGCGTGCTCCAGGACTACGCCGAGCGGCTGATGCGCCTCGCCGGCGACGCGGAGACGGCGGTACGTGAACTCGCCGACCTGCAGCGGGGCCGGGTCCTCATCGGCGCCAACGACGGCACGGTCCACAGCCTCCTGCCCCTCATCGCCGGCTTCCACGAGCGCCACCCGGGCGTCCACGTCGACGTCAGGCGCGTCCACGCCCGCCGCATCGGCGCCGAGGTGGCGACCGGCAGCCTCGACTTCGGCATCCTCACGTTCCTGCCGACCGAGCGCGGCCTGGGCACCGTGGTCGTCGACGCCGACGACCTCGTCCTGCTGGTGACGCCCACGCATCCCTTCGCCAAGCGCCGCGCCGTGCCCATGGCGGAGGTCGGCCGGCAGCCGATTGTGGCGCACAACGACCCGTCGCCGGCGCGCGACCGGGTGCTGCGCATCTACGAGCAACGCCACGAGCCCCTCAACATTCGCGTGTCACTCCCGAGCCTCGACGCGATCAAGCGCGGCGTCAGCATGGGCCTGGGTATCGCGATTCTGCCCCGCCGGTGCGCGGTCGCGGAACTGTCGCGCCGCGAACTGGTGGCCGTCAACGTGCCGGAGCTTCACCTCAAGCGCCGGCTGCGCCTCGTGTATCGCAAGACGAGCGCCCACTCGCACGCGGCGCACGAATTCCTGCGCGTGGTCCAGGAGTTGACGGTCAATCCGTAGCGAGGCGCGTCAGGCCCGGGCGGGTCGGAATCCGCTGACGTAGGGCAGGCGGGCGGCCGCCGCGCGCACGGCGTCGAAGTCGGCCGTGAGGAGCGCCGTGGCGTCCCAGGTGCCGGCGAGGAAGGCGCCTCGTGCGGCAGCCGGCATGGTGCAGACCGCGTCGATCCCGCCGCCGCGCACGGTCAGGCCCTCGAGGTCCACCGAGACGATGGCGGCGGCGTCGCGTTCCACCAGCGCCATCAGGTCCCGCACCGCGTCCGGGCGCACGCTGACGCAGGGCACGCCGAGCGCGGTCGCGTTGCTGAAGAAGATCTCCGCGAAGGACTCGCCGACAATGGCGCGCACGCCCCATCGCGCCAGGGCCTGCGGCGCGTGCTCCCGCGACGACCCGCAGCCGAAGTTCCTGTTGACGAGGAGCACGGCGGCGCCCGCGCGCGCCGGATCGTCGAACGGGTGGCGGGCGCCGGCGGCGGCCTCGGCCCGGCGGTCGTCCTCGAACACGTGCGCTTCGAGGCCGTCGAAGCTCACGGCCCGCAGGAACCGCGCCGGCATGATGCGGTCGGTGTCGACGTCCTCGCCGCGCAGCGCGACGGCCCTGCCCGTGATCGTCATGATCCCTCCGTGTGCCGCAGCAGGCGCCGCACGTCGGTCACCTCGCCCGCCACGGCCGCGGCGGCCACCATCGCCGGGCTCATGAGCAGCGTGCGCCCGGTCGGACTGCCCTGCCGGCCCTTGAAGTTGCGGTTCGACGAGGACGCGCACACCTCGCGGCCCTGGAGGCGGTCCGGGTTCATCGCCAGGCACATCGAGCACCCGGCCTGCCGCCACTCGAGCCCGGCCTCTCGGAACACCTCGTGCAGCCCTTCGCGCTCGGCGGCGTCGCGGACCCGCTTCGAGCCTGGCACGACCAGGCCGCGCACATGCGACGCGACGCGACGGCCCCGCACGACGCGCGCCGCCTCCTGCAGGTCCGACAACCGGCCGTTCGTGCAGGAGCCAATGAAGGCCACGTCCACCCTGGTGCCCTCGATGTGCCTCCCCGCCTCGAGCCCCATGTAAGCCAGCGCGTCTGCGACGGCCGCTCGCTCCGGCTCCGCCACGTCGGCCGGCCCGGGCACGCGCTCGTCGACGGCCGCCGATTGCCCCGGATTCGTGCCCCAGGTCACCATCGGGCGCAGGCCTCCGCCGTCCACGAGGACCTCGTCGTCGTACGCGGCATCCGGGTCCGACGCGATCGAACGCCACCACGCGGCGGCCCGGTCGAACGCGTCGCCGGCGGGCGCGAACCGGCGCCCCTTCAGGTAGGCCACCGTCGTGCCGTCCGGGTTGACGTACCCCACGCGCGCCCCGCCCTCGATGGACATGTTGCACAGTGTCATCCGTTCGTCCATCGTCATCCGATCGACGACGGGCCCGGCGTACTCGTAGGCGAACCCGACGCCGCCCTGCACGCCGAGCGTGCGGATGATCGCGAGGATGACGTCTTTGGCGTAGACGCCGGGCTCGAGCGCGCCGCTCACCATGATGCGGCGCACCTTCAGCGGGTCCATGGCGAGGCACTGCGACGCGAGCACGTCCCTGACCTGGGAGGTGCCGATGCCGAAGGCCACCGCCCCGAAGGCCCCGTGCGTGGACGTATGGCTGTCGCCGCAGGCAATCGTCATCCCGGGCTGCGTCAGGCCGAGTTCGGGACCAATGACATGGACGATGCCCTGATCGTCACTCTCCAGGCCGAACAGCGGGACGCCGAACTCGCGGCAATTCCGCTCGAGGGCCGCCATCATCTGCTCCGCCATCCCATCGGCGAAAGGGCGCGCCTGCCCGTCGGTCGGCACGATGTGATCGACCGTCGCGAACGTGCGGTCCGGCAAGGCCACCGCCTGGCCTCGGAGCCGGAGCATGTCGAAGGCCTGCGGGCTCGTCACTTCGTGCACCAGGTGCAGGCCGACGAGGAGTTGCGTCTGGCCCGTCGGCAGGCGGCGGACGGTGTGCAGGTCCCAGACTTTTCCGAGCAGTGTCGATCCCATCTTGATCCGGATTGTAGATCAGGCCAGCGGCCTGGCCAGGATGAGCGCATCGTCCACGACGCGGCCGCCGATCAGGTGCTCCTGGATGATCCGCTCCAGCACGGGCGGGTCGCAGTTGGCGTACCAGGCGCCTTCGGGGTAGACGACGGCGACGGGCCCTGACTCGCACACCCGGAGACAGTTCGCGCGGGTCCGCAGGACGCCGCCGTCATCGGACAAGCCGAGCTCGCCCAGTCGTGCCTTGAGGTAGTCCCAGGCCGCGATGGACCGCTCCCGGCCGCAGCACTTGGGCTTGGTCTGATCGCAGCAGAGAAAGATGTGGCGGCGGGCGGAAGGAATCCCGACGCGCTGGGCCTTCAGGCGCGCAGAAGCCAGGTCCGCCGGCTGTGATTCGGCCATGTCCACATTCTACCGTCTGCGATAGAATCGCGCTTCAGCCGCGGCCCGCCCGCCGCGCAAGAGGAGCCGTGCATGCCCGAGACCACCCCCCGCAGCAAGTTCCCGCGCACGTTCTGGGTCGCCAACGTCATGGAGCTCTTCGAGCGGGGGGCCTACTACGGCATGAACTCCGTGCTGGCCGTCTATCTCACGCGCTCCGTCGTCGACGGCGGCCTCGGGTTCGCCGAGCAGTCGGTCGGGTTCCTGCAGAGCATTGTCTACGCGCTGACCTACGTGCTGCCGATCCTGGGCGGCGCGCTGGCGGACCGGTACGGGTACCGCCGGATGCTGATGGTGGCCTTCTCCTTCATGGCCACCGGCTACTTCTCGGCCGGCTTCACCTCGACCTATGCGATGGTCTTCCTCGCCCTGCTGGTGATGGCCACCGGCTCGGGCCTGTTCAAGCCCATCATCTCGGGCACCATCGCCAGGACGACCGACGAGAGCAACTCGGCCTTCGGGTTCGGCATCTACTACTGGATGATCAACCTCGGGGCGTTCCTCGCGCCCCTCGTGGTGAGCTACTTGAAGGGCTTCTCCTGGCAGTACGTGTTCATCGCCTCGGCGATCTACTGCGCGCTGATGCTGCTGCCGACGACGTTCCTCTACACGGATCCGCCGCGGCCGGCGAGCACGAAGACGTTGAAGCAGGTGCTGGTCGGCGCGGCCGAGGTGATGGGCGACTCGCGCTTCATGCTCATGATCGTCGTGTACTCGGGATTCTGGATTCTCTACTTCCAGAACTTCGGCTCCGTGCTGTGGTACCTGCGCGACTTCGTCGATGGCGCGCCCGTGAGCGCGGCCGTCACGGGCCTGCTCCACGCCGTCGGCATCAACGCCGCGTTCACGTTCGACGCCGAGCACGTCACCGTCATCAACGCCGGCACGATCATCCTCCTGCAGGTGCTCGTCAGCCGCATCGTCAAGGACAAGCCGGCGCTGCCCACCATGGTCACCGGCATGCTCATCGGCGGGATCGGGTTCCTGCTGCTGGCCTCCTCGCACAACGCGTGGGTGTTCGTGGCCGGCATCGCCGTGTTCTCCATCGGCGAGATGACCGCGCACCCGAAGTACTACAGCTTCGTGGGCCTCGTGGCGCCGGCCGATCGGAAGGCCGTCTACATGGGGTACGCGTTCCTGTACGGCGTGTTCGGGTCGCTGCTGGGCTCGAACCTCGGCGCGTTCCTCTACACGCTCATGCTGAAGCCGGTGGTCGGCACGCCGGAGGCATTCGCGACCACGCGGGCGTTCTGGCTCATGTTCGCCGTGCTGGACGTGGTGGCGGCGGTGGGACTGATCCTGTTCGCGCGGGCCTTCACGGCGGACACGCCCGAGACGCGGCGCAAGGCCCGCCTCGTCATGCTCGTCGTCTACGTGCTCGTGTTCGCCGTGGGCGTCGGCTTCTGCGCGCTCGCGTTCCGGAGCACGCCCGTGCAGTACCGCACGCTGGTGCAGTCGCTCATCTTCCTGGCGCTGGGCGCCGGCGGCTTCATCGTCAGCCTCAGGAGGAGGTGAGCCGTGTCATCCCGGAACCCGATCGTCGTGCTGCTGGCGGCGGGCCTGCTGGCAGCCGGGCTGGTGCCGCCGGCCGCGCCGGCGCACGCCCAACCCGCCCCGAGGGGCCATCTCGTCGTGGTCGGCGGCGGCGGCGTGCCGGACGTGGTGTTGAAGCGCGCGCTCGAGCTTGCGGGAGGCCCGGCCGCGCCCATTGTCATCTTCCCGCAGGCGTCCGAGCTTGCGGACACCGGGGACGTCGCCGCCGAGATGTGGAAGGGCGCCGGCGCCACGAACGTGCGCTGGATGCCGCTGACCGACGCGGCGGCAGCGAGGCAGGCGGTCGAGTCGGCGGCCTTCATCTGGTTCCCCGGCGGAGACCAGGCCAAGCTCATGAAGGCGTTCGAGGGGACCGGCGTGCCGGACGTCATCGCGCGCCGGTACCGCGGCGGTGCCGTCGTCGGCGGCACCAGCGCCGGGGCGGCGGTGATGTCGGCGATCATGCTGACTGGCGACGCCGACCTGCAGAGCATCACGGTGGGCGCGACGAAGACCGCCCCGGGCCTGGGCCTGTGGCCGGAGGTGATCGTCGATCAGCACCACTTGAAACGGCAGCGCCAGAGCCGCCTGATCAGCCTGGTGCTCGAACACCCGGCGCTGGTTGGTGTCGGCATCGACGAGCGGACCGCGGCCATCGTGTCCGGCTCGCGCTTCGACGTCATCGGCGAGAGTTCGGTGCTGGTGATAGACGCCCGGCGCGCGACCGTCGAGCCCCGGGAGGCCGGCAAGCTCTCGGCCGCGCGCAACGTGACGATGCACGTGCTCACGGCTGGGATGGGGATGGGGATCAGGGACTAGAGGATAGGGGGATAGGGGGATAGGGGATAGGGGATAGGGGATAGGGGTTGTGACGCACGTCACGTACGTCGCGCTGCTTCGTGGCATCAACGTCGGCCGAGCGAAGCGGGTGGCCATGGCGGATCTGCGGGCCCTTGTGTCGGCGCTCGGCTACCGCGACGTCCGGACGCTGCTGAACAGCGGCAACGTGATTTTCGCCGGGCCACGCGCGCAGCCCTCGTCGGTCGCGGCGGCCATCGAGGCCGCGCTCACCCTCCAGCTGGGCGTCGCCGCGAAGGTCATCGTGCTGACCGCGTCGGAGCTGGCGGCCGCCGCGGCGGCGAATCCCCTGCCCGGCGCCGAGACGAACCCGTCGCGCATTCTCCTCGCGTTCCCGGCAAACCCGAAGGATACTGGTCAGTTCCGGCCGCTGCTGACCGAGGAGTGGTCGCCGGAAGCACTCGCGGTCGGGCCGCGGGCGGCATACCTCTGGTGTCCTGACGGAGTCATCGCGAGCCGGATTGCGGCGGCGGTTGGCCGCGCGCTCGCAGACTCGGTGACCATGCGGAACTGGGCCACGGTCGCGAAGCTCGTCGAGCTGTCGGGCGGATAGGGGCGCCAGAGCCGCGCGCACGCAAAGCGAGCCCAGGAGCGCACGACCGTGCCGGATGCAGCGTGGTGGCGAGGCCAGCGGGGCGAGTGGTACGTCGCGATCCAGTTCGTGCTCTTCGCGCTGGTCGCCGTGGGCCCGACGGAGTGGCGCGGCTGGCCGGCCTGGCCGTTCCCCGGCGGACAGCCGGTAGGGATCCTCGGCGCCGCCATGATGGTCGCCGGGCTGGCAGTGGCGGTCTGGGGAGGCGTGATGCACGGTGCCGGGCTCCAGGCCCTGCCGTACCCGCCCGAAGGCGGCACGCTCCTCCACACCGGGCCGTACCGGTTTGTCCGCCACCCGATCTACAGCGGAGCCGTGTTCATCGCCTTCGGGTGGGCCATCTGGCGCCATGGCTGGCTCACGCTCGTGTATGCGGCGCTGCTGTTCCTGCTGTTCGACGCGAAGGCGCGCCGCGAAGAGCGGTGGCTCGTGGAGAAGTTCCCGTCGTACGCGGGCTATCAGCGCCGCGTGCGCAAGCTCGTGCCGTTCCTCTACTGACCTGCGATGGCTGAGTCGACCGAAGGGCGCATGTCTGAGGGACGCCCGGTGGCGCCGTCGCCTCCGAGGTTCTCCCTCGTCATCCCGGCCTGCAACGAGGAGGCGTTGCTGCCCCGCCTGCTGGATTCCGTCGACCGCGCTCGGGTGCTGTACGACGGCGGGCCGGAGTCGATCGAAGTCATCGTCGCGGACGACGGTTCAACGGATGCGACCGCAGGCATTGCGCGAGAGCGGGGCTGCCGCACGGTCGCGGCCGGAGCGCGCCGCATCGCCCGGGCGCGCAACGCCGGCGCGCGGGAGGCCCGCGGCACCATCCTGGCGTTCGTCGACGCCGACTCGCAGGTCCATCCCGAGACGTTCAACACGATCGACGGCCTGCTCGACAGCGGCAGGGTGATCGGCGGAACGACCGGCGCCGTCTTCGAACGACAGTCAGCGGGATTGCGGTGCACGTTCACAGGCATCGCGCTGCTCGGGCTGGCGTTCCGCGGAATCCGCGCGCTGCGGCACCCGGGGATGGACACCGGCGTGGTGTTCTGCGCGAGGGCCGATTTCGAGGCCATCGGCGGCTACCGCGAGGACTATCGCTGGGGCGAGGACGTGTGGTTGCTGTTCGATCTCAGGCGGCGGGGCTGGCGCAGCGGGCGGCGGCTGGAAGGCGCGACCAGGGCACCGGCTGTCTTTTCCACACGCAAGTTCGACCGCTACGGGGACTGGCACTACTTCACGATGCCCTTCCGCATCGGCTGGGAGATGCTCCGCGGCCGCGACGACGCCGCGCACCGGTACTGGTACGGCCCGCGCTAGCTCGTCCTGAAGCGATCCGATCCGCGCCAGGATCACGGGGTCGCGAACCTCAAGTCCGCTCCCCTCTCCCCTGTCCCCTCCCTATCCCCTCTCCCCTGTCCCCTCTCCCCTCTCCCCTCTCCCCTATCCCCTATCCCCTCTCCCCTATCCCCTACCCCTTGCCCCTACAGGTATCTCAGCTCAATTGCCTTCTGCTCCAGCTCGGCCCTGAATTCCGGCGCGGCGATGTCGATGAGCGAACGCGCGCGCTGCCGGATCGTTTTGCCGTATAGATGGGCGACGCCGAACTCCGTGGCCACGTAGTGCACGTGGTTGCGGGTGGTGACCACGCCCGCGCCGTGCTTGAGCATCGCGACGATCTTGCTGATGTTCCGGCCCTTCACGACCGCCGTCGACGGGAGCGCGATAATGGGCAGGCCGCCCTTGCTCCGCGACGCGCCATAAATCATGTCGACCTGCCCGCCGACCCCGCTGTAGATTCGCGGGCCGATGCTGTCCGCGCACACCTGGCCGGTCAGATCCACTTCGATCGCCGAGTTGATGGCCACCATCCGGTCGTTCTGCGCCACGATGAACGGGTCGTTGACGTACTCGGTCGGGTGCATCTCGATAATCGGGTTGTCGTGCACGAAATCGTAGAGCCGCTGCGTGCCAATCATGAACCCCGCGATGATCTTGCCCGAATGCAGCGTTTTCATCTCGCCGTCGACGACGCCGCGCTCGACCAGATCGATCACGCCGTCGGAGAAGAGCTCGGTGTGCACGCCGAGGTGCTTGCGGTCGGTCAGCAGCCTCAGCACCGAGTCGGGAATGGCGCCGATGCCGGTCTGCAGGGTGGCGCCGTCCGGAATGAGCGCCGCCACGTGCGCCGCGATCCGCTGGGCCAGTTCCGACGTGCCGGCCATGCTCACCGCCGGGAGCGGGTAGTCGACCTCGACGATGTGGTGGATCTTGGAGACGTGGATGAAGGCGTCGCCGAGCGTCCGGGGCATCTTCGGGTTGACTTCCGCGATGACCAGCTTCGCGGACTGGGCGGCGGTCTTCGTGGAGCTGACCTCCACGCCGTACGAACAGAACCCATGCTCGTCGGGCGGGCTCACGTGGATGAGCGCGGCGTCAAGCGGCAGGTGGCCGTTCTTGAAGAGCAGCGGCACCTCCGACAGGAAGCACGGCGTGAAGTCGCCCCGCCCCTCGTGCACGGCGGCCCGCTGGGTGTCGCTGAGGAACATGGTGTTGATGCGCAGGTGCCCCGCCAGCTCGGGCTTCGCGTAGTCGGCCTTGCCGAACGTCAGGATCTGGCACAACTCCACGTCCTGCAGGCCCATCGCGTGGTCGACGAGCGCCCCGACCACCACCTGCGGCACCGAGCAGTTGCCCGTCAGGTACACGCGCTGGCCCGACCGGATGTGGCTGACCGCCGCCGCCGCCGTCGTCACGCGCGTGCGATACACGTCCATCCAGCTCACGACGTCACCTCCGGAAGGCCCAGGTGGGCGGCCAGCATCGGGTTGATCACGCGTCCCTGGTGCGTCGCCACGCCCCGCTGGAGGGCGTGCACGCTGGCGGCCGCGGCGTCGAACCCGTGGGTGGCCACGGCCGAGATGTACGGCCACGCCGCGTTGGTCAGGGCGTGGGTCGCGGACCTGGCCACGACCGACGTCATGTTCGGCACGCAGTAGTGCAGGACGTTCTCCGCCACGAAGGTCGGCGAATGATGCGTGGTGGGCCGGCTCGTTTCGACGCAGCCGCCCTGGTCAATCGAGATGTCCATCACCACCGAGCGCGGCTTCATCGACCGCACCATCTCGCGCGTGACCACGATCGGGCTCCGCGCCCCGGGCACGTGGATCGCGCCGACCAGGACGTCGGCGAAAGCCACGGCTTTCCGGATGTTCGTCGGGTGCGCCACCATCATCACGATGTGGCGGCCGATGCCCAGGTGGGCCTCGATCTTCTGGAGCCGGCCCAGATCCAGGTCGAGCACGTAGACGCTGGCCCCGAGGCCGAGGAACGCCCGGGCCGCCGCCATGCCGAAGGTGCCCGCGCCCAGGAGCACCACTTCCGCGGGCGGCACCCCGGGCACGCCCGACAGCAGCATCCCCTTCCCGCCATGGTCGCTTTGCAGCAGGGTGCCCGCCACCTGGGGCACCATGAGGCCCGCCATGTGGCTGAGCGCGGACAGGACCGGCAGCGACCCGTCTTCCTGCTGGATGGTCTCGTATGCGATCGCCGTCACCTTCTTGTCCAGCATCGCCTGGATGCGGTCGCGGCGCCCGGCGGCCAGGTGCAGAAAGCCCATCAGGACCGACCCTTCCTGCAGCCATTCGGCTTCTTCCGCGGTGGGCTTGGACACTTTGGCGACCAGCCCGGCCCGCCCGTACACCTCTTCGCCGGAGTACACAATCCGGGCGCCCGCTCGCTCGTACTGCACGTCGGCAAACCCCGCGTCGCGCCCGGCGTCGCGCTCCACCACGCACGGATGACCGGCAGACACGAACAGCTCGACGGCCGCGGGCGTCAGCCCGACCCGATGCTCGTCGGTCCGCCGCTCGCGTGGGACTCCGATGTTCATGGGACCTCCTGATGTCATGGCCGCGTTCGCGCACGCTTGAGGCAACGGCCCGGACCGACCGGACCGGTGGCACTGGGCGCTGGAGCCGGGGAACGTCGCCGAGGGCGCCCCGGGCGGGGTTGCGATGCCCGGGAGCCGCTATTCTACCTTCGAATCTTGGGGTGGCGCACGCAACCCGCGGCGCACCGCGGCTACGACCTGCGGGCCAGGAGGTCGTCGACCTCGTCGAGGGTCGGCACACCGGCCATCGCACCCGCTTTCGTACAGCTGAGGGCGGCGGCCGCGTTCGCGAACCAGAGCTGGCGCTCGAGCGACCATCCCTTGACGATGCCGTAGATGTACCCGCCCCGGAACACGTCGCCGGCGCCGGTTGAATCCACCACCGTGACCGGAAACCCCGGCGCCGCCAGCAGGCTATCGCCTTCGAGCGCGATGGCGCCCTTCTCACCCACCGTCACGACCAGCCGTCCGGGATGCACCCGGCGGATCGCACGCAGCGCATGCTCCAGGCCGGCCTCCCCGGTCAGCTGCGTGGGCACGCTCTCGGCGAAGACCGGGTGGCTCACCAGCTGCAAGAGCTCCCGTGTACCCGGCGTGACGTGATCGATGTCGCAGGTCACCGGGACGCCGTGGGCACGCGCAACCCGGGCCGCCTCGATCGCGGCAGGCACGTCCACGTCGTCGACGTGGAGGACGCGGGAGGCGGCGATCACCGCGGCGGGCAGCCGGTCTGGCGGATACCGCAGCGCGGGGTCGCGATGCCACAGGACGATGCGGTCGCCGGTCGAATCGAGGAGTATGGTCGCCGTCGCGGTGGGCGCCGCGCTCGTCTCGACGTGCTCGAGGCTGATGCCGCGCGCCGCCAGCTCGCCGCGAATCCTCCGGCCGTCCTCGTCGTCGCCGATGGCGCCCAGATAGGTGGCGCGCAGGCCAAGGCTCGCGCAGGTGGCCAGCGCCGTGGCGACCTGCCCCCCGCACGTGCGCATCTGCTCCTGCACGCGGACCTTGGCCAGCGGGCCTCCGGCTTCGGGAAACACCGGCAGCCGGCAGACCTGGTCGACGCAACTCGCCCCGACGCCGGCGACGTCGAACGTCATCCTTCCTCCATCCCCTAGTATCCCGCCGCGCCGCCGCCCGCGCTGCGGCGATCGTCGCCCCCGGCCAGCTTGCCGCTGCGGGCTTCGACGACGATGACCTCGGCGCTGCCCTGCCGCTCGATCGCTTTGAGCGCGTGGCCGCGCGCCTTGAGGATCGCCAGCGTGTCGGGCGACAGCCCGTGGCGTTCGTGGTTCACGGTGTCGGGCAGCCACTGGTGATAGAACCTGGCCGCGTCGACGGCCTCCTGCGCGTTCATGCCGTGATCGACGACATTCAGGATCGTGTGGAGGACGGTCGAGATAATCGTGCGGCCGCCCTCGGCGCCGGTCACCATCAGCAGTTCCCCGTTCCGCGCGACGATCGTCGGCGTCATGCTCGACAACATGCGCTTCCCGGGCGCCGCCAGGTTCGGCTCGGTGCCGATGAGCCCGGTGGCGTCGGTCAACCCCGGTCCCGCGTTGAAGTCGCCCATCTCGTTGTTCAGAAGGAAGCCCGCGCCGGGCACGACGATCTTGGATCCGTAGCCGGCTTCGAGCGTGAACGTCATGGCCACGGCGTTGCGGCCGGCGTCGACCACCGAGAGGTGCGTCGTCTGGTCGGACTCCGGAGGCCATTCGAACGACGTCGGCGACGACACCGAGGCGCGATCGGGCCGGATGGTCGCGCGCAGCGAGGCAGCGTACTCCTTGGAGATCAGCCTCGCGATCGGCATCGACGGATTGAAGGCGGGATCCCCGAGATGGCGCGCGCGGTCGGCGTAGGCCCGCCGCATGGCTTCGACCGTCAGGTGCGTATTCTCGGCCGAGCCCCATCCGTTCGCGGCAAGATCGAATCCCTCGAGCACGTTGAGCATCTGGATGAGCGCGGTCCCGCCGGAACTGACGGGCGGCATCGAGATGATCTCGTGATCGCGGTACGTGCCGCGCAGCGGTGTCCTTCGCTCTGGCACATAGGCCTTCAGGTCGGCCCGTGTGATGAGGCCGCCGTTTCCGAGCATCTCCTGCTCGATGAGCCGCGCCGTCTCTCCCTCGTAGAATCCCGCGGGGCCCTGCGCGGCGATGCGGCCCAGCGTCCTCGCCAGATCGGGCTGCGCGAGCACCTCGCCGGGCTCGTAGGGCACGCCGTTCTTCGAGTACTGCGCCACCGACGCCGGGTAGGCTTTCATGGACGGCAGGACGCGGGCGAGCGACGACGCGAACGACTCGGTGAGCGGGAACCCTCCCCGAGCGAGCGCGATGGCGGGCTCGACCAGGCGCGTCCACGGCAGCTTCCCGTGCGCTTTCCACGCGAGGTGGAGCCCGGCGACGGTCCCCGGCACGCCCACCGCGAGATGGCTGCCGTGGTGCCTGACGGCGTCGTACTTCCCGTCTCTCAGGAACATCGTCGGCGTGGCCGCCGCCGGCGCCTTCTCGCGGAAGTCGTACGCCACGGGATCGCCGGTGGCCGGGCGAAAGACGATGAACCCTCCTCCGCCGATGTTGCCGGCGGTCGGGTACACGACGGCCAGCGCGAAGGCGGTCGCGACGGCCGCGTCGATGGCCGTGCCGCCGGCCTTGAGCACATCGACGCCGACCTTCGACGCGATGGCCTCCTGGGAGACGACCATGCCGTGTGTCGCGCGCAACGGCTCTGACGAGGAGAACACCGTCGCGGCCGCCGCGGCCACGATCAGGACAACCCAGGCGCCAACCCGTTTCATGAGAGCGTTCCCCTTGGACATGCGGTCAGCGGGACGGCCGGTACGCCGGGCCGTAGAGCACCCGGCCGGGCCGGGCCGCCGTCATGGCGCCGTGTTCGTACACGACCTGACCGTTGACGATCACCGAGTGTACGCCGACGGCGTATTGATGCGGCTGCTCAAAGGTCGCCTGGTCGGCAATCGTTGCCGCGTCCCAGATGGCGATGTCGGCTTTCATGCCCGGGCGCAGGACGCCACGGTCGAGCAGTCCCACGCGCTGCGCGGGAAACGACGTCATCTTGCGGACGGCCTCGGCGAGCGGGATGACGTGCCGCTCCCGCACGTACCGGCCGAGCACCCGCACGAAGGTGCCGTAACTGCGCGGGTGCGGAGACGCCTTGCCGAACACGGGCACTTCGCCGTCGGACGCGATCATCGTGAGCGGGTCCCTGAGGATGCGCTCGAGGTCCGCCTCGTCGATCGCGTGGAAGATCCCCGAGGCCCCTCCCTGCTCCACCATCCACATCACGGTCTCGGCGGCATGATCCAGCGTGGGTTCGGTTCCGCGCGCGCGGGTGATGTCGGCAAGGTTCTTGCCGGCCAGCGACGGGTCCCAGCCGCAGGCCGCGATCTGGACGTTCTTCGGATCGCCGCCGCCCCGGTCGAACATCAGCGACTCGACGATGGCCTTCTTGACCCTGGCACGCTGGGCGGCGTCGCGCAGGCGGGCGACGACGTCGGTCTGGCCCCCTTCGAGGGCCCACGGGGGCAGGAGCGCGTTGATGCCGGTGCTCGAGGCGGTGTACGGGTATTGATCGATCGTCACGTCGACGCCGCGGTCCCGGGCCTCGGCGACCAGCGCGAGCGTGCCGGCACTCCGGCCCCAGTTGGGCGTCCCGATGATCTTGTGGTGGGTGATCTGCGTGGGCATGTGCCCCTGCTCCCCCACCGCGATGGTCTCCTTCACGCTGTCGAGCACGCCGGAGGCCTCGTTCCGCATGTGCGACACGTGAATGCCGCCCATGCTGCCGGCCACCGCGGCGAGGGCGATCACCTCGTCGGTGGGCGTGAAGATCCCCGGGACGTAGAACAGGCCGGTGCTGAGCCCGAAGGCGCCGTCCAGCATGCCCTCGCGCACCAGCGCCTGCATTCTCGCGATCTCGTCAGGCGTCGCCTTCCGGTCGACGCGTCCGATCACGGCTTCCCGCACCGATCCCTGGCCGACGAACATCCCCCAGTTCGGGGTCACGCCGAGCGCCGCGATCTTCTCGAGGAACGGCTTCAGCGGCACGGGCGACCCGCCATCGGGACCTTCGAAGATCGTCGTCACGCCCTGCCGGACGTAGTTGTCGGCGGTCGGCACGTCGAAGATGCCGCGCCGCGCGTGCGTGTGGGTGTCGATGAACCCGGGCGACACGACGAGTCCGCGGGCGTCGATCTCGCGCCGGCCCTTGCCCGCGAGGCCCGGGCCGATCGCCACGATCGCGTCCTGCCGCACGGCGACGTCGGCGAGCACCCAGGGATTGCCGGCGCCGTCGAGCACGTGCCCGCCCCGAATCACGAGGTCGTAGCCGGCGGGCGCCTGCGCGGCAACGGCCGCCGCGAGCGCCGTCGTCATGGCGGTCAGCATCAGCCCGCGGAACACCTGTCTGGCCATCAATCCTCCCATCGGGCCGCGATTATAGCAGCCGCGCGGCTGGACCCGGCGTGTGTCCCTGCCGCAGAATGGTCCCCGCAAGGGAGGCACCATGTACGCGCTCGCCATCATCCGCTACCGGAGACCGCTCGAGGAAGTGCTGGCCCACCACGAGGCGCATCGCGCCTACCTCCAGGAACTCAAGGCCCGCGGCGTGCTGGTCGCGTCGGGCCCGTTCGAGCCCCGCTGCGGCGGTGCCCTGCTCCTGCGGGTCCCCGACGGTGCGGTCGAGGCCACGCTCGATGCGGTCAGGGACGGCGACCCCTACTGGAAGGCCGGCGTCGGCCAGTACGAGCTGCTGGCGTGGAACGTGCGCACCGGCCGCGACGACCTCGACCGCGCCTGAACGGGATCAGACACCACTCCAGGCGCAGCCGGGTCAGAGGCGCAGGCGCGCGAAGATCGAGCCGCCGATGAACTCCCGGAGAATCGAGTTGTCGGGCACGATCTCGGGCTGGGCGGGCCGGAACCACGTGAGAAACGACAGCAGCCGGTTCGACTCGACGAACTCCGGGGCGTCCGGGCGCACCTGCAGGAGGAGCGGTTCGGCGAACGGCCGCAGCACGGCCAGTTCATGCACGAGGGCCGAGTTGAAGACGGCGTCGGCGTTTTCCTGGAAGCAGAAGATGTGGTGCTTCTCGCCCCGCACGACGGAATCCCAGCGCTTCAGCGTCGCCGCGGCGTTGTACCCGCGGGTGGCGGCATCCCGCACGACGCGCCGGATCAGGCGGCAGTCGGAAGTGGCCACCCGGTTGTGCCGGTCGAGGTTCAGCTGGGTGAGCGCCGAGACGTAGACACGGAACACGGTCTCCGCAGGCAGCCGCTGCGCGAGCAGCGGGTTGAGCCCGTGGATGCCTTCGACGATGATCACGTGATCGCTTCCGAGCGTGACGGTCTGCCCCGCCTCCCGCCGCCCGGTCAGGAAATTGTAGTGGGGCAGCGACGTCGGCCTCCCGCCGATGAGCGATCGCAGGTGCTCGCCGAACAGGTCGAGGTCGAGCGCGCGGATCGTCTCGTAGTCGAACTCTCCGTTCTCGTCGCGGGGCGTCAGATCGCGGTCCACGAAGTAGTCGTCGAGGCCGAGCGGCATCGGCCGGATCCCGTTGGCGAGCAACTGCACGGCCAGCCGTTTCGAGAAGGTGGTCTTCCCGGATGAACTCGGGCCCGCGATGAACACGACACGCATGCGTCCGCGCGTCTCGGCGATGCGGCTCGCGATCCGGGCAATGCCGGCCTCGTGCAGCGCTTCAGCGACCAGCGACACCTCGCGGATCCGATCCGCGGTGAGGGCATCGTTCAGGGCACCCGCGCTTCGGATCCCGAGCCGGTCCAGCCAGTCGCTGGCCTGTTCGAACACGGCGAAGAGCTTGGGGTACGGCGTCAGGGGCGCCATCTCCGACGGCTGGCGCTGGTGCGGGAACTGCAGCATGAAGCCGGTCGGCAGGGCGTGCAGGGCGAAGTGCGTCAGGCAGCGGGTCGACGGCACCATGTAGCCCTGGAGGTAATCGCGCCGCTCGTGGAGCCGGTACAGCGTCAGCGAATCCCTGTCCCGGTGGGCCAGCAGGCGCGCCTTGTCGAATTCCCCGCGCGACTCGTAGACCGCAATCGCCTCCTCGCGTGAGACGCGCTCGCGGGTGATGGGCGCGTCCTCCGCCACGATGGCGCGCATGCGGCGCTCGACCAGCCGAAGCTCCTCCTTGGTGAAGTGGCCCCGGCCGCGCACCTCACAGTAGTAGCCGGCGGCCGTCGTCGCCGAGTGCTCGATGAAGATCTCGCATCCCGGGAACACCTCGTCGAAGGCGACCAGCATCAGGAACGCGAGCGATCGGCGGTAGATGCGGACGCCGTCCGCCGTGGCCGCGTCAAGGGGCGTGACGGCGGCGTCCCCGGTGAGCGGGAACGTCAACTCGCGAAGCCGGCCGTCGACAATCGCGGCCATGAACGGCCGCGCCGGCTGGCCGAACGCGGCGCCCAGCACGCCGCCTACCGCCGTACCGAGCGGGGCGTCGAACACCCGCCCGTCCGGGAGCGTGGCCTGCACATGGGTCCGCGGCTCGGCGGGCCGGATGTCGGCGGGCGTCTCGCTCACCACTACTCCACCTTCCTGGTCGCATCCCACCACAGGTACGCGCACACGCCGGTGAACATCACGGCCGACACGACCTGCGACACGGGGTCGTAGTCGAAGAACGGCGTCTTGATCAGATCCTCGGCGAACCAGGGGAACAGCCGCAGCGATGCGCCGAGCACGCCGCCGAGCGCGCCGCCGGCCATGAAGCCCGACGCGATGATCACGCCCCGCTCGCGCATGATCCGGCCCCTGGACTCGCCCGCCGCGTCGGCCCGCTTGCCGAGGTAATGGGCCAGCACGCCGCCGACAAGCGCCGGCAGGTTGAGCTCGAGCGGCAGGTACATGCCGAGGGCGAATACCAGCGCCGGCACGCCCAGCATCTCCATCATCACGGCAATCATCGCGCCCGACCCGAACAGCAGATAGGCGACGGGCTCGCGGCTCATGAACCCCTCGACCAGCGCCTTCATGATCGAGGCCTGCGGCGCGGCCAGCACCGGCCGCAGGTCGCCCGACGCCGCCTCGCCGAACTGGTAGGTCTGGGCGAGCATGACGATGGCCAGGCCGGCCGCCACCGCCGCCGCCGCCACGCCCAGGAACTTCACGCGCTGCTGGGCGGCCGGTGTCGAGCCCAGCCAATAGCCCGTCTTCAGGTCCGTGATGGTCTGCCCCGACACCGAGAGCGCGGTGCACACCATGCCCGCGATGGCCATCACGAAGAACATCCCGGTCTGGCCCTCGAGCCCGAACCGAAGCAGGACGATCGACGAGAAGATGATCGTCAGCATCGTCATGCCGGACACCGGGTTGCGCGCGACCGTGGCAATGGCGTTCGCCGCCACCGACGCGAAGAAGAACGCAAAGGCCAGCGTGAGGGCGGTGCCCAGCAGCAGCACCGTCATCGACGGCTTCAGGCTGCCGAAGAACACCGCGACGGCCAGCGCGGCCACGATGACGCCGACGAGGATCGCCATCACCGGGATGTCGCGATCCGTGCGCTCCTCGGTGGCGCGCGTGCCCGCGCGGAACGCCTTGATGGCGATGCTGAAGGAGCCCGCGACGATGCGAAGCGATTTGATGATGCCGAAGATGCCGGCCGTCGCGATGGCACCCACGCCGATGAAGCGCACGTACCCGCGGAAGATCTGGTTGGCGGTCATCTCGGCGATCGGCACCGCACCCGGCGCGACCGCCATGCCGGGCAGGTGCTGGCCGACCATCCAGATGAGGGGCACGAGCACGAAGTTCGACAGCACGCCGCCGGCGACCAGGATCATCGACGATCGGAGGCCCATCACGTAGCCGAGGCCCAGGATGAACGCCACCGCATCGAAGCTCGTGGCGACCTTGGCCTTCTCGGCCAGCGTCCGGACCACCGGGATGAACTGCAGATCGATGTATTCCTTCCACACCTGGAAGGTGGTCACGAAGAAGTCGTAGACGCCGGCGAGGGCCGTGGCCTGAAGCAGGAGCTTCGCCTGCGATCCGCCCTTCTCCCCCGTCACGAGCACTTCGGTGATCGCCGTGGCTTCCGGGTAGGGGAACTCGCCGTGCTTCTCGCGGACGAAGTAGCGGCGCAGCGGGATCAGGAAGAGGACGCCGAGGCAGCCGCCCGCGAGGCAGATGAAAATGGTCTGCACCGGGTGCGGGTGGAGCTGCATGCTGTAGAGCGCGGGCAGGGTGAAGATGGCCCCGGCCACGACCGCGCCGGACGTGCCGCCGATGCTCGTCATGATCACGTTCTCGAGCAGCGTTGACCGCCGCGCATAGACGCGCGCCAGGCCAATCGCCAGGATGGAGATCGGAATGGCCGCCTCCATCACCTGCCCTACCTTCAGCCCCGAGTACGCCGACGCCACCGTGAAGATGACGCAGAGCAGCAGCCCCCACAGGATCGACCGCCACGTGGTTTCGGGCATCGACGACGCCGCCGGCACGATGGGCTGATAGGTTTCGCCCGCGGCGAGGCTCTTGTAGGCGTTGTCCGGCAACGTGCTCGTCGCCGGGCTCCCGTGGCCACCGGTCATGCCCTCTCCTCCTGTTGGCCCGCTCGCGCGCGGGCGCAGCCGAGTTTACTGCATGTCGCGCAGAAGCAACCCGCCCCGGTACAGCAGGTAGAGCGAGGCCATCTGCACCACATGGAACAGGTCGTTGTGGTTGAAGTGGACGTGGGGCGCGAGGCGGGCCCACTGGATGGCCCCGGCGACGGCCGCCACGGCAACGCCGCCGGTGATCCACCAGGCGGCGGGCGTCAGCCCGCTCGGCCTGATGAACCAGGCGGCCAGCGCAACCGCGAGCAGGGCGGTCCCGTAGTCCGCGATCACCAGTGCGAACTGGTCCTTCGTCGCGATGGTCCAGACATAGACCAGCAGCTTGACGACGACCACGGCGAGAAGGGCGCGCTGGAGCGCGCCCGCGGTGGCGGCAGTGACGGCCGCGGCGAGCAGGCAGGCGCTGCCGATCCCCGTGGCCAGCAGCGTCGCCTTCCACAGGGCACGGCCGGACGCGCCCGGCAGCCACTGGATGAACCCGTGGTAGGTGCCGCCCAGAAAGGCCGCCACCGCCGTCATCACCAGGGCCGCGGCCCAGAGCCGGCCGGAGATCTGCCGGCCCGCCGCCGCGTCGCCGACGATCCGCATCGCGAGGACGAAGGCAAGCGCCCCCATCACGTAGTCGGTCATCATCGTCATGGGCTCGGTGATGCGCACGATCCCCTCCCGGTCAGTCCCGTGAAGAGCCGATCCCGATGACGATGCTGGTGCCGTTGCCAGTGTCGATTCTCGGTCCCGGCGCCAGGCCGGCCGCGTTCATCCAGCCGCGGATCTCGCCTTCGGTGAACGTGTCGCCCCGGTCGGTGGCGACCAGCATGTTGAGCGCGAAGAACGCGCCGACAGGCGGCGTCACGCGGTCGTCGTCCATCACCCAATCGACCACCGCGACCCGCCCGCCGGGGTTGAGGGCGGCCGCGCACGATGCGAGCAGCGCGGCGTTCTGCTCTGGCGAGTTGCTGTGGATGACGGCCGACAGGAGGACGAGATCGAACCCCTTCGGCAGCGGGTCGGCCAGGTAGTCGCCGGCAGCCGTCGTCACGCGGCTGGAGAGGCCGGCCTCCGCGACGTAGCCGCGGGTCAGGGGCAGGACGTTCGGCAGGTCGAAGACAACGGCCGCCAGGCCTGGCGCCTGCCGTGCGAAGGCCATGGCGAACGCGCCCGAGCCGCCGCCAACGTCGAGGACGCGCCCAACGCCGCCGAGGCCGATCAGGGACGCCACGTCAGGCGCCTGGTGCGCCGCCCGGTAGTGCATCGCCGCGATGAACGGCTTCAGCCACGCGTCGCCGCGATCGTTGATGGCTGCGCGCAGCGCGGGTCTCCCTTCGCGGACCGCGTCGGTGAGGCCGCTCCAGCCGTGCCACATCGAGGCGGTATGGGCGAGCCCGGCGGCAAACTCGGGGCTTCCGTCGTCGAGATAGCGCCGGGCCTCGGGGGTATTCCAGAAGCGGCCGTCGCGCTTCACGAGCAGGCGCATCGCGCACAGGGCGTTCAGCAGCCGGTCGGTCGCTCGCGGATGGCTGCCGGCCCGCCCGGCGACGTCTGCCGAGGTGAGCCCGCCATCGCCGATCAGGCTGAAGAGCCGCAGCTCAACCGCCGTGAGGAGGACGCGGCTCGACTGAAAGTTCATGGCGAGCTCGCGGATGGCCGCGGGCGTCCATGACGCCGCGCGACCAGGCTGTTCGGACATTCGGCGTTCTCCTGCCTGGACTATCATAGGGCCAACCGGGGAGGTTCCCGGTCCAGGGGTGCCGATGACCGAGGCCGCCACCACGTCCGATCGCCGTGCCTTTCTGCTGCGCGTGCTGCGCCTCGGCGGCGCCAGTGCGGCGACGATCGGTCTGGGTGCGTACCTGGCGGGCCGGAGCCAGCGCCCGTCGCAGGGTGCGGCGGCCCAGGTGGATCTCGATCACCGCGTCGCGGAACGTCCGGATCTTCCGGAGTTGACGGTGGCCCGGGGCGAGGCGGCCAGCCCGGCCGCGCTCGTGGAGCGCGCCCTCGCGGACCTGGGCGGCATGACCCGGTTCGTCTCGCGAGGCGACACGGTGGTCGTCAAGCCGAACATCGCCTGGGACCGGCTGCCGGAACACGCCGCGACGACGAACCCCGAGATCGTGGCGGCGATCGTCCGCCTGTGCAGGGCCGCAGGCGCGGGCTCCGTCATCGTGACCGACGTGAGCTGCAACGAGGCGGAAGCCTGCTTCGAGCGCAGCGGCATCGCGGCAGCCGCCAGGGCGGCCGGCGCCGAAGTCGTGCTGCCGCACACGCGGTTCTTCACACGCGTCGACTTGAAGGGCGGCACGCTCGGCGAGTGGCCCGTGCTCGAGCCGTTCCTCGACGCGAACAAGCTCATCAACGTGCCCATCGCGAAGCACCACAGCCTGACAGGGGTGACGCTGGGCATGAAGAACTGGTACGGCCTGATCGGCGGGGACCGGAACCGGCTCCACCAGCGCATCCACGAGAGCATCGTCGACCTGACGGCGTTCGCCAGGCCGACGCTGACGGTGATGGACGGCTACCGGGTGCTCATGCGCAACGGCCCCACCGGCGGGGACGTCGACGATGTGGAGATGAAGCGCACCGTCGTCGCGAGCGTCGACCCGGTGGCCGTGGATGCCTATGCCGCCCTGGCGTGGTGGAACCTCGCCGCGCCGCGCGTGCGCTATCTGCGGCTCGCCGAGGAACGCGGCCTCGGAAAGATGGATTTCGCGTCGTTGCGGACGACAGTCGCGACCCTCTGAGAAACAGGCCAGCCAGAGCCTGAGGGGTCGGGACTAATTAGGAAACACGACCCGGCTCGCTTTCAGATTTGTAGGCGCCGCGCGCCATCGACAAAACCGTCATTGCCGACGGTGCCGGATCGTAATCAGTCCCGACCCCTTGGGTCCGCGCGGAAGGCGTTTCTGACCATCGCCGGCGTGAAGAACCCGTCAGCCTGCCCTTCCGCCGCATAGCGGTAGACGGCCGCGGCGTACACGCCGCTCAGGGCCGAACTGACCAGCGCGATGGCCACAAAGGACAGCAGCAGGCCCACCGCGACAATCACGATGAGCGCGGCGGACTTCGTGGCGGCCGCGGCCACCAGCAGGACGATTCCCGCAGCCAGCGTGCCGAGGCCGATCAGGCCAAACACCAGGCCCATCCCGAGATTGCCGGCGATCTGCTCGCCCCAGGTCTTGCGGAGGTACGACGCGCTGCGCTGGACCGCCTCGATCGGTCCCACATCCTCGACGACCAGCACCGGCACCACGAGGTAGGTGGCCAGGCCCCACGCGAAGCCGACCAGCCCCACGACGAGCCGCCCCAGGAAACCGCTTCGCTCGGAAATCGCGCGCAGCACCATGCCTACCGTGGCCGCAATGAATGCATAGCCGAGGATCGGCCCCACGCGGGACGCCGCGATGCGGAAGCCGTCTGCCACGGTCGGGTCGCCGCCCCGCAGGCGGATGAGCGCCGCACCCACGAGCGCCGTGTTGCAGAAGAAGATGACGAAGTACTGCACCACGTAGAAGAGGAACACGGCGGCGTAGCCAACGGCAGGGAGACCGGAGCCCTCGGGGAAGCCTGATGTGAACACGCCAGCCAGGATCGCCGGCACGGCGAAGGTGGCGACCACCAGAAGCGACAGGGCGGCCGAGATGATCGGGAACAGGAGCAGCTCTTTGTCAGCCTGAAGCACCGCGGCACTCGCCTTGACCAGCTCCCAGCTGTTCGACAGCTTCTCAAACACGTCCGCCTCCTCTTTCCTGTTACGTGCTTTCGACGCGAAGGGTTTCGCCCGGGCGCGATCGGGCACGGCGGCGTGCCGGTCTGCGGCCGGCCTTGCGGGCGCCTGCGCCGGGCAGTAAAGTGTTCCCGATCTTCCATTGGAGGCAACGATGTTTCGCACCATCGCGGAATTCACGAGCGCATGGCAGGGCGAGAGCGCCAGCACGCTCAAGCTGATGCAGGCGCTCACGGACGGGGCTCTTGGCCAGCAGGTCAGCCCCGAGGGCCGGAGCCTGGGAAGGCTGGCGTGGCATATCGTACAGACCCTCGGCGAGATGGGCGGGCACGCCGGGCTGACCATCGACGGCGCCAACGAGAAGACGCCGCAGCCGGCAGGGGCCGCGGCCATCGCTGTCGCCTACCAGGCGGGCGCAACGGCTCTCGAGAAAGCCGTCACCACGACGTGGAAGGACGCCGACCTCCCGGTCGAGATCGACATGTACGGTGAGAAGTGGACCCGGGCGATGACGCTCCGTGCGCTCGTTCAGCACGAGGTGCATCACCGCGGCCAGATGACGGTGCTGATGCGCCAGGCAGGGCTGAAGGTGCCGGGCATCTACGGCCCTGCGCGTGAGGAGTGGGCCGTCTACGGCATGCCGACGCAGGATTAGAGAGCGGCGGAGGCGCGCAGAGGAACCTGCTTGTGACGACGGAACCGGCCGGCTCGAGGCGCTTGCCGTGCATGTCGTGCTGGTGAAGCGGCAGTGAGGCGAATATTTAGCGAACGGCTGCGGCCGTTCGGATCTGTGGTATAGTGTGTTTCGTTCCGCTTTGAGTCCCGCCGCCGACGGCGCGCCATGTGGCATGCCGCTCCCGACATACTTCAAAGCTACAGGCTGTTCGACGCGATACGTGCTCTGCGCATAGCAAGTGTCGATTGCGACCTCAACCGGTAAGTGAACGTTCACACGGCGCCGTTCGCGGCGTTTCGGCGGGAATCGGTTCTCCAAGAGGTCAGGAAACGACAATGGCAATGAACGGCACGATCAAGCGCATGGTGAGCGACAAGGGTTTCGGTTTTGTCGCCGCCGAGGACGGCAACGAGTACTTCTTCCACCAGTCCGCGTGCACCAGCACGCCCTTCGACAGCATGCACGAAGGCCAGGCGGTGACGTTCGAGCGCGGCCAGGGTCCCAAGGGTCCCCGCGCCGAGAACGTGAAGCCGGTCTAGTCGGTTTCGCACACATCAGAAGGCGGTTTCACGACCCGCGCCACCGGCCCGTATGTGGCCGCGAACACGGGTTGTGACACCGGCGACCTTCAGCCGAGGCCGTCCCGCGCGAACGCCGCGCCGGGCGGCCTTCGCCATTTCTGACCGCGGGGAACCCGGGCGCGTCCCGGCTCTAGACGTCGAGCGCGAAGTCTGCCGCGGCCTCGGCGTGGATCGTGGCGGTGTCGAAGAGCGGGACCGGCGCGTCCTCGGGGCGCAGCAGCAGGCCGATCTCGGTGCAGCCGAGAATGACGCCCTGCGCCCCGCCTGCCACGAGGCCGTCCACGACCTGCTGGAAGGCCGAACGTGAACTGTCCAGCACCTTCCCCAGGCAGAGTTCGCCGTAGATGGCCCGGTGCACCAAGCCGCGCTGGTCAGCCGGCGGCGTCATCACGGACAAGCCGTGCCGGCTCTCGAGGCGGCCGCGGTAGAAGTCCTCTTCCATCGTGAACTTCGTCCCCAGGAGCCCGACGCGCGACAGCCCGGCGCCCTTGACCCGCGCGGCCGTCGCGTCGGCGATGTGCAGCAGCGGGACGTCCACCGCCGCCTCGATCTGCGGCGCCACCTTGTGCATCGTGTTCGTGCAGAGCACGATGAAGGCGGCGCCCGCGCGACAGACCGCCCGCGCGGCGTCCGCGAGGATCTCGCCCGACTCCTCCCACCGCCCCGCATGCTGCAGCTGCTCAATCTCGTGGAAGTCCACGCTGTAGAGCGCGACCTTTGCCGAGTGCAGCCCGCCCAGGCGCCGGCCGACGACCCGGTTGATCGTCTGGTAGTACGGGACCGTCGATTCCCAGCTCATGCCGCCGATGAGGCCGATGGTCTTCATGTCGCCTTCCTGCCGGCTGCGACCGGACGTTCGAGCGCCTCGAGCGGCGGGATCTTGCGGCCGCGGGCCGCGCTGTCGATGAGGATGCCAAGCCGTCTGGCGCGCGTCTCTTCCTTCTTCGCGCTCATCACCCAGTGGGCCGTCATGCGCCGGTACCCGGGCGCCTGTGCCTGAAAGAAGGTCCACGCCGCGCTGTTCGCGCGAATGGCCGTCGCGTACGGCGGCGCGAGCTCCTGTCCTTCCTGTTCGAACGAATAGACACTCGAACGCCCCGCCTCCCGCGCCTCGTACGCCGCCAGGCCGGCGGGCGTCATCCGCCCGGCCTTCTTCAGCCGCTCGACGTGGTCAATGTTCCGCCGGCTCCAGGTGCTCCGCGGCTGGCGCGGCGTGTAGCGCTGGCTGAAGCTGTCCTGGTCGAGCCGGTGGACGACGCCGTCGATCCACCCGAACGACAGCGCCTCGTCCAGCGCTTGCGCATACGTCAGACCCCGGTGCGCGGCGTGCACCTTGAACAGGCGGATCTCCAGTGCCTTCGCGGTCGCGTGGTGCGTCTCCAGCCACGCACGGAAGGCGGCCTGGGTGCGGAACGTCTTCGGTGCGCTCACGACAGAGACTTCCGGTAGTGGACCGTTTCGGCCTCGTAGCCGAGGCTGTCGTACAAGGCCTTGGCCCGGGAGTTCCGGTCGAACACGTTGAGCGTAACGTGGCGGTAGCCGCGCCGGCCAGCCCACTGCTCGACCGCCTGCATCAGGAGCCGGGCGACGCCCCGGCGCTCCGCGTCGGGCGTGACGGCGATGACCTCCACGTGCGCGTGGGCCGCGCGCGTGAAGTAGTCGTGCTTCGTCGTCGCGAACACGTAGCCCGCCCGCTCGCCTCCGGGTGAAAGTTCTGCCACCAGGATCGCGGCGTGTTCAATCCTGCCGTGCAGCGCCTCGAGGAGAATCGCACGGTCGCCGCGCGCGATCTCGCCGGCGGTTCGCCACTCGGGCAGCGGGAAGTCCGCCAGGCGCGGCAGGAGGCCCAGGAGAAACGCCTCATCATCGTGCCGCGCCGACCGGATGCTGAGCGAGAAGGGGTGGCTGTTCATCTGTCTGTGTCACACTTCCCGAATCCACACGATTGACGTCGGGGGCGGCGGCGCCGGGCGGGGCGCGGGCGCCTGCCCTGCCGGTGCGGCGGCCTGCGGGGGCGCCGGCGGCGGGGCGGGCGGATTGCGGTTGTAGCGCGCGTAGTTCGGGATGGCCAGCATGGGCGTGCCGTCTGCGAACTTCCCTGTGATCACCTTCACGCCCGTGAGCAGATTCGGCCGCCATTCAGCCGACAGGGGCGCGTCCGGCGGGAGCATCCCGTTGATGTCCTGGTCCACCCGCTCGATGTTGTAGACGAGCGGCCCCATGCGCAGGGCGACCTTCCCTTTCACCGGCGACGGACGGTTGCCGCCGGCGACGATGCGGTCGCTGCCACGGACCCGCTGGATCGGCATCGGCAGCGTCAGGTCGATCGTATCGCCGTGCTTCCACACGCGGGCGACCTCCAGATAGCCGTTCGTCTCAGCCGCGTTCACCAGCGTGCCGTTCACGGACATTCGGGGTATGCCGTCCGCCGAAGGCGTGGCGCGGTAGAGGCTGCTGACGTCCCGCCGCTGCGCCCGGATGCGCACGGCGAACCGCGCCGGCGCCTTCGGATTCAGCGTGATCCTGACGGCGCCGTCCCACGGGTAGTCGGTCTCCTGCACGACCTCAACGTCCGTACCGCCCACCTGGCCCACGCCGACGCGGCTGCCGGCGAACAGGTTCACGTAGAGCGCGTCGGCTGACTTTGAGTACATCCACGTGGGCAGCATCAGCAGCGTCCGCGCGATGTTGCCCACGCAGCACGGGCAGTTGTGCCAGGGCGTCCGTTGCTGGTTCGCGTCGAGCGGGTTGGTGTAGTAGAAGGCTGTGCCGTCGAGGTCCATCGCCCCGAAGAGCGCGTTGTAGAGCGTCTGCTCGTAAAGGTCCGCGTACTGCGCGTGGTGATACGCCAGGTGGAGCTTCCACTGGAAGAAGATCTCGCCGCAGCTCGAGCACGCCTCGCAGTACGCGTTGTTGCGCAGCGAGTAGTCCGGCCCGAAGCCTTCGGACGTCTCGCCGCTCCCCACGCCGCCCGTCAGGTAGTACTTCTTGTGGACGATGTTGTCCCAGAGCGACTTCACCGCGCTCTGGTAGTCGACGTCATGCGTCTCGACGGCGACATCGGCCATGCCCGAGTAGGTGTAGACCGCGCGGACCGCGTGGCCCACCGCCTCGTACTGCTGCTGCACCGGCAGGTGGCTCTGGTCGTATTCCGAGCCGCCCTTGCGGCAGTCGAGCAGGAACTTCGCCAGCGCCACATATCGGTCGCCCGGGCCGGCGGCCGCGCCGCGCGGCTTCTCGACCTCGTTCACGAAGCGCCCGAAGCGGACCAGGGCCTGCTCCATTTCCTGGTGGCCGTCGAACCACTCCTGCTTCGGCGGCGGGCCGATGTGATCCGCCCAGCCGTCCGCCAGCCGTGTCGCCGCGTCGTAGAGCCGCCGGTCGCGGCCTTCCGTCATCATGTAGTGGTTGATCGCCGACTCGATGAAGTAGCCCGCCACGTACCCCTCGTGGTTCGGGCGCGCGGCGGGCGACCAGGGGGCCGTCCACGGCGCCTTCGACGCCGCCGGGTAGCCTGATGCCGGCGCCACGTCGCGCAGCGTGAACGCGGTGTGCAGGTAGCCGTCCGGATGCTGCGCGGCGAGGATCTTCGGAATCCAGTCGTCGAGCGTCGCGCGCATCTTCGCCTGGGCCGCGGCGATCTCCTTGTCTCCCTGCGGGTCCACCATCAGCGCCAGGCAGATCGATTCGACCGTCTGGTGCACCCAGGCGTTCGAGAACACGTATCCCTTGTGCGGGCCGTGCGGCTCGCCGCGCAGGGCCTTGCCCGCTTCGATGAAGTTGTCGATGCCGCCGTCGCCGCGCCCGGGCGGGATGTCGGTGCGGTTGATTTCCTCGATGCAATGCGGGATCCACGACGTGATGAGCGCGCGCGCACGGGAGGACCAGAACGGGCTCGTGATCGTGTGCGCCCGCGTGACCACCGGCTGGAGCTGCTCGCGCGGCGGCGGCAGTTCCACTTTCACGAGGAGCGTCGAGGCCGCCGTCGCCGGCCCGTCCTCGGCCGCGAACTCGAGCAGGTACTCCCCCGGCTCCGAGAACGCCGCCGTCGTCGTCTGCGCCGCGGCGTCGGCGAAGGTCACCGTGCCGGGGCCGGAGCGCGTGCTCCAGCGAAGCGTCGCGCCCTGCCCGAGCGGCGGCGGCACCGGCTGCTCGCTCCCGGCGTTCGGGCGGCGGTTGCGCTGGGGCGGGCTGCCGTATCCTGCCCAGGCCTGCAGATACGTCTTGCCGTGCCGCATCACCACGCGGTCGACGCCAGCGATCGCATTGAGCGGCGGCATGGGAGCTTGCGCCACGGCGGTTTGCTCACCCGACGCCAGATCCACGAAGGGCGCCGCCATCGCAACCACGGTGGCCTTCCCCGCGGTGGCCAGCAGCGTGCGTCTTGTCAGGTGCCCGGTGGGCTTCTTCGCCATGAGTATCCTCGGCACAGTGTGCGCCGATGATACCTGAGGTGTGCGCCCGCGGAGTGCGCTTCCCTCACATCTTCGCCTTCCGGCCCTGGAGTCCCCCTCACCTCCTCGCTCTCCCGTCCGGCATGCGGTTCTTGCTGATGCTGTAGGAGTTGAAGTAGCGCACCTTCTGGTCTATCGCGTTCATCGAGCGCTCGTAGTCCGCCCCTTCGCCGCGCAGCCCTTCCGCGATCGTCGCCAGCTCGCCGTCGCCGGCCGCGTAGGCGTCGATGCGCCGGGCCGTCTTCTCGAGGATCGCCCGCGCCTCTTTGTATTTGCCTGCGCGGTTCAGCTCCAGGGCTTCGGCCCTGGCGCGGGCCGCATAGAGGCGAGCGACCTCGCGGTCGACGATGGCCTCGCGGGGCTGGGCCTTGTGGGCGCGCTCCGTCGCGTAGCTCCAGCCGAGGGCCTGAGGGGCCGCCACCAGAGCGCCGTCGCGGTCCGAGAGGCCGAACTGCACGGCCACCGTGTCGCCGGCGTGCCCGGCCGGGAACTTCAGCCCCACGACGACATCCAGTTGCTGGCCCGACACCAGGTCGCCCAGGCGGATCTGGATGCCGCCCGCGACGGCGGCCGTCTCGAGGGCGTTGAGCGGCGCCGCCTCGACGCCCTTGGGCAGCTGCAGCGTCAGGCAGGCGTCGCGCGCCACCACCTCGAGCAATTCGCCAAGCTCGCTCGTGAGCAGGTCCGGGATCTGCTCGGGGCGCTCGATGTAGTAGAAGCGCCCGCCCGAGGCGTCGGCCATGCCGCGCAGCAGCCGCTCGTCGAAGTCCTCGCCGACGCCGAACGTGGTCGTGGCGACGCGCGCGGTCTTCCGCGCCGTGGCGGCGAGGCCGCCCAGCTCCGCCGGGTCCTGGATGCCGACGTTCGCCTGGCCGTCGGTGAGCAGCAGGCACCGGCCCACCTGCTGGGCGCCCAGGTGAGCCGTCAGCTGGCTGCAGCCCGCCATCCAGCCGCCGTGGAGATCGGTGGACCCGCGCGCATCGATAGCGGCCAGCTTCACCCTTGCATTCCGGCGGGCCTCGGCCGTCGCCTTCGTCGACTCGACAACGGTCGTGATCTCATCGTCGTAGGCGACAAGCGAGAAGCGGTCGGCCGGGCGCAGGGCCTGCAGCGCCAGACGTACCGCCTCGCGGGCCAGCACGATCTTCTGGCCGCCCATCGAGCCCGAGCGGTCGAGGACGAGCGAGGCGTGGAGCGGCTCGCGGCCGGCTGTCGGCGGAGCCAGGGGCGCAACGATGGAGACCAGGGCGTAGCGGATGCTGCCCCCGGCGGCGCGGATGAGGTGGCGGTCGATGCGGATGCTGTACTCCATGAGTCCTCCCGCCAGGCGATGGTTGGCCGCGCCCGGCTGTCTGGACTCAGTGTAGGAGCAGGGTGTGACAGATCAGGTCACTCGCATCTGGTGGTGGCGTGCCTGGCCGGAAGGTCGTACGATGGCGCCAGCTTGGGGGGATCGATGGATGTCCGCGCACAGATGGAGCGCATCTACGGTGAACTGCCGCTCGACGAGATCCCCTGGAATCTCGAGGCCCCGCCCCGCCTGCTCGTCGATCTCGTCCAATCCGGCCGCGTTGCACCGTGCCGGGCAGCTGATCTCGGGTGCGGGGCCGGCAATTACGCGGTGTGGCTCGCACTTCAGGGATTCGAGGTCACCGGGATTGACCTCTCGGCCGCCGCCGTCGCCCGGGCGGACGCACTCGCGCGGTCGAAGGGCGCGCAGTGCCGGTTCATCGTGTCCGACCTGCTGGAGCCGCCGGACGGTTTCGACGCGTCTTTCGACTTCGCGTTCGACTGGCTGGTGCTGCACCACGCGTTCCCTGACGTTCGCCCGCGCTATGCCGCCAACGTCCACCGCATACTGCGCCCGGGCGGCCTGTATCTCTCGGTGTGCTTCAGCGAGGACGACCGCGGCATCGCCGGTGAAGGCAAGTACCGCCAGCCCCAACTCGGCACGCTGCTGTATCTCTCGTCCGAGGAGGAGATTCGCGACCTCTTCGAGCCGTCATTCGACATCGAGGAGTTGACCACGGTGGAGATCGAGGGCAAGCGCGCCCCGCACCGGGCGGTGGCGGCGCTGATGAGGAAGCGCGC
>JALOKU010000208.1 GCA_025456345.1 Vicinamibacterales bacterium | reverse complement strand
GCCCACCGGAACTCGCTTGCTGAACCCCTTTGTGTAGCGTGAACCGGCGGCGCAGTGACTTCAGCCTGACACTGATCCAACCGGCGGTCGCTCGCTGGAGCGTTTGCTGACCGGACGTGCCAAAAAACAAGACCTCCGCTGGAATCCGCCGCGGAATGGAATGCGAATCGGCTTGGTCGGACTCTTGATAGTGGGCCTGCTTGAGCTCGCTGTTGTGCCTACCTCTGCCGCAGCGGCGGCATCGGAACCTCAATCCCGAATGCGTCCGCAGCCACGCCCATTCCCGCGGCGCAGTCCGTCGTCGACACGTAGCTTCTGCTCCGATGCATCGAAGTTCAGGCAGTTGGCGCTGTTCCCTTTCAGGTACAGCCCGCCCGTGAAGCGGGCCGGCGCCAGCGGGGGCACCGGCGGCGCGTACTGCGGCTTGCCGTCGACGTGCTCCTGCCACTCCGTGGGCGTGCCGGAGGACGTGCCGCTCACCATCGCGTTGGCGTAGTCGAGCACCGGGTTCGCCGGGTCGAGCCAGTACCGGGTCGCGTGGCGGTTCAGCGCGATCAGCCAGCGGTCGCCGGCGGCGACGTCGATCGTCAGGCGCGCGGCCGGCCTCGTGCCGGTCGCATCGTACGGGTGCACGGAGCGGTACGCGGTGATGAACGTTTCGAGCGCCGCGATGTTCGGCGAGCTGCTGTTCTCGTAGTCGATCTCGATGCCGACGCCGAGATCCTGCGCGACCTGAGCGGCGTTGAGCCCGAGCTGTGTTGGATCCTCCGCCAGGGCGGCGTCCCAGTCGTCGGTGTAGGTGATGCCGCCGATCGACAGCATCACCCGGATGCCGGCGTTCTTGAAGTAATTCACGACTGCCAGCGTCATGCCCCGGGGGATCATGTTCAGATGACCTTCGTCGCTCGCCTTCAGCAGCTTGAGCGGGTTCACGAAGCTCAGGACGACCAGGTTGACCGACGGAGCCCCTCCGGGCGTCCGCCCGAGCAACCACCGGTTGGACCTGTCGAACGCGGCCATGTCGACGGCCTCGTTCCAGTCGCAGTAGTGGCTGCCGCAGTGCCAGACGCCGAAGACCTGCATCGGCGTGGGCGTGCCGGCGAGCGGGGGCGCCCCGGGCTTGCCCTTGCCGGCGGCCGTCGAAACGGCGCCGAGGAGCACGGCGGCGGCCAGGAGGAAGCGGGCGAGTTGGTGGCGACCCGTTGGCGTGAACATGTCGCTCTCCTTCAGTCGGCTCCCGGCAGGCTAGCCCCCGTGGGCGCCGAGCGCATTGCCGAATCTCAACGCCGGGACGAACGCGGTTCGCTCCGTCGACCCGCGCCCGCCCACGCTGCGAGGAGGCGGACGAGCCGCCGAGCGCGGACGACCGCTGAAGGCGATTGCAGTCTCTCGCCCGGGGGCGACCCGAAGGCCGGACCCGACTCGCATCGGGTATTCGGCAACTCAGATCGAAGGCCGCAATGCGGGCGTCTAACGGCGCCGCTGGTGATCAGGTGGTGGTCTGGTGGCTCTGAAGTGCCATCCGGGCGATAAACCCCGAGCGAGTCTCGCCTGTGGCGCGCGCCAATGCATCAAGGACTGAGCAGATCGCCACAAAGAGGTCGGCGAGCCTATCGGTCAGTGGACATCGATCGCGTCGCGCTCGTGACGGCGGACCGCCTTCTGGCGATCCGGAAAGCGAACCGCGACCGCTGCAAGAGATGCGACGTCGTCGCCCGTGCCGTGAGCCCAGACCCTCGACTGACAACTCCGCTGCCCAGAGTCCGAGCGGCACGTGGGGAGAACCCTCATGGGCGGCCGGATTGAGATCGCTCAATCTCCGCTCTCCGGCCGTCAACTAGCCTGTCTGCATTGCTGGAAGAGCGGGACTGCGCCGGGCGGAAACCATCCGCCGCAAGGCATGGCAACCCGTCGCGGCTGTCGGCGAGCCAGGGAGGCCTGACCGGGCGCTGATGGTTGCGCCCAGTCCGACATCAGTGGATTCGAGGAGGAGGAGGAGATGGTCACCAGACGGGTATTCCTGGCCTACTCGGGCGGCACGGCGCTGACGCTGTTCGCCTACGACAAGGTCGGCATCAAGCAGGCGCTGGCTCAGGTTCCGGGCGGGACGCTCAATCCGCTCTCCGTGCCGAAGTACCAGACGCCGATGCTGATACCGCCGGTCATGCCGAAGGCCGGCGTCATCAAGACCCAGAGCGGCAAGAACGCCGACTACTACGAAATCTCGATGAAGCAGTTCCCGCAGCAGATCCTGCCGGCGGGGCTTCCGGCGACGACGGTCTGGGGCTACGGCGCGGTCGCCGCAGCAGACAAACGCGGACTGCTTCTGCACAACGCGCCGTCGCTGACCATCGAGGCGCAGCACAATCGACCGGTGCGCATCAAGTGGATCAACGACCTCAAAGATGCGAACGGCAACCATCTGCCTCACCTGCTGCCGGTCGATCCGACGCTGCACTGGGCCAACCCGCCGGGCGGCACGGCGGGTCGGGACACCCGGCCGACATTCGCGTCGACGCCGGGCCGTTACACGGGGCCGGTACCGATGGTCACCCACGTGCATGGCGCCGTCGGCGTGGGCGACGAGAGCGATGGCTACGCCGAAGCCTGGTATCTGCCCAACCTCGGTGCGAACTTGGCTGCGGGCTTCGCGGACCGCGGTACGTGGTATGACTTCTTCGCGGGCAAGGCAGCAGCCAAGTTCGGCGCAACGTGGGGTCCGGGTTTCGCCACCTTCCAGTACCCGAACCTCGGCCGCGCATCGGCCGACTGGTATCACGACCACACGCTTGGCATGACGCGGTTGAACGTCTACGCCGGCCCGGCGGGCTTCTACATCATCCGCGGCGGCCCGGATGGGGATTCGGCGGTCATCGACAAGCGCAACGGCAAGCCGGCCGTCTTTCCTGGTCCCGCGCCGCAGGAGAACGACAGGTTTCCGCCCAACAAGCCCTATCGCGAGATCCCGATCGCGATCCAGGACCGCTCGTTCAACACCGACGGATCGCTGTTCTATCCGGCGACGCGCGAGTTCTTCGACGGGATCGTCCGCGATTTCGTCCCGGCCGGGGAGTTCTCGCCGATCTGGAACCCCGAGTTCTTCGGCAACATGCTGATGGTCAACGGCAACACGTGGCCGTATCTGACCGTCGAACGACGCCGTTACCGCCTGCGGCTCCTCAACGGATGCCAGTCGCGGTTCCTGATCCTCGACTTCGCCAACATTCCGGGCGTCGAGGTCTGGCAGATCGGCAACGAGGGTGGCTTCCTGGCAGCGCCCGTCGACATCACCGCGCTCGGTAACCGTCTGCTGATGAGCCTGGCCGAACGCGCCGACGTGATCGTCGACTTCACCAACGTGCCGGGCGGCAATTACGTGCTCGGCAATCTCGGCCCCGACGAACCGTTCGGCGGGGGTGTGCCGGGCGTCGACTTTCCGGTTGCCGACCCGGCCTCGACCGGCCAGGTCATGCAGTTCCGAGTCGTTCCCGCGATCGATCAGGATCTCACCACGCATCCCAGCCAGATGCTGCTGCCGCTGACCACGCCGCTGCCCGCAGCAACCGTCACCCGCCGGCTGGCGCTCATCGAGAAGATGGGCATGGGACACGACGCCTCGGGCAACATGGTGGAAGGGCCCGTCGAGGCCCTGCTCGGTACCGTGGACAACGGCACGACGGTCGAGCAGTTATGGATGGACCCGGTCACCGAGAATCCGGCAGCCGGTGCGACCGAACTCTGGGAGATCTACAACACCACCGGCGACGCCCATCCGATGCACGTGCACGAGGTGGCGTTTGAAGTGGTCAATCGCCAGGGTCTGGCACTCACCGACGACGTTGAAGTCGTCGAGCCGATCCAGCTCGCCGGCAGCATCACTCCGCCGGAACCCTGGGAGACCGGCCGCAAGGACACCGTGATTGCCTATCCGGGTCAGGTCACTCGCATCCGGGCGCAGTTCAACACGCCCGGCCAGTACGTTTGGCACTGCCACATCGTCGAGCACGAGGACAACGAGATGATGCGGCCGTATCGGATCGGCCCGGAGCAGCCCGGGCAGCCGATGCCGCACGCGCACGGGAGCGCCAGCCGCAAGAAATAGGCGCGCAGGAGAGTGCCTGAGGGAAGACCGCGGCGGAGC
>JALOKU010000025.1 GCA_025456345.1 Vicinamibacterales bacterium | reverse complement strand
CTACTTCCGGACGTACGAGCAGGAGGTGGCGGGCGTGCGGCGCGGCTACCACAAGCCCATCATGCTGGCCGGCGGCGTGGGCGCGATCCGCGCCGCCGACGCCCACAAGGCGGACGTGCCGGCCGGCGCCCTGCTCATCCAGTTCGGCGGACCGGGACTCCTCATCGGCATGGGAGGCGGCTCCGCGTCGTCGATGACCACCGGCGCGAACACCGCGGACCTCGACTTCGATTCCGTGCAGCGGGGGAACGCGGAGATCCAGCGGCGCGCGCAGGAAGTCATCGATCGGTGCTGGGCCCTCGGCGGCGCGAACCCGATTCTCTCCATCCATGACGTGGGCGCCGGGGGATTGTCGAATGCCCTGCCCGAGATCGCCCACGGCGCCGGCCGCGGCGCACGCATCGACCTGCGCGCGGCGCCGAATGAAGAGCCCGGCATGTCGCCGCGGGAGATCTGGTGCAACGAGGCCCAGGAGCGCTACGTGCTAGCCATCGAGCCCGATCGCCTCGAGGCCTTCCGCCAGCTCTGCGCGCGCGAACGGTGCCCGTTCGCGGTTGTCGGCACGGCCACGGGCGACCATCACCTCGTCGTGCACGACGCCCTGTTCGGCAACGACGCGGTCGACATGGATCTGCCCGCGCTGCTCGGCAAGCCCCCGCGCATGACGCGCGACGTGCGCCGCGTCTCGCCGGTGCTCCACCCCTTCGACGCCGGGAGAATCGACCTGGCGCCAACCGTGGCCGACAAGACCTTCCTGATCTCGATTGGCGATCGTTCTGTCGGCGGCCTGTGCTCGCGCGACCAGTGCGTGGGTCCGTGGCAGGTGCCGGTCGCCGACTGCGCCACGACCCTGATGTCGTTCCACGGCTACGCGGGAGAGGCGTTCGCCATCGGCGAACGCACGCCGCTTGCCGTGATCGATGCGCCCGCGTCGGGACGCATGGCGGTGGCCGAGGCGCTGACCAACCTCGCTGCGGCGCCTGTCCGCGCCCTCTCGCTGGTGAAGCTGTCGGCGAACTGGATGGCCGCCGCCGGCGCCCCGGGCGAGGACGCGGCCCTCTACGACACGGTGCGGGCCGTCGCCCTCGACCTCTGTCCCGCCCTGGGCGTGAGCATCCCGGTCGGCAAGGACTCGATGTCGATGCGCACGGCGTGGGAGGAGCGCGGCGCCCGCACGGAAGTCGTGAGCCCCGTGTCGCTCATTGTCTCCGCCTTCGCGCCGTGCGGCGACGTGCGGCAGACGTGGACACCGCAGCTGCGGACCGACGCGGGGCCGACCGCGCTCGTGCTCGTCGATCTGTCGAACGGCCAGGCGCGGCTGGGCGGATCCATCCTCGCGCAGGTCTACAACGAAACCGGCCACGAGGCGCCTGACGTGGACGACCCGGCCGCCATCCGCGGGCTCTTCGGCGCGCTCGCGGAACTCCGGGCCGCGGGCCGTGTCCTGGCGTACCACGACCGGTCGGACGGCGGGCTGTTGGTGACCATCTGCGAAATGGCCTTCGCCGGGCGTGCGGGCGTGACGGTTGATGCCGGCGCGCTCTGCACGGATGACGGAGCGCTGGCGGCCGCGCTCTTCGCGGAGGAACTGGGCGCGGTCATCCAGGTGCGCGAGGCCGACGTCGAGGCGGTCCGGGGCGTGCTGGGCGCGCACGGCCTCGACGCGCGCGTGGCCGCACGTGTCGCCGACGACGATCAGATTCGCGTGCTTCGCGGGTCCGCCGTGCTTTTCAGCGCGTCGCGCATGGCGCTTCAGCGCGCCTGGAGCGAGACCACCTGGCAGATCCAGGCGTTGCGCGACAATCCCGAATCCGCCCGGGAGGAGTACGACCGCATCCTCGACGCCGGCGATCCAGGCATCTCGCCCCTGGTCACCTACGATCCGGCCGAGGACGTGGCCGCGCCGTTCATCGCCACCGGCGCCAGGCCGCCCATCGCGATTCTCCGCGATCAAGGCGTGAACGGCGAGGTCGAGATGGCGGCCGCCTTCGATCGCGCCGGGTTCGAAGCGCATGACGTGCACGTCAGCGACATCATCGAGGGACGCGTCACGCTGGCGTGGTTCCGCGGGTTCGCGGCCTGCGGCGGCTTCTCGTACGGCGACGTGCTCGGAGGCGGCGAGGGGTGGGCGAAGTCGATTCTCTACAACCCGCGCGCGCGCGACGAGTTCGCCGCCTTCTTCTCGCGGCCCGACACCTTCGCCCTCGGCGTCTGCAACGGCTGCCAGATGATGGCCGCGCTCAAGGAACTCGTCCCCGGCGCGGACGCGTGGCCGCGCTTCGTCAAGAACACCTCCGAGCAGTTCGAGGCGCGGCTCGCGACGATGGAGATCCTGGAGAGCCCGTCGCTGTTCTTCGCGGGCATGGACGGCTGCCGGCTGCCCGTCGTCACAGCACACGGCGAGGGCCGGACGCTGTTCGAGCAGCCTGATCACGCGAGCAGGGTCGTCGCGGCCGGTCGGTTCGTCGACAACCGCGGCCGCACGGCCGAGACCTACCCGCTGAACCCCAACGGGTCGGCCGGAGGGTTGACGGCCGTGACCACGGCCGACGGCCGTTTCACTGCGCTGATGCCGCATCCCGAGCGCGTCTTCAGGACGGTCCAGCTGTCGTGGCACCCTGATGGCTGGGGCGAGGACAGCCCCTGGATGCGGCTCTTCCGCAACGCGCGGGTGTTCGCCGGGTAGCGTCCCGCCTTTTTCCGACTCTCCTCAAGCAAGTGGGGTCAGACACCATTCCGTCTGGTGTCTGACCCCGTTCGACTATCCGCGGCAGCAGGCCGGGTTATTTGACGCCGAACGCAGCGGCGATGGTCGCGAGCGGATCGCGCATGCTCCCCCACTGGGGATTGAGGGCCGCCGAGGCGCTGCCGGCCATGAACGTGTCCTGCACCTTCTTGGCCTGCTGCAGGAGCAGCGCCGCCTGCGCGGACGCGGGCCTGCCGTTCTCGACCGCCTCGCGCAACGCCTTGGCGTTCTCGCCCACGGTCTTGGCGTCGGTCACCATGGACTTGCGGGCGGCTTCGGGCACCGACTTGTCCTTCTTGAGCGTGCTGTCGAGGGTACCGGCGAACTGCTTGCTGGACTGCTCGATCGTCTTCGTCGCCGTGATGATTTCCTTGTCGTTGTAGCGGCGCAGCGGCTGGTTCTCCACCGGCGGGAAGGCCCCGCCGTACGCCGCGGCCAGCTGGCCGAGCACGGTGGCGTGCGCCTGCCATTCCGAGGCCCCCTTCATGCTGGGCCCCTTCTGGCTGACATAGGTCTGTGTGCGGGTGGCGTCCCTGAGGATGGCGGCCACCTCGGTGCTGGCCGAGTAGCTGTCACTGAAGCGGTCCCGGGCGGTGTCGATCACCTTCCTGTAGTCCTCGTCGATCTTCTTGACGACCCACTCGCCCGCCGGCCCCTTGAACGTGGTGTTCTTGATCTGGTTGTCCAGCGCGTCCCAGAAGCGCTCGTAGCTCTGCTTGGACTGGTCCAGCACCTGCTTCACGTCCTTGTCATACAGCCGATTGGTCTGTGCGGCCGCGGGCATGGCCACGGCGAGGGCCAGGAGCACGAGTGCGAGCGTCTTGATGGTCTTCACGGCGTCCTTTCGTGTTTCTAGGCGCGGCACGGCCCGGGATGAGTACGCCTCCCGGCGCAGCCCGCGAGTGGTTCGCGTTTGAAGGACCGTATTGTACCACAGCCGCGCGCGCCACGGCGGCCGTCCCTTGGGAATTTCCCCGGGGTCAGACCCGGGTCTGACCCCGCTCGGGAGGCGCGTCGGGCCTGGCTGGGGCCTGATACCACTGGTCCTTCGGCACGATCTTGGGGACTTCCGGGTCGCCCTCGTAGGCCGGCGTCATGATCTGGACGCCGTATTCGTTGAACACGTCCAGGATGCAGCGATGGAGGTCCGTGTAAGTGGCCCGCATCGTCAGCGGGTCGCGGCAGTACACGTTGAGTTCGTAGGTGACGCAGAAATCGCCGAGGCTCAGGTGGAACACGAACGGCGGCGGCTCGGTCATCAGCCCCGGCGTCCGGCGCGCGGCCTCGAGCAGCATCGCCTCCACCTGCCGCCACGGCGTCTCATACCCGATGCCGACAGTTGTGTGCAGGATCAGGCCGTTCGACTGCGCCAGCGACGTGTAGTTGATGACCGAGGCGTTCAGGATCTGGGAATTCGGGACGACCACCTCCTCGTTCTTGATCGTCCGCACGTGGGTGACCTGCAGCCGCACCGCCGACACCACGCCCTTCACGTCGCCAATCTGCACGACGTCGCCCTCCTTGAACGCGCGGCGGTAGGTCATGCTGTAGCCGGCAATCATGTTGGCGATGAACGACGACGACCCGAGCGAGAAGACGACGCCGAGAAACAGCGACACGCCTTTGAACGCATCCGAGTCGGAGCCCGGGATGTACGGGAAGCCGACGACGATGGCAAACGCGACGACGAGCGGCCGCACGAGCTTGTAGGTCGGCGTGGCCCAGTCACGGTCGAAGTTGGCCAGCTGGATCCGCCCTTGTGCCACCGCCTCGAAGAACCTGCGAAGCAAACGCAGGATGACCCGCACGACGAAGACCAGGATCACGAGGAAGACGAGGTCGGGGACCTTGGCCACGAACGACGTCCACATCGTAACCAGCGGCGCGACCACATACCCCGTCACGCTCTTCGCGGCCAGCCGGGTGTGCGGAAACAGCCCGAACGCATACCGCAGGTACCACAACAGCAGCACCACGATGGTTGCAGAACGGGCGAAGCGGAGCGCGGCGTCCAGGAACTCCCACACCCTGGTGACGCTGACCACGTCGTGCGACTTCGCGGCAAGGGAATCGATCTTCTGGTGATAACGACTGTCGAGTACCGCGTCCAGTTTTCGCCGGAGCCAGATGACGGCGACGACGAGCGCACAGAAGACCAGCGTCGCGACCGCCGCCGCCGCGGCTGCCCGCTGGAGGGCCGGCGCACTTCGGTCCGCGCGATACGCGACGATGGCTGCGCGAATCTTGTCGAGGAAGAGGCTGGCGATGACCTGACGGGGCACGCCTTCCACCGCTGCGTCCGCGTCGTAGACGTTCATCACGAGGTGCCCGTCGGCCGCGATCCGGCTCGAGTGCTCGGTCTCCTCGATGCGCAACGAATCGGGCAGGATGGCCGGGTTGGCCCCGATCTCGCGGATGCGCCCGGCAATCGTCGCGGCTCGCTGCTCGGCCGGAAAGGAGGATACGCCTCGCACGCGCAGGATCGCGACACCGTCGATCCAGACCGGCGCGATCGGGGTCACTTGTTCAAGTTGGGCGAGGTCGGCCGGCGCTGGCGCCTGCTGTTGGGCCCACGCCGGGACCGCCACGCCGCCCAGCAACGCGATGGCGGCGAGGACGCGGCGGGTCGATGTCGGTGTGCGCGTCATGTGAGCTCTCCGGGAGTAGAGGCGACGAGGTTCCGGCCCTCGCCCCGGCGCGCGGCCGTCAGCGCGGCCACGAACAACCCGCTGATGACGGCGAACGCCGCCACGCCCCCGAGTTCCAGCCAGTCGCCGATGGAGACGGGGTTCGCAAGGCGCCACAGCGCTGCCGCAAGATCGAACGCGCCCTTCGTCTCACGCATCGTCTTCACGGCGACGAGCGCGGCGTTGAGCACGTACCCGGCCGCGCCGACCACGGCGCCGCCAATCGCCCCCCGCAACGCGATCTGCGCTCCGCCGAGCGGCGGCAGCGGCGGCGCGTCGTCGACCGTGAATACCGGATCGCGCACGCCGAGCGGCACGAAGCGCGCGAGCATCACGAGCCCCGGAATCCCGATCACCAGGGTCGACAGGAAGAACCGCGACCACCCCATCGCATCCACGGCCACACCCGCGATCGGCCCGGCGATCAGCCGCGGCAGCGCGAACAGGCTCGAGAACAGCGCGTACTGCGTGGCCGAGAACCGCTTCTGCGTCATGCGCAGCAGCAGCACCGAGAACGCCCCGGTGCCCAGCCCCCCCGTGAGCAGCTCGAACCCTGCCGCGCCGTACATCAGGGGCAGTACGGGCCCGCCGGCCAGCGACACGAAGTAGTAGCCGAGGTTCGAGAAGATCTGGAGCAGCCCGAACACCCAGAGCGAATGCCCGAGGCCGATGAGCGTGGTAATCCACCCGCCGAGGAGCGCGCCGACGATCGTCGCGAACAGGCCGACGGTGGCCAGCGCGATCCCTCGATGGTCCGCGTTGTATCCCATGTCGATCAGGAACGGCCTGGTCAGCGCCTGGGTGAGCTGGTCCGCGAACTTGTAGAGGAAGACGAACGCGAGGATCTCCAGCGCACGGTGGCGCGCGAGGAAGCCCAGAAAGGGCTGCCAGACGGCGTCGCGAAGGCTGGCGGGCGCCAGCGTCTTCTCCTCCGGCTCCGGCGCCTTCCACGTGATGAGCAGCACCGGCAGATAGAGGAGCCCCAGGATGACGTTGACCGTCGGCCAGCCCAGCCGCCCGGCGGCCGTGATGGCCGCCCCGCCCGACACGACGAGCGCGGCCCGGTACAGGGCGATGCGCGCGCCGACGGCCGCGCCCTGCTCGTCCTCCCGCAGGACCTCGACCGCGTAGGCGTCAATCGCGATGTCCTGCGACGCCGATGCCAGGGCCACCGCGAGGGCGAGCGCGCCGACAACCCACAGGGCATCGGGGTGGCGCCCGACGCCGGCGAACAGCAGCCCGATCACGCCGAGCGCGACTTGCGTGATGGCCATCCATCCGCGCCGCCGGCCCCAGAAGGGCGGCACGTACCGATCCATCAGCGGCGACCACAGCACCTTGAACGCCCACGGCGCCTGGGCAAGCGTGAACAAACCGACGATGCGGATGTCGACGCCGATGCTGCGCATCCAGTCGGGAATGGAGTACCAGACGAGGCCGAGGGGAAGCCCGGACGAAAAGGAAAGCAGCGCGACCGACGCGGTCCGCCAGGATCGCAGCGAGCGGGCGAGGCTCGCCATCGCGCCGGGGGGCTTCGGCCGGGAGGGCGTGGTCACGTTGGGTCCTGCATGCTGCGCGAGTATACGACGGCGGGGGTCAATTGAAGAACACGCGGACGCCGGCCACCCAGACGTTGCCGATGACATTGACGCCCGTGAAGTCCCCCACCGTCACGCTGGCGAGCGTCGACACGAAGTGGGCGCCGTACGGCGCGAAGGAGATCGGACGGTCCTTGAGCAGCTCCCATCCGACACCGTATTCGAAGCCGATGCCCCGGTACGTGCCGGTGCCGTTGCTGCCGTCCGGCAGCAGCAGTGTCGACTTCACCTGCACCAGCCCGAAGCCGGCCCCGAGGAAGAACCCCCGGGCGGCCCAGGGATGGAACCGCACGATGCCCATCACGTAGAGGCTCCGCGCGTTCTCGCGGGAGGACTCGGCCTGCACTTCGACGCCCGCGGCGGCCTTGGCGCTCACCCGCCACATCGGCGCGATCGCGAGAAACGCGACATCGCCGTACGTCGCCCCGTCCTCGCCCACGGCCCCTTCCTCACCCGACCCGCAGTTGCTGCAGTCCGACTTGGTGGCAGCATACCCGCCGCCGAGGCCCAGGATGAAGGGGCCGCGGGCGGCAGGGGCGGCCTGCTGCGCGTCGGCAGGCGAGGCGGCGGCCGACAGGACACTGGCGGCAATGGCCAGCGCGGCGAGCGCGCGCCGCAGGCGCGCCGGCGGCCTCAGTACATCCATGAGACGTACACCCGTACCTGCGGAAACCGCTGCAGCACATCGTCGGCCCCATCGTAGTAGGACCTGCGGCGGATGAACTCCCCCGTCGTTCCGATCCCGAATCGTCCTTTGACCGGCACGAGGAGGTCGAGGCGGACGTTCTGGGTCCAGTGGTCGGCCTGCGCGCCATCCACGGCGTGCAGCCACACGCCGCTGTAGCTGGCGCGCAGGAACGGATGGCCGCGCCGCGTGAGCGCCATGCCCGCGCCGTAGCTGAACCCGGGCCCGAAATCGTACTGCCGATCCGGACCGGCGACGTAGAGGGAGTCGATGGCGCCGAGCACGAGGAACCCGCCGCTGGCAGTGGTCACGAGCCGCCACGCCGGGGTGAAGCGCCACTCGCTGGTGAACGCACCGGAGAAGTCCTGCCCGCCGAATTGGTATGCGGAGTTGTTGTCGTAGTCGTAGCCCATCAGCGTCATGAAGTGCAGCGTGTGGCGCGCTGGCTTCTCCGGCTTCCCGCTGAGCGGCACGCCATTCAGCCGCCCTCGCACGCGAAGTTCCGAAATCGGGCCGCCGCCTCCTCCCATGCGCAGGCTCACGAGGAAGGCATCGAACGGCGCCGTCGAACGGCCTTGCGAGATCGTGCCGTACCCGAGGTTCGCCTGGAGGAAGGGCTCCCCGTCCGCCTCCAGGAACGACAGGTCGTTTCCCCGCCACAGGATGCCCACATCGAAGGCCGCCAGCAGGGCCGAGGGCACGTACATGGCGGGCTTTTCGACCACCTTGAGGGCGTCGCGGTCGAGGAACCGGTTGATGCCCGTAACCGGATCGAACACGGCCGCGATGATCTCCCGCGTCATGCGGCTCTTGCCGGTGTCGGTCGTGTCCCTGATGAGCCACGCCGAGCGATGGAACATCTCTCCCAGGGCGATCCCGCCGAGGGTGGTCATGATCAGATCATTCAGCGAGGGCTTGTGGCGCTCGGCCAGGTACTCCCAGGTCAGGGCCCCGAACGCGGAGAGCGGCGCTGATTCCCAGAAGCTCAGGCCGTTGGCGCGGCCGGCCGAGAAGTAGGTGCTGCCCTGATACGGGTGGCCCCACTGGTTGATCATGAAGGTGTTGTCGTCCCACTCGAACCCGTAGCTGATGTTGTTCCACCAGATCTTCGGGTACGTCCTGTAGTAGATCTTCTCGTCCGCCGGCTTGAAGGCGAGGTTGACGCCCAGGTAGATCAGGTTGACGCCGATGACGTCGGCCATGGCCCTGAAAGGGCGCCGGGGCGGGCATCCCGGACACGCCCGTGTCCCTTCGTCCGGGACGCGGCTCGGGAGGCCGCCGTCGAGGAGTGCCGGCGAGATCGATCCGAACACGGGAGGCGTGTACCCCCCCGCCGCGGGCGCGGGTTCCTGAGCGGAAGCGATTTCCGGAGCCGCGAGCACGACGATCAGGACGGCCCACACGAGGGCCGCCACGCGTCGAGAGGGAAGGTGCAATCGCATCCGCGTCGCGGTCACTCCTGAGGTCCGGCTAGATTAACATGTCAACCGTGATGACGAACCCGGACTCCCAGGAGGCCCGCCAGCGGCAATGGATGGCGATGTTCTGCGCCGCCCTTGCGCTGCTTGCCGTGCTGGCGCCGTGGATGGCACGGACCGCTTCCGTCGAGCGGGTCGGGGTGCTGCTGGCGATCGCCGCGGTCGTGGAGATCACCCACGGATTCCGGCGCTCGGCCGCAGGCGCCCAGCGCTCGGCGTGGTTCAACGGGCTCGTGACGCTGGCGATGGGCATCCTGCTCGTGAATGCCCCGTGGGTGGCCGGGGCCGCGCTGGTGCTGCTCCTTGCCGGGTGGTTCTTCTTCGACAGCGTGCGCCACTTCGCCGGCGCCGCCCGGGGCCTCAGGCAAGGCACGCCGGTCCGGGCCTTCGTCCTGCCGGGCCTCGGCAACCTCGCCGTCGCGCTCGGCTTGCTCGTCCTGCCGAAGCGCGGCGCCGCCTGGGCTATCGCGATCGCCGGGGCGCTGCGTATCCTGGGTACCGCCTGGAACGTCATGAACGCGCCGGTGTTCACGGCGGCCGATTCGGACCGCACCGTGCTCGGCGACCTCGAGTTGCCCGATCGGCCCGAGCTGGTCGAACTGGCCAACCGGATCGCGGCCGAGGAGGCCCGGCGCGCACCCATCGACCGCGAGTGGGTGGTCTCGCTCATCGCCGTCCTGTTCGCGATTCACCTCGGGCGCACCGGGCTCGACCGGTCGTTCCTCGGCATGATGACACCCACGCTTGCCGTGCTGGGCGACATCGTCGTCGCGGTCCTCGTCACATACGTCATCGTGGTTCCGCTCTCTCTGGGCTGGCGGAAGCTCACGCGCGGGGCCGAGCGGCGGCTCTGGCCACGGGCGCTGGGCGCGGCCGACGGCATTCGGTTCTGGCCGCGCAAGGCATTGCGCGCGCTGATGACGCGCCGGCTTCGGATGGCAATCAAGCTGAAGCAGGCACGGTATTCGTTGAAGACGGCATTCGGCCGCGGCCTGCAGATCGGGCTGCCCATCGCAGCCGTCATTGCCGCCACGGTGCCCGTGTGGGGCATGAGCTGGTATTTCGACACCGAGAACTGGGCGGCCGGCGTCTGGAACTCGTGGGCCGAGGAGCGCACGGATACGTGGCGAGAAGCGATGGTGGGGGCCCAGGCGCGGGAGGCCGGAGCCGCCGGCGCGTCGTACGCCGTGAGGCCGGATGGAGTCGGCGCCGACTTCTCGTTCGTCGTCATCGGCGACACCGGCGAGGGCGACGCCTCCCAGCACGTGCTGCGCGATCGCTATCTCGACGTCGTGCACCAGGACACGGTCAAGTTCGTCGTGCTGTCGTCGGACGTCGTGTATCCGGTCGGCGCGATGAAGGACTACGAATCAAAGTTCTGGCTGCCGTTCAAGGGCACGCGGAAGCCGCTGTACGCGATCCCGGGCAACCACGACTGGTACGACGCATTGGAAGCCTTCAATGCCACGTTCCTCACGCCCCAGTCGGCCCGGCTCGCGATGCGCGCCCGCATCGAGGCGGACAACGGGATCAGCAGCACGACCGATGCCGGAATCGAGGCGCTCATCGCGGAGGCCTCGCGCCTGAGGAGCGAGTACGAGGTGCCGACACAGTTCCAGCACGCGCCGTTCTTCGAGGTCCAGACGGACCAATTCGCCCTCGTCGCCGTCGACACGGGCGTGGCGCGCACGGTCGATCCCGTGCAGATGGCGTGGCTCCGCGGGGCCCTCGACCGGGCACGCGGCAAGTTCACAATGGCCGTCCTCGGACACCCGTTCTACGCGGGCGGCCACGACACCGTCGGCGACAGCGAGGGCTTCGCCGCGCTGCGGCAGCTCCTGCGCGAACATAACGTGCCGGTGATTATGGCGGGCGACACCCACGACCTCGAGTACTACGGCGAGCGGGCCGACGGGTCGTCGCCGACGACGCACCACTTCGTGAACGGCGGCGGCGGCGCGTATTTGAGCTTCGGCACGGCCCTGGCGTGGCCCTCCCCCGCGGCCACGTCCGAATGGGCGTTCTACCCGACGACGGCCCAGGTGAAGGGCAAGATCGACGCGACCACGCCATGGTGGAAGTGGCCCGCGTGGTGGTGGACCACGCGGTTCAACGCATGGCCCTTCTCGCCCGAGTGGCTGTCGGCGGCCTTCGACGTGAACGCGGCGCCCTTCTTCCAGAGCTTCATGGAGATCGCCGTCGAGCCGTCGGCGGGTCGCGTGCGGTTCATCCCGCACGGCGTCCACGGGCGGCTGCGATGGTCCGATCTGCAGACATCAGGCGCGCTGCGGCCGGCCGGCGTGGCCGCGGATGCGCCCGCCGAGTGGGTGGTCGCGATGCCGGCGCGGGCGCCCTAGGAATTCCTCACAAGGTGCCGCGTCTCGGGTGCCGGGTAGTTGGCCTCGGCGCCGACGTCGGCGATCGCCTTGTTCGTGTCGAAGTAGACCTGCCAGTAATGGTCCGTGTGGCAGAAGGGCCGCACGGCAATCACGGTGCCCATCGGGTTGAACGTCAGGATTTCCACGCTGGGCGCCGGGTTGGCCAGCACGTTGGGGATCGTCGCAACGCGCGCGCTGAGCCGTTGGATGGCATCGGCGGGCTTCACGCTGTGCGCGACCTGCGCCGTCAGCTCGACGCGGCGGAACGGGTTCGTCGAGAAGTTCTGGATGTTGTCCGAGAAGAGCTTCGCGTTGCCGACGACCGTCCGTACGTTGTCCGGCGTGTCAACCGCCGTCACGAAGAGGTTGATCTCCCTGACGGTGCCGACGACGCCGCCGCCCTGGATGAAGTCGCCCACCTTGAACGGCCGCAACACCATCAGGAAGATGCCGGCGGCGAAATTGGAGAGCAGCCCGGCCCAGGCCGCGCCAATCGCGATGCCGAGGGCGGCAATCAGGGCGGCGAACGATGTGGTCTCGATGCCGAGCACGCTGAGCACGCCGATGAGGACCAGCAGGCGCATCAGGACGTTAGCGCCGGCGTCGAGGTAGCGGATGAGCGTCGCGTCCACGTGCCGCGCCACGAGGAACCGGCCGAGGGCGGCGCGCACGAGGCGCACGATCCATCCCCCGATCACCCACACGGCGATGGCGCCGAGCAGCTTCCAGCCGAACGGCACGAGGTAGGTGTTGACGAGCGTCGAGAGTTGGGAAGCGACGTCTTCGGTCATGGTGCCTGGTCCTTTTCTGGAGAGTGAATCGCCTATTTTACCCCACGGCCGTCGAGGCTATTCCGTTGCGGGTTTCAGCCTCACGAAGACGACGTCATAGGTTTCCTGAAGGGCGGCCTGGAAGTAGCTGCCCTTGAGGCGATCGTCCGCGGGGTCGTAGGTCAGCTGGTAGGTCGAGCCGGGGTAGTTCACGTCACGAAGCTCGATGAACACCCTGAGCGACTGCCCGAGCATCGACGCCTGGGCCTTCGCCACGTTGATCGGCCTGGGGTTGAGGTAGGAGGCCGTCAGTGTCCCGCCGGCGTCGACGCGGCTGACATCGATGATGTAGCCGCCGTCGTCACGCTGCCAGCGGCCCTCGAGTTTCTGAAACGCCGCGAGCGTGCCGCCGGCCTGGGAATGGTTCCACCACCAGGCGCCAAGGGCCACGAGGCCGACAACGGCGGCGATGCCCGCGAGCATCGGAAGCTGCCGCCGGGTGCGGCGCGGTGCGGGAGCGGCCTGCCGCCGGGGCTTGCGTGACTTGCTCATCGCACCACACTACTCCAGCCCGGCACCGCGATCCAGCGCCGCCCCGGGTCACATCAGGCGGGCCGGTTGTCTATCCGCCGTACCTCGAGGGCGCGTATGATGAGGGCATGTTTCCCGCGATTCCTCCTGGCGACGAGGCCCTCCGGCGCCTCGTGGACGAGTACCGCGGGCGCTGCTTGTGGTTCCTCAGGCCGGAGTACTATCCCGAGACGACTGCAGAAATGCTGCGCGTCCTGGACAGCATCCAGCGCCATGGGGATGTGGAGGCGTTCAAGCGGGCGGGAGAACTCAAGCGATGGGCCTTAGCCTCTTCCAGCGCAACGTCTGCCGACTCCTCGCAGAGCACCGGGTCCGGAACGGCGAGAGCTACCTCGCCGGCGGGGCGACGCTGAACGAACTGATCGGCGCGCCCAGGCTGTCGCGGGATCTCGACGTGTTCCACGATACCGAAGAGGCGCTGGCGGCAGCGTGGCGGGACGATCAGGCCCTGCTCGAGCGCGCCGGGTACGAAGTCGTCGTGTTCCGTGAACGCCCGGGGTTCGTTGAGGCGGACATCCGGAGGGACAGCGGGTCCGTGCTCATGCAGTGGGCGCGAGACAGTGCGTACCGGTTCTTCCCCCTGGTGCAGCACCCGGAATTGGGACTGACTCTGCATCCTTTCGATCTCGCCACCTCCAAGGTGCTGGCACTGGTGGGGCGCGTCGAGCCGCGCGATTTCGTCGATACGCTCAGCTGTGACCGCCACGTGCAGCCGTTGGGATACCTCGCCTGGGCCGCGTGCGCCAAGGACCCGGGCTTCAGCCCGTCGGGCATCATCGAGGAGGCCGGACGCGCCAATCGTCACTCCGAGGCGGAACTCCGCGGGCTGGACTTCGACGGCGAACCGCCGGACGCGCGGGAACTGTCGCGCACCTGGCGGGCGCAGGTCGAGACGGCCAGACTCGTCCTGGCGCTGCTGCCGGCCGAGCAGGCTGGCCGCGTCGTGCTGGACCGTACCGGCCGTTTGTTCCGGGGCGATCCCGGCGCGCTCCGAGAAGCCCTTCGTGCCGACCACCTGGTCTATCACCCTGGCAGCATCCGCGGCGCGCTTCCCCACTTCGTGTAGACGTCTCGGAGCTCGGCTGCGCGGAGCCACTATCGCTGGCGCGCCCGATGATCCACCGCGGTCGCTTGACTGCCGTGGATACTCGGCAGCGACGATCACCCCCCAAGCAGGCCGATGGCTACCTGGGCGCAGATGATTTTCAGGATGGTCGTCGAAGGGTAGATCGTGGCGAACGCCACGTCGACGCGGTCGCTTCGCACCGACTGGTTCGCATACGCGAGGATGGCCGGGTTTCCGCCCGTGCCCGACGTGACGCCGAACAGATCGTCGGTCGACATCCTGAAGACGTACTGGCCAAGAAGCATGACGGTCAGGAAAGCCCCAAGCACGATCGCCGCAGCCATCAGGAGAAGCGAGACGCCCGTTGTCGAAAGCGTCTCAACGAAAGGCGCGCCGGCCCCGATGCCGACCGCGGCGAGAAACAGCGTCAGCCCGAAACTGCGCAGCGTGAGGTTCGCCGCCAGGGGCAGGTGCCAGGACAGGGAGCCGCTCCTGCCAAGCGATCCCAGGATGAGCGAGACGATGAGCGGGCCGCCCGCGAGACCGAGCGAGAACGCCCCCACGCCCGGGATGGGGACCTTGACAAGACCGAGCAGGACGCCGAGTGACATGCCCAGGCCGACCGACACGTACGAGAACTCCGCCGTCGACTTCAGTGAATCGCCGAAGTACGCCCGCACGGCGGGCATCGCGTCGCGGGGCGCGATGACGCCGACGCGATCCCCGTATTCGAGTACGTGGTCCGGCACCGGCAGGAGCATCGCGTCGCCGCGGCGGACCTCGGCGATCGTCGCCACGATCCCGTCGGGGAAGCGGACCCGTTCGATCGATGTGCCGACCACGCCGGCCTTCGATACGAACACCCTTGCGACGTCCAACTCGCCGCGGTCGTCGGCGAGGCGGCCGGGATCGTGGCGTCCAAGCGCCAGCCGGGCCTGCTCGAGGGCCTCCGGCGTGCCGAACAGCAGGACGCCATCGCCATCCGCAAGGCGTACATGCGGATCGGGGAGGCTGTTTGCGTGGCCTTTCCGAATCGCGACCAGATTCACTCCCGGCGGCAACCGGGCGGTCACTTCGGCGACAGACGTGGCGCCGGCCCCGTCGAGTGTGATCTCGAGGGGCCGGGGCGGTGCGGGACCCTGCGCGATCCGGGGCTTGTGCAAGCGGGAGAACGCGTAGAGGCACAGGATCGGGCCAGCGACGCCGAGGGGATAGGCGATGGAATAGCCGATGGCGGGATCGCGGCTGCCGGACGCGTCAATCGCGGCCTGCAGCGCGGGTGTGCTGGTCATCGACCCCGCGAAGAGCCCAATCGAGTGCGCCGGGGAGACGCCGAAGACGCGGCCCAGCGCCAGCGCGATCGCAAGCGCCGCGAACACGCCGACGACGCCGAGCAGGTTCCACTTCAGGCCCGGCCCGCGCAGGCCCGCGAAGAACTGCCTGCCGTACTGGATACCGACGCCGTACAGGAACATCGCGAGGCCAATCGAGCTGACCAGCCCCGGCGGCGTGGCCTTCGGCGCGATGGCGCCAACGGCGAGGCCGGCGAAGAGCACGGCCCCGACGCCAAGCGAGAACCCGGCGATGGAGATCTGCCCCAGCGCGTAGCCGAGGCCGATGACGGCGAAGAGGGCGAGCAGCGGCGACTGCTCCAGGACCATCCGGATCCACTCCAGCATTTGTGGCACTCCTCGCGGGACACATTCTATGGCGTTTCGGCGGGAGCGCGGCGGCGAAACCCGATGCGCCGGTGATAGCATCGACACACACACGTTTCGAGCGAGAGAGGATGGCGGCCATGGCGGTCCGAGGCTTCTTCGTCAGGTTGATCCCGGCGCTCGAGTGGCTGCCGGAGTACGACCGCCGTTGGCTGCCGCGAGATGTCGTCGCCGGCCTCACGACGGCGGCCGTGACCCTGCCGAAGGCGATGGCGTACGCGGCGCTGGCGGGCCTTCCCGTGCAGGCAGGCCTCTACACGGCGCTCGTGCCGGCGGCGGTCTACGCCTTCCTGGGATCCTCGCGCAGGCTGAGCGTGAGTACCACAACGACCATCGGCATCCTGACGGCTGCGGAGATCGCCGCCGTGGCGCCGGGCGGCAACCCGGCCCAGGCGATGGCCGTGGCATCCACGCTTGCCGTGATGGTGGGCCTCCTGCTCGTGCTCGCCTCGGCCCTGCGGCTCGGATTCCTGGCCAACTTCATCTCGGACCCCGTGCTCACCGGTTTCAAGGCCGGCATCGGCGTGGTGATCGTCGTCGACCAGGTGCCGAAGCTGCTCGATCTCCATTTCCACAAGGGCGGCTTCTTCGAGAACCTGCTGGCGATCGTGCGGCACAGCCCTGAGACGTCGCTCATCACCCTGGCCGTCGCGGCGGCGACGATGGCGATCATGGTGTTCCTGCCCAGGCTGTTCCCGAAAGTGCCGGCACCGCTGGTGGCCGTTGGCGCGGCCATCGCCGCATCGGGCCTCATGGGGCTCGGCGCGGCGGGGGTGGCCCTGGTCGGCACGATTCCGCCGGGCCTGCCCTCCTTTGTGCTTCCCGACGAGTCGCTGTTCGCGCGCATGTGGCCCGGGGCTCTGGGCATCGCGCTGATGAGTTTCACCGAGTCGATCGCGGCCGGCCGCGCGTTCGCCGGGACCGGCGAGCACCGGCCCGGCTCCAACCAGGAGCTGTTCGCCACGGGACTCGCCAACGCCGGCGGCGGCCTGTTCGGCGGCATGCCGGGTGGAGGCGGAACGTCTCAAACGGCGGTCAACACGCTGGCAGGCGCCTGCAGCCAGATGTCGGGGATTGTCACGGCCGCAAGCACCGTGGCGGTGCTGCTGTTCCTGGCGCCGCTCATCAGCTTGATGCCGCTCGCGACGCTCGCGGCCGTCGTCATTGCCACGTCGGTGGGCCTTGTCAGTGTGCCGGAACTGAACGCGATCCGCCGGGTGCGCCGGGCCGAGTTCATCTGGGCTGTCGCCGCCCTGGTCGGCGTCATCGTGCTCGGCACGCTCCCGGGCATCCTCGCGGCCGTGATTCTGTCGCTGGGCTTCCTGATCTCACAGGCGAACGACCCGCCCGTCTACGCGGTGGGGCGCAAGCCGGGCACCGACGTGTACCGGGCGCGGACCGGCGAGCACCCCGAGGACGAGACGTTTCCGGGGCTGCTCATTCTCCGCACGGAGGGGCGGATCTACTTCGCGAACGCCCAGCGCATCGCGGACAAGATGGCGCCAATCCTCCGGGAGGCTCAGCCGCGCGTCGTACTGCTGGATTGCGGCGCCGTGCCGGACATCGAGTACACCGCGCTCAAGATGCTCGTCGAAGCCGAAGAGCGCCTGCGGGCCGTCGGGACCGAACTCTGGATGGCGAGGCTCAATCCCGCGGCGCTGGACATGGTGCAGCGCTCATCGCTCGGCCCCCGGCTGGGCCGGGACCGCATGTTCTTCAACGTGAACCGGGCGGTCGAGGCCTACCTCGCGCGACAGCAGCGGCCCTGATTACGGCGCGTTGCTCTCGCGGTGCCGGATGTAGCCGGCCACGAGCGAGGCCATGACGACCGTCGTGAAGACGACGCCGAACAGGCCTTCGACGAGGGCCACCGCCCGTGCTCCGGGCGCCGCAGGCGTCACATCCCCGAACCCGATGGTCAGCAACGTGACGAAGCTGAAGTAGACGAGGTCCGGGAACGACGCCGGCGTGGCCGCGGCGGTCGCGAAGGCGTCCGGCCGGCGGCTCGCAATCACGCCGTACACGACCGCGAACGCCAGGCCCGCCATGATGTAGGCCGCAAGCGCACCGGCGAGCACGTTGCCGGTCACGCGCTGGCTGCGAACGATCCCGATCAGCATCGTCCAGGTGGCATACGCCGAGAACACGACCGCCAGCACCGGGCCGACGTCGCCGCCAGCCGGGCGGACGCCTGACAGCGCCCCCCCGCTGAACACCATCGCACTCACCGCGAGCACGACCGCGACCCGCCGATCGCGTTTCCGCTGCGTGGCGACGGCAATCGCAAAGAGCGGGATGAAGACGCCGGTGAACTCCAGCAGCATGCGCGTGTCCCAGGCGTGGTCGAACGCGACCAGCCAGAGCAAGAGCCCGAACTGCAGGAGCAGCACGAAACCGAACCGCGCATGCAGGAGAGCAGGTCGTTGGTCCACGGGTGTCAGGCCCTGCGCAGCGGCGTTGCCATTCGTACAGCGGGGCTGGCTCCAGCCGCACGGGCGGAGCCAGCCCCAATCTGCCCGATGCGGTTCACCGCACCGAACCGTGCCACGCCTAGCGCTTCTGCAGCTTGATCTGGTTCAGCGCCACCGGCGAAATGCCGTAGTTCTCGAGCTCGATGGTCTTGCCGTCCTTGCTCTTCGAGATCTTCGTGCCGGACGCCATGCGGCCTTCGCCTTCACCCTTGGCGTCCAGACGCATCTCGATGATCGTGAACGGGTAGTCCATCGTCCTCGTGTTCCGGCTGGCCTCGAAGAAGCTGACCGGCCGGTCTGTGCCGATGATGATCCGGCTCGTGCCGTCCGAATTGACGATCCGCCAGGCGTACTGCAGATCGTAGCCGATCGAATTGGCCGACCGGATGTACCCCACGCGCGGCTTGACCTTCTGCAGGGCCGACAACAGCTTGTCCTGGCCGCCTTCGACGAAGGCCGCAATCAGGTTGTCGCGCTCCTCGGCGGTCGTCAGGCGCTCGAGCGTGATGTCTATCGTGCCCGCCCTCGGCCCGCTGTTCATGTTGACCGCGAACGCGGTGAAGCGATACGGCTTCACCTTCTCCTTCTTTTCCTTGTCCTGCGCCTGCGCCGGTCCCGCGAACAGGAACCCGGTCACGACTGCCAACGCGATCATCTTCCGCATCGTTATCTCCTTCATCTCGTGGGGGTTCCCCACGTTGCCTCACACGCCTACCCTTTCGCCACGGACCCCGCCGAACCGCTATTCTACTGCCTGACTGGACCGGGTGGCGGCGCCGACGTCGGCTGCTCCGGCTGCCACCCTCCCCCAAGCGCCCGGTAGAGCTGGGCGACGGCGCGGTTTTGCGATCCCTTGACCTGCGCGAGTTGAATCTCCTGCGAGAACAGCTGCTGGTCGGCGATGAGCACCTCAAGGTAGCTCGACAGCCCCGTGTCGTACCGGGCGCGGGAGAGCTGCGTGGCGTCGCGCAACGCCTCGACGCCCGTTTCGATTTCCGTCCGCCGCTCCGCCAGCTTCTGAATCGTCACCAGCGAGTCGGCCACCTCGCGATAACCGTTGAGCGCGGCCTTCTGGTACTGGGTCAATGCAATGTCGTACCGGGCGACCGCCGCCTCATAGTTCCGCCTGATGCGCCCGCCGTTGAAGATCGGCTGGAAGAGGCCGGCGCCGAGCGACCATACGAGCGACTCGGGCGTCAGGAAGTCAGAGAGCGAACTGCTCACGGCACCCAGCGAACCGGTGAGGCTGATGGTCGGGTAGAAGAGCGCCTTGGCCACGCCGATGTTCGCGTTGGCGGCCACGAGCAGCTGCTCCGCCTGCACGACGTCGGGCCGCCGTTCGAGCAACTGGGCCGGCAACCCGGCTGGGACATTCGGTGGCAGTACCCGATCCGCGGCGGTCGTCCCGCGCGTGATGTTCCCCGGCGGCCGGCCGAGGAGGACGCTCAAGGCGTTTTCGGCGATCGCAATCTGCCGTTCGATGTCGGGAATCGCCGACGCCGTCACCGCGCGGTTTGCCTTGGCCTGGTCGAGTTCGAGGCGGTTGGAGACGCCGCCCTGCAGCCGGTTTGCGTAGTAGGTGACGGTATCGTCGTTGATCTTGAGCGTCCGCCGGGCGATGTCGAGCTGGAGATCCAGTTCGCGGATATAGAAGTAGGTGGACGCGATGTCGCCGACGAGCGTGATGAGCACGGCCCGGCGGCCCTCTTCGGACGCGAGGTACTGCGCGAAAGCGGCTTCGTTGTTGCGGCGGAGCCGGCCGAAGAGATCGATCTCCCAGGAGAGGGACCCGTTCAGCGCCCAGTTGTTGTACGTGCGGTCGGGGAACTGATCCTTGGGCATCTTCGGATCGCCGACCCTGGATCGCTGCTCCCCCGACACGCCGAACCCCACGCCGATGTCCGGATAGAGGTACGACTTGGCGACGCCGGCCAGGGCGCGCGATTCCACGACGCGTGCCGAGGCAGCCCTGAGATCGAGGTTGTTGGCGATGCCCTCCCGGATGAGACCCGCCAGCACTTCGTCCTGGTAGACCTGCCACCACGTGGCATCGACCAGCGACTCCGCCGCGGCCTGCCCCGCCTGGCCGCGGAACTGCACGGGCGGATCGAGTTTCGGCCGCTCATAGTTCGGGCCGACGGTGCAGCCGGCGGCCGTCAGGCCGAGGGCGACAACGGCTGCTGGAACCCTGATCGTGCGGAAGAGGGACCGGGTGTTCATCAGTGACCTCCTCCTTCCGGCGCGTGGGCCGGCGGGCCGGTGCCGGGCGCCGGGCCTGGCTTGGATCCGGTCAGCTTGCCCACCAGCACGAACAGCATCGGAATCAGGCAGACGCCGAGAATCGTGGCGATGAGCATGCCCGAGAACACCGTCATGCCCATGACCTTGCGCGCCTCGGCGCCGGCGCCGCTGGCCCGCACGAGCGGCACCACGCCGAGGATGAAGGCGAAGGCGGTCATGAGGATCGGGCGGAACCGGAGCTTGGCCGACTCGAGGGCCGCCGTCACGACGTCTTTCCCCTGTTCGTGCAGCATCTTGGCGAACTCAACGATGAGGATCGCGTTCTTCGCCGCAAGGCCGATCAGCATGATCAAACCGATCTGCGCGAAGATGTTGTTCACGTAGCTGTTGGACGTGTGCCGCGCGACCCAGAGGCCGAAGTAGGCGCCGAAGGCGGCGAACGGCGTGCCGAGCAGCACGCTGAACGGGAGCGTCCAGCTCTCGTATTGCGCCGCGAGCACGAGGAACACCAGCAGGATGGCCACGGCGAAGGTGGGCCCCGGCGACGGCGCCTTGTCCTCCTGGAACGACATGTCGGCCCACTGGTAGCCCATGTCCGGAGACAGGACGGCCGGGTCGGCGGCGACCGCCCTCAACGCGGCCATGGCCTGAGCCGAGCTGTACCCTTCAGCGGGCACGCCGGAGATCTCCGCAGACCGGTACAAGTTGAACCGGTTGATGAATTCCGGCCCGGTCGTCGGCCTCGTCGACACCACCGTGTCGAGCGGGACCATCGTGCCCGAGGCGCTGCGCACGTAGAAGAGGCCCAGTTGCTTCGGGTCGGTCCTGAACTCGGGCTCGGCCTGGACGTAGACCTTGTAGACGCGGCCGAAGCGGTTGAAGTCGTTGACGTACGAACTGCCGAGCAGCGCTCCGAGCGTGGTATTGACGTCCGAGATCGGGACGCCCACCTTCAGGACCTTGCTGCGGTCGATGTCCGCGTACACCTGCGGCACGTTGGCGCGGAAGAGGGTGCTGACGCGCCCGATTTCCGGCCGCTTCCGCGCGGCCTCGATGAACGCCCCCGCCTGCTGCGCCAGCCACTGCGGCGTATGGCCGACGCGGTCCTGCAGTTGCAGCGTGAAGCCCGCGCCTGTGCCGAGCCCGGGGATCGCCGGCGGTCCAAAGGCCGCCACGACCGCCTCCGGCACCTCCTTGGCGAAGGCCCGGTTCAGGGCGTTGACGATGCCGCTCGAGTGCAGTTCCGGCGTCGTGCGCTCCTTCCACTCCTTGAGCTGGACGAAGAAGAAGCCCATGTTCGACGAGTAGGCGCCGGTCAGCAGGCTGAACCCGCTGATCGTGTTGTAGCCCTCGACGCCCTCGTTCTCGCCGAGGATCTTCTCGACCTTGCGCATCACGGCGTCGGTGCGCTGCAGCGACGAGGCGTCGGGGAGCATCGCGTTCACCAGGATGTACCCCTGGTCTTCCTCCGGCACGAACCCGCCCGGGATTCGGTCGACGAGGCGGATGGTCAGGAACACGAGGCCGCCGATGAGCACGACGCTCACCACCAGCTTCCGGACCAGGAACCCCGCGAGGCCGACGTAGGCGTTGGTGCCGGCGCCGAACACCTTGTTGAAGCCGCGGTAGAACGGCGTGAGCAGGGTCTTCTTCCCGGTGGCCGGCTTGAGGAGCAGCGCCGCCAGCGCCGGCGACAGCGTCAGCGCGTTGAACGCCGACAGCAGCACCGAGAGCGCGATCGTGATCGCGAACTGCTGATAGAGCATCCCGGAGATGCCGGGCATGAAGCCGACCGGCACGAACACGGCGGCCAGGATGAGGGCAATGGCCACGACCGGCCCCGACACTTCTTCCATCGCCTTGAAGGTCGCGTCCTTGGGCGTCATGCCCTGCTCGATGTGGTGCATGACCGCTTCGACGACGACGATCGCATCGTCGACGACGATGCCGATGGCGAGGACGAGGCCGAGGAGCGAGAGCACGTTGATCGAGAACCCGAGGGCCGGGAAGAAGATGAACGCGCCGACGAGCGACACCGGCACGGTCATCAGCGGGATGAGCGTGGCGCGCCAGTTCTGCAGGAAGATGAACACCACGATGATGACGAGGACGATGGCCTCGAACAGCGTCTTGACGATCTCGTTGATGCCTTCCTCGACCGGCAGCGTGGTGTCGAGCGAGATCTTGTACTCGAGGTCGCGCGGAAAGCGCTTCGAGAGCGTCTCCAGCTCCGCCTTGATGTCCTTGGCCACCTGGAGGGCGTTCGTGCCCGGGATCTGGAAGACCGCCAGAACCGCAGCGGGCTTGGCGTCGTGCCGGCCGACGGCGTTGTAGAGCTGGGTCCCCAGCTCGATGCGGGCGACGTCCTTCAGCCGGACCTGGGAGCCATCCGGGTTGGAGCGGACGACAATCTCCCCGAACTCCGCTTCGTTCAGCAGGCGCCCCTGCGTCCTCACGGTGTAGGTGAACTCGGTGCCCGGCACGGCCGGCTGCCCGCCGAACTGGCCCGATGGCGACAGCGTGTTCTGCTGCGAGATGGCGTTGACGATGTCGGGCACCGTGATCCCGAGCCGGGCAATCCGGTCTGGCCGCAGCCAGACGCGCATCGCGTAGTCGCTGCCGCCGAACAGGTTGATCTGCCCGACGCCCTTGATGCGGGCCAGGTTGTCCTGGATGTTGATGGTCGTGTAGTTCGAAAGAAAGTTGTTGTCGTACGTCCCGTCGGGCGACTTGATCGAGACGACGAGCAACGGGAACGCCAGCGCCTTCTTGACGGCGACGCCGTAGGTCTTGACCGACGCGGGCAGCTGCGGCATCGCTTCCGACAGCTTGTTCTGCGTCAGGACGTTCGCCATGTCGAGGTCCGACCCGACGTCGAAGCTGACCTTCAGGGTCATCGTGCCGTCGTTGGCGTTGGTCGACTTCATGTAGATGGAGTTCTCGACGCCGTTGATCTTCTGCTCGGCCGGCGTGGCCACCGAGGCCTCGACGTCGGTGGCGCTGGCGCCGACGAAGGTCGTGGTGACCTGCACCATCGGCGGCACGATCTCTGGGTACTGCGCGATCGGCAGCCCGGACATCGCCACGAGGCCGAGCAGCACCGTGACGATGGAGATGACCATCGCCACGATGGGCCGGTTGATGAAGAAGCGGGCCATGGCTACTTCACCTCTCCGGCCTTGGGCGCCGCGGCGGCAGGCGGCGCGGCCTTCGGCGCCACCACCAACCCCTCACGGACGCGCTGGAGGCCTTCGACGATCACGCGCTCGCCGGGCTTGAGGCCCTCCTCGATGACCCAGAGGCTGTCCTCGCGCGGGCCCACCTTCGCGTTGCGGAAGCTCACCTTGTTGTCGGGGCCGACCACGGCCAGGCTGTAGAGGTTCTGCAACTCCTGCACCGCCCGTTGCGGCACGAGCAGCGCGTTCTTCTTCAGGTCGATGACGAACCTCACGCGGCCGAACTGGCCGGGACGCACGAGGCGCTCGGGATTCGGGAACTTGATCTGCAGCGCGATGGTGCCCGTGGTCGTGTCGATATTGCGCTCGACGGCGTCGAGCCGGCCCTCGTGCGGGTGCACCGAGCCGTCGGCGAGGATGAGTTGGATGGGCGTCTTCTCTTTCTGGACGATCCCCTGGGCCTGCTGCTCCTGCATCCGCCTGGCCACCTTGAGGTATTCGGCCTCGGCAATGCCGGCGCGGAAGAGAATCGGGTCGATCTGCGAAATCGTCACGAGCAACGTACTCTCGCCGCGCCCGACGAGGTTGCCGGCCTTGACCTTCGTCGTCCCGATGAGGCCATCCAGGGGAGCGTCGATCGTCGTATATCCGAGGTCGAATTCCGCCTTTTCCACGGCAGCCTTGTTGGCGTCGACCTGGGCGATCGCGGCGTCACGCTGCGCGGTGGCGTTGTCGAGCTCCTGCTGGCTGACGGCCTGCTGGGCGGCCAGGGGCGTGAGGCGCTTCACGTCGTTGGCGGCCTTCTCCAGCCTCGCCTGCGAAGTCGCCATGTTGGCCTTGGCGTTCGCGAGAATCGCCTGCAGCGGCTTCGGATCGATCCTGTAGAGCAGCTGGCCCTTGCGGACGAGCGAGCCCTCGGTGAAGGCGACCGTTTCGAGGAAACCCTCGACGCGGGCCCGGATCTCGACGTCCTGGAAGCCGATGGCCTGGCCGACCAGTTCCATGTACACGGGCACGTCCCGCTGGATGGGCTCGGTGACCAGCACCTCGGGCGGAGGGGGCGCGGCCGGCGGCGCCTCCTTCGAGCACGCCGAGGCCGCCAGGAGCAGGACACCACACAGGAAGAGAATTGGATTGCGGATCATCGCCAGGACCTCACTGTCTCAGAAACGCCCCCTTGGGGGTCACCCACTCGGCGGCAGGCCGTCATTCTACTGCACTTAGGAGGAAGACCTGGGCCTTCCACGGAGGTTCGTCGAGAAACAGACCCCACGTCTGCAGATCGCTGCCGTCCCTGACGTAGACCGCATCCCCCAGCAGGTCTTCCAGCCGCCACTGGCGGCCGGCCAGATCGTGGAACGGCAGCCGGACAAAGCACTGGCTGTAGACGCCGCTGGTGTTCACCGCCGCGATAAGCCGGACCTCCCGGCCGAGCTGCCAGCTGTATGCGACATAGTTGCCGTTCGTGGCGTTGCCGTCCCAGGCGACGCCGCACGGCAGCAGCCGCCAGTCGCCCACACGCAGCGCGGGCCGGCGAATGACGGCGAGCAGCCGCTCATAGAACGCGCACAGCACGGGATCGGCGGGCTCCTCGGGTCCGCGGACCAGGTGAGGCGAGATTCGCGCCGTTCGCCCCTCGAACTGCCCCTGGTGGAAGAAGCGAAGCGCGGGTGACAGAAACGTGATGACGGCAGCCGCCTTGTGCATGTCGTGGCCGAAGGTGGCGGCCGCACGAGGCTCGTCGTGGTTCTCGAGGAACCGCGCGAGCCGCTCCTGGAAGTCGAGTCCGGCGTGGAGGTGCTCGCGCACGGGGCGCGCGTGGCCCTCGCGGAGCCTGTCGTACAGCCGCTTGTCGTACGTGTAGTCGAACCCCTGCTGCTGGAGAGTCCATTCGAGGTCCCAGTAGACCTCTGCCATGAAGCAGAACCCGGGGACCCGCTGACGAACGCGCCGGGTGGCTGCCGGCCAGAACGCCTGGGCCCGCCGGCCCCACGTGCGTTCGAACACGTCGGGCAGGACGAGCATGGCCATGTCGCAGCGCACGCCGTCGCACTGGCCGGCCACGCGCTCCAACTCACCGATCATCGCCTCCTGCGTCGCGGCTTGGCTGTAGTCGAGCTGCAGCGTGTCCGGCCAGCCTGGGAAGTACGGGTCGCGCCCGTGCGCGAGGATCAGGTCTCCCCCGGCGCGAGGAAGGCGCGTGTAGTTTGCGGGCGCCTGGGCCAGATCATCCTCCGTGCCTGACACGTAGTACTCCGGGTGCTCGTCCACCCACGGATGATCGAGGCCCGTATGGTTCGGCACGAAGTCCAGCATCAGGCGCATGCCGCGGTCCGCGAACCGTGCGCGCAGCCTGGCCAGCGCGACATCGCCGCCGAGGGCTTCAGACACCGTGTAGCCGATGATCGCGAAACCTGAGCCTGCGATGTCCTCTTCGCGCAGGTCGGGCAGCGTGCGCTCGAATTCCGCGCGCCACTCCGGATTCGCGCGCGACACGGCTCGTCCCGCCGCGCCCGTTTGCCACACGCTCAGCATCCACACCCAGTCGAAGCCCTTCGCGGCAAGGCGGTCGAGTTCGGCATCCGGCACGTCGTCGAGGGTCGCCGGCCGTCCCAACGCGCGCCCGAGCTCCGTCAGCCAGACGCGTGTGTTGATCTGATAGAGCGACGGATAGCGCGGCGGGGTCATATGAGCGCCTCCGATCCCGGTGCTTAGAAGCTCAGACCGACGCCCACGACGACGGTGGGCCGGTTGGCGTCGGGGTTGAACACATACGCAGTCACGTCCAGGCCCTTGTAGGACACGCCCACGAAGAACCCTCGCTGGATGTCGAACTCCGTCTGATAGACCTTCGTTCGCTGAACGACCAGGCCAAAGCGGCACCAATCCACGGGCGCCACTTCGAATTCCGACCATGTATAAAGGAAGTTGTTCTCCGAATCGCCGGGGTCGATCACGAACTCGGTTTCGCTGTAGAGCTGGAGCACGCGCCAGCCCAGCGAGCCCTTGTAGCCCGGTGCGACGCCGTTGGTGTTCCCGAACACGGCCCCGATCATCGGCGTGATGTCCAGCGTGACCGTCTTGCCCACGCTGAAGTTGTAGCCACACCATGCGGACCCGGTGTCGCGGTCCTCGTAGTTGAAACGCCCCTCGAGATGCAGCCAGCCGCGGTCGGCAGAGAACGCCGGCTGCACGTAGTCCGGTTCGTCGGGCACAACATAGGTGGCCGCGGAAGCGGAGAAGGACCAGGCCTTCTCGGGAACGGCCGTTGGCGGGGCAGGCGACGCGGTTGCCGCGCCAAGCGGCTGTCCGCCGGCCGCCTGGGCCCAGGCGGAGCCACCAGCGAGGAGGACGGCGAGGGTGGCGAGGATCACCGCTCTCACGGGCGTCATCCTCCGAGCGCCATCGTCATGCCGACGAGGACGGCCCCAAGCACAACCATCGAAATCCCCATGCCGAGGGGCCGGTACCGGGTGAGGCGACCGTAGGTGTAGCCCGTCATGAACAGCATCGCGACCGCGACGGCGTTCGAGACGCGCAGGGCTGGCGTCGCTTCGCGCATGACGATGAACGGAATCACGACCGGGAAGGTGGACAGGAACACCAGGAGGAACACCGCCGCCGCGCCGATCCAGTCGTCCTTCAACATGTGCGCGCGCGCAGGCGGCTCGGGCAGCCGCGCCAGCCGCATGCGAATGCCTTCGAGTTCGTCAGGTTCGACAATCGAGGCGATGTCCGGCGGCAGCGCGGCCGCGAGAAGAGCCCGGGCCTGCTCAGGGCTTTCGGCCGCGCGCACGGCCCGGACTGTCATGAGCCGCCGGCTGCGCTCGGCCAGGCAGCCCATGAGGTACAGGATTCCGTCGATGATGCCCCACGCCAGGTTGCACCCCACCGCGCCAACCAGCATCGTGCGCACGTCGTCACGCCCGGCGTCGGCGACGCTGAGCGATCCGGTGAAAGTGAGGACCATGATCAGCCCGAAGAGCACCTCGGCCACCCGGTCGACGGGGTCCAGCACACGCTTCGAGACTGCCGGAGGGGCCTGCGACATGGGCGTCGGCAACATGCGGTCGGCTCCGTTCCAATGCGTGAGCGCGTTACGACACTCCGGGCGGCAGGAGGTAGAGCGTCATGGCGAACACGGCATAGACCATCAGCAGGAGCACGCCGACGAACCACGCCGAGCGTCCGCCACTGGTCAGCGTCGTCGCGGTCATTGTGGCGATGAGCATCATCACGACGGCGCCCGGCCAGAACTGCAAGTCCATCGGTGCCGGGCCGAGCACGTAGCTGAGCAGCACCAGCACCGGCGCGACGAAGAGCGCAATCTGGGAGGCGCTGCCCAGGGCGATGCCGACGCTCAAGTCCAGGCGGTTCTTGCGCGCCCCGGAGAACGCAGACGCCATCTCGGCGGCCCCGCCGACGAGCGCCACCACGATGAAGCCCACGAATGCGGGCGTCATGCCCAGTTCGAGCGCGGCTCCCTGCACCGATTCGACGAAGATCTCGCTGACCAGCGCGACCAGCACCGTGACACCGGCCAGCGTGGCCAGCGCCAGGCCCATCGGCCAGGGCGCCTCGCCCGCGCCTTCGTGCTCGGCGCTCGCGAAGAACTCGCGGTGCGTCTTGAGCGAGAACAGCAGGCCCAGGCCGTAGGCGGCGATGAGCAGGACCGCCAGACCCACGCTCAACGGCTGCGCGATCGCCGTCACGTCCGGCGAGTCGGCGCCGGCGATGGCCGACGGGACGAGCATCGCGACGGTGGCCAGGAACAGCAGGCCGGCCTGAAGTCGGGCACCGGCCTTGTTGAACTCCTGCACGCGGTGCTTGAGCCCGCCCAACAGGAACGAGGCGCCGAGCATGAACAGTGTGTTGGCGACAATCGCGCCGGCGATCGACGCCTTCACGAGCGTGTACTGCCCGGCCCGGAGCGCGGCGATGGCGATCACCAGTTCGGTCAGGTTGCCCAGCGTGGCGTTGAGCAGGCCGCCGGCCGCGTCGCCCGTCTTGGCCGCCACCGATTCGGTGGCGTGGCTGAGCAGCGCCGCCAGCGGCACGATGGCCAGGACCGACAGCACGAACAGGAGTGTCGCCGCCTCGGGGTCGAGGCGGCTGGCCACGAACACGACCGGGACGAACATCAACAGCCAGAGCAGCGGCGTACTGCGAATTTCCGCGAGCAATGGTTTCATGGTGTCATCCCTGTCTCGTCGCGTCCGGCCCCCGCCTGGCGTCCCTGCGCTTCTTTTCCACGCCGCTCACCTGTTCGCGGACCATCCGGGCTTCGATCCGTTCCTTCGTTGTCTGCAGCGCGTCCTCGGGCGTGATGCGCGCGAACAGATCGAGGAGACGCGCGACGAGGCCCGTCCACCCCGTCTGGTGGCTGGCCCCGAGGCCGGCCCCGTTGTCGCCGTGGAAGTACTCGTAGAAGAGGATCAAATCGCGCCAGTGCGGGTCGTCCTGGAACTTCGCGCAGCCGCCGTACACCGGCCGGCGGCCGTTCGCGTCGCGCAGGAAACTCCCGGAGAGGCGCCTGGTGAGTTCCCTGGCCACCTCGAACAAGGTCATCCGAGTGCCGGAACCGGTCGGGCATTCCACCGTGAAGTCGTCGCCGTAGAAGCCATAGAGGTTCAGGAGCCCCCGGATGATCAGGGCGTTCACCGGCATCCAGACCGGCCCTCGCCAGTTCGAGTTCCCCCCGAACATCCCGGTGTTGGACTCGGCTGGAAGGTACTGAACGCGGAACTCCTGGCCGCCCGTGTGGAAGACGAACGGGTGATCGAGGTGGTAGCGCGACAGAGAGCGGACGCCATGCGGACCGAGGAACTCCTGCTCGTCGAGCAGGTACCCGAGGATGCGCTCGAGCTTTGGCCTCGTGAGGGGCGACAGCAGGCGGCGCCCGGCGTAGCCCAGGAAGCCGTCGTCGGTCGGCGCGACGTGGGCCACCACCTCCGGGTGGCGCTTCTTGAAGAGTGCGATCAGCGCCGTCAGCCTGGGATGGTTTTTTCCGACGTTGGCCTCGAGCACCGTGCTGGCGCAGAGCGGCAGGAGCCCGACCATCGACCGGACCTTCAGCCGGAACGCCTGGCCGTCCGGCATCCGGAGCACGTCGTAGTAGAAGCCGTCCTGTTCATCCCACATGTCGTCCTGGTGCTCGCCGGCCTTGTCCATCGCATACGAAATCCAGATGAAGTTCTCGAGGAACTTGAAGGCGATCTCCTCGTACACCGGGTCGTGGTCGGCCAGCACCATCGCCATCTCGAGCATGTTCTGGCAGTAGAAGGCCATCCACGCGGTGCCATCCGCCTGTTCCAGGGACCCGCCGGTGGGCAACTGGGCGCTGCGGTCGAAGACGCCGATGTTGTCGAGGCCCAGGAATCCGCCGGCGAAGACGTTGCGGCCCTGAGGGTCCTTGCGGTTCACCCACCAGTTGAAGTTGAGCATCAGGCCCTGGAACGAGCGCTCCAGGAAGGGGATGTCCTCCCGGCCGAGGTTCTTCTCGATCTTGTAGAGGAAGAGGGTCGCCCACGCGTGCACCGGGGGGTTCACGTCGCTGAAATTCCACTCGTAGGCGGGCATCTGCCCGTTGGGGTGGCTGTAGAGGGCGCGGAGCATGAGCAGGAGCTGCTCCTTGGCGAAGTCGAAGTCCACCAGCGCCAGCGACACCGTGTGGAACGCCAGGTCCCAGGCCGCGTACCAGGGGTACTCCCACTTGTCGGGCATGGAGATGACGTCGCCGTTCAGCATGTGGAACCACTCGGCGTTCCGGCTGGCGCGCGCCTTGCCGCCCGTGAGCGGATGCGCATCGTGCTCCTTCAGCCACCGGTCCACGTCGAAGTGGTAGTACTGCTTCGTCCAGAGCATCCCGGAGAGGGCCTGGCGGTGGACCCGGCGCTCATCTTCGGTCAGCGTCGGGGGCGTGATCCGCTCGTAGAACTCGTTCGCCTCGGATACGCGCTCGCCGAACGCCGTGTCAAAGGCCGCGCCAAACGGCTTGGCCGCGTTGCCGGCGCCGAGGCGGAGCCGGACCATCCCGCAGCCGCCCGCGGGTACCTCCACGATGTAGCGCGCGGCCGCCTTGGTGCCTTTCATCGCCGGGTTCACGGCGCCGTGCTCACCCGCGATCACGTAGCGGTGGAACGCGTCTTTCACGTACGGCACGACGTTGGGCGAACCCCACAGCCGTTCGGCGTTCGTGTCGTTCTCGGTGAACAGCAATTCCGGGGCGCCGTCGCACGACAGCGTGTAGTCGCCCAGCTCCGGATGGGACGCGACCACCGCTCCGCCGGCTTCACGCAGGACCGGCTTCGGGTCGTCGTCTCCCCACGACCAGGTGTTGCGGAACCACAGCGTCGGCAGGAGGTGCAGCCGGGCGGCCTCGGGGCCGCGGTTGTGGACCGACACGCGGATCAGGATGTCGTCCGGACCCGCCTTGGCGTATTCCACGAACACGTCGAAGTACCGGTTGTCGTCGAAGGTCCCCGTATCGACCAGTTCGTACTCGAGTTCCTCCCGCGTGCGCCTCCGGTTGGTCTCGACCAGATCCGCGTAGGGATACTCCCGCTGCGGGTACTTGTAGAGGTACTTCATGTACGAGTGGGTCGGCGTCGAGTCGACGTAGAAGTAGTACTCCTTGACGTCTTCGCCGTGGTTCCCCTGGCTGTTGGTGAGGCCGAACATCCGCTCTTTCAGGATGGGGTCACGCCCGTTCCAGAGTGCGAGCGCAAAGCAGAGGCGCTGGTGGTCGTCCGAGATGCCGGCGATGCCGTCTTCACCCCACCGGTAGGCGCGGGAACGGGACTGGTCGTGCGTGAAGTAGTCCCAGGCGTTGCCATCCTGGCTGTAGTCCTCGCGGACCGTCCCCCACTGCCGCTCGCTCAGGTAGGGACCCCACTGCTTCCACGGGATGCCGGCCTCGCGGGCGTCGTTCAGGCGCTTCTGCTCGGTGCAGTCCTCAAACCGTGGTGTGGATGGCGTTGCGTTGGTCGTCATGGCCCGTACCTCTCGGGTTTCAGTGGAGTCCGAGGGCGGCTGCCCCCCGGCCTTCATCAATCAACAGAGCACGACGGAGACGGCGAGGCCGCCTTCGGACGTCTCCTTGTACTTCGAGTTCATTTCCTTCGCGGTGAGCGCCATCGCCTCGACCGTCGTGTCGAAGTCCACGCGGCGGTCGGCCGGGATCTCGTTGCTCGCGATGAGGAACCCGACCCACGCCTTCACGGCGCCATACGAACACCGCTCGATGCACGGCAGCTGGACGTAGCCGGCCACCGGGTCGCACGTCAGCCCGAGGTGGTGCTCGAGCGACGATTCCGCGGCGTTGGCCACGACCTGCGGCTCGAAGTCGTGCGCCTGTGACAGAAACGCCGCGCCCATCGCGGAGGCCACGCCGATCTCCGCCTGGCACCCGCCCTCCGCTCCGGCGAGCGTCGCGTTGTGCTTGCACAGGTACCCGATGACCGCGGCCGCCAGCATCCCGGCCCGGATCTTGTCCTGCGGCAGCTTTCGACCGGCCTCGCCGAGCGAGTAGACCAGCGCCGGCATGACACCAGCCGACCCGCCCGTTGGCGCCGTCACGACCAGGTGGCCGCGCGCGTTCTCCTCCGAACCCGCCAGCGCGAACGCCGCCACCACGCCCACGCCGCGCTGCCCCTGCCACTTGTCGTCCAGGGCGCGCTTGTACACCTCGCCGGCCTTCGTCTTCAGCTTGATCGGACCGGGCAGCACGCTGACCGGCATCGACAATCCGGTCTTCACGATGTTGGTCATCGCGGTCGTGACCTTGTCGATGAATGCGTGAATCTCGGCTTCGGACTTGCCGGAGACCGCCACTTCGTTGGCCATTGCCACCTGGGCGATCGACAGTTTGTTCTGCGCCGCGTGCGCCAGCAGTTCTTTCATCGTGGAATACGGGTACTTCGGCTGCCCCTTCTTGGGCGGCTCGTAGCCCTTCCACTCGATGAACCCGCCGCCGACGGAGTAGTACTCCTGCTCCAGCAGGACGGCGTCGCCGCCCATGAGCTTGCACGTCATCGTGTTGGGATGCGGGAAGTTGCCCTTGGGCGCGTCGTACACGATGTCGGCCAGCGACGCGTTGAACGTCTTGTCGCCGAGCTTCACCGGGAACACCTGGTCCGGCTTGTCGCGCAGCCCGTCCAGGAACAGCGGATCGATCGTCGCCGGCTCCTTGCCGATGATGCCGGCGAGCGCCGCGCGCTCCGTGCCGTGGCCCTTGCCGGTGGCGCTCAGACTGCCGAACAGGTACACCTTCAAGGCCGTCGCCTTCGCGAGCTGGTCAGCCGGCAGCTTGGTGCAACGCTGGTAGAAGTCGTACGTGATCCGCATCGGGCCAATCGTGTGCGAGCTGGACGGCCCCGGGCCGACTTTGTAGAACTCGTCGATGACCGTCATCACCGGGCCCTTCGATCTCTTGACGACGTCGAGATCGGCCGACACCTGGGCGGCCGGCTTGGGCGGCTCAGCCGCCGGCGCCGCAGCCGGAGCCACTTCCTTCTTCTCCGCCGGCGAACAGCCCGCGATCACCGCCACCGCGCCAACGACTGCCGTGCGCATCATGAACGTCCGGCGGTCCACGCCTGCCGGAAGCTCCTCGTGAGACCCGACGTCCATCGTCAGCGGTGCGTCCTGCTCGTGCTGTCGATCCGTCTTCATGCCCATCTCCTTCAGCAGTAGATCCGAAACGAGGTTCCCAGAAAGGGCCAGCACTAGTACTGAATGAAGTACCGCTGGATCTCCTTGAGGTCCTTCGTCTTGGTCAGCGCCAGGCGCAGCAGCACTCTCGACTTCTGCGGGTTCAGGCCCATCGACGCCACGAAGGCGAGCGCATCGTCATCGAGTTCGACGTTGCGGCCGACGATGCCCGTCGCCACCCGCGTCGAGCGGACGCAGACGACGCCCTTCGTCGCCTGCGCGGCAAGGGCCTTGACGGCCGGGGCCGTCATGTTGCCGTTGCCCACCCCGGCGATGACGATGCCTTTCGCTCCGGCCGCGGCGGCCGCGTCGATGAGCGCCCCGTCCATGTTCTCGTAGGCCATGATGATGTCCACCCGAGGCAGCGCCGTGACGCCGTCAAGGGAGAATTCCGATTCGAACGTGTGCGTGCCAACGGGACCGCGGTAGAACTCGGCGACCCCGTAGGCCACCGTGCCGATCAGGCCGCGCAGGGGTGACATGAACGTCTGCACCGCCGTCGTGCTCGTCTTCGTGAGCGACGCCGCGCCGTGGATCCAGTCGTTGATGACGACAAGCACGCCCCGCCCGGCGGCCTCCCGGTTGGCGGCCACCGCGACGGCGTTGAAGAAGTTGAGCGGGCCGTCGGCGGAAAGGGCCGTCGAGGGCCGCATCGACGCCGTCAGGACAACCGGCTTCTTCGACTTGACCACGAGGTTGAGAAAGTAGGCGGTCTCCTCAATCGTGTCAGTGCCGTGGGTGATGACCACCCCGGCAACATCGGGCATCGCCACCAGCTCGTTCACGCGCTTGGCGAGCTTCAGCCAGACCTCGTCGTTCATGTCCTGCGAGCCGATGTTGGAAATCTGCTCGCCTCGCATGTTGGCGAGCTTCTTCGCCTGAGGCACGGCGGCGAGCAACTGGTCGACGCCCACCTGCCCGGAGGTGTAGCCCGCCTGCACGTCGGTCGCCGCGGCGCCGGCAATCGTGCCGCCCGTGGCGAGCACGACGATGGTCGGCAGCGCGGGTTTCGCCTGCGGCGCGGCGGCGGCGGCGGTCGCTCCGGCCAGCGACATGCACGCGATCAACACGACGATGAATGTCCGATTCAACATGACGAGCGGCTCCTATCTGGTCAGCATGACGATGACTGGTCCCCAGGCGGTGAGCAGGATATTGCCGATCGCATACGGCACGGTGTAGCCCAGAACAGGCAGCTTGCTCTCCGCCTCGTCCTGAATCGATCGCAGCGCGGCGGTGACGGTGCCCGCACCCGAGCAGGCACCGAAGAGGATAACGGGGTTCATCTTCAGGACGTACCGCCCGAACAGGAGCGCCGTGACGTGCGGCGTCACGGCCACGATGAAGCCCACGATGAGCAGGCTGGGGCCCATCTGCTTGAGGCCCGCGACGAAGCTTGGGCCGGCGTTGAGGCCGACCACGCCGATGAAGACGGCGAGGCCGATGGTGTCGAACACCCAGAGCGCCGGCTCCGGAATGCGGCCGAAGGTCGGCCTCACCGACCGCAGCCAGCCGAAGACGAGGCCCATGATGAGCGCGCCGCCGCTCGCCGTCAGGCTCAGCGGCAGCGTGCCGACCATGAGTGTCAGCGAACCCACCAGCCCGCCGGCGAGGATCCCGAGGCCGACAAAGACCACGTCGGTCTCGCTCGACGGCCGCTCGATGTAGCCGAGGGCCTGGCCCGCGCGCTCGACGTCGGTCTTCGCGCCGGCGAGGCGGAGCAGGTCGCCGCGGTTGAGCACCGTGTCTGGCGCGAACGGGATCTCCTCGCCTCCGCGCACCAGCTTCAGCAGCACCACGCCCCGGCCGTGTTCCGCCGCGACCTCCGCGAGCGTGAGATCGGCGAGGCGCCTGTCCGTGAGCACGACGTCCATGGCCGCGATCGGAAAGTCGAGCAGTTCCCGATCTTCTATCTCCATACCCACGGACGCGGCGTTGGCCAGCATCACGTGGCGGCGGGCGCCGACGACCACGGCGTCGCCGGGCCGGAGAATCGAGCCGGGTTCGGGCTCGACGAGGACGCCCTTCTGCCGGACACGGTAGACGAAGACACGCTCCGGGGCGAATGATCGTTCGACGTCCGCCACGCTCCGGTTTGCCGCAGGGGCGCCCTCGCCGACCTGGAGCGCACGGAGGTCCCACTCCCGGTACGCCGACTGGCCGCCAAGTTCAGGCCGCCTCCCGACGTTCATGGTCGCCTCGAGCTCCCGGCTCTCTTCCTTCAGGTTCACCTTGAGGAGCCGCGGCGCGAGGCTAGAGAGGAACCACACGACGAAGCCGGTGCCCACCAGGTAGCTCACCGCGTAGGCCACGGGGATGTTGTTCAGCTGGCGCTGTTTCTCCTCCGCCGGCAGGTCGAGGCGCTCAATGGTTTGCCCCGCCGTGCCGATCACGGTCGACTCGGTGAAGGCGCCGGCCATCAGGCCGGCGGCCGTGCCGCTGTCATAGCCCATGATCCTCGCGGCCGTCACCGTCGTCACGAGGCTGGTGACGCACAAGACAATCGTCAGCGCCACCTGTGGCCCGGCGTTCTTCTTGAGGCCGCGGAAGAACTGCGGCCCGACCTTGTACCCGGTCGCGAAGAGGAACAGGTCGAAGAACACCACCTTGACGAGCGGATCCACCTTGATGTCCAGCTGACCGATGACGACGCCGGCCAGCAGCGTGCCGACGACGTTCCCGAGGCTGAACGAGCCGATGCGGATCCGCCCGATCACGAACCCGACGGCGAGCGTCAGAAAGATCGCGAGTTCGGGGTTCTCCCTGAGCGCCGACACGAAGAACGACATCAGCGCCTCCGTCCGCCGCCGCCTCGGCTCATGCTGCCACCGCTCGGGCGATAGCTGGTCGTCGGCCGTGAGCTCCCGCCGCTGCTGCGCTGCGACGCGCCGTAGGCGCTCGTGCGCTGCGACCCCTCGGCGCGCGCCCGCGCGTCGCGGTTGAGCTGGTCGACCGTTCCGCGGTCCATCGTGTTGACACCCGCGCCGGCCTGTCCGGGGCGTTCAGTCGTGGTCGGTCGCGTCGCGGCCGTCGTGCCGGCCCCGGCAGCGGCACGGTCTCGGGCCTGTTGCGTGCCGGCCTGGGTCCCAGAGCCGACGCCGGTTTCCGGACGGTTCACGTCGCTCCAGCCGCCGCTGCCGTCGGACTTCTGCCAGCTGTCGCCCGACTTCTTGTAGACGTTGCCGTCACGGCCGGCGTAAACGTCGCCGCTGCCCGTGCGGGCGATCGTGCTGCCGCCGGGCCCGGGCGTGTTGCGCGAGATGGCCTCGCCACCCCCGCTGCCCTGGGTCACGCGCGTCGTCGTGCCGGTGCGGTTGTTCGTGACGCGGGCCGTCTGGGCCCACTGGTCACCGCGCTGAACGGACGTCGAGCCCCAGCTGCCGTAGACATTCGACCCTTGCCGGGTCTGCGCGTAGGTGCCGGTCCTCGGGTTGTAGGCCTGTCCTGCGCCCCGCGCGCCGTACGGCCCCCACGCCGCGGCGCCGCGGGAATATGTCCCGGTTGTGGGGTTGTAGCGCGCGCTCACGCCGGCGCCGCCGTACGGGCCGTACGCCACTGCGGTCCGGCCATACGCGCCGTTCCACGGGTTGTACCAGGCGCCGTAGCCGTAGCTCGGATAGTGCGGGTAGTAGAAGGGATAGTAGCCGCCCCAACCCCAGTAGGGCGGGTGGTACCACCCGGTGCCCCACACGGCGCAGCCCCAGGCGACCATCACGCCGGTGTACGCCGCGACGGCCGCAAACGTCACCCACTCGTCATCGTTGTCCTCCACGGTGACGTAGGTCACGTTGTACGCCGGGGAACTGGCCGGAATCCCGTAGATCTCCTTCGGGATCGACGTGGCGACTTCCCACGGCCCGGTCGCGCTCTTCGACATGAACCACACGCCCTGGAAGCACATGTAGTACAAGTCGCCGAACTTGATGATCTGTTTGTCCGTGTTCACCGCGTATTCGAGCGTGGTCTTCTCGATGGGTTGGAACTTCGGCTCGCCCTGGTACGCCACCTCGGGCGCCTTCGTCGTCTTCTTGTTCACTCTCGCGGTCTGCGGCACCTGCGCGAGCAGCACGGCCTCGGCGGCCTGCTGGGTTCCCGGCACGGCAGCCAGCACGCGCGAGCGCGGGTGCTCGAGCGGGATGTTCTGGAACACCTCGGGCATGTTCGGCGTGGCGAAGGTCCAGGGCCCCGTGAAGTCGGGCGCCGAGAACCAGCGGCCCGACACGAGGAAGTAGACCGAGCCGGTCCTCCCCATCCGGAACACGTCCGACTCCGTGTTGCTGACCCAGAGGAGATTCTGGGTGCCGCTCACGAGCACGTAGTTCGGCGCGCCTGTCAGGAGGATCATCTCCGCCGGCGTGAGGCTCACGAACACCTTCGGCAGCTTGCCGGCGGCCAGCTTCTTGCCGGGCACGGCAGCCTTGGTCTCCTTCCAGTTCTCGTCGGCCGGCAGCTTGGAGAAGCTCGCGGGCAGTTTCCCGGCCGCCGTCCACGCGCCTTTCAGGTCGGTGGTCGTGAGCCACGAACCGTTGTGAAGCAGATAGAACGTCTTGGTCGGCTCGTGCTGGAACAGGTCCCAGTTCGTATTGACCGCGTACTTGAGGTCGTTTTCCTTGATCGGGCTCCAGATCGGTTCGCCGTCGATGTTGACGAGCACGGCCGGCGTCTGGCTGAAGCAGATCGTCGGGGGATCGGCCTTTATGCCTTCCACGTTCTTCGGGAGGATCTGGCTCTTGTCGACGGCGGCCAGCACCCGGTCGAGCGCGATCACGCGCTCTGCCGTGGGGACGCCCTTGACCACCTCGCTGACGACATCCCGCGTCTGCTCTTTGCTGAGCGACGGGAAGTTCGACTCGGTGATTGACATGTCGGAGAAGCTCACGAGGCGTTCCTCGACGGACACCTTCGTGTTCGCCTCGATCCGCAGGGAGCCGAGCGCCGGCTTCTGGGTGCCGGGCAACTCGGCGGAGACCGCGCCGTACGCGACGATGTGTTTCTGGCCGGTCCAGTCGGACACCTGGGGCTGATAGAGCAGGATGCGCGTCCCGTTTTGCGTCTGGTAGGCGCGCGGCCATCCGCCATCGACGGCGGGCGCCTGGGTGGCAGCCGGTGCCGCGGCGGCGGGCTTCGCGGCGGGCTTCGTCGCGGCCGCCGCCAGCGGAGAGGTCTGTCCGGCCGTGGTGGAGGGCAGCGGCACCGTGGCAGGCTTCTGGGCAGCTGCCTGAGGCGCCGGCGTCTGCCCCATCACCGGCGTGAGGGGCTGGGCGAGCAAGGCAAGCGCCGTCACCAGGGCGATCCTGGCGCGGCCGAACTGGTAATGGGAACGAAGAGCCATGGTCGTGTCTCCCGAGTTAATCGCTATCGATTCATCAACGCGCGACGGCCATCAGCCACGGCGTGCCCACCACGAGGTAGACCAGCAGGCTGATGCCGGTGGTGATCGCTCCCAGCCGGTACAACTGGCCCTGGGAGAGGTACCCGCTTCCGGTGAAGAGCAGGTTGGCGCTCGACCCCTGCGGCGTGATCACCGAGAAGAAATTGCTCGCGAAAAGGAGCATGAAGGCGAGCGGCATCGCCGGCACGCCGAGCTTCACGCCCACCTCGAGGAACACGGCGAACAGGGCGAGGACGTGCGCCGTCTGGCTCACGAAGAGATAGTGCAGCGCGACGTACGCGACGACGAGGATCGCCGAGCGCGCCTGCCATGCGGTGGCCCAGGTATCCCATGAATCCCATCTCGTTCAGTTGGCCGCTCAACGTGTAGAGCACCGCGAACCAGATGAAGGTGGCGAGCACGTCGCCTTCCTTCGCGATGTCGCCAAGGGTCAGCACGCCGGCCGCGAGGAGGACGCCGAGGCCCAGCAGGGCCACGGCCGTCGAGTCGAGGCCGTAGGCTCCCGACGACGCCCAGAGCCCGACCATGCCCAGAAAGGTGGCGGCGACGATGCGCTCGTCACGCGAGAGTCGCCCGAGCGCCGCCAAAGCCCGCTTCGCCGCGGCCGGGGCATCTGGCGTCTTCGTCACTTCCGGCGCCATGATCCGCTGCAGGATCCACGGCATCAGCGCCATCGCGGCGAGTGTCGGCACCGACGACGCGACCAGCCACGACCCGAAGTCGATGGTCAGGCCGAAGGATCGCGCTATCTCCGCCCCGAGCGGGTTGGCGGCCATCGCGGTGAACCACAACGCCGACGACAGGCTCAGGCTCGCCATGCCCGAGAACATCAGGTAGCCGCCCAGCCTCCGCCGGCTGGCGTTCTCGGGCGTTGCTCCCCCGGCTTCGGCCAGGCCGACCACCAGCGGATACAGCACGCCGCCGCGCGCGGTGTTGCTCGGAAACGCGGGCGCGATGATGGCGTCGACGAGGAAGATACTGTAGGACAACCCGAGCGTGGACCTGCCGAATACGCTCACGACGAGGTGCCCCAGGCGCTGCCCGAGCCCGCATTTCACGACGGCCCGCGCCACGAGGAACGCCATCACGATGAGCAGGATGGTGGGGTTCGCGAACCCGGCGTACGCCTTCGCGGGAGTGAGGGTGCCCGTCAGCACGGCGCCGGCGGCGGCAAGGACGGAGGCGGTCAGGATCGGGAACGCGCCGACGATCACCGAGAAGATCGCGGCAACGAAGAGCGCGAACAGGTGCCACGCGGGGACCGTCAGTCCCTCGGGCGGCGGCACGAGCCAAATCACGACGATGAGCGCCACGGTGGCCAGGCGCGCACGGATCACCGCTGCGGTCGAACGCCCTGCGCTCACTTCCCTGCTCCCGCGATGCGGTAGCGCCCGCGGAGGCCGACGGCGCGGCCGCTGATCGTGCCGGCCTCGGCCTCGACAACGTACTGCCACTCGAAGCTGTACTCGCCGGTGATGCCGGCGTAGCGGCCCGTGCCGCCGGTGATCGTGCCGGCGATGCGGCGGCCCGAGGCGACGGTCTCTCCCTTCAGCCGGGTGAAGATCCGATCGCCGCGGTCGTCGGTCCAGACGCCGCGCAGGACGGTGAGGCCCGCGCCGTCATCGAACCCGACCACCTCGCTGCGAAACGCGCGGCTCAGCCCCGCGCCGGCCGCGATGGCCACCGGCCCGGAGAGCTGCACGGTCGTCGCCGGCCGACCGCTTTCGGTGGCAATGGACTGCCGCTGGCCGGTCGCCGACAGGGTCCCCTCGAAGCTGCGCCAGACGTCTGAGGCAGGCGCCTGGGCCGCAATGCCAACCGCGGCGAGCCACGCCGCGGCCACGAGGCTGAGCACGGTCTTCATGACGACACCCAGATCAGGACGGGCGTCCCTGGCCGGTCATGGCGGCCGGGTTGAGCACCTTCGCGATCTGCTCCTCGGTCAGGATCTTCTTCTCGCGGATGAGCTCCATGATGCCCCGGCCGGTCTTCATGGCCTCGGCCGCGAGCTCGGTCGACTTGTCATAGCCGATCACGGGATTGAGGGCCGTGACCGTACCGATGCTGTAGTTCACGTAATGCTGGAGGATCTCGGGGTTCGCCGTGATGCCGTCTATGCAGTGGACTCGCAGCGTGCGCGCCGCGTTGACGAACATCGTCTGCGCCTCGAAGATGCAGGCCGCGATGACCGGCTCGAAGACGTTGAGCTGGAGCTGGCCGGCCTCGGCCGCCATCGTCACCGTGAGGTCGCTCCCGATCACGCGGAAGCAGACCATGTTGACGACCTCCGGGATGACCGGGTTCACCTTGCCGGGCATGATCGACGAGCCCGGCTGCTTCGCCGGCAGGTTGATTTCGCGCAGGCCGCAGCGCGGGCCCGACGACAGCAGCCGGAGATCGTTGCACACCTTCGAGAGCTTGATCGCCAGGCTCTTCATGATCGAGGAGTACAGGACGTACGCCTGGGTGTCCTGCGTGGCCTCGATGAGATTGGGCGCCAGGTGGATCGTGAAGCCGGTGATCTGTGCGAGATGCTGGGTGCACTTCTCGGCATACCCGGCCGGGGCGTTGAGGCCCGTGCCGATGGCCGTCGCGCCCATGTTGATCTCGGAGAGCGGGAACTGGACGACTTCCAGCGTCTTGACCTCGCCGGCGAGCGTCTCGGCGAAGGCCTCGAACTCCTGGCCGAGGGTCATCGGGACGGCATCCTGCAGCTGGGTGCGCCCCATCTTGATGATCGACGCGAACTCCTTGCCCTTCGCCCGGAAGGCCGCGATGAGCTCCTTCATGGCGGCGATGAGCTGGACGTTGCCGAGGGCCATGCCGACGTGCAGGGCGGTCGGGTACGCGTCGTTGGTGGACTGCGAGCCGTTCACGTGGTCGTGCGGGCTGCAGTGCCTGTACTCGCCCTTCGCATGGCCCATCAGTTCCAGCGCGCGGTTGGCGATCACCTCATTGGCGTTCATGTTCGTCGAGGTGCCCGCGCCGCCCTGGAAGACGTCGAGGCGGAACTGGTCGTGAAGTTTGCCGTCGATGACCTCCTGAGACGCGCCTTCGATGCCCTGGAGGATCTCCTTGCTGAACTGGCCGCAGTCGAAGTTCGCCCGCGCCGCCGCCAGCTTGACCATGGCGAACGCTTTGATGAAGTTCGGGTAGAGTCGGAGTTCGACCCCGGAGATGTGGAAATTCTCGAGGGCCCGGGCCGTCTGGACGCCATAGTAGGCGTCGGCCGGGACGGCCTTGTCGCCGAGGAGATCGTGCTCGAGGCGCGTCGCTGGTGCGGACATGACTGCTCCTTCTGCTTCCCTACTTCGCCGCTACTTTGTATGGGTTGCCGCCGAGCGCGTTCGAGATGTCGGCAATGGCCTTCTGTGCTTTCACGCTGTTGCCGGCGTCGTCGAGCGGCGGCGCGATCACCGCAATGCCGAACTTGCCTGGTGATACCGCGATCAAGCCGCCGCCAACGCCGCTCTTGGCCGGGAGGCCCGTGCGGTACAGCCACTTGCCGGAGTCGTCATACAGCCCCGCTGTCGCCATGATGGCGAGCACGCCAGGTACCCTGTCGGCGTCCATCACCTGCTTGCCCGTCACGGGGTTCTTGCCGCCGAAGGCGAGCGTGGCCGCCATCGTGGCGAGGTCCTTCGCGTTCACGCCGATCGAGCACTGGCGGGTGTAGAGGTCGACCGCCTGCTGCCAGTTCGCCTTGATGTAGCCGTACGCGAGCATGAGCGCGCCGATGGCCTGGTTGCGCTGGTTGCTGTCGGATTCGGACTTGTACACGTCCTGGAGCACCGAGAGCTGGCGCCCCGCGAAGTCGTTGTTGGTGCCGATGATCTTCTTCCACACCTCGTCGGCCGTCGCGCCCTTCACCATGCTCGTGGCCGAGATGGCGCCGGGATTGACGAGGGGGTTCATCTCCGGCGCGCCGGCGCCGGCCACCATCTTGACGCCCTCGATGGCGATGATCGAATTGAACCGGGCGCCGGTGGCGTCCACGCCGATCTGCATCGCGATCGAATCCAGGCCCTGCTCCTGGATGACCTGCGCGGCGCTGAACACCTTCGAAATCGACTGGATCGACACCTCCGTCTTCAAGTCGCCGGCCGAGTACACCTTCCCGTCGGCGGTCACGACCGCGATCCCGAACAGGTTCGGGTCGACCCTGGCCAGGGCCGGAATGTAGTCGGCGTTCTTGCCTTCCTTCAGATCCTTGTATTTGGCGTACGCCGCGTCCACGGCCTTCTGGATGTCAGCCGGCGCCTGGGCGAAGGCCGAGGGCGCGAGCACGAGCGCAACGACCACTGCGGTGACGGCGACTCTGACGAGCGGCCAGGCCATCGCGATGCGAGCCTTCATTACTGGCCTCCAAGGGTGTGCGAGAAGTTGTACTTGAATGAAAACTGGATCTTGACGCCGTCCGACGTGAAACCATCCGAGAAGTTCTCGCGGCGGCCCCACTGGAACTCGCCGCCCATCATCACGTTCGGGACCGGGGTATAGAGGAGGTTCAACAACGCATAGTGCCCTCGCCGGTACGCGTCGGGATTCTGGCCCTCCGCGTTGTCGTGGTCCGTGAGGGAGTAGCCGACCGTCGTCGACCACTTGTCGCTCCAGCCGTGGTCGAGAAACGCGACGACGCCGAGGATAGGGATCGCCACGCCCTTGATCGGCGACACCGTGTTTCCGGGATTCCTCACGATGCCGATGTCCACGGGCGCGTCGTTCATGTAGTTCTGGATGCCCTCGCCGTAGACCAGTTGTAGCCGGATGACGTCCTTCGACGTCGGCTTGAGGTTGGAGCTGAAGTTGAGGCCCCAGCCTGTCGTGCCGCCGCTGAGGTCGTACTGGTCAGCAAGCATGTCATCCCAATTGATCTTCCGGAGGGCACCAGCCACGCGGAAGTAGCCCCACTTCCCGCCGTAGGTGTACTGGCCCGTGAAGTCGGGTAGCGGGGTGCGGCCCTTGACGTTCTGCAGTTCGATGCGGTCGGCAAGCACGCCGGCGTCGCCGCTCGCGCCCGGGCGCTCGAGGGCCAGCGTCAGGTTCGACGTGCCCTTGATGGGCATCCATCGCACCTGCACGTTGCGGAAGAACACCATGCCGGTCGGGCCCCAGTACTCGAGGGAGTTCGGGAAGACGTCCGGGTCCATGAACGGGCTCCACGTCTGGCCCGCGCCGAACGCCCCCAGTTCGCCGTACGCGTGGCGCAGGCGGAACGTCGTCTGGCCCGCGTCCACGCCCGTGCCGAAGAGCTCGAACTCGAACTGCGTCGTCAGTTCGCCCAGCGCAGTCGGCGACGACGTCTTCACGCCGAACCGGCTCTGCCGGACGCCCGCGAACGTGCTGCCGTCCTCGCCGTACTGCTTGTCGTAGGACGGGAGCTTCGACACGCGCATGGTGTCGTACCAGTCGGGGTCGATCTGCGTGAAGTTCTGGCCGATGTCGAGCATCGCGAAGCCGTAGATCGTCATCGAGGGCTTCGGTTCTGCCGCGGGAGGCTTCGCCGCATCCTGTCCCCGGGCATCCGGCGCCGACGCCAGCAGCACGCCGAGGGCGAACCCGCACAGGAACCACCGGCGGTGGCCGTTGTTCATCCTCATGCCTCTTGTCTCCTTCATCTGTCGCCCGCTCACTGGGTCTGGCGCACCGACGCCACGTAATCGAGCCCCTGGACTTCCGACACGAACCGGAGTTCCATGAGCGGCGCCGTGGGGCACGCTTCCATCAGCCCGAGCAGCGCGCCGAAACGCTCGGATCGGATGCGGCGTTCGAGTTGTTCCCTGTCCTCCCAGTCCTCGACGTAAACCAGGACGGACGCGTCGTCAGCATCCCTCGTGAGTTCCGCATGGTCGCATCCCCGGTCGATCTGGGCCGAGACCATGACGCGCGAGAGGGCCCGAGCGATGTCGGGTGTCTGCGATTCGGCGGTCGGCAGGCGAACGTACAGTTGGACCACGCCAGGCTGAAAGCATTATCCGGGCCGACATTCTAGACCCGCGTCGAGAGATGTCTATCTTATGTAAAAGCTTATCTTAGAATAGCTTACAAACAGATGTAGTAAACCGATCGCGCGGATTCAGACGAGGGTATCCTCCCACATATGGGAGATTGCACGACTATGGGAGTTTCTTGCCTGGCCTGGCGATCCCCAACCGGGTCATCCGGTTCTCAAGGGTCGTCGGGGGCAGGCCCAGCAGGACGGCGGCACCGCGGGGACCTCGGATGCGCCATCCGGTCTGCTGAAGCACTGCTAGCACGTGTTCCCGTTCGAGCGCCTTGAGGGAGAGCGGGGCGGAGCCGGGCCGGCGCACGGGCGTCGAAGGGAGCTCGATGTTCAACGCGGGGCCGTCAGTGGTGATCATCGCCCGTTCGACGACGTTGCGGAGCTCGCGGATGTTGCCGGGCCAGTCGTACTGCTGGAGTGCCAGCAGGCTGGCCCGGGAGATCGCGTCGAACTGCCGGCCCATGGACGCGCCCAGTTCGTCGACAATGGCCATGGCGAGCAGCGGAATGTCCTCCGGGCGCTCGCGCAGCGCGGGCAGCCGGATGGGAAAAACGTTCAGCCGGAAGAACAGGTCCTCACGGAAACGCCCCTCTCGAACCGCCAGGGTGAGGTCTTTGTTCGTGGCCGCGATGATGCGGACGTCTACGTGGATGGGATTGGGCGAGCCGAGGCGCTCGAACTCCCGCGTCTCGATGACGCGCAGCAGCTTGGTCTGCGTCTCGACGGGCAGGTCGCCGATCTCGTCGAGGAAGATCGTGGACCCGTTCGCCAGGTCGAACCGTCCCGTCTGCCTGGTGAGGGCGCCCGTGTACGCGCCCTTCTCCCGGCCGAAGAGTTCCGACTCGATGAGCGTCCCCGGAATCGCGGCGCAGTTCACTTTCACCATCGGGCGGGATCGGCGCGGACTCAGCTCGTGAATGGCCGCGGCAACGCGCTCCTTGCCCGTGCCGGTCTCACCGAGCAGCAGCACCGTCGCTCCGGTCGGAGCCACCTGGCCGACGAGGTCGAGGGTGCGGCGGAGGGCGGCGCTCGTCCCCGCGATCTGCATCGGATTCTGCCGGTCCCGGATCTCGTCTCGCAGGTACACGTTCTCGTGGTGGAGCCGGTCCTTCAGCCGCTGGAGGTCGCCCACTGCGGCCCGGAGCTGCTCCTCGGTCTGCCGCCGCGCGAGCGCCTTCGCGAAGACCTGAGCGATCAGCTCGAAGCGCGTGACCAGTTCGCCGGACCATTGTCGCGCTCGGCGCGTCGTGGCGAACGACAGGCAACCCAGAACCGCGCCGTGGGCTTGCAGCGGCACCGCGACCGTCGAGCGCGTCCCAAACCGGCGTAACGCCGCGAGATCGGCGGCGGCTTCCGCGGGCAGGCCGTCGAGGTCCGCAATCGCAACCGTCTCGCCCGCCAGAAGGCGCCGGGTCACCCAGGGGAAGTAGTCCGACGCCTCGGCGTGCTTCGGAACCGAATCGTCTGACGCGAGGAACTCGCTGGCCGATCCGTGCATGACGCTGCCGTCTATCGACACCGACGGGAGCCGGTCATGCTCGACGTCGTACATGTGGGTGATGCGCAGGCTGCCGGCGTCATCCGGCGGGACTTGCCAGAGCGTCGATCGATCGATATCGAGCGCCCGGCACAGCCGCCGCTGGGCGTCGAGGATCTCCGCCTCGACCCGGTCGCCTGGCACGTCCATCAGCCTCAGGAAGAGGTCCCACAGCAGCGCCTCGAAGCCGGAAGCCGGCTCGGGCGCCACATGAATCGGCTCGGTGGCGTCGTCCATGAGGTCCTGCCGTCAGGCTCGGGCGCCTGTTCCAGCCGGGCCCCTAGGCATGAGCGCCGGGCCCGGCCGCGCCACGATAGCACGAACGCGCCGGAGCGGTGGTAGCATGCACCGGATCATGCGGGCCGCCATTCCGCCGTTTGTCGCGCGCGTGACGCCGGCCGCGCGCGTGGCGCTGCTCGCGCTCTGCGTGCTGGCCGCCGGGCGCCCGGCCGCGGCTGCGGACACCGACGTGGTGGTACTCAAGAACGGCGACCGCCTGCATGGTGAAATCAAGGGCATGGAGTACGGCCGACTGCAGGTCTCGACCACGACGATGAGCACGGTGTACGTGGAATGGGACAAGGTGGCCGGCCTCCTGTCGCCGCGGTTCTTCGAGTTCGAGCTGATGAACGGGTCCCGCTACTACGGGAGCCTCGAGCCGGCCGATGCGGACATGCTCGGGGTGGCGTTCGAGGGGCAGATCACCACCCTCGACATGGCGCGGGTTGTCCGGATCCGGCGCATCAAGTCGTCGTTCTGGGATCGCCTCGACGGCTCGATCAGCCTCGGCGCCAGTTACGCAAGGTCAAGCGAGATCGGCCAGGGCTCGCTGAGCGTCAGCATCGGCACCAGGCGCCCGGCATTCGAGTTCAAGACGGACTTCTCCACCACGATCACCCTCCAGCCGGACCAGCCGGACCAGTCCAGGACGACGGGCGGCGTCTCCTATCGCCGGCTGCTGCGCAACCGCTGGTTCGTGCCCGGCACGGGCAGGCTCGAACGCAACACCGACCTCGGGCTCGACCTGCGGTCGTCGGTGGGCGGGGGCATCGGCCGGAACGTCGTGCAGACGAACCGCTCGGTGCTGGGCGCCGCCGGGGGATTGGTCCTCAACCGCGAGAACCCGGTCGAAGGCGACACCACGACCAACGTCGAGGCGTTTGTCGGCACGACCTACGAGTTCTTCACGTATGACACGCCGAAGACCAATATCGACACGACGTTCGTGCTGTTTCCCAGCCTGAACGTCGGCGGGCGCTACCGCACGGATTTCAGCCTCACGCTCAGCCGGGAAATCGTGAAGGACTTCACGATCGGCGCGACGGCCTACGACTCGTACGACAACAAGCCGCCGGGCGGCAGCTCGAGCACACACGACTTCGGCTTCAGCCTCAACATCGGCTGGACGTTCTGACCCGACAGTTAAGCTGGAGATGATGCAACATCGAAAGCTAAGCACGCTGCGCACAAAACGCTAACTGCCGAACGACGCGAACAGCTAACCATCGTGCATCATGGCTTCACCATCAGAGAGGTCTCGAGGGTCGTCGGACGTCCGGCGCGCGACTGACGCGGCTACGTTCTCGGGTTGGCCGGCCCGGGCTGCTCTCGCGCCATGCCGAGGCCCTGCCGGTCGAGCTCGAGCGCGTCGCGCTGGTCGTCGGCGTCGGCGAAATCGCGGCGGATGCCCTTGTCGACGCGCAGGAGGAAGTACTCCAGCGCCGCCAGGCGCTCCGGCAGCACCTGCGCTCTCAGGTCCTGCAGCAGCGCACGAACACGGCGCATCACCTGGACGGACGTCGCGCCGCAGAACCGGATCTCGTCGAGGGCGAGCCCGACGAGATCGTCCCAGGACGGCACCGGCATGTCGAGGCGAAGGTGTCCCGCGGCGTCGCGCATCCGGCCCACGTCCAGATCGCATCGGCCCAGCCTCAGCAGCAGATCTTCGATCTGGTCGAGCGCCTGCACGGCAGTTGTCGGATCGTTGATCGCGGGCGAGAGCGCCTTGATCGCGACGTCCACCAGGATCCTGATCGCGTACTTCGGGTCCTGCTCGAACGTGCGCTCGGGGCCCAGTTCCACGGTGTCGAGCAGTCTGTCGAGTGGCGGGGCCTGGCCTGTCCCGTGAACGCGCAGGATCGGCATCCCGTCCATCACCGTATCACCCACGGCGACCGTCATGACGACGACGCCGCCGGCCTTGGCGGCAAGGGCGATCAGGGCCTCCGTGTCGACTGCCTGGACCACGCCCGGCGCGCCGTGATGCGACAGCGTCTGGACGACCGGAAGCGCAGCAGCACTCGCCTCCGAAGGCGGCGCGGCATGTCTCCCCGGATCGCGCCGACTGCGAAACGGCGTGCCGTACATCCGCTCGATGACCTTGCGCCCCTCGTCGCCGGCGAACGCCAGCACCCGCGTCACCTGCAGCATGCCCACCCGCTCGACGAGGAGGACGAACAGCAGCAGGCTGGACAGGAGCAGCAACACGGCGAACCAGACCGAGATGGGCGGAATCACGCCGGACGCGTCCCGGTTGATCCACGCGACGGCCGCCAGCGAGTAGACGAAGGTGGCCGTGAAGAGGCCGATCGAGTGGTTGATGACCGCCGACCGGGCCAGCCAGACCACGAGCCTGGGTGAGTACGCCGTGGCGCTGAACTGCACCATCACGAACGCGATGGAGAACACGATAGCCGTGAGACCCATCATGCCGGACGCGATGGCCGTCAGGATCGCCAGCGCCGCCCCCGGGTCGATGCCGACGGTCAGATCCGGAAAGAAGCGGCGTTCGAGCCGCGGCAGCGCGAGGCCGACCACGACGGCCGACATCGCGTACATCAGCGGGACCCAGAACATGCGCCGCTGAACAACGCGGCTTCTCCGGCCCTTCCAGCTCACGGCAATCCGTCCTTTCTCGGCATGGGGTCCGGACGCGCACCGGGACGGCGCCCCTCACGCCCGGACGCGCCACGATACCACGGGTGCGCGAGCGAGATGTCCTCGGTGCCGGCGGCAGGCCCGTCCTGAGGTAAACTCGCCGCCCAGTGGTTGATCTCACGTCCATCCTGGGCGTCGGCGCGCCCATCCTCGCCTTCACGACACGGCTCGCGGTCGGCCTCGATCTCGCCCCTGAGGACCTCCCGCGGGTGAGGCGTGCGCCAGCGTACGGTGGAAAGTAAGGACGGGACACGATGAGCACAGTACGAACCCCGCTGACCAGCCGCCCGGCGTGGAAGGCGCTCGAGGCGCACGCCCGGGCCATGCAGGACGTTCATCTGCGCACCCTCTTCGCCGACGACCCGTCGCGCGGCGAGCGGCTGACCGCGGAGGGCGCCGGCCTCTTCCTCGACTACTCGAAAAACCGTGTGACCGACGACACGCTCGCCCTCCTGCTGCAACTGGCGGAGGAGTCGGGGCTGCGCGGACGCATGGACGCGATGTTCGGCGGCGAGAAGATCAACATCACCGAGAACCGGGCCGTCCTCCACGTCGCCCTCCGCGCCCCGAGGAACGCGTCGATTCTCGCCGACGGAAAGAACGTGGTCCCCGACGTGCACGCCGTCCTCGACAAGATGGCCGGATTCGCCAACCGCGTCCGCGGCGGCCAGTGGACGGGCCATACCGGCAGACGCATCAGAAACGTGGTCAACATCGGCATCGGCGGCTCCGACCTCGGTCCCGTGATGGCCTACGAGGCGCTTCGCCACTACAGCGATCGCTCCCTGACCTTTCGCTTCGTGTCGAACGTCGACGGCATCGACCTCGTCGAAGCGACGCGGGACCTCGACCCGGCGGAGACGCTCTTCATCGTGTCGTCGAAGACGTTCACGACGCTCGAGACGATGACCAACGCGCAGAGCGCGCGCGACTGGTTGATCGGCGCGCTCGGCGGCGACGCGAGGGCCGTGGCGAAGCACTTCGTCGCGGTCTCCACGAATGCCGAGAAGGTGGCCGCGTTCGGCATCGACACGGCGAACATGTTCGGGTTCTGGGACTGGGTGGGCGGTCGGTACTCGATGGACTCGGCGATCGGCCTCTCCACCACCATCGCCATCGGGCCGGGCCACTTCCGCGCGATGCTCGACGGCTTCCACCGGATGGACGAGCACTTCCGCACGGCGCCCTTCGAGCAGAACCTGCCGGTGCTGATGGGCCTGCTGACCGTCTGGTACACCGACTTCTTCGGCGCCCAGACGGTGGCGGTGCTCCCTTACGAGAACTACCTGAAGCGCTTCCCGGCCTACCTGCAGCAGTTGACGATGGAGAGCAACGGGAAGCGGGTGACGCTCGACGGCGAGCCGGTGACCTGCGATACCAGCCCCGTCTACTGGGGCGAGCCTGGCACCAACGGACAGCACTCGTTCTACCAGCTGATTCACCAGGGCACGCGGTTGATTCCGTGCGACTTCATCGCCTTCGCCCGCGCGCTCACGCCGCTCGGCCGCCATCACGACATCCTGCTGGCCAACGTCTTCGCCCAGGCCGAGGCGCTCGCATTCGGCAAGACGGCCGACCAGGTGAAGGCCGAGGGCACGGCGCCGGCGCTGGTGCCTCATCGCGTGTTCGAGGGCAACCGCCCGTCGAACATGATTGTGGCGGATCGGCTCACGCCGGCCGCGCTCGGCGCGCTTGTCGCGCTCTACGAGCACAGCGTCTTCACGCAGGGCGCCATCTGGAACGTCAATCCGTTCGATCAGTGGGGCGTGGAACTCGGCAAGGCACTCGCCCAGGCCATCGTGCCGGAGCTCGAAAGCCAGGCGGAGCCGGCGCTCGCGCACGACAGCTCCACGAACAGTCTCATCCGGCGATACCGCCGGATGCGGTCGAGCGGGTGAGGAGGCTCGAGGGCGTCCGGGAGCCCGCGGGTGCGCTCACGGCCTGCGGCCTGGTGATCAGGTTCTGAGAATCGATTCAGGAGGAGTCTCATGCACCGTTGGACCGGATTGTGGCTCCCGCTCGCTGTTCTGGCCGCGGCGGTCCCGGCCGCAGCGCAAACCTCGGCGTCTCTGCCGCAGGCAGCGGCCGCGCCCATCAACATCATCCTGCCCAACTACAGCAATGTGGCCGTCGGCGAAATCGGCAGTCTCGAAGGAAACGCCTACCTCGCCAGGGTCGGCGACTCGTCTGCGGCCTACTACAACCCTGCCGGCCTGACCCTCGCGACGAAGAACTCGGTGAGCGGCAGCGGCGGCGCCTTTCAGACCGCGTCTGTCGCTCCGGAGAACTTCTCGGAAAGCGGCACGTCGTTCCGGCACATTCCGACCATGACGAGCTTCATCCTCAAGGAGCTGTTCGGGAGCACGAACTGGGCCGGGGGATTGTCGATGTCGCTCACCAACGCCTGGGGTCAATCCGTGAACGGGCAGCGGAGCTTCTCGAACGGCGCGGCCAGCAATCGGATCATGTACTCGAGCCTCGGCGAGATGTCGGTCTGGATGGCCAACGCCGGAGTCGGGTACACGAGCGGCGGCAAGTGGAGAGTCGGCGCGACCCTGGACGGCCAGTTGACGCAGTTCGGGAGGAACGAGGCGCTGAGCAACCAGTATGTGACGGCGTCCGCGCTGAGCGCCGCCGTGATCCAGGCCAGCGCGTCTGCCTGGACGTGGCATTTCCGGCTCTCAGCCGGCGCCCAGTACGACGTGCGGCCGGGATTCCGGGTTGCCGCGGCGATGCGCACACCGGGCTTCCAGCTCCTCAGCGGCGGGTCGTTCAGCCACGAGGGGATGTCGAACGCCGGCACGACCACCATCACCGCGTCGTTCTTCGATCCGGAACCCGACGTCCGGTTCAAGCTCCCCTTCGAATTCAAGGCGGGCGCGGCCTGGATGGGCAGCCGGGCGCAGGTCGAGGTCGACCTGCTGACCTACACGGGCCGCAGTCCCTATCAGGGCCTCGAGACCTCTGAATCGTGGACGATCATCACGGACCCGGGAACGGGTGCCGCCCCCGCCGTGCAGCAGTTCCCATTCGACGGGGCCGTGATCGACGGACAGGCGGTCGTGAACCTGGCCATCGGCGGCCAGGTGAGCCTGACGCCGAACGGGTCATGGAAACTGCACGGGGGCTATACGACGGATCGGTCGCCCGTCGGCCCAGGCGACACGTTTTTCACACAGGTCCACATGCAGGCGTTCACGGTCGGTGTGAGCGGCCGCACCGGTTTCCTGCTCGGGTCGATTGGCCTCCGCTACGCGACCGGGAAGTCGGGTGACATACCGCTGCGGGCATTCCAGGATGTTCAGCCCCTCACGACCAGGCTGAAGGTGTCCAACGTCGGCATCGTGTACTCGGTGGCGTTGCTGTTCTGAGACGGCCGGGCGCATTCCAGCGCCGTCGGACGGCTGCGGTCGCCCCTACCTGCCTGCCGGCCGGTGCCCTGAGTTCTGGATGACGACCGTGATGTTCTTGGCCTTGGCGTCCAGCGTCGTCTGGGCAGCATAGAGCGCGCCATCGGGCAGCGCGTTCATCTGCACCGCCAGTGTGACCGCCTCATCCGGCTTGTCGAGGTAGGTGCTGACACCCAGGCCGAGCAGGCGATTTGCCGCGGCGTCTACGTCGAGCGTGAGGGAATCCCCGGGCTGCTGGTACTGCGAGATGACGAGCTGCACCTTCCCGCCGGCCTGCGGATTCGCGGCAATCCGCCCCGCCTCCTTGGCCGCCTGGATTTTCGCCGGGTCCGGAGGCACGTAGGCGTGGATCAGGGCGGCGGCGCGCTCCATGTACTCCTTCATCTCGTCTTTCTTGTTCTCGACGACCCTTTCCTTCACCCGCGCGCCCCTGCGGCCTCCTCCGCCCTGAGCCTGGGCGGGCTGTGCCGGCGCGTCGAGAGACACCTTCTGCACCTTGCCGTCGGCGCCGTAGTAGCAGCGATTCTGCTTGCGGGCTCTTTCCTCGCCCTTCAGGCTGATGATGGTCGTCTCGACCCATTCGTACTTCTTGAGCTTGGCCTGCCCGTCCTGCATGGACTGCTTGAGGGCCGCGACGCGGTCCTGAGCGCCCCCGCCTGCAGCCTGCGCCGGCGGTTGCTGCGCCTGAAGGCCCACGCTGATGCCGAGCGATGCGGCGGCAACGACGGCAACCGAGATGTGTTTCCAGGTCATGACGGCGATTCTCCGGTTGCCCGTTGGAGACTCGTTCCCCGGGCCTCGATGCCGATCAGAACCTGAAGCCGAAGCCGATCGAGGGGCCCTGCGTGAGCACGTCGTACTTGAACAGCGTCGCGCCGTCCCCGGTCGAATAGTCGATGTCGAGCCAGCGGTACCCGAACTCGAGCGACGCGTTCTTCGACAGGTTCACGCCGACCGTCGGAAACACTTGCCACGTGAACGTGGACCCGACGCCGAAGCCGCCGATCTCCGTGTACACCTGCGCATGCCACCGTTTGCCGTTCTCCGGCGTGCGCAACTGGAGTCCGACGATGGGGTCGAACCAAGTCTTCGAGCCGTCGACGCTGCGGACATTCAGCGGCAGGTTGATGCGGAGATTGGTGCTCAGATAGTTGATGCGGCCGCCGAAGAAGACGTCGGCGCCGGGAGCGAGGCGGCGCAGTCCGTAGAAGGCAAACGCGCCCTGGCTCATGTCGGCGCTGCCCGTAATGCCCAGTGGCCCCGGCGACGTCCCATTCGCGCCAAGCGCCATCCAGATCGCATCGCCGCCGACGCCCCAGTTGCCCTTCCGGGCGATCACGAGGCCCATGGCGCCGAATTGGAGGTTACTGAAGATGTCGGACGCCGACATGTCGACGTCCAGTTCCTGGCCCAGGACGCCGGCCGTGCCGCTCATTCCGGCCCCGAGGAGGTACGGCATGACGGTGACCCGCCACCCCTCCGGCGCCGGCGCTTGCGCCGCGGCGGGTGATGAGGCAATGACGCTCAGAACCAGCACGAGCGCGACGACGACTGTATTGCGCATCAGACTTCGACCTCCGGCGCGTGGCGCGCCACGAAACGCGGCCGCCGAGCATGAACTCAGCGGCCAATCAAGGCCGGAACGTCAGCCTATTCGGGGATTCCGCTCCGAGTTGTATAGCGTTCATTTTACCCGATTCGCTGCCCGGACGACAGCAGTCCGGAGGCTTCCTGTCGGAAGTACATGGCGTTGTCCGCCCAGACCCGGCGCTCACTTCAGTTGAGGATGCGCCGGGATGGGGCCCGCGGGCCTCCCTTCGACTTCGCTCAAGGCTGGCAGCCGGCGTCAGCCGGAGCGAGCGTACCCGACCGAGGTGTGCTCCGCCGGGCTCAGTCTTCGATCCCCCCGTCCAGGAGCCCGCTGAGGGCCGTGTGGGGCAGGATGCCCCGCTTCGTCATCACCTTGAAGTTCAGGCGGAAGATGTTGTCCGTGTACTTCAGCGCTCCGCCACCCGGGCGGGTGTATTGCATGTAGTACTGGAACTCGATGAGCAATCTCGAGTGGGCGATGTAGCCGAGCCCGGTGCGCCACCGCAGGGGATCAACCTGCCCCGAGTCGGAGCGCCAGATCGGCTCGAAGTCCGTCCAGGTGTAGAACGTTTTCGGCGTCCACGCCTTCGCCACCGAGGTGAGGGGGAAGTCGATCCGGCTCTGGTTCCGGATGCGATGCACCGTGCTCCAGTCGCCGGTGTCCCTGGTCTCGGTGAACCGAATCTCGTAGCGCGTCCAGTTGTAGTAGCGCCACTTCCTCGCGTTCGCTCCCATGAACTTGGCGCCGACAAACGGTCGCAGCTCCAGTTGGTTGCTCTTGCCGGGCGCATCCTGGTCGGTGGCCACGGCGATCAGGCCGATCCAGAGTTGAACCGGATTGACGGGGCGGTAGAACGAGCCCGCCCCCAGGTAGATGGAGGTATAGTCCGCATCCGGCTTGGAGACGTAGCCCAGGTAACCGAACCCAGACAATTTATCGGTGACGGGGTAGCTCGGGTAGCCCGTGATGCGATATTCGTTGGCGATGTCGGGCGGTGGTTCGGTCGAGGAAGTTGTCTGCGCCCCCACCGACGCTGCGGCACCGCACAGCAGCACACCCGATAGCACCACCGCGAAACGAATCAATGTCCTGATGCTCATCTGAGGTTTCTGACCATCCTCAACCTGTCGTGCCCGTGTGTGCCGTGCCAGCCAGGAACCGGCCTCCCGCGGCGGGAGGCCGGCGCGTCGTCTTCTTCCACTGCTGTTCGAGCAGTTCCTTCGCGGCCTGCTCGAGGAACTCCGGCGCGGCCCACTTCTGCACGTCGAAGTCGTTCTTGATGTAGCCGTGGCTCAGCATGAACTGCTTGCCGATATCGACCGACTGGAGGTTCTTCGGCGACAGGTTCGGCACCAGGTCGATGGGCTTGATGCCCTCGTACGTGGCGTCGACGTCCCGGTAGAACGTCTGCTTGTCGAGGATCGCCGCCGCGGCGCGCTTGTGCTCGTTGGCCCAGCGGCCGACCTTGATCATCCCCTTCATGAACGTGACGGCGAGTTCGGGGTGCTTCTCGGCCATGACGTCGGAGCACGTAATCGCGGCGGGGATGTTGGCCACCTGCAGCGTCCAGTCCGGATACCTGGCCAGGTCCTCGATCGACTTGAACTTCCCCGTTTCCTCCGACAACTGCGATAGAGGCCCGGTCTGCATGTACATCGCGTCGATGACGCCCTTCTCGAGGGCCGTCTCCAGCGGGCGGAACGCCAGGTCGTGCTTGTGGTCGCGGCGCAGCCACAGCTCCGACGGGTTCTCCATCTCCGGGCCCATCATCTCGGGATTGTCGTACCAGTCGTCCGGGTAGGGGAACTCGACGATCTGCACGTCGGCGCGGGTCATGCCGTTCATCCGGAGCATCAGCTCGATGCCCTGTTCCTCCTGGATGCCCCACCAGTCGGTCTTGACCTTGTTCTGGCTCCGCGAGAGGCCGATCTTCTTGCCCTTCAGCTCGGCCATCCGGTAGATGTCGTCGCGTGAGCGCACCATCATCACGCCGCCCTCGCGCGGCGCGTGCGTCAGCCCCAGGAGCCGGGTCCGGCGGATGTCGGCCATGACGTGGACGGGCGGGAACAGGCCGCCGAAGCGAATCAGGTTGTCGAGGTTGTGGACGTAGTGCGGGTACCAGTCGTTCTCTTTGCGGGCGCGGAGGTACAGGTACTGGACCCCGATCTTCTTGAACTCCTCCTTCGTCCAGCCCAGCTCCTGATCCACGTTGGCGGCGGAGATCAGCGGGCAGTTCGTGTAGTACACCTCGTCCCAGCGAAGGTCCACGCTGGTGAGCGTCTTTCCTGCAACGATCGTTGTCGGCATGTCAGTTCCTTTCTAGTTTGCGCATCACTAGACGGCCGGCGATGCTACCGTTCCTGCCTCACACCTCCGAAAACTGGATGACGACCTTAATGTCGTCGGGCGTCCTCGCGAGGGCCTTCTCGAAGTGCTCCGGCGCCTCGCGGCGGGTGATCAGCCG
>JALOKU010000207.1 GCA_025456345.1 Vicinamibacterales bacterium | reverse complement strand
GGACTCGTCCAGCGGGTCTTACTATCCGAACTCCGCGGGTACGGTGGGCGATACCCCCGCCGATCCGAAGTCAACGTCGGTTTCGTCGGACGTTGACGAAGACCCCACGGGACCCACGAATCAGTGGGGCAACATTGACTCCGACGGCGACGAGAAGCTTACACACGGCGAGTTCAGGACCTGGCACGAGTCGCACAAGGCGAACACGTCGTCCGGGCCGAACGACCGAGCGCGTTGACCGGACCCATGAGCCTCGAGTCCGGGTGCACGTGCACCCGGATGTTGTCGATCAGCGACGCCAGGTCACCTCACTTTGTGCCGATGCGGCGCAGCGAGTCCGGCTGGAAGTCGCTCCAGGATGCCTTCGCGCCGAACTTCCAGGGCGTCTTGATCTCGTTGTCGAGGTTGGACATCAGGTAGCTGCCGTTGTTGAGGTCGTGCCAGATGTTGGCGCGGAACCACGGCACCTTGGCATCGTAGAACTGCATCAACGGGTGGACGCTCACGCGCCACAGTTGCTTGCGGCTGTCGTACGCGTCCTCGTACAGCACGGTCCAGCTGTCCTCGTCGAGGTAGAACACGCGCTTGCCATAGATGTGCTTGCTGCCGGGCTTGAGGATCGCTTCGACTTCCCAGACGCGGTGCAGCTCGTAACGCATCAGGTCAGCGTTCGGCGTGTTCTTGCGGATGATGTCGTCCTTGTACTTGAGCTGCTTGTCGGACAGCTTGTAGGCATTGTAGGGGACGTAGATTTCCTTCTTGCCCACGAGCTTCCAGTCGTAGCGGTCGGGCGCGCCGTTGAAGGCGTCGAACTGGTCCGTCGTGCGCAAGCCCTCGGTGCCGTCGTTGACGTTGTCATAGGAGAGGTCGGGCGCGCGGCGCACGCGGCGCTGGCCCGAGTTGTAGATCCACGCCGAGCGCGTCTCCTTGACCTGATCGATCGGCTCGTGGACCAGGAACACGGTGCCTTCCAGCGTCGCGGGCGCGAGGAAGCGCGACATGAACACGCCGAGCAGGTTGTCCTTCGACTGGTCGAGGTTGCGGAAGAAGACGCGCTGCTCCTCGGTGCCGATCTTGTAGTAGTCGCCGCTGGCGCGCACCGGGAAGACGTGGAACTGGCGCTCCACGCCACCGCCCAGGTAGCGCGGCACGTGGTTCCAGATCGCCTCGAGGCCGTTCTTCGGGATCGGGAACGGTGCGTATGAGAAGCCCCCCGTGAACCCGAAGCCGTTGAGGTCGATCTGCGTGGCCATCGACTTGATGACGTCGTAAGCCTCCTGCGGCAGGCAGGCGGTGCGCCGCGTCGGGTAGACGTTCATCTTGAACGTCTCGTACTTGTTCAGCATCGCCAGCGTGCCGGGCGTCAACTTGTCCTTGTACTGCGCCGCGTTCGCCTTGGTGATCGTGAACACGACCTTGTCGCTCGCGAACGGGTCGATGTAACCCTGTGCTGCGTTCCAGCCTGCCGGCGGCGAGCAGAGGCCGCCGGTCCAGGCGGGGATGCTGCCGTCCTTGTTGCCGGCCTTCTCGGCACCCATCGGCGTGAGGTCGGCGCCGAGGCGCGCGGCCTCGGCTTCCGTCAGCTTCGCGGATGCGGGCGCTGCGAACCCGAGCAGGGCCGCCGCCACCGCGGAAGCAAGGATCCTGGTCATGGTCTTCATCTATGCTTCTCCCGGGTCAGGTCAGGTCGTCACGCCGGAGGCGGCCGTCTGGCAGTCGCCGTCCTCCGTTGCTGTCACGGCTGCGCTTCCTTCGTAGGCTAGCGCGCGTACGCCCAAGCGGCATTCGGAAGTATCCGTAATGCCACGACCAGATCACGTAGTCGCGGCGACGAGCTCCGGCTGGCCGGCGGCCTGGGCCACCGCCAGCGCCGAGATGTTCACGAATCGGCGTACCGTGGCGCTCGGCGTGAGAACGTGCACGGGCTTCGCGGCACCCAGCAGGATCGGACCCACCGTGATGCCTTCACCCTGGGCCGCCTTGAGCAGGTTCAACGAGATGTTGGCGGCATCCTTGTTCGGCATCACCAGCAGGTTGGCCGGCCCCGTCAGCCGACAGTCCGGGTGGGCGCGCGCCCGGATGTCGTCGGACAGCGCTTCGTCGGCCTTCATCTCACCGTCCGCCTCCAGGTCCGGCGCAAGGGCAGCCAGGATTTCCCGCGCGCGGCTCATCTTCGTCGCCGAGGCGCACGGTGCGCTGCCGAAGCTCGAGTGCGACAACAGCGCCACGCGTGGCGTCAGGCCGAAACGACGCACTTCGGCCGCGGCCAGCACGGTGATCGCGGCGAGGTCCTCGGCGTCGGGGTCGTCGTTCACGTAGGGGTCCGTGATGAACAACGTGCGCTTGGGCAGCATCAGCACCGAGAGCGACGCGAACAGGCGCGCGTTCGATGACAGGCCGATGACGTCGGCGATCGGCTTGAGCTGCTCCGTGTACAGCCCCGACGGGCCGGCGATCAGCGCATCCGCCTCGCCGCGTCGCAGCAGCATCGCGCCAATGAGCGTCGGGTTGCGTCGGATCTCGGCCTGGGCGCTCGTCGGAGTGACGCCCCTGCGCGCCATGATCCGGTAGTACTCGCTCCAGATTTCCCGGTACCGAGGATCGGATTCCGGATTGACGACCTCGAAGTCACGCTCGGGCTTGAGGTTGAGACCGGCCTTGCGGATACGCATCTCGATGACGGCGGGTCGGCCGATCAGGATCGGACGGGCCAGGCGTTCGTCGAGCACCACCCGGGCGGCCCTCAGAACGCGCTCGTCCTCGCCTTCGGCGTAGAGGACGCGACGGCCCGAATCGCGTGCCGCGGCAAACACCGGCCGCATGATCGTGCCGGAGTGATAGACGAAGTTCGTCAATTCGCGGACATACGTGTCGAAGTCCGGGATGGGGCGAGTCGCCACGCCGGATTCCATCGCTGCGCGGGCCACCGCCGGGGCGATCTTGACGATGAGGCGCGGATCGAACGGCTTCGGGATGATGTACTCCGGCCCGAACGCGAGTTCGGCGCTGCCGTAGGCGCGGGCGACCAGCTCCGACGGTTCTGCGTGAGCCAGGTCGGCAATCGCGTACACGCAGGCGAGTTTCATCTCCTCGGTGATGCGGGTTGCGCCGACGTCGAGCGCGCCGCGAAAGAGAAATGGAAAGCAGAGGACGTTGTTCACCTGGTTCGGGAAGTCGGAGCGGCCCGTCGCGACGACGGAGTCGGGCCGTGCGGCCTTCGCCACGTCGGGCATGATTTCCGGGACCGGATTGGCGAGCGCCAGGATCAGCGGCGCGGACGCCATCGTCGTGACCATGTCCGCCGTCAACACACCGGCGGTGGAGCACCCGAGGAAGACGTCGGCGCCGGCGACAACGTCAGCCAGCTTGCGCGCGCTCGTCTCCTGCGCGTAGCGGGCCTTGTTCGGTTCCAGGTGTTTCTCCCGGCCGACGTAGATCACTCCCTTGCTGTCGCAGACGTAGACGTTCTCGCGCCTCACTCCGAGCCGGACCATCAGGTCCAGGCACGCGACCGCCGCGGCGCCGGCGCCCGAGCAGGCGATCTTGATCCGACCGATGTCTTTGCAGACGACCTTGAGGCCGTTGAGCAGCGCCGCGGCAGAAATGATCGCCGTGCCGTGCTGATCGTCGTGGAAGACCGGGATCTTCATGCGCTCGCGCAGCTTCTGCTCGATGTAGAAGCACTCGGGCGCCTTGATGTCTTCCAGGTTGACTCCGCCGAGCGTCGGCTCGAGGGCGGCGATCATGTCGACGAGCTTGTCCGGATCGCCCTCGGCGAGTTCGATGTCGAAGACGTCGATGCCGGCGAACTTCTTGAACAGGCAGCCCTTGCCTTCCATGACCGGCTTGGCG
>JALOKU010000095.1 GCA_025456345.1 Vicinamibacterales bacterium | reverse complement strand
CGCCGATGCCGCCGCGGTGGTCGCATCCTGCGTGCGGGCCGACAGCATCGTGGCGATGAGCACGCGGAACGCGTCCTCGCGGGCTTCTTCCGCGATCTTCTCGACCACCGGCAGGTCGAGCCCGGTGATCGCGCGGGCCATGCCGCGCATGACCCACTCGAGGTCCCCGGGGTTGGGCCGCGTCATCCGGCGACCGGTGTGAGGGGCGCCGAGCCCGAAAGGACCGCCAGCACGTTGCGCGCGGCAAGGTCGGCCATGGCGGTGCGCGTCTCGACGGTGGCGCTGCCGAGGTGCGGCGCCAGCACGACGTTCTCGAGGCCGAGCAGATCGGGGTGCACGCGCGGTTCCTGCTCGTACACGTCGAGCGCGGCCCCCGCGATGAGCCCCTCGCCGAGCGCCCACGCCAGGGCGGCCTCGTCGACGACCGGCCCGCGCGACGTGTTCACGAGGTAGGCGCGGCGCTTCATGCGCAGGATGGCGCGGCGGTCGATGAGGTGCCGCGTGGCCGGCGTGAGCGGCACGTGGATCGACACCACGTCGGAGGTCGACAGCAGCTGGTCCAGGGCGAGGCGCGTCCAGGCGGCGTCTGCCGTTCCCTGCGCGCCCGCGCCGGGCTCGAGCGTCGCGCACGCGACCCGCATGCCGAAGGCGCCGGCCCGCGCGGCCACGGCGCGCCCGATCCGGCCGAGGCCGATGATGCCGAGCTGCTTGCCGCGAAGGTCGGATCCCAGCATGAAGTCCAGGGCCCAGCCGGACCATTCGCCGCGCCGAAGCGTCCGCTCGCCCTCCGAGATGCGCCTGGTCACCGCGAGGATGAGCCCCCAGGTGAAGTCGGCCGTGGCCTCGGTCAGCACGTCCGGCGTGTTGGTGACCACCACGCCCCGCGCCCGCGCGGCGGCGAGGTCGATGTTGTCGTAGCCGACGGCGATGTTGGCCACGATGCGCAGGCCCGGGCCGGCGTCGAGCACCGCGCCGTCAACGCGGTCGGTCAGCAGGCACATCAGAGCCTGCGCGTCGGCAAGGCGCGATCTGAGCTCGTCCGCGGGCATGGCCTCCGGGCCGTCGTGCATCTGGACGGTGCACTGCTCCTCGAGCCGCTCGACCACCGACGAAGGAAGCCGCCGCGTGATGAGCACTGCCGGCCGCGACATGGCGTCACCGCTCCTGATAGGCCTGGCGGCAGCGATCGGAACAGAAGTGGTGGGTGCCGCTGCGGTCGCGCATCGAGACGGATCGCGACGGCAGCACGAACGTACCGCACACCGGGTCGCGGACCATCAACTCGCCCTTCTCGGGCGGGCCGGCGGGAGGGGGCGGCGCCGCGGACGCGCCCTGGACGATGCCGCGGAGCAGGCTCCGCAGCGCCCGCCAGACGACGAGCAGCAGCAGCGCCCAGACGAGGAATCGCGCCAGCATGCGCCGGGCTCCAGTCCGTTACTTGCCCGGACCGCCGGGCTTCGGCGTCTGGGTGGCCGGCGGCGTGCCGGGCGGCGGCACCGGCGATCCGCCGGGGTGCGCGGCCTGGAGGTTCGCGAGCGAGCGCTGGGCCGCCTGCGCTTCCGGGCTGTTGGGCGCGATCTTGATGACCTCTTCCCACGTCGCGGCGGCCCCGGCGAGATCCTGCTTGCCGAACGCCTTCACGATGCCGAGGTTGAGGAGCGTCTTCGCGTGGCGCGGATCGACCCGCAGCGACTCCTCCATCTGGCGGATGGCCCGGTCGGGCTGGTTCGTGTAGTAGAAACACACCCCGAGGTCGGTGCTCACGTTGACGTCCTTCGGATTCAGCGTCAACGCGGCTTCGTACCACTGAATGGCGTCCTGGTACCGCTCGGCGTCGAAGTACATGTTGCCAAGCTGCACGCGCGACTGGGCGTTGGCCGGGTCCTTCTCGGCGATGCTCCGCAGCGCCGCCGCCTGGGCCTCGTCGACCATGCCCGTCGAGGCCGCAGGCATGCCGGCCGGCGCCTGGGCCGCCGCCGGGGCAGCCGCTGCCTGCGCCAGGGGCCTTGCCGGGGCCTGCTGTGTCCCGATGACCCAGCCCACGATCAGGCCGAACACCGTGCCGGCCACTCCGATGACGATGGATTCAGCTTTCATCGTTCCGATCATAGCAACGTGCGGATGAACCAGTCCACCAGGGCCGTCGCCAGCTCCGGCTCACGGTCCAGCATCACCGAGCCATGGCCGGCCCCGGCAAGCACCCGCAATTCCCGGGGGCCGTCGCCCATGGTCACCGCCTGCCTGGCCGACCGGAGCGCGAACGGGTCTTCGCTGCTCGCCACCAGCAGCGCCGGCCTCGAGGCGAACTTCTTCAGGGCCTGCTCGAGCTTCAGCCCCCGGTAGTCAAGGCTGACCGAGAGGAGCGCCAGCGACCTGACCGACGGGTCGTTGCCTGCCGCCAGGACGGCGACGTTGGCCCCGAGTGAGGCCCCGGCCATGCCGATGCGGGCGGGATTCACCTCGGGTCTCGCGGCCAGGTACGCGCGGGCCGCCTCGGCGTCGAGCACGAGCGCGCCATAAGTGCCGCCCGCGCCGTCAGCCGAGTCGGGGTCGGCCAGGGCGACCGGCCTGAAGTCGACCGCCAGAACCGCGATGCCCGCCTCGACGAACCTCGCGGCCGCACCGTCCCAGTCGCGGTGCGTGCGGCCCAGCATGTTGAGCAGCACGACCGCCGGCGCCGGCGTCCTGGCCGGCAGGTGGAGCACCCCGGAGATCTGGACGCCGTCGCGCGCCGCAAACGTCACCGCCTGCGCCTCCGCCGCGAACGCCGGCGACGCCGACAGCGTAAGGGCAACGACCAATCCTGCAGCGAAACAGCGTGACAGACTAGCGCCTAGCGCCAAGTCCCTAGCCGCTGATCCCAACGCGCGAAGCTGCCTCATGTCTTCAGCAGCCCCACCATCTCCCGCACCGCGCGATCGAGGCCTACGAGCACGGCCCGCGCAATGATGGCGTGGCCGATGTTCAGCTCGACGATCTGCGGCAGCCGGACGATGGGCGTGACGTTGACGTAGTTCAGGCCGTGGCCCGCGAGCACCTCGAGGCCTGCGGCGGCGGCGCGCTCGGCGGCGGCCGCGACGCGGGCCAACTGCGCCTGGCGCTGCGCGTCCGGCGCATCGGCGTACGGCCCCGTGTTGATCTCGATGGCGTCGGCACCGGCGGCTCTCGACGCGTCCACGTGTTCGGGAATGGCGTCGACGAAGATGCTGGCGCGGATCCCCGCCGCGCGACAGGCCGCAACGGCGCCGCGCACGGCGCTGTGATGCTGCACGACGTCGAGGCCGCCCGTGGTCGTCACCTCGTCGGGCCGCTCCGGGACCAGCGTCACCTGGTGGGGCTTCACCCGGCACGCGATGCCGACCATCTCCTCTGTGGCCGCCATCTCGATGTTGAGCCTGGTGGCGACGACCTGCCGCAACAACTCGACGTCGCGGTCCTGGATGTGCCGGCGGTCGCTGCGCAGGTGGACGGTAATGCCTTCGGCGCCCGCGAGTTCGGCCATGAGCGCGGCCGTCACGGGCTCCGGCTCGCGCGCCCTCCGCGCCTGCCGGATGGTGGCGATGTGGTCGATGTTCAGGCCCAACTTCATGGCTTGGCTCCGAAGTTCGTCAGAAGTAAGAAGCAAGAATCAAGGAGCAAGAAGGACGCCCTGACGATTGTCAGAATGGAACACGTGAAACGCCACCCTGCCGGCGCGCGTCGTTCCTCTGCCTTCTTGATTCTTACTCCTTGCCTCTTGATTCTGTCCCGCCGTCTCACCGCGGCGTCGCATCCGGCAGCCCGCCGTCCACCGGGATGGTGGCGCCGGTGGTCGGCGACTGGCGCGTCGCGAAGTACAGCACCGCATTGGCCACGTGGCGCGCGGTGACGCTGGCCTTCAGCAGGTTGCGCGACCGGTAGTACTCTTCCAGCCCGGCCTCGTCGAGCCCGCGCGCCTTCATCCGATCGGGCCCCACTTCCGCCCACAGCCCCGAGCGCCTCGCCCCGTGCGAGAACACCGCGTCGGGCGAGACCATGTTCACCCGGACGTCGAGATCGGCCATCTCGAGGCTCGCGATCCTCGCCAACTGGTGCGCCGCGGCCTTGGTGGCGCTGTAGGCGCCGAACCTGGCGCCGGGCGCGAAGACGTTCTTGGTCGACACGAGCACCACGTCGCCGCCGGTCTGCTGGCGGGCGAAGTGGCGGCCGCATTCGGCCAGCACGAACAGCGTCCCCTCGATGTTGACCCGCTCCAGCTTGCGGAACGCCTCGACGTCCATCACCGTCAGCGCGGCCACGTGCGCGATGCCGGCGTTGACGATCGCGAGGTCGACGCCGCCCCACGTGCGGGAGGCGAAGCGGAACGCGTCGGCCACCGACGCGCCGTCTGTCACGTCCATCGGGACGCCGACGGCGCGACCGGGGAACGCCGCGTCGAGCTCGGCCGCAAGCGACTCCAGCGCCGCGCCCGGAAGGTCGGTCACGACGACGTGGCACCCGGCCTCGAGGAGGCCCGCGGCGACGCCGGTCCCGATGGCGCCCGCCGCGCCCGTGACGAGCGCAACCCGGTCGGCCAGCGCGCCGGCCGGCGCCGCGAGCTTCGCGTGCTGCACGCCGCGGTACTCCATCAGGAACAGCTCGCGCTCGCTCAGGCCCTCATACGAGCCCATCGCGGCGATGCGGCCCTTCACGTCGAGCGTCTGCGCCGTGATGTCGCGGGCAATCGCGGCCTCGCGGGCGTTCCTCCCGGCGCAGATCGCACCGAGCCCCGGGATGAGCACCACGCGCGGCGACGGGTCGAACTCCTCGAGGCCGTCCTGCATGGCCGCCCGGTGCCGTTCCACGTAGGCTCCGTATGACTGCCGGTACGCCTCGATCGCGGCGCCGAACCGGGTGCGGACAGCGGCCTCGTCGCCCCACGCCGGTGCGTCGATCCAGAGCGGCAGGCTCCGGGTCCGGATGAGATGGTCGGTTGTGAGCGCCGGCGTGACGAGCGCGTCTTTCGCACCCTCGCGATCGAGAAGCGCCAGCACGCCGTCGGTCACGATCGGCTGCAACACGACGCGGTCCCACGGCCGGTCGGCGTCACCCGTCGGCCGCGCCAGCTGCCCGCGCAGGACGGGAGCCAGGCCGGCCAGGCGGTCCCAGGCGGCCGACACGGCGTCGGCGGCGACCGTGATCGTGGCGCCGCGCCTCGCCCGCGCGGCGGCGACACGTTCGGCCCGCGAGACCAGATCCACGTGGCGCTCGTAGGACTCGCGCGCCGACGAGCCCCACGTGATGAGGCCGTGCTTCATCAGCACGAGGCCGTAAGCCGACGGGGCGGCGGCCGCGGCTTCCGAAGCCGCCCTGGCCAGCTGGAAGCCCGGCTCGACGTAGGGGAGCACGGCTGCCGATGCGCCGAGGGCCTCTGCCACGAGCGCCCGGCCGCCGCGCTGATTCGTCAGCGCCAGGATGGCATCCGCGTGGGTGTGATCGATGAAGACGCCCGGCAGAAACGCGTGCACGAGCGCCTCGATCGACGGGGTCGGGCCCCGCGTGTCGAACAGGGCGCGGCGGACCTCGTTCACCATCGCCTCATCAGACAGTCTGTCGAGCCCGCGCAGGCGCAGCAGCGCCCCGAGGTCGAGGCCGGGATGCCCCGCGGGCTCGATGGAGGCCATGTCGAACCCCGACGCCTTCACGAAGATCGCCGGCGCCTCGTCGCCCGTCACTGTCCGCCACGCCGCCTTCACCGACGCGTTGCCGCCGCCGTGCAGTACGAGCGCCGGCTCGCGTCCCAGCAGCCGGCTCGCGTAGGTCCGGAGCGCGACGGCCTCTCCCCATGCCGGGCCGTACGTGTCGACAGCTCGCGCCGCGTCCTGATCGCTCCAACGGTTCAACATGCTCACACTCTCAACGCCCGCGTCATTTCGTCGACGTTCGCCTTCAGGTCGCCGTCGAACACCGCGCTGCCGGTGACCACGATGTCCACGCCGCGGCCGGCGAGCTGGCCGACGTTGCGGCGCGTGATGCCGCCGTCGACCGCGATCAGGATCTCGCGGCCCGACGAGAGGATCCTCCGCCGGACGGCCTCGATTCGGCCGAGCGTGGCCGGGATGAACGCCTGCCCGCCCCATCCGGGATTGATGGCGACCAGCAGCACCATCTCGATCTCGTCCAGGAACGGGTCGAGCACGTCCACCGGCGCCCCGGGGTTCAGCGCAATGCCACGGGCGACGGTCCGCTCCGCGCGGTCGCGGTGCGCGGTCGCGCCGAGCACCTGCAGGACGCGGTGGGGATGCACGCAGGCATCCGGGTGAATCGTGATGATGTCGGCGCCGGCGGCCACGTAGTCGCCCAGCGACGCGAGCGGCTCGCGCACCATGAGGTGCACGTCCTTCATCATCGCCGTCTTCACGGCCTTGATGAACGGCGGGCCGGCGGTCAGCATCGGCACGTAGTTGCCGTCCATGACGTCGAAATGGGCGAGCCTGGCGCCGGCGCCCTCGAGCCGCTCGACGTCGGCGCCGAGGGCCATGAGGTTGGCGGAGATGAGGCCCACGCTGAGCGCGGGCCCCATGCCCCGGACGTCGTTGACGAAAGGATGTGCCATGGCGGGCCGCTACTGCTTCGCCGCCGCCAGTTCCTGTTCGCGCTTCATCGTCTTGTAGAAGTCGAAGGCCTGCGCGGGCGGCATGAGCTCGTGCACCACCTTGCCCACCGCCTGGATCATCGCGGCCGGCGCCTCGGACTGGAAGATGTTGCGGCCCATGTCCACGCCGGCGGCGCCCTGGCTCACCGCGCGGTAGGCCATCGTCAGCGCCTCGAGCTCGGGCAGCTTCTTGCCGCCGGCCATCACGATCGGCACGGGGCAGCCCGCCGTGACGCGGTCGAAGCCCTCGGCGCAGTAATAGGTCTTGACGACCTGCGCGCCCAGCTCTGCGCAGATTCGCGTGGCCAGGCCCAGGTAGCGCGCGTCGCGGGTCAGCTCCTTGCCCACGGCGGTCACGCCCATGGTCGGCACGCCGCAGCGGAGCCCCTGGTCGACCAGCGTGGTCATGTTCTTGATCGACTGCGTCTCGAACTCCCCGCCGATGTACACCTGGACCGCCATCGCCGAAACGTTCATGCGCACCGCGTCGTCGATGTCGACGGCGATGAGCTCGTTCGACAGCTCCTTGAGCGTGCTCGGCCCGCCGCTGGACCGCATCACGACCCCGTTCGAGAACGTCGACGGAATGCTCGACCGCAGGATGCCGCGCGTGCACATCAGGGCGTCGGCGTACTGGAGCAGCGGCACGATGGTGAGATCGATGCGCTCCAGCCCCGTTGTCGGGCCCAGGAAGTAGCCGTGATCGATCGCGAGCATCACCGTGCGCCCGGTCGACGGCCGGAAGACCTTCGAGAGCCGGTTGCGCATGCCCCAGTCGAGCTGGTGCGCGCCCTTCAGATGGAAGCCCTCGTGGGATGCCGGGACCTCGGTGAAGTAGTGCTTCGTTTCCTTGACGCCTTCGATATCAGCCATGGGTCACTCCTGTCATTCGCCGATCGCGGCCCGGACCGCATCGACGATGTGGGCCGCCCAGGCGTTGATCTCGGCCTGGCGCTCCCCTTCGATCATCACGCGCAGGAGCGGCTCGGTACCCGAGTACCGCACGAGCAGCCGGCCCCGCCCTCCAAGTCTCGCCTCGACGTCCGCGATGGCCTGCGCCGCCTCGGGAATCGTCATCCAGTCGCGCCGCTCGCGCACCCGCAGGTTCAGCAGCACCTGCGGAAACGTCTTCAGCTCGCCGGCGAGATCGGCGAGCGTCCGGCCCGTTTCGGCCATGACCCTCAGCACGTTGAGCGCCGTGACGACGCCGTCGCCCGTGTAGAGGAAGTCGGGAAAGATGACGTGGCCCGACTGTTCGCCGCCAAGCGACAGGTTGTCGCGCAGCAGCTCTTCCATGACGTACTTGTCGCCGACCGGGCAGCGCACCAGCCCGATGCCGAGATCCCGGAGGGCGATTTCCAGGCCGATGTTGCTCATCACCGTGGCAACGACGGCGTTTCCGCGGAGCCGGCCCGCGGCCTGCATCCGCTTGGCGCACAGCAGCATGACCGCGTCGCCGTCGACCAGCCGCCCGCCGGCGTCGACCAGTATCGCGCGGTCGCCGTCCCCGTCGAAGGCCACCCCCAGGTCGCAGGCTTCGTCAACCACCAGCTGCGCCAGGCGCCCGGGATGAGTCGACCCGCATTCGAGATTGATGTTCCGGCCGTCGGGCTCGCACCCGATCGCCGTCACCTCGAACCCCAGGCCCCGGAGCAGCTCCGGCGCCACCTTGTACGTCGCCCCGTTGGCGCAGTCGATCGCGATTCGGCGGGCATGGCCGGGGAACTGCCCGTCGAGGGCCCGACGCGCGTGGGCGAGATAGGCGCCGTCTTCGTCGATGAACGGCACGGGCGGCGCGAGGCCGTCGGGCTCCTGCCACGACGTGTCCGCCATGACGGCTTCGACCTCGGCTTCGAGTGCCTCGGTGAACTTCTCGCCGCCCCCGGAGAACACCTTGATGCCGTTGTCGTGAAACGGGTTGTGCGACGCCGAAATCACCAGGCCCGCGGCGAACCCCTCGCTGCGCGTCAGGTGCGCGACGGCCGGCGTCGGGATGACGCCCGCGCTGACGACGGTGGCGCCGGCCGCCACCGCTCCGACGGCGAGATCACGTTCGATCTGCTCTCCGGACTCGCGCGTGTCGCGTCCCACCAGCAGCCGAAGCCCGCCCCCGTTCGGCGGCAGTGCCTTCACGAGCGCCATGCCGAGCCGGCGTACGGTTCGCGTGTCCAGGGGCGGCGCGCCGGCCCGGCCGCGGACGCCATCTGTCCCGAATAGTCTTGTGCTCATCGGATGGTGATCTGTACCTGCGGGGGGTCGACGCGGACCACCCCGAACAGCGGCGATGAGGCGACGCGCACCGGGAGGGTATAGCGGCCGGCGCCGAGGCCCGTCAGGTCGACCGACGCCTCGACGGCGCCCACACTCAGCTGCTTCAGTATCTCGTCCTCACCGCGCACGGTGACGGAGACGTTCGGGGGAGCCGACCGGGCCTGCTGGCCGGCCCGGAGTTCCTGCATCCGCACGGGGACCGCGCCGAGCGTGCGCTCGGTCGGGATCGGCTGGATGTCGACGGTCACAATGGCGTTCTGCGGTACGCGAAGTCGGACCGAACTGTTGAGGATTCCAATCGCGACCGTCTCCCGGAGCCGCACGGCCGACGCCTTCAGCGTGATCGGCTCGGTCGTCGCCTGCTGGAGGTCGCGGATGGCGCTTTCCGGCCCCTCGACCTCCACGTCAGCCGGCTCGACCGTCACGCGCCGGCATTCGTAACCCGGCGCGGGCTCACCCTCAACCGGCGCGATAACGGGCACTTTCTTGATCACGAGCCGCTCGAAGACCAGGGGAACCGTGGCCGAACCCACGTAGCTCACCTCGACACCGAACGGCGCGCGGACGTTGCCGGGGCCGAGGTGAAACAGGTTGCGATCCCGTTTCGCCGTGGCGACATCCAGGACCGCCACCACGTCGCCAGGCGCGAGCCGGCCCAGGGCCGTCGACGTGCCGCGCACGCGCACGTCGATCAGGCTGGGTGCCTCTCCGACCGGCTCGAGTCCCGCCGGCCGGTTCTGCAACTCGAGCGGCACGCGCAGGCTGCGTTCGACGATCTTCTCGCCCCCCACAGCGGCCCAGAGCAGCGTCGCGATGCCGACGGCCACGGCCTTGAGCCCGAGATTGCGGAAGGGGTTGTAGGCCATCAGTCCATCGATCCTGCGTTGCCGCGCTCCGACGCGGCCTTCCTGAGCGGCACAAGCGTACGCAGCCTCGCCCGGAGGCGGTCGGCGTCGAGGCCGACCTCGACGTGTCCGTCGAGCGCGAGCGAAATGCGGCCGGTCTCCTCGGAGACGACGATCGCGGCCGCGTCGACGTCCTCGGTGAGTCCGATGGCGGCCCTGTGCCGCGTGCCGAAGTCCTTGCTGATCGCCGGGTTGACCGACAGCGGGAGGAAGCAGGCGGCCGCGGCCACTCGATCCCCCTGCACGATCACGGCGCCGTCATGGAGCGGCGATTTCGGCTGGAACACGCTCAGCAGCAGGTCCGACGTCAGCGTCGCGTCCAGCGACACGCCGCCCTCGATGTAGTTGCGCAGGCCGATGTCGCGCTCGACGGCGATGATGGCGCCGGTCCGCGCGCTGGCCAGCATCGTCGCGGCCGCCACGATCTCCTCGACGATCTCGTCGTTCGACTCGGTCCGCGTGAGGTACCGGAAGAAGCGGGCCCGTCCGAGATGGGCGAGCGTCCGGCGGATCTCCGACTGGAAGACGACAATGGCCGCGAAGACGACGTAGCCGGCGATGTTGCGGATGAGCCAGTTGACCGTGTCGAGGTGCCACCACTGGGACAGGTAGAACACGGCGGCGATCAGCCCGACGCCGATGCCCATCTGGACCGCACGGGTGCCGCGCATGAGCTTGATGAGCTCATAGATCGCGACGGCGGCGATGAGGATGTCGACGACATCCCGCCATCCCACCTGGGCCCGCTGGAGCATCAGAATGAGTGAGTCCACCACGCCTGCCTGGGTTTGTCCGACCTGCCTGCCGCCCTGTTACGCGCGCGCCGCCGCGCGCAGCGCGTCGGCGACGCGCGCCACCTGCACCATCGCGGCGACGTTGTGCACGCGCACGATGTGCGCCCCGCCCAGCACCGAAACGGTCACCGCCGCCGCGGTGCCCCAGTCGCGCTCGGCCGGCGGCAGGGGCGCCTGCCCGTCCACCAGGAACGACTTCCTCGACGGGCCGACCAGCAGCGGCCGGCCCAGCTGCGCGATGACCGCGAGGCTCGCCAGCACCGCGCGGCTCTCGTCTGCCCGCTTGGCAAAGCCGATCCCGGGGTCGAGGACGACCTGGCTGCGCGGCACGCCCGCGGCCTCTGCGCGATCGAGGGCCTGCTGCAACTCCGCCGACACTTCCGCGAGGACGTCGTTGTAGCCCGCCTCGCGGTACATGTCCCGCGATCGCCCGCGGGTATGCATCAGCACGAGGCCCGCACCAGCACGGGCGACGACATCACCGAGGTTTGGATCATACCCTAAACCGCTGATGTCGTTCACGATAGAGGCGCCTGCGGCGACGGCGGCCCCCGCGACGGCGGCCTTGTAGGTGTCGACGGAGACCGGGACATGCAGCCGGCCCCGAAGCCGCTCGATCACGGGGATGACCCGGGCCAGTTCATCCGCTTCCGGCACGGGGTCGGCGCCGGGCCGGGTCGACTCGCCTCCGATGTCGATGATGTCGGCCCCGTCGGCTTCCATGCGCAGCGCCAGGTCCGCCGCGCGAACCGGGTCCGTCACGCCGCCCGCGAAGGAGTCGGGGGTGACGTTCAGGATGCCCATCACGAGCGTGCGCGAACCCAGCTCGAGGCGGTGTCCGTGCGCGAGGGGGACGGTGAAGTGCGGGCGGGCGGCGGACATGGGGAGGCCTTCCATTTCGGCAGTTGTATCACGCCGAAATGGAAGGTGTCCCCGTCTTTCGACTATCGCTGCTGCGGGAGCGGATCGGGCAGCGGCGGCGGCACGACGCCGGCCGGCCGCTCGCCGTCAGCGACGGCGGGAGACGGGGCCGCGTCCGGCACAACCGCTGTGGCCCCTGGCTTGGGCGGCGCGGCTTCGAGCGCGTCTCCCTGGACGATCGACTTCACCTGCGCCCCGTCGAGCACCTCGCGGGTGAGCAGTTCGTCGGCAATCTTCAGCAGGGCGTCCTTGTGCCGGGTCAGCTGGTCCTGCGCCCGCGTGTAGTTCTCCTGGACGATGCGCCGGACCTCGCCGTCGATCTTGACCGCCGTGTCCTCGCTGTAGTCCTGATGCTGCGCGATCTCGCGGCCGAGGAAGATCTGCTCCTCCTTCTTGCCGAAGGTGAGGGGGCCCATCTCTTCGCTCATGCCCCACTCGCAGACCATCCGGCGGGCGAGCTCCGTGGCGCGTTCGAGGTCGTTGCCGGCGCCGGTGGTGATGCCTCCCAGGCACACCTCCTCGGCGATCCGGCCGCCGAGGAGAATCGCGATCTGGTCGGCCAGGTACTCGCGCGAGTAGTTGTGCTTCTCGTCGACGGGCAGCTGCTGCGTCAGGCCCATCGCCATGCCGCGCGGGATGATCGTCACCTTGTGCACGGGATCGGCGTTCGGGAGCACCACCGTGAGCAGCGCGTGGCCGGCCTCGTGGATCGCGGTGACCCGCTTCTCGGCCTCGCTGATCACCAGCGAGCGCCGCTCGGAGCCCATCAGGACCTTGTCCTTCGCGAACTCGAAGTCGGACATCCGCACGGACTTCTGGTTGTAGCGCGCGGCGTTCAGCGCCGCCTCGTTCACCAGGTTGGCCAGGTCCGCGCCGGAAAAGCCCGCCGTGCCCCGGGCCAGCACGCTCGGATCCACATCGTCGGCGAGCGGGATCTTGCGCGTGTGCACGACGAGGATGCCCTCGCGGCCGCGCACGTCGGGCCTGTTCACGACAACGCGGCGGTCGAAGCGCCCGGGGCGCAGCAGCGCCGGGTCGAGCACGTCGGGCCGGTTCGTCGCGGCCATCAGGATGACGCCTTCATTCGACTCGAAGCCGTCCATCTCGACCAGGAGCTGGTTCAGCGTCTGCTCGCGTTCGTCGTGGCCCCCGCCGAGGCCCGCGCCGCGGTGGCGGCCGACGGCGTCGATCTCGTCGATGAAGATGATGCAGGGCGCGTTCTTCTTGCCCTGCTCGAACAGGTCGCGCACGCGCGACGCGCCCACGCCCACGAACATCTCGACGAAGTCGGAGCCGCTGATCGAGAAGAACGGGACGTTCGCCTCGCCGGCCACCGCGCGCGCCAGCAGCGTCTTGCCGGTGCCCGGGGAGCCCATCAGCAGCACGCCCTTCGGAATGTGGCCGCCGAGCTTCTGGAACCGCTGGGGCTCCTTCAGGAACTCGATGATCTCCTGCAGCTCTTCCTTGGCTTCGTCGACGCCGGCCACGTCCTTGAAGGTCTTGTTGCCGCCGCTCTGCATCTGGCGCATGAAGAAGATCCAGAACCCGATCATCAGCAGCGCCGGCGCCCACGAGTAGAGAATCGACGCCCACGGGCTGACCGCGGCGTCTTTCGCGCTGATGACGACGCTGCGCTCGACCAGCTTGTTGGCCAGGCCGTCGTACTGGGCCGGCGCGTAGGTCCGGAACGTCTCGTTCGCCTTGGTGGTCCCCGTGACTTCGTTTCCGGCGATGGTGACTTCGGCCACCTGGCCCGAGTCGACCCACGACATGAACTCGCTGAAGCTGACCGCCCGATCGCGCGGCGCAAACGCCGTCTGGAAGTTCCAGACGACGACCGCGACAATGGCCAGGACCAGCCAGAACATCAGGCCTCTGAGGGTGGAATTCACGCCTCGTCTCCCTCTTCTCCGTTCCGAATGAGCTTCAAGACTACCACGCTCCGCGTGCGACCGGTCACGCAGGCGTCCTCGGCGACGACATGTCCGCCGATCCAGAGGATCCGGTCGTCGGCATCGACCACGAGCGGCACCCGGTCGCGATCGCCCCGGGGCACCTTCCTGTCCACCAGCACGTCCTGGAGCTTCTTCCGCCCCATCAGGCCGAGCGGCCGGATGGAGTCTCCCGGCCGCCTGGACCGGACAGCCAAGCCTCCCGCCGCCGCTCCGGCGTCGATCACGGCCGAGTCGCGATCAACGCCAAGTGCTTGAGCGGAAACCGATTGGCCGGTCTTCCGCTTCCTTGTCCTCGCCTCGATCCGGCATCCGCACTCGGGCACGGTCACCCGGCCCGGGACAGGAAGCTGATGGCGGAACGCCTCGGCCGCCGGGCGGAAACGAGGCCCCCTCTTATATAAGACAACTCCGGCGCCAATTCGTTCCACGCGGACCCCGGGAAGGTCGGCGGCACTGCGGTCTCCCACCGGCCTGGCAAGGGCCAGAACCTGCTCGACATGGTCGAAACCGTGGAAATGGGCGTCTTCCGTCCTCGCCAGGGCCTGGCGGACAACCCGCCGGGCGAGGGCGACGGGCAGATCGGCAAGCGCCCCCGCGGCCAGGCGGACCCCCCGCTCGGGAAGCGCGGTTTCGAGCCGGGCCGCGGCCTCGTTCGCCAGCCGGTCCAGCAGGAGGGCTTCATCCCTGAGGACCGTGGCCTCTCTTGCGAGCACCTCGACGACGTCGGCGTTGAGGTGCTCGGCGAGCAGCGGCACGAGGCGATGCCGAACCCAGTTCCGCGGGATGCGAACGTCCCGGTTGCTCGAATCGGTGCGGAAGTCCTGGCCGAGGCCAGCCAGGAACGCCAGCAGGTCGTCCCTCCGGATGTCCAGAAGCGGCCGGACGATGGGTCCGCGGCGTGGCCGGATGCCGGCAAGGCCGGTCGCGCCGGCGCCTCGGAGCACGCGAAGCAGGAACGTCTCGGCCTGGTCGTCGCGGGTGTGCCCGGTGGCGATGCGATCGATCTGCAGCCGGCGGGCGGCGTCGGCGAAAAAGTCGTAGCGGGCCCTGCGGGCCGCGACTTCGATCGACACGTGCTCGTCGCGCGCCAGCTGCGCCACGTCGCGGTGGGCCACTTCGATGGCAACCCCGAGTCCGGCCGCCAGTTCGCGGCAGAACGCCTCGTCCGCGTCGCTCTCGTCGCCGCGCAGACCGTGGTTCAGGTGCGCGATGCCGGCCAGGGTGAACCGGCAGTCGCCGCTGAGCTGGTGCAGGAGGCGCAGCAAGGCGACCGAGTCGGACCCGCCCGACACGGCGGCGACCACCCGCGAGCCGGGTGGAATCAGCGCATCGCGCTCGATCGCGAGCCTAACGCGGTCCTGCAGTGACGCCATGGATACAGGCAACGTGCCGGAAAGAGAAGAGGGGTCGGGCGCGTCAACGCACGACCCCTCCGGAACGTGGTGCCGGTGCAGGGACTTGAACCCCGGACAACGCGGATATGAGCCGCGTGCTCTAACCAGCTGAGCTACACCGGCGTAACACCCCATTCTAGCAGGGGCTACCCGCCTCCGCCAAACGGCCGCCGGCCGGCTCCGGCGCGGATAGGGGGCTAGGCGCTAGGCGCTAGTCAGGCCAGGGGCTGCGGGCCTCGGGGGCCGTCCACCTGTGCCCGACCGCCCGAGCCAGCACGCTGACGCCTACTTCTTTCTGAGGAAGGCGCCCGCGATCGCCGCCACGAAGACGCCTGTGACGACGGTGCCGAAGACGCCGGTGAGCGCATTGACGAGCGGCGTCTGCATCGCGGCGGCAGCGGCCACCTGTATCTTGATGTCCGCCTCGGACAGGCCCTGGGCCTTCAGCATCTCCGTCTGGGCCGCCTGGATGTCGGCGAAGTACGTCGGAAACACGACCGTCGTGAACAACAGCGACCCGGCGAAGATGATCACGCTGGCCACCAGCGAGAGCACGAGACCATTCACGATCTGGCCGCCCCACGTGGCGCTCGGGGCCGTCTTGCGCAGCGCCCAGATCACGATGCCGATCTCGAGCAGAATCACCAGGAAGAAGAGGTTCAGCATCACCGGGTCCCTGTACCACCCGGAGAACCCCATCACGAAGGTCCAGACAACGCACAGCACGCCCAGCAGAACTCCGGCCCGGATCGGAATGCTCATCGCTCGCTCCTCGCGCGCATGGCGCCATAGTTCGTGGGTTGAGTGCTTGATTCTACATCAGCGCGGCCTGGCCGGGCCGGCGCCGCACGTATACTGGCGGCGATGGCAGCCGCCGCGTCAGCCGCGCCGCACCTCCTGCGCCCGCCGCTCAAATGGGCCGGGGGGAAGCGCTGGCTCGTGCCCCACGTGCGCCGCCTCTGGAACGGTCACGAGCACCGCCGCCTCGTGGAGCCCTTCTGCGGTGGCCTGGCAGTGGCCCTCGGCCTGATGCCGCGGCGGGCGCTGCTCAACGACGTCAATCCCCATCTGGTCGGCTTCTACCGGCATCTCGGGCGCGGCCTCGTGATCAGCCTGCCGATGGAGAACGCGCCGGAGGCGTACTACGCGAACCGGCGGAGCTTCAATGCGCTCCTCGCGGCCGGGCGCGGGCACACCGCCGAGGCCGCGTCGCTCTTCTACTACCTGAACCGCACGGGTTTCAACGGCCTGTGCCGCTTCAACAGCCGCGGCGAGTTCAACGTGCCGTTCGGCCGCTACGCCCGCATCGCATATGTCCGCGACTTCTCCGCCTGTCGCCCGGTGTTCTCGCGCTGGGAGTTCTCGAGCCTCGACTTCGAAGCGCTTCCCCTGAAACGAGGGGACTTCATCTACGCGGACCCGCCCTACGACGTGCCCTTCACCCAGTACGCGCGCGGGGGCTTCTCGTGGGACGACCAGGTTCGCGCAGCCGAGTGGCTGGCCCGGCACAAGGGGCCGGTGGTGTTGTCGAACCAGGCCACGCCGCGCGTCGTGGCGCTCTACCGCAGGCTGGGCTACGCCCTGCGCTTCCTCCACGCGCCGAGGCGCATCAGTTGCACCGGAGATCGCACGCCGGCCCGCGAGGTGCTCGCGACGCGGAACCTGTGACAGGGAGGGGCCTGGCCGACAGCTGAAACCCGACGCCGCGCTCAGAAGCGCCAGAAGAGAGGCACGCAGAAGACGGCCACGAGGAAGTACCAGATCATGATCGGCAGCCCGAACTTCACGTAGTCCGAGAACGTGTAGCTGGCCGGCCCACGCGGTGACGCCGGTGGTCTCGAAGCCCGCGCTCACCACGAACAGGGAAGCGATGAAGATGACGACCGGGTCGCCGAGACCGCCGACGGCCTGCCGCAATCGAGCGCGGTGATCGTCGGCGGGTTCTTGCCTGGCGGGCCCGGGGCCACATAGACTGGTGGAATGCAGAACATTCCGTCGCGCCTGGGGCCGTTTCGAGTCGCGCCCGTCACCATCCTCATTGCGGCACTGGCCCTCGCGCCGGCGATGGGTCTCGCGATCGGCTGCACCACCAGCGTCCCCAAGGAGGTTGCCGCGACGATCTACACCGGCGGCACCATCATCACCGTCAACGATGCCCAGCCGACGGCAGGCGGGATCGCGGTGAAGGACGGCAAGATACTCGCCGTCGGCGATGAGGCCGGGATTCTGAAGTTCAAGGGCGATGCGACCCAGGTGGTGGATCTGGGCGGCAAGACGATGCTCCCCGGATTCATCGACGCGCACGGCCATGTTTTCAACGTCGGCGTGCAGGCCGTCGCCGCGAACCTGCTGGCGCCGCCCGACGGCCAGGTCACCGACATCGCCTCCCTGCAGACCGCGCTTCGCGCCTGGGCCGGGAAGTCGCCGGCCGCCGCGGCCAGGACGGGCTGGATCATCGGCATGGGCTACGACGACTCGCAATTGCGGGAGCAGCGTCACCCCACGCGCGACGATCTCGATGCGGTGTCGAAGGACGTGCCGGTGCTCGTCGTGCACCAGTCCGGCCACCTCGCCGCGCTGAACAGCAAGGGCCTCGAGGCCGTCGGGTACTCGGCGAAGACCGTCGACCCGCCGGGTGGAACGATCCGCCGTCGGGCCGGCAGCCGTGAGCCGGACGGCCTCATCGGCGGCATGGCATGGTTTCCGCAACTGTTCAGCAAGCTCGGCAGGCTCGGCAGCGACGACAACAAGGCGCTCCTGCTGGCCGGCATCGATCGCTATGCCGAGTTCGGCTTCACCACCGCCCAGGAAGGGCGCGCCACTGAAGAAGCGGTCGCCACGGAAGCCGAGCTTGCCGGCCAAGGCAAGCTCAAGATGGACGTCGTCGCGTATCCCGACATCCAGGGGGCCGCGTCGGCGATCAGCGGGCCGTTCCTGTCTAAAAGCTACACCGGACGTTTCCGCATCGGTGGGGCCAAGGTCACGCTGGACGGCTCTCCCCAGGGCAAGACCGCGTGGCTCACCAGGCCATATCTGGTGCCCCCCGCCGGTCAGGGCAAGGACTACGTGGGGTTTCCCGCGATGACCGACGAGCAGGCGAATGCGTTCGTCGACGAGGCGTTCAAGAACGGCTGGCAAATCCATGCCCACTGCAACGGCGATGCGGCGGCAGACCAGTTCATCCGCGCCGTGCGTCTCGCGACCGCAAAGTACGGCCCCGGCGACCGGCGGCCGGTGATGATCCACGCGCAGACAGTCCGCGAGGATCAACTCGATGCGATGAAGGAACTCGGGATCATCCCCTCGTTTTTCGGCATGCACACCTACTACTGGGGCGACTGGCATCGTGATTCGGTACTGGGCCCCGAGCGTGCATCGCGCATCTCGCCCGCCGCGTCGGCGTTGAAGAGGGGGATGCCGTTCACCCAGCACCACGACGCCCCCGTCGCCTTGCCCAGCTCCATCATGATCCTCTTCAGCCAGGTCAACCGGGTCACGCGCAGCGGCCAGGCCCTTGGCCCTGAACAGCGCGTATCGGCGATGGACGCGATCAAGTCCACCACGATCAACGCGGCCTATCAGTACTTCGAGGAACGGACCAAAGGCTCGCTCGAGCCCGGAAAGCTGGCGGACTTCGTGATCCTCGATCAGAACCCGCTGACCGTGGATCCCATGAAGATCATGGACATCAAGGTCGTCGAGACGATCAAAGAAGGCAAGACGATCTATCGCGCCCGCTGAGCGGGCCTGCCGGGCGGAAGCGTGGACCCGTGCGGCGGGTCTGCGGTGGAGCGGCGGCGGAAGCAGCCATCACTACAGGAGGGTGCTGTGAGGTACGTGTACATCGCACTGATCGTGGCGTTGACGGCGTTGGTCCTGCTGTTCAAGCTTCAGAATCTCCAGATGGTCACCGTTTCGCTCCTCTCCGCCAGCTTCACGCTGCCGGTGTCCGTGCTGCTCGTCCTGATCTACGTGCTGGGAATGCTCACCGGAGGCTTCCTGTTCGCCCTGGTGCGGACCTGGATCCGGGGCGCTCGCCGGGACTGACCGGCTGAACGGCCGGCGGCCCGGTCTGTGGATTGCCTTCGCGACACCTATATCGACGGTTTGCCTTGAGCGTGCCGGGCTCCCGGCCGATCCGAAGGAGGAGACTTATGTGGCGATTCGTGCTCGTGGTCCTTGGCGTCCTCGCCGCGGTGCCTCCGGCTGCGGCCCAGGAGCGGCCCCTTATCTGCTTCGGCAACGAGCCCTCGTGGGGCGTCGATCTCACGACGCCTGGATCGGCCAGGCTTTCGTTCCCGGGCGAAGATGGGGTCACCTACCGCGGCTCGGCCGTCCGCAACGAACCGCTCCGCGAATGGCTCTGGCGGGGGACGCCCGCGGCGGGCCGCGACCTCGTGGTGTTCCTGCGCGAGGGCGAGTGCAGCGACGGCATGTCCGACACGAAGCACCCCGTGAGCGCGCGCGTCTCCCTGCCGGACGGCCGGTTCCTCGCCGGCTGCTGCCGGATCCCCGGGGCCAAGCCCGCGGCCCCCGCGGCCGCTCTCGAGGGACCCGGCTGGCGGCTCACCGGCATGCCGGGCAAGGACGCGGCGGCCCTCGCCGCTCTGCCGCGCCCGATCCGCGCGCGCTTCGAGCGCGGGAGGGTCACGGGTTCCTCCGGCTGCAACAACCTCATGGGCAGCTACACCCTCGACGGCGACCGCCTGATGCTCGGCCCCCTCGCGGGGTCCATGATGGCGTGCCCTGAACCGGGCATGTCGAGTGAGAATGCTTTCAAGTCCGCGTTCGCCGGGACCCTCCGCTACTCGATCAAGGGTGATCGGCTGAGCCTGACGTCGGAAGGGGGCGCCACCCTCTCGTTCGAGAAAGAGCCCGCCCCGAGGCTGGAAGGCGTCACCTGGCAGACCAGTTTCTTCAACAACAACCGGCAGGCCGTGATCAGCCTCCTGACGGGCACGCGCATCGCCTTCGCGTTCGCGGACGGCACGGTCTCCGGCAACTCCGGCTGCAACGACTTCCGTGCGCCCTACACGGCGGAGCCCGGCCGCATCACGATCGGGCCCGTGTCCGCCACCTCGCGGACGTGCGGCGAGGACGTCATGACACAGGAGCGCCAGTTCCTGGCCGCCCTGAAGTCGGCGGTGAAGTGGGCGATCGAGGCTGACGAGCTCGACATGCATCGGGGCGACGAGCAGCGGGCCCTCACCGCCAGGGCGGCCGCCCGCTAGGCACGAGGGTCGGGAGGCGCAGGCGAAGAGCCCGATCCCAGTCGTGCTACCATTCGTCGCGGCTTTCGCCAATACCGTCGTGCCATCGGCCCGGTCCGGCTCGCTCGGGTGCAGCCGTGAAGCGGGAAGGGATTCACGCTCATGAACGCGAAGACAAAGGCCTCCGGCCCGGGCGTCATGCAGAAACTGCTCGACATCATCGAGCGGGTGGGCAACAAGGTCCCTCACCCGGTGGTGATCTTCCTGGCTCTCACCGGGCTCGTGATGGTGATGTCGCACGTCCTCTACGTGCTCGGCGTCAGCGTCACCTACGACGCGCTCAACCTGCAGACGCACAAGCTCGAGCCGACCACGGTGGCGGTACGGAGCCTGCTCACGGGCGACGGCATCCGATTCATCCTGACCTCGATGATCAGGAACTTCATGGGCTTCGGCCCGGTGGGGATCATCCTCGTGGCGATGATCGGGGTGGGGCTGGCGGAAGAGGCCGGCCTGATGAAGGCCCTGATCCACAAGATGGTCATGGTCGCGCCGAGCCGGGCCATCACCTTCATCCTCGTCTTCGCCGGGGCGATGTCGAGCATCGCCACCGACGCCGGCTACCTGGTCCTCATCCCCCTTGGCGCCGCCGCCTTTCTCGCCCTCGGGCGTCACCCGCTCGCGGGCCTGGCCGCGGCCTACGCGGGCGTCGCCGCCGTGTTCACCGCGAACATTCTGATCGCCCCGCTCGACGGGATCCTGACCGAGATTACCAACGACGCGATTCACCTCCTGGATCCCACGAAGTCCATCGACATCACGGCGAACTTCTACTTCTCGGTGGTGTCGACCTTCGTGCTCGCCTTCGCGGTCACGCTGGTGTCGGAGAAGGTCGTCGAGCCGCGGCTCGGGCGGTACCACGGCGAACTGGAGGCGGGGCCCGGCAAGCGTGTCAGCCTGTCAGCGGCCGAGCAGAGGGGCCTGCGCTACGCGTTCTGGTCCACCGTGGCTCTGCTGGCCGTGGTGGCGCTGCTCACGCTGCCCTCGGGTGCTCCCCTTCGCCACGCGGAGACGGGAGCGCTCATCGGGAACTCGCCGCTCATGGACAGCCTGATTGTCCTCATCATGCTGGCCTTCCTCGTCTCCGGCGCCGCCTACGGCATCGGCGCCCGGACGATGACCAGCCTGGTCGCCGCCATCAACGCCATCGTGAAGACGTTCGCCGGCCTCGCCGGCCTCCTCTTCCTGTTCCTGGTGATGAGCCAGTTCATCGCCTACTTCAACTACTCCAACATGGCCACGATCACCGCCGTGAACATGGCCGACTGGCTCAAGAGCGCGAACTTCCCCACCCTCGCCCTGCTCGTGGGGTTCGTGGTCGTGATCTTCCTGCTCGACATCATCCTGACCGGCAGCATCCCCAAGTGGGCGATCTTCGCGCCGATCTTCGTCCCGCTGTTCATGCAACTGGGGGTGGGGCCCGAGCTGGTACTCGCGGCCTATCGCGTCGGCGACGCGCCCGTGAATCCGCTGACGCCGATGATGCCCTACTTCCCGATGATCGTGGTGTTCGCCCAGAAGTACGACAAGAAGGCCGGCGTCGGCACCATCGTCTCCCTGATGCTGCCGTTCACGGCCGTGGTGTTCGGGGCGTGGACGCTCCTGCTGGTGGCCTGGTTCCTGCTCGGGATCCCGCTCGGTCCTGGCTAGGCCTGACGGCCCCGGCGGACGCGTGCCCTGTACGCGGCTGACGCCGGGCCCCTCATCACCCTCACGGCGCGGCAACAGCCGGCAGAGGAAATGGTCCGCAAAGGAGATGAGCAGATGACAACACCATCCAGCGGCGCCGCGCGCGCGTATTCGCGCAAGAACGGCGAGAAGTTCCTCCACGAGCTGATCGAGATGCTGCGCATCCCCAGCCTCAGCGGCGACCCGGCCCACGCCGGCGACGTGCGGCGCATGGCCGACTGGCTGGCCGCTCACGTGGCTGGCCTGGGTGTGGACAGGGTCGAGGTCATGGAGACGGCCGGCCATCCGGTGGTCTACGCCGAATGGCTGGGCGCAGGGCCGGCGAGGCCCACGGTGCTGGTCTACGGCCACTACGACGTGGTGCCAGCCGCGCTCGAAGACGGCTGGGACAGCGACCCCTTCGAGCCGGTGGTGCGCGATGGCAAGATCTACGCCCGCGGCGCCACCGACGACAAGGGGCAGCTGTTCGTTCACGTCAAGGCGCTGGAGTCCTACCTCAAGACCGCCGGCGCGGCGCCGGTCAACATCAAGCTGCTGCTGGAAGGGGAAGAGGAGGTGTCGTCGCCCAACCTGACCCCCTTCATCAAGGCGCATCTGGAGATGCTGCGCGCCGATGTGGCCGTGGTCAGCGACTCGTCCATGCGCACCATCGATGAGCCGGCCATCATGCACAGCCTGCGCGGCATGACCTACATCGAGGTCGAGGTGCGCGGCCCGCGCGAAGACCTGCACAGCGGGCTGTGGGGCGGCGCGGTGCACAACCCGGCGCTGGCCCTTGCGCAGATCCTGGCCAGACTGTTCAACGCCGACAACACCATCGCCGTGCCCGGTTTCTACGACGACGTGGCGCCGCTGACCGCAGCCGAGCGCGAGATGATCGCGAAGACCGACCTGAGCGAGGCGCAGTACAAGCAGTCCACTGGCGTGCCGGCCGTGTGGGGCGACGCCGCCTACAACATCCGGGAGCGCATCGCCGCCCGGCCCACCCTGGACGTGAACGGCCTGTGGAGCGGCTGGTCGGGCCCGGGCCCCAAGACCATCGTGCCGGCCAAGGCTGGCGCCAAGATCAGTTGCCGGCTGGTGGGCAACCAGGACCCGCACAGGATTTACGAACTGCTCAAGGCGCACATCGAGTCGCTGGCTCCGCCCACCGTGACCGTCGAGGTGCGCCTGATCACCACCGGCATGCCGGCGCTGTTCACCTTCGACAGTCCGGCCATGCAGGCGGCCGCCCGCGCCTATGCGGCCGGGTGGGGGGCCGAGCCGGTGTTCACCCGCGGCGGCGGCAGCATCCCCGTGGTGGCCGACATCGCGAGCCTGCTGGGCATCCCGGTCGTGCTGATGGGATTCGGCCTGGACGACGACGGCCTGCACTCGCCCAACGAGCGCTACAGCCTGGAGATGTTCCAGCGCGGCATCGAGACCGCCATTGTCTACCTGGAGGAACTGGCGCAGCTGCCAGGCCTCACGCGTCGATGAGCCGTGCCCTGGTGAACGCGCGTCCCTGATGCCGGGGCCGTGCCGGAGAACGCGGTAGACTGAGACATGCCCAATCGCCTGCAGACGCTCGTCCAGGGCGCGGTCCTCGCCCTCGTCATCGGCTGGGTGCTCTACATCGGGCAGGACGTGTTCGTCCCGGTCGTCTTCAGCATCCTCGTCGTCTACGTCATCATGGGGCTGACCCGTCTGCTGGAGGCGGTCCCCTTCGTCGGCCCGGCGCTGCCACGCGCCGCGCGTCAGGCGCTCGCGGTGGTGGTGATCGGGCTCGCCCTCTTCGGGCTGGGATACCTGTTTCTCGCCTACCAGCAGGACGTGGTGGCGCTCGCGCCGCAGTACCAGCAGGCGCTGCTCGACGCGATCCAGCGGGGCGCCGTCATGCTGCGCATCGAGACCGAGCCGACGTGGGAGACGCTGCGCCAGCACGCCCTCACGCAGATCAACATCCAGCAACTGATTGCATCGATGGTCGCGTCGGTGTCGTCGATCATCGTCAGCGTGGTCGTCGTCGTGCTCTACGCCGGGTTCCTGCTGTTCGAGCAGGCCACGTTCGCGAAGAAGCTCGCCGGCCTCTCGAGCGACGCGGCCGGTGTCGCGCGCATCGCCGGGATCGTGCGCGACATCAACGCGCGCATCGGCTCCTACCTCGCACTGAAGACGCTCATCAGCGTCCTGCTGGGCGCGATCTGCTGGGCGATCATGCGCGTCATGGGCCTCGAGTTCGCCGGCTTCTGGGCGATCCTGATCGCGTTCCTCAACTTCGTCCCCTACATCGGGTCCTTTCTCGGCGTGCTGTTCCCCGTGGCCATGTCGATCGTCCAGTTCGGGAATCCGGGCGAGGTCGTCGCGATGTTCGCCGCGCTCACCGTCGCGCAGGTCGCGATCGGCACCTTCCTCGACCCCTACCTGATGGGCAACTCGCTCAACCTCAGCCCCTTCGTCATCCTGGTGAGCCTCACGGTCTGGAGCCGGCTGTGGGGCATCCCCGGCGCGTTCCTTGCGGTCCCGATCACCGCGATCATGGCGATCATGTTCTCCGGGTTCCAGGGCACGCGCCCGATCGCCGTCCTGCTGTCCCGCACCGGCAAGCTGTGAGGCGCGCGGTGGGGTCGAAGCTCGCCGCGATCGGCGGCGTGTTGAAGGCCGCCGCCGTCAACTGGGTTGACGACTACGCGCAGAGCATGGGCGCCGCGCTGGCCTTCTACACGATGTTCTCGATCGCGCCGGTGCTGCTCATCGCGACGTTCGTCGCCGGGACCGTCTTCGGCGCGGAGGCGGCGCGCGGCGAGATCTTCGACCAGCTGGCCGGCTTGCTCGGCGTCCAGGGCGCGCTCGCCGTGCAGGGGCTGCTCGAGAGCGCCGACAGGCCCGCGGGACGGTCGGTCGCCGCGCTGTTCGGCTCCGTCGTCTTCTTCGTCGGCGCGACGGCGGTGTTCGCGGAACTGCAGGACGCGCTCAACCGCGTCTGGCGCGTGCCGGTCCGCGTCGCGCACGCGAGCCTGTGGCGGCTGCTGCGCGCGCGGCTCCTGTCGTTCGGCATGATCCTCGGCATCGGCTTCCTGCTCATGGTGTCGCTCGCGTTCAGCGCAGGGCTGGCAGCGCTCAGCAAGTGGTGGGATCCGCTGTTCGGCGGCTGGACGGCATTCGAGAGCGCGGTCGAGCTGGCGCTGAGCGTGTCGCTCGCAACCTTCGTGTTCGCGATGATCTACAAGACGATGCCGCGCGCGCGGATCACGTGGAAGGACGTGTGGATCGGCGCCGCGTTCACCGCGGTGCTCTTCATCGCAGGCAAGGTCGTCATCGGCGCCTACGTCGGCCGCACCAGCGTCTCGACGGCCTTCGGCGCGGCGGCGTCGCTCGTGGTCGTGCTGCTCTGGGTCTACTACTCGGCGCAGATCTTCCTGTTCGGCGCGGAATTCACGTGGGTGTACTGCCATCGCTTCGGCTCCCGCCGCGGGCAGCCCCTCCCGGGCGTCACCGTGCCCCGGCCGGACGTGGCAGGCACGGCTTCGGGCTGAAGCGCGGCGCCGAGTCGCGGCGCGACGTTGCTGGCCGACGTGATCGGGGGTGAGACCAGCCGTGCGCCGGGAAGTAGGCGCCGGCGACGGGCGGTCCGCGCGCGTCCACCAGGATGCGGGCTTCTGTTTAGAAACGAACCTCGGCCCGGAATGCGCCCAGCACCGCTGTGCGGCCGGGAAGACCCTGTCGCACCACCTGCAGGCTCGGCGTCAGCCTCAGCCACGGTCTCACGGCGTAGTTGTAGAACATCTCCGCGCCGCGTTCGGTGCGCAAACCGGCGCCCAGAATCTCGTTGAGCGGCCCTCGCAGCTCGTCGCTGAAAGAGAGCCAGAAGAACGCCACGCCGAAACGATCGAAGGGGCGATCGGCAAGGAGGCTGCTGCC